>CAJMKD010000035.1 GCA_905213905.1 uncultured Sutterella sp. | reverse complement strand
CTTCTGCACGGGACGCGGGCAGTACAAGCGGACGAGAACCGACAAGTACGGCTTTCCGAAGTGCTATTTCATGCGCACGAAGCGGCCTCACGGCATCGCAACCGGAGATGAAGTTCGGATGACGGTCCGAGGCGGCAAGCACCCGGGCGTCTGGAAGGGCAGAGCTTATGCGTCCAATGACGGAAGCGTCGTTCTGATCCGGTCCGATTTCCGGATTAGAGGACGAGCGAAAAATTGCTCAATCCTATCAAGAGGCGACGGCTATGGTTATTCGATATTCGATAGCTATTCATTAAATCCTACCAAATTTGAGAAATAGCCAAAAAATGAGTCGGTGCTTTATAAGAAAATCTCCTTTCGGGGTAATAAAAAACATCAGAGCATTGGGAATCATCCTTGCGGCAGCGGCAGCCTTCGTAACGGATTTCGGCGTGCAGGCTGCTGAAGCGACGGCCGGGCAAAAGATCGTCCGAATCGGGATCACCGAACCGCAGACACCGTTTGACACGCAGAAAGCAGAAGAGAAAACGCTCGCGTATCTCGCCGAGAAGCTACCAAACTACAAGGTCGAATTTGTTCAGCTCTCGAACGAAAATCTAAAGGCGGCAGTCGAGCGCGAGCGCCCCGACTTCTTGATTTCGTCGGCGAGCAGCTACCTGCAGGTGGCGTGGTCGCTCGGCGCGCATCGTCTGGTGCATAAGCGCAACGCCAACGTCAAAGACATTCAGCACGCCGTGGCCTCCGTCTTCGTTGTTCCAAAGGGGGCCGAGCACCGCACGCTCAAGTCCTACAGAGGAACGACCGTCGCCGCCATCAGCCGATCGGGTTTTTCTGACTGGCAAATTGCCATGGGCGAACTTGAAGATGCGGGCTTTGACTCTTCCCGCTTTTTCGGGCGAGCGCTTTTTGCGGAGAAAACGGGAGAGCGCGTTGTCGACATGCTTCGAAAGGGCTACGCCGACATCGGGATTCTGCCGTCGTGCCTGCTCGAGAAAATGATTGAACGAAAGGCAGTCGCCGAGGGCGAGTTCGTCGTGCTCAACGAAAAAACGACGGATGAGGACGTCTGCAGGCGATCGACGGCTGCCTATCCGGACGAAGTGTTTTCGTCGCTTCCTTGGGCGGAACCCGAAGACGTCAAGCAGTTTTTGAGCGCGCTTTTGGCGATGCCTTTGGAGAAATGGGCGTTCGAATGGTCGCCCGCTCACGACCTTAATCCCGTGTTGCACCTGATGGAGAAGCTGCAGCTGCCGCCTTACGACGATCGTTCGCTCAAGGCGCTGCTTCTACGGTACAAAGTTGAGATCGGCTTCATCCTGCTCATCGTTCTCGGGTTGGCGCTTCACAGCTACCGAGCGGATCGGCTTGTTGCGAGAAGAACGCAGGAACTGACCGCCTTCATGAACGAGCGCGAAGCGCTTGCGAAAGAAACGGCTGCGTATAAGGAAAAGCTCGACAACCTCGAGCGAATGGGGATAGTTTCTTACATGTCGAATCTGTTTGCGCACGAAATCCGCCAGCCAATCACGAACATCCTCTTCTACGCATCTACGCTCAAGGTTCGCATACGGAGTCGGCAAATCGATTCGGACGACTTCCTTTCCGTCGTTGAGAAGATCGCCGAACAGGCCAATCAGTCGAATGTCATCGTCAAGCGCCTTCGCAACTACGCAAAGAACGTGCAGGCGCCTTTTACCGTTGTCTCGCTTGCAGCGGCCGTGAACGAGGTTTGCAAAGGGCTTTTGCAGGGTGACGCGCGGCAGAAGATATCCGTGAGCCTTGACGACGATCTCTGCGTGGAGGGCGATGCGTTCGAAATTGAATTCGTGATCAGTACTTTTGTCAAAAATGCGCTCGAGGCTGTTTCAGGAAGGCCGGACGGCGTCATTAAGATCTCCGGCGCCCGACGGCAGGACGGCATGATCGAGCTTGCCGTTCGGGACAACGGACCGGCGCTTTCGAACGAACGATTTGCCGAGCTTGGTCGGTACACAAAAAGCACCAAGGCGCAGGGGCTCGGCTTCGGTCTCGCCGTTGCCGCCGACATCGCCGAGCGCCACCATGGACGGCTCGAATTCCGTCGCCGCACGCCGTCGGGGCTTGAGGCCGTGTTGGTGCTTCCCGAGGCAAAGAATACTGAACAGAAGAAGGAGTAGCCATGCACGCAAAAACGGACGCTTTGGTTCGCCTTGTTGACGACGAACAGTCGGTGTGCGATTCACTCTCCATGTTTCTCTCGGCAATCGGATTTCGTGTAAAAAGTTACCCTTCGGGCAAGGCTTTTCTGGAGGAGGATTCGCCGGAGATTCCGGGCTGCGTCGTCCTTGACGTTCGCATGCCCGACATGACCGGTCTCGAAGTGCAGGAAGAGATGATTCGAAGGCAGCGGAGTTTGCCCATCGTCTTTCTGACGGCGCACGGTGACATTCCCATGGCCGTGGATGCGATTCAGAACGGCGCTTTTGCTTTCCTTGAAAAGCCGCCGATGCCCGAAGCGCTGGAAGAGAAAATTACGGAGGCGGTTGAGAAAAGCTTTGAGTTGATGAGCGAAGAGAAAGAGCGGTCGGCATGCCTGCGCAGATGGGCTGCGCTCACGCCTGCGGAGCAGCAGGCCGCCATTGTCATTGCCAAGGGACTGCGTAATGCCGACGTGGCGGCGGTTCTCGAAGTGTCCGTCTGGACGGCAAAAGCGTATAAAACCGCCGTCTATAACAAGCTCGAGGTTGAAAATCCGATCGAAGTGTCCGATTTTCTTCGTCAGGCGGGCATCGTTCAGTGAAGGCCGTGCAGCGAAGGCGACTGGGAATCGGTTTTTCCAGTTTGACGCTCGCTGCAAAACTCAGCACGCTGAGTGCTGATTCTGCGGCCCGTGCGGACAAAGTCGCTCTGATCCGCTCCTGGCGCGCTCGACAACGCAGATTCAAGCCGGCAACCTTGTCGGCATGCATCTGCGCTCCGTAATGGACGCATTTGAATTTGTTTCCATGACGGGATTCTCGGCAGACGCAGCCGCGGAGGGGGCAACGCCGCCATCACGCCGAATTTGCGATCGGGCGTCATGCTGTACGGGAACTTTTCCGGATCGTTGAATTCCTTGCCGGTGATGAATTTTGTTTTACCGATGACGAGTCCGTGCCGAGTCTCTACGCGGTCGGCACGAGTGCGGGTGAAATCACGTTTCACTTGCCCGACGTGATCGCGAGCGGTCTCATCGTCGGCCGCTCGATCGTGAAGACACTCAAGGACTGAAATCAAAATACGCGGTTTGAGAATCACGTCCATGGATGCTATTCGAATGCGCAAGAGAGGGCGGCATCAAGCAATATGAGGCCTCCTTTAAGCGTGGCGGCGTCATAAGGGTGCGCGCGGTACCGGAAAAATCACGAGTCCCGCCCTGATTTTTTCTTCTGCTGGGAAGCTTCAGGGCGAGTTCGATTCATTGGCGTCCGTAAATTCGCGATGTTGGCCTGCGCTTGCGAAGACTCCCAACATCGTCACCAATAGGCCGGGAACTCGAGATCTAAAGAGGTATAATTAACACCAAAAAGATATCCAATAGAGTAAATAATATGGTTGTAGGGGTTCGTTATATGGCTGATCATGCAAGTCTTAATTTGAAGCTTTCACAAGAGATGAAAGATGAATTCACGCGCACGGCGGAAGCTCTCGGAATGCCGGCGGCTACAGCGCTGAAAGTTTTGGTCACGCGATTCATTTTGGAGGGCGGATTCCCCTTCGACGTTCGAATCCCGAATCCAAAAATGAATTGGGAAGATCCGCGAATCATTCGTACAAAGTACAAAGACGGGAAGCTTATTGTGCCGTCGTCATGGCGCGATGAGGACGATGATGACTGATTCCCAGTTTCCAAAACCGTACGAGGTCTGGCGTTTGCGGTTCTTTTTCGAAGACAAGCCGGATGTCGCGAAAGAGCGTCCCGTAGTTGTATTGGATCGAAATGAGGAAACTGGACAAGTGCTCGTTGCCGGTGCGAAAGTTACGTCGCACGCCCCGCGGCCCGATTTCCCAGGCGAAGTTTCCTTAAAGAATTGGCAACAAGCCGGTCTCGTGAAGCCGTCCGTTGTTCGTTGTTCGAAAATCGCTCAGTTCAGCCTCAGTGCTTTCGAGGGGAGGCAACGGTACGGACGACTCTCTGCGGACGATCGCGTATCCGTTTATCTGGCGCTGAAAGATCTGGGCTATTTGGCACCTGATCCAAAAGAATGATTCGGACGGGTGGCGGCCCCAACGGTCGAGGGCGGGACTCAAGAAATCTCATCACCGAACGGCTGCGTTCGCGCAGAAACACTTCGGTCTTGTCAATCGCCGCAAAAGTGCGGGCCGCAAAACTCGCACTTTAAGCGCTGGTTCTGCGGCCCGTGCGGACAGAGTCCCCCGAATCAGAAGAAAGCGTTATTTCCGCTCAACAGAGAAAGCCTTTTCGATATGGATCGGGAAGGCCTGGTAGCCCATCGTGTCCCAAAGCCTGATTTCGACGGCGGGCTTTCGTTTCTCCGTGTTTTCAATCCTCGCAATTTACCATCTTCATGAGGTGGCCCAACCTCGGATTTTCAAGCTATTGTTCGCGTCCTCGTCGGTTCTCCCGCGAGAGCCTGGCGCCGTAGGGTTTTTAAATACTCCGGCGCGCTTTGGGCTCGTCACATCGCAGCTCTCGAGGAAAGATCGCTCGGTCCCCTGGAGCGGAGTGTTATTACCATCCGTTCGACGGCGGCAGAAAGTTAGGCGCACCTTCCGTCGTTGAAGAACTTCTGCAGATAGAGCCCCCAGAAATGCGAAAGCGGCGCAACAAGCTTGCTCGTGAATTCTCCCGAGCCGAAATGGCTTGAGAACACGGCAAGCCACCACAGCTTCCAAGCGGGATTCGGCATCTTCATGACTTCGTCCGATTTGTCGGTCACCCCCTGTTTGCCGAGACTGCTGTTCGACGGTCTGTCGATCAGGGCAAGATTGCCGAACCCGTGCCGCCGGCAGAGCTCCGCTTCGTCGCCTTCCGCCTTGTCTTGTGCGAGCCAATGTTCGACAGAGGAGCGGGAGACCATTCGGAGGCTGTCTTTCCTGGAGACGAACTTTTCCCAGTCGAATGCTGCTAGTGCTTCTTTCAATGAGGGTTCGACCGATTCATCCCCTGCAATCGACCGAAGCACCTCGAAATTTCGTTCGGCATCGAGAGAAAGCAGATAGTCGACCCAGTAGAGATCCCACTGCGAAAGGCCGTCGTTGTACGACCAGCTCTCCGGCCAGGCGGCGGACTCGGTGCACAGAGCCTCAAATGCAGCTCTGCGTGCTTCTTCTTGCAGGGAGAGATAAAAGAAGATTGAGGCCGAAGCGCCCGTGAAGCTGGATTCTGCCGCGAGGTACCCGAGGTACAGAAGACCGCGGTAGGCTTCGGCTTCAATGGCTTTAAACGCTGGCGTAGGAAATTTCAAGAAGCTCGCATCATCGGTAGGCAGCGCCTTAAGATCGGGGGCGACATTGATGAGAGCCACCGCCGAGAGCAGCAGAAGCCAATACTGTCCGAAAGGCTGGTAGCCGTTCGCAGCCATGAAGGTGAGTGCCGCGTTGCCGATGCGCTCGCTTCCAGAAAAGCTCACGGTCTCTTCGGAAACGTTGCGATAAGGCCCCCACTGTGCGGCCGTCTGAAGGACCACTCGGAGAATGCCGAGTAGCTGCCAGGTATGGCAGGCGACCGGATTGGAATCGCCTTCGTCGCCGCGAACGAAGTTGTCGAAACGGTTTTGGAGGCCCTGTTCGGTGAGCGCGCCCGGATCACCTGCGCGGCTCCAGTGCCGAAAGAGTTCGTGTGCGATGACGATGGCGTTCGCGAGATTGACGGGCGGCTGCAGGTCGCCGGTTCCTTCGTCTTCCGCGCTTTCAACTGGTTCGGCGGGCATGCCGGCAGCCGTTTCGTCAAAATCGGGGGCAAGAATTTCGCCGATCGTTCGGGCGAGTGAGCGGCCGTTCGATTCCTTCAGTGCGGCGAGGGTCTTCTTTTTCGGAATGAAAGCAGCGGGATCCTGACGACGAAGAGCGTCGGCGGCGTGCGTCCAAAAGTAGTCGAAGAGGGCGCGTGCCTGCGGCGGCTCGTTGTCGAGTGTCGATAGAAGACGGGATTTGACGATGTCGAGCGCGGTGAGTTTCTGTCCGCGTACGTTGATGATTTCAAACATGCGCTGCGCTTCGTTGTCGACTCTGCCCGAGAGCGGAATCACCACTCTGCGCACAACGACGCGATAGAGGATGTTGTCGCGCAGGGAAGCAAGATCCGAGAGACGGATTTCGCCGAGGAGGCGCTCTATCTCCGCTTGCTGTGCCCGAGCGTGCGGGAGCGCCGTGCGCTTTGCCGTTGCATTGCCCGGCAGATAGCGGTAAGCGGCGATCAGTTGCGGCCGCTTCGGGAGGCGGGCGGCTTTGTCGTTTAACTTCTCTTCGACTTTCTGCAGGATCAGGTCGATCGTCGTCAGCCGCTGTTGTCCGTCCAGAATTTCGTAGGTGCCGTTCTTGAGGTCGCAAACGATCGTGCCGAGCGAGTACGTTTCACCCGCATCGGCCTGCGCGAAAAAGTCGAGAAGGTCACTCACGAGAAGTCCGACCTGCGCTGCGCTCCAGCGGTAGGGCCGCTGATAGGGCGGTATGACGTACCCGCCTTCATCAAGCAGTTCAGAAAGAGAGAGTTTTACGGCATTAAAAGACTGGCGGCGAAAGCGTCTACTCATGGCTTTCTCCTTCTGAGGCGTCAGGTTGTCCGGTCTTCGCGGCAGCGTTTGCTACGGCAATTGCGATGGTTTTGATGGATTCGACAGCTTCGTCGTATCGTTGGGACATCCACGCATTCGGGAAAAGTGGGCTGAGATTTTCGGGGCGAAGGCGGTGCTGCAATTCCAACCGGCAGGCCGTCGGGCTGCTCGAGTGATGCGGCAGGAAAAAAAGGCTTCGCGATACCGATTGGTATTCCATCAGGCGTAGAACCGTACCGAAGTCAACGCGGGAAAAAACCCCGAGCTCTCGTTTCTTGCCCTGCTCGTCGGTGTAAGCCTGATACTTTATAAGTCGGAGGAAACGCCTGAAAGTCCGTGCATAGGCGTGATACTCCGGATCTTCGGCCAGGACAGCTTTGATTTTTTCCGCAGATGCGGAGCCCAATTTTCTGGGAAGGAAGCGGTCTACCCATCCGACAAGCATCCAGCGAACCAGTTTGTAGTCGTTTTTGAAGAATCTCGGTTTATTCGCTTCGAGTTGATCGACGGCATCGGCAAAGCTCCGGTATTGATCGAGCGCTGCAAAAAACGGCAGGCCCGGGCGAATCGGCTGCAGAAGATCGGCGGGGGGCAACTCCCCTTTGGGGGTTTTGCCGGAGGCCAACTGGATCTTCTCGTCAGCCAGTCTGTCGTGCCTCGGTGTGCCTAGAAGACCTTTGAGAAAGTCTGCGTTGCAGGGATCGTTCGCGTATAGAGGAAAGACGCCGAAGCGCAGGAGAAGCAGCGGGAGGACGAGCTCTTCAACAATCCACAGCGCTCGGCGCTGCTCGGCAAGGCGGTTGCCTGTGGAAGCTCGTTCTGCTCCGGATGCCTTCTCTGCAGCCGACTCCTTCTCCTCGGGTGGAACGAAGATGCTCCAGAGCGCTTGAATCTTATCAATCGTTTTCGGAGCAGTCTCAAATCGCATGTGGTGTGCTTTGAGCAGATCGAGAAGCGACATGCTCAGGCCTCGATTATTCTCGCCTTGAAAGAACTGTGACGCTTCTCGCGTCGTTTCAAGGATCGAGACAGCGACCATCCCGTACTCAAGGATGAAGCGCATGCGCCGGCAGTCCTGGCGAAGCGTTTCCGTGTAGAAGTCCGCCTCACGGGAGGAACTGCCCATTGCCCGGGCTTCGAGTTCCGCAATGCTGTACTCGAGTTCGAATTCCTTCGCGACCTCTCGAATTCGGCGGATGGTTTGCGGCTGCTTGACAATGAGGCAGTCGCGCCAGCCTTCGCCGAGTCGGGTGTCAACGAATCTGCAGAAAGCGTTGATTTCCTTGTCGGGGTGGTGCTCGGCTCGACGGTAAAGGATCGTTGTAAGTAAAAGAATCGATATCAGTCGTTGCTGCCCGTCAAGGAGCGTCAGATAGAAACTGCTGGGGGAGATTTGGTGGCGACGGAAGCAAACCGTGCCGAAATAGTACGGGTCGGGATCGCCCTCGGCCTCCTGATAGCCCGTTTGATCGCTGCGGTAGCGAAGTGTATCGACGTCGCTCAGGAGATGCCGTATGTCCGTTGCGCTCCAGCAGTATGGCCGCTGAAATTCGGGGATGAGAATGTAGTCGTTATTGACCCGGCGTCTGTAGAAAGTTCGCCGGAATATGCCCGCAATCGAGCATTGCGTAATGTTGGAGAGAGTCATCGCTTGCAACAGATAAACGAAAGGCCTAGAAGCTGTGCTGCGGTTTCGCGGGTCCTTTTCCTCCGCCGCAGATTCTTCTAGGCCAGTCGGCACGGAATCGCTCCCGTGCCGATCGTTGGAAGCTTCAAGCTTCCGCGTGAGTCATTTTATTGCTGATCAGACGTTTTTCCAAGCGAAACACAAACAGGAGTGTGCCATTCACGGCACAAACGACTGACGGCGTACCGTCCGGCGAAAGACGGCACGTTTGGCGTGAGATGAACGATCCGTACGGCGGACGATACAGCGTCAACCAGGCGAAAAGTGGATGGTTTTAACGAACCACACCTTGATCGCCTTGCCGTTGAGACGAATGGGTTCGAACTCCATTTTCCCGATCGATCTGAGCGCAGCTTCTTCGAAACCGAGCTTCGGTATCCGCTTTGTCAGAACAATCGTTTTTGCGACGTGTCCCGATTCGCCGACAAGGAATCGCACGCGAACGGCCACCTTTTTGTCGTAGCCGAGCGTACGCGCCTGCTTGGGGTAGCGAGCCGGTTCCTCATAAAGAATTCGATATCGGAAGCCGCCGCCCCCGCGAGCGGAAAAAGTGCCGTCGCCGTTGTCTCGAAATGCGCCGTCACCCACAAGGTCGCCTCGACCTTTCCCAAGGCCGGATCCGTCGTCAGATCCCTGACTGAACGCCGAGCCGCTTGAACCCGCAGCACCGGCAGCGCCTCCGACCTGCCGAACGCTTTTGCCATCCGCCGCCCCTTCGTCCTTTTTCTTCGCCTGCGGCCCCTTATCGGTGCCGGTGCCGCTTCCTAAGGCAGTTCTCTTGGGATCGGTTGTCGTCTTTCGATCGAGAGCCGGGTTTTCGCGCTGTGTTTTCGGCGGCTTTGCTTTGTCGTGTTTCTGGTCGGGAATTTGGTTTTTCGAAATACTTTCGTCTGCAACAAGAGGGGACTTGGGCGGCATTTTTTCCGCCGTTTTCTTCCTCGGCCGGACAGTTTCTTCTCTTTTTTCCGGCAAAGTCTTTTCAGCGGGTTTTTCCGCAGCAATTTCTTTCGGCTTCTTCTGTGTTGAATCGTCTGTGGCCGAGCGAACCGCCTCTTTAACGGCCTCAGGCTGGGGGAGGTGTTCTTGAGCGGCCGCAGGTTTCTCTTCCTGCAGCGGTTCATGGTTCGTCGGCGCAGCCGCATCCTCTTTCGGCTCTTCTGGCGCTTCTGTTTCGGACGGCGCGGCAGGCTGCGGGTTCGGTTCTCCAACCGTGCTTGCATCGGATGCTTCCTGCGGCGCAGTCTCCGTCGACGCCATTGGCAACGGAGCGGGTTCTTGCGGCTCGGCAGCAGGCGCAGGCTCGGCGGGGGGCGCTGCCGTTTTGTTGGGCGCCAGGCCTTCTTCGCCGGTCTCGATCTTAGGAGCCGCACTCTGAGGTGGCGCCTCGGCCGATTCCCCCGGGGCACTCGCGTCGGCGCCCGAAGCATTTGCGCCGCCGTCGCCCTTGCGGCCCTCGTGCTGCCGATCGCCAAGGCCGCCGGCCATGCCGCCGGGACCGCCGATTTCGACCGTAATCAGACCGCCGCCCCCGCTCGTCGGGCTCATCACGAGTCCGACAAGCGCCGCAATGCCGACAACGCCTGCATGAATCAGGAGCGAACCACCCCAGGCGCCGAGCCATTTGCGTTCATGCTTGCTCATGGCTGCGACTTCCCGTCCGTAGCGATTGAAACGCGATCGATGCCAGCAAGCCGAACCAAGTCGAGCACCGTGACGACTTGCCCGTACTGTGCGGCGACGTCGCCGCGCAGTACGATCGTGAGCTTTTCGTTTTCGCCGGCCTGCGACTTTGCGGCGGCGAGCCTCGCAGGCAGTTCGTCGCCGGATATGCGCTCCCGTTCCCAGTAAAGCGCACCGCTTTCATCGACCGAGATGGGAATCGTCTTCGTCGTGTCGATTTTGGCTGCCGTCGTTTGCGGCAGGCGCAGCGCGATGGTCTTTTGCGTCACCATCGTCAGCATCGAAAGCATGAAGAAGACGAGCAGAAAGAAAATGATGTCGATCATCGGCACAATCATGATCGACGGCTTTTCGTCCACGGTACGCGAAGAGAGCTTCATGACGCAGCTCCTTTCGTGTCGCACTTCGGGAGTGAGGAAAGATAAACCGTGCAGGCAGACTCGATCTCCGAAATGAGACGATTGGCGCGCTGCGAAAGCCACACGTGTATGACAAGCGCAAGAATAGCGACGAAGAGTCCGAATGCCGTTGCTATAAGCGCTTCGGCCACGCCCCCCGTAATAGCGAAGGGTTCGCCTTCGGCAACGGAGAGCACGTCAAAGGAACGGATCATGCCTGTGACGGTGCCAAGCAGCCCCAGAAGCGGGGAAAGTGTCACGATGGCGCTCACGAAATTGAGATTTTCGCGCACGCTGGCGGCGGCGCGCGACGCTTGCCCCTCAAGGAGCTCGCGCTGATCGAGCCCGAGCCTGATTTTGCCGATCCCTTCGCGCAGCACTTCCGACGCAAGTCCTTTGGCCTTGACGCAAAGCGCTTCCGCGGCCGCATAGTCTGCCGAAGTGAGCAGCGCCGGAAGCTCCCGCTCGATGAGCGCCAGATCCGTCTTCGACTGCTTGTAGTAGCGATGTCTTTCGATTGCGATGGCGATCGCCGCAACACTCGCCAAAAGAATCGGATACATGATGAGGCCGCCCGCGGCAAACAAATGAAGGATGTCGGTCATGATTTTCTGCGCAGTGGTTAATCGTGGTTCAGGCTTCGATCAGCAGATCGGCTGCATCAGTAGGTGCCTTTCAGGCCGATGAAGAATGCGCGCTTGGCTCCCGGAATAACGGTCGAACTTCCCGGCGTTCCGGATTGATAGTCCCAGTACTCTTCATTGAAGAGATTCGTTACGCCGCCGTAGACCGTGACGTATTTGCTCGCTTCCCACCGCATGCTGAGATCGACGAGCGAATGGTCGTCGATGACCCAGCCGTTGGCGTCGTCCGTGTCTTTCATGAAATTGTTGTAGCTGCCGAAATACGCATACTCGGCGGTGGCGGACAACTTGTCGGTAAAGTCGTAGGTGGCTCGAACGTAGGCTTTGTGCTTGGGCACCTTTTGCAGACCGCTCGAGGCGTAGTCAATCGAGACGTTGTGGCTTTCAAGGAAGCGGCATGCTTCTGCGCTGTTGCACCGCGTGCGACCCATCGTGTAGGAATACGATTCTTCGAGCGTGAGGCTTCCGATCGTCTGAACGAAGGACAAATCAATCCCCCAGCGACGGCTCTTGAGATAGTTGAGCGTCTGTCGGTTGAGCGCCCAGTTGTCGTCGATATAAAGGAAGCGATTCATCTGGTTGTCCGTATTGGACATCCAGCCGGTAATGCTGACGCTCGTAAAGGGGAGCTGATCGCGAAGGCCGATTTCGTACAAGTCGAATTCCTCGTCATCGGCCTTCGTTGCGCTCATGATTTTTCCGCTCCCGTCAGGCGCGGGCACCGAGTCCGTGATCTGAAGACCGTCGGGCACGGTGTAGCCGCGTTCGTAGCGAACATACAAGCGTCCCGTGTCGCGGTAGTTCCAGGCGGCTGAGAGTTCGAAAGCCCAGTTCCAGCGGTCCGACGTGCCGCTGCCTTCGCCTTCCGTGCTGTCGTTTTTGTCGAACTTCCACTGCGTGAGTTCGCGGCGGGCGCCCTGCGTGAATTCGAAGTCGCTCCATTTCACCGTATTGAGGAGGTAGAGCGCATAGATGTCTTTTTCGTAGTTGTAGTGAAGCGGTTGTCGCCTGTAGGTCTTGTCTTTGTAGCTTACGAGCTTGTAGTTGTCGTAGGCGAGACTCGCTTTTTGAACGGTGTAGTCCGCGCCGATCAGAAGCGATGCCATGTCGGAGTAGGCCCAGTCGGCCTTGGCCTTGATACCGTGACCGTCATGATCCATCACTTTGTTTTCATCGTCGACGCCGCTGAAGTAGCCGTTGTTGTAGAAGGCGTCAAGCGTAAGACGAAAGTCGTCCGTGAGATCGTTGAGGTAACTCACGTTGATCGTATCGAGCCGTCGATCTCCGTTCAGATAATCGCGAACGCGCTTCGTGATCTTGTGTCCTTCGGCATCGAGACCTACCGTGATGTCCTTGTAGTCGGGCCGGTACTCCTCGCCTTCCGCCTTGACCTTGTCGATGCTGACGTTGCCGACAAACTGCGAATCTTCCTCTAGCCGGCTCGCTCGGAAAACGAGCGTTTGCTTGTCGGTCAGATTCCAGCGCAGCCCGCCCGAGAAATAATTCGAGTCGCGGAAGGTATCGCGAAAGTACAGGTCGCTTTCAAGATGCGACGCACTGAAATCGTAGGCAAAGCGGTTGTCCGCGAAAGTGCCGCCGAGGTTTGCGCTCGTTCTGTAGCCTTTGCTGTTCCACTCGACGGTCGCCGTGTTCTTCGGATCCTCCATTGAGCGCAGATTGGTGGTGATGTTGATGATGCCGCCCGAGGCGCCCGAGCCGTAAAGCACGCTGCCGCCGCCCGGAATGACTTCAATGCGCTCGATCTGCTCGACCGGTACGACGTCGTAGTCGGTGTTCACCGGATGATTGACGAGCGTCGTGATAGGGGCGCCGTCGATCATCACTTGAATATTGCGCGTGGCTTGGTCGCTACCCTGACCGCGGATGTCGATTTCTCCCATGCCGGTTGAACCGACCGATACGCTCGGCACTTTCGAAAGCACATCCGAAATCGTTCGCTTTCCTTTTTCCTGGATTTCAGATATGGGAATGACGATGATTTCCTTCGTCGCACGCAGGCGCTCGACTTCTACGTAGTCGGGTCGAACATAACTTGCCTGCAGCTCGACGGCATCTTCTTCCCCGAAGACGTCTTCTTCAACAGTCTCATCAGAGGCGGCGGCATTCGCTTGCTCCGCGGCCGCGCACTGGATGGATCCTGCGCCGAGGACCATGGCGGCAAGAGCGGCGGCAACAGCCTGCCGGAGCTTTCCAGGCCGGTATTCGCCTTGAAAGGTTCCAGAGAGAACAGCGAGGTTCGCCGCCTCGCTTAAAGAGAGAATAGTGAACATGATGCTCTGCTTTATTTGCGTATGAGTATGAGAACGATTCTCAAACAGGTTTGCGGAGCATATTACATTTGGAAATAAATGTAAAGTTCGACAGCGTGTCCTACGGCAGAACGTCCGACCGGTGGGCCGATAGGCTTCCACGTGCGTCAAGGTTTGGGGCGAACTTTGTCTGCCGCTTTTCTGACGCGGTCCGCCACCGCTTGTGCGCTGCGCCGCTCTCAGGGAAACGAAGCCCGGCGGCTTCAATACGTTCCACGCAGTCCGACAAAGAATGTACGCTCGCGTCCCGGCGTTACGTACTGGTTGGAGCTCGGCATGACGTATTCGTAATAGACCTCGTCGGTCAGATTCGTGATGCCGCCGTACAGTTCCAGATGCTTGTTGACGTGCCAGTGCAGCGACGCATCAACGGTCGAATAAGACTTCATGACGCCGTTGGCACGCTGATCTTCCTTCATGAAGTTGTTGTAGCTGCCCACATAGAGGTAAGACACGTTGGCGGAGAAGTCGTCGTTAAAGTCGTAGGTCGCGGAAACGGTCGCTTTATGTTCCGGCACCGCTTGCAGGCCGCTGGATACAAAATCGGAGCCGCCTTCAACAAGTGCGCGTCCCTTGTCGTTGTATTCAGTTGCTCCATGAACTCAGGCGTAGGACTCTTCGAGCGAGAGTTTGCCGAATCTTTGCGAAAGAGCTACTTCCGCTCCGTAGCGCTTTGTTTTGTAAATATTCATTGTTCGCGTATCGCGGTAGAAGGAGAAGCTTCCCTCACCCTGCATTTTGATGCGGTCCATTTGGTTGTCGGTTTCCGAGTACCAAAGCGTCAGACTGACCGTTGTAAATGCGAACTGATCTCTGAGGCCGATTTCAAAAAGGTCGAACGTTTCGTCATCGGCGTCCGTTTCCGTGTACACGCGGCTTGTGCCGTAGTAGCGCTCATCCGAAATCTGGATCCCGTCCGGTGTCGTGTATCCGCGTTCGTACCGTGCATAGATGCGCCCCGTATCGCGATAAAGCCATGCGGCCGAAAGTTCAAAGGCGCTGTTCCAGCGTTCGGATGTTGATGCGCCTGCTATGTTTTGTCCTTTCTTGTCGAACGTCCAGTCGGTGCGTTCCCCGCGGGCGCCCTGCGTGAATTCAAAAGAACCGGTTCGATAGGTGTTGAGCAGATAGAGCGCCGTCAGCTCGCGGTCGTAGTTGAAGCTGTACGGTTCCGGCAGGTAGTTGAACGTCCCGTCGGGATTAAGCATCGGACTGCCGAGCTTTTTCCCGTCGTAATTGAGCGAGGCTTTTTGTTTCGAGTAGTCGAAGCCGATGAGCAGATTGGAATCGTCGCCGTATCCGAGGTCGAGCTTCATGCGAGTGCCGTAGCCGTCATGCTCCATGCGCTGATTTTCACCGGAGTCGATGTTGGTGTAGAAGCCGTCCGTGTAGAAAAGGTCGCCCGAAAAATGTACGCGCTCTGAAAAGTCGTTGGAATAGGTGGCATTGACGGTCGTGAGATCGCGGTCTCCATTAAGGTACGTCGTTCTGGTCCGTCGCATCGGCGCCCCTGTTGCGGGATCCATGCCGATCGTTTCCGTGATGGTGGGAACGTAGTCTTTTCCGTATTTTTCTATGACATCGGGCGTCACGCTGCCGACATACTGCGAGTCTTCCGTGAGGTGACTGACACGAAGGAGTACGGTTTGCTTGTCTGTGGCATTAAAGCGCAACCCTGCCGAGTAATATTCGGAATCGCGATAAGTGTCGTTGAACCAAAGATCCCGATCCAGCTTAGACGCCGAAGCCGTGAAGGCAAAACGATCGTCGAAAAATTTACCGCCGACATTGGCGCTCAGTCGGGTGCCGTCCGAATTCCATTCGGCATTGGCCGTATTCTTCGGATCCTCCATTGCTCGGAGATCCGTCGTGATGTTGACGATGCCGCCGGAAGCCCCGGACCCGTAGAGAACGCTGCCGCCGCCCGGAATGACTTCAATGCGCTCGATTTGCTCGACAGGTACGACATCGTAATTCGTCGACATGGGATGGTTGACAAGCGTCGTGATCGGCGCGCCGTCAATGAGCACCTGAATATTCCGATTGGCTTGGCCCGCTCCCTGACCGCGGATGTCGATTTCACCTGCACCCGTCGTGCCGACGGAAATGCCGGGGACGTTCTGAAGAGCATCCGAAACGGTGCGGTTGCCCCGTTCACGGATTACTTCCTTCGGAAGGACAATGATTTCCTTCGTAGTGCGGAGTCGTTCAATTTCGACGTAGTCCGGTCTCACGTAGCTCGGCTGCAACTCTACATCTTGTTCGTAAGCGGCTTCGGCTGACTCTGCTTCCTGCGAATCCGGCTCGTCCGCCGTATTCGCGGCATAAACAGGTGCAGCAAGAGCTTGAGCAACTGCCAAACACGCAGTTGTCGACAGCATTTTCAGGATTCTTTTTCTTTCGAAAGGCATCATGGGACGGGACGTAGAGAGAGACGGTGCGGGCATTTTTTCTCCTTATATGAGAACGATTCGCGTTCTCAATAAAGATAAAAAGAAGCCTCTGTCCAAACCATTGGTGTTATCGAGAGCTGTACGCCACGAAGCCGGTCACCGGCATTGCGGGCATCAAGAAAGCTGTCGCCCTGGCGACGAAAAATTTCCGGAAATTTTGCCGCGGTTGGGCAGCGGTGTTCACAAGCCCGGACAGGAAGCCGTTTTCCAGAAGTTGGCCTTCATTCATGGCCTATGAGGTCCTCCAATAGACTGAGCAGAACCGACGTTGTCTTTTGCCGGTAACCAGTGCTTTTTCGGAATCGCGATCAACGTGCAGCGCTGTACGGCTTAAAGCATGTCTGCTCACACGGCCTCTTTGTCCAAAAGGCTTTCTCGGACTCGGGCAGCTGGGTGATAGAAACGGGTAAAAGTGCACTCTCAGTGTTTGGTTCAACGTCAATCGAAGGCGTGCTCTTGACAATGCTCAAAAAAATCAACGCCAGTTCACACCAATCAAAACAGCCAGTTCCTTTGGCGGCAAACCAGGCCCAAACTTCGCATCAGGTGCTGCCCATGAGCAAAGCGACTTATCTAAACGCCAAGCTGCATCCTGAAGCGCATTGACCCCGAACGCATCCACGAATCTTTCAGCAGTCATCAAATCGACAAAGCCGATTTCATAATCCTGCCAATATTTTGGATCACCAACCGCAAGACCTTGTGAAAAGACAACTTGCAAAGGATTACCTTTTTCATCGATACGCGTATGACGAGCCCAACCAAAAGATGCTATCGTCGTAAAACCGACATTGACGGAAGAATAATCTCGTGTTTTAGAAACTTCTCTTAATGTCATCATTTTTGGAAGTTTGTCTTTTGGAAAGGGGACTTTAAATCTTTTGAAGTGAACTCGTCTTAATCCAACCCCTTGTTCTTCTGATTTTCTTGAAAGATCGTCATACCATTTAAAAATATGGTTTTGAAATTCTCTTTTAATTCCCTTATCTAAACCCCAGCTTGATAGACGAAACCGACGCATGGTTGCTGCCGGTGCACTGGTTGAAGTCTTGATGCCTTCTTCAACACGGTTGGCATAGGCAGCCTTGAGCTTGTTCTCCTTCATGTCGAGGAACTCTTCACGCAAAGCGTCCGGGTTTTCAGCCATTATGGAAATAGGAACAAGAACAGTCTCTACCTCCGTGATAAGGTTGCGAGCAAACCAATCGTGAAGATCCTGCGGATCATAGAGCCGCTTGGCATTCCGAGCTCGGGGATCAAGTTCTGAAAGCTCTTTCCAGAAGTATTCACGAACTTTCGGTGTGAGCAGAATGAAGGAGAGTTCCTTACCTGCGAGCTTGCGAAAGTTCGTGATTGACCAGGGATAAGCTTCAATGCACTGCTCGGTGCACCATGTGTGATGGCGAAGGTGATCCCGTAGAGAATCGAAGCCGGGGACAACAATACAATTGGGAAGCTTTTCCTTCAGCGCCTCGGTTTTTTGTTGATAGTCGACGGCAAACGAATAACCTGCAGTTGCTTCGTCATTAATAAATCCTTGATCGACTTTCTTCATGGCGCTGAAGTAATTAAATAATAAGTTTGATAATTATATCATTGTCGTTAATTCAAATTTGAGACCAGGATTATTATCAGCTAACTTTTCGACCAATTTTATTGGAGCACCTTCAAATGTTGTAAATTCTAGACAAAGTGAGTTAGTTCCTGTCATTGTTTGAATTTGATTAATTGGCAAAGAAACATCGTTTGTCGCTTTGATTGGTGAAGTCGAGCTCAGTTGAACACCAGTGCATCCCCAATGCTTCAGCCGCCAAATTGCACGATCCGCTGAAGGCGAAATATCTTTCGGAGTGGTACAAATACGTTCAAATGTTAAGTTACCGTTCTCGATATCGTAAATCGAATCGAAGGCCTCGCGAATTTTGCCTGGGTCGCCAGAAATTTTGAGTTTACAACAAACATTTCGACCTTGAGCCTCTGAATAGCTTTCTTCAGATGTTTTCTCTGAACCTTTCCCAACTTCGACGACCATTCCATAGAGAATGAAGAAGCAAAAAAGGATGAGCGCATAAGAACCTAAGCCAAAGTCGATGTTCTTACCTAAGCTGTCAAGCACTTGATCAATCCCGAGTCCCGTGAGTACGCCGGCCAGAAAGACAGCCAAGTTTCTAAAGTTTATTTTGACGGACGAATTTTCAATACTGAGTCGGAACGCCATTGTGATCTCCTAAAGATTGGCTGATCCGACCATACTGCCTTCACGCGTCAAAACATGACGCATCGGTGGAATCTTTTCTGGCCTCTTGTCAAGCGTTGACGTTCAGTGCTCCATGAAGAGCAGCCAAAGGCTGAAATTGAGAGTTTTAAAACCGCTTGAATCCCTTGTCTTGCAGCTGAAACAAGCGATATGTTCCTGTTTTCGGCGAATTTAATTTAACTTTCAAATATCGAGGTAAGGAATTTATCGACCGCATTCGATTTAAACACGTTTGTTGAACCATCGGTCATTTCCATGTTCGCTTCTCCATTTTTTTGCGTATTTAAGATAGTTCATTGAAATGTGCATTTCGTGGACTTATTTGATAAAATAAAGGGAATACGTCTATTAGAAGACAAGCAAGCTGGAAATATCGTGAACCCCGTCCCTGCATCACCCGCCGCAGTCAACCATGAATCCGTAATTGCCGCACTCGACAAATGTCGTGCGCAATCTGTTGGTCGTGTCCCACAGAATAGGAAGAGGAACCCTGAAAATTCATTCGCCTGTGGCAACCCGGCGATTCGGGATGAAGCTGAAAAAGTTCAACCGGTTGAACTTTCCAAATGCTCGACCGAAAACGCGGAATCGAAAGATCCGGCTGCGAAGGCGTATTTGCCCATTGTTGTCAATTCGATCGCAGAGAACAAGAACAGAGATTCGAAAGCGGCAGCGTCTGCTGCCGAAGGACTCTCGCTCATCGGAAAACTGGACAATTCTTTCAGTCCGGCCGATTCAGGCGGGCACACCGGTGTCAATTTGAATCCCGCCGTCGCGTATCTCCTGACACTCGGAACCGATCAATCCCGTCGCCGCATGCTGAAAGTCCTTGACAGAGTGGCACGCATGTTTGGGTCGCACTCGCATTTGGAATTCCCATGGGCACAACTCAGGCATTCTCATTTGCTTGCGTTGAAGGCAAAGTTCGAGCATGAACACTATTCGCCGAATACGACGAATCTCTATCTTTGTGCCCTTCGCGGCGTTTCTCATCAGGCCTGGGCTATGGGACTCATTTCAGATCATGACGAACGAGTCATTGCTTCGGTCAAAGGCAGCCGCGGCAGTCGAGCTCCAAGAGGACGTGCTTTGGAATTTTCAGAAACCAACCGGTTAATTGCAAGTTGTGCCGGTCTGTCTTCGGCTATCGGAATCCGGGATGCGGCCATTTTTGCTCTGGGTGCAGGCTGCGGTCTTCGCAGAAATGAGATCGCGACGGCTAAGCTCGCCGACTACGATGGATCCGACGGTGTCCTATATATTACGGGGAAGGGTAATAAGGAACGGGAGGTGTACCCGCCGCCCTCAGTTGCGGATCGCCTCGCCGATTGGCTTTCTATCAGAAGCGGACGAGGAGGCGACACCATTTTCTGTTCTGTTCGCCGAGGCGGAAAGGTATGCGGTGAAAAATCACTGACGGCGGATGCTGTTTATAAAATAATGTCGCGTCGAGCAAAGGCGGCGGGAATCGAAAAATTCACGCCTCACGATTTGCGACGAACCTTTGCAACGCGTCTTCTCGACAAAGGAGTCGACCTCATTACCGTGAAGACTGCTATGGGACACAGCAACGTTCAGACGACTCAGCGTTACGACAAACGCGATTCGAAGCGCCTGAAGAAAATTGCCATTCTGCTCGATGAATAACAACTGCAACGGATATGTTAGAAACCATTACATTTTCGAAATTTGTCGACGAATTTTCCGAGTACATGGAGAATTCGGCCAATATTCCCTTCTCAGCAACACATCAGGCTGCTGCGGTTCTTGTTCAGGAAATCGGAAAAACACTTGAATGTGGTCATCGTGCCGAATTTCGCGGATTCGGTTCATTTTCGGTTAAATCGTTTGCAGCACGTGCCGGTCGAAATCCTTCGACAGGAGCAAAGATCACCCTAAAGCCGAAGTGCAAGGTTTCTTTCAAGCCCGGCTTGATGCTTCGCAAGCGAATCGACAAAGCTTGTTGATTGCTTCCAATTTGAAATTTAAAAAATGTCAAAAAAAACGCGCCAAAAGAAACAATACCGTCCCCGTGCAGTTTCAGTTCCACCCATGTTGAGCACCTTAAAGCTTCCAAAGCTTACAGCCGATGCGCGCGAAGAGGATCGAGTTTTTCTATTGCGCATGGCGAATGGGACGGCAGAAAACGATGAAGTCGTACTATACAGCCGCTTTATCCAGGTAGCCTGGATTTTGGCTGCAAAAATGGAAAATTCCGTTCAAATCCGAGAAGCGTTTCGAGAAGGACTGCGCGCGATGGGGGCATATTTGTCCGAAGGCCATCTCGAATTTACGTCCGAGTTTCTGAATGTGCTGACAGTTTCCGTCGAAGCGGCTCGAGATGTTCTCGAAAATTCGGGGCAGATCGAACGTGCCCAGGCAATGGCCGCCGTATTGAGCGGAAAGCTTGATGTCGGACTCGACAGCGGAAAAATAAACGGTGAAGAGGTGTTCCTTCCCCGAAAGGTGTAAACAGCTTCGTCGAATACCCGCATCCACGTCAATTTTCTATTTACGGGTAAAAAGGCCGCCTTAGACTGAAAGCAGGTATCGTTCGACTTTCAATCGGAGATATAGAAATGCGGGTCACTTCGACGTTGAAGAAATCTTTCAAATCCAAAGAATCCTTTAAGAAGCCCCTGATAACAACTGCAGTTGCTGCGGCTGTTGCACTATCTTCCGGTTTTGCATCGGCCGCATCCGATCAGCCGACTCTCACGGAGCCGGTCAAGGCCGGCAACTGGTCAGCTTCTCTTAATCGAAAGGAAAGCGGCAATTACGACATCAACATCTTCGACCAACTTATTACAGGTACCGGCGAAAAGACGCTGAACGTTGAAAAGTCGTTTGAGCAAACCGATTTCGATGCGGTTAAGAAGCTCGATGGCTTCGGAGAGTTCGGCAATTATTACGAAGACGATCTTCACAATCCGTACGAAGTCGGCATGGTGGACGGCGTTCTCATCAATGGGGTCGACACCGAGGCCACTTTCGAGAACGCGGCGGTGGTCGTAACGGGCGGCAGCCTTGAAGGCAACCCGTATGTCGAATTGGGCGGCGTTTATCACCGCGACGGCGTTGCCCGATTCGCGGGTGCGTCGACGATGATTAGTGCAACAACAGCCGCTGCGGCAGACTCGAATGGCGAATCCTGGGTCTATGGCTACGCAGTCGAAAACCCGCTTGGGTTTGCCGAAACGCAGCGTGAGGTTGCCTTCTCGGCGGACAAGACCGATATTTCCGCAGCATCGACGAACGAGAGCGGCCTTGGCGCGATCGCGCTCCTGGTCTCGACCGATGCGGTCGACAATCCTGCCGTGAGCTTTGCCCGCGGCGAATCGACGCTCACGGCTTCTACAGCCGCTGCCGGCAAGAGCGCGATTGTGCTCTACCTGCGCAATTCCGACGGAAACGACGGCACGGGCAGCGTAACGGTTGCCGAAGGCGCAACGCTCAACCTTGTTGCGACGGGCGGTAATCCGACGGGTCTCTACATTGATCACGGTACGTTCACCTCGAACGGCACGCGCATTGTTCGTGCTACCACTGATTCCCAGGTAGGATCGCCTTCCGGCATTGTCGCCGCAGGCAATGCCCAGCTTACTTTCAACGGTAAAACAGAGGTTTACACTCAGGGCGACTATGCGGAAGCCCTTTTCGTCAATAGTGACAACGCGGGGACCGTAGCAGCTTCGGCGACTTTCGGCTCGAAAAGTGAGACGACCCTTAACGGATCGGTAGCCGTTGGCATGAATTGCCCCGTCACGCTTGACGGAACGATGACGGTCAATGGCAACGTTGAGCTCATTGGATCTTTGACAGGGTCGGGCAATCTCACGATTAACGGGCAGCGTGCCGAGCAGGAATACAAGTTCGGGAGCATCTTTAGGTACGGAAGCGAGGTAGCGCTCAACAGCCTCGCGATTACGAACGCCGATCTGACAAATCAGGCGAAGATCAGCGTCGCCGGTACGATCACGCTCAACGACGTGCTATTCGAAAATGCTGAAGGGGATCCCGAATATGATTGGCCAGCCGCCGAACTTCAGGCTGCAGAGTTGGTCATCGGGAACGCTGAATTCAATAATTACGGCGAGGTTGACGTTTCGGGAACCGTCACGCTCAACGAGGGCGCTGTCGTAACAAATTACAAGGGATTCCATTCTCCGTCGATGGTTCTCAATGCGGGAAGCCGCTTTATTGAAACCTATGATTTGGATGATCCCGAAGATGCGGCCGAATTCAATTCGGGCGTCATTGCTATCGACGGCGACTTGATGCAGTTCTCGGGCGGTACGATCGAAGCCCAATCGAAGGACGGCCAGTCCATGGAGATTACCGGCATCAAGCTTCTGCCTGATCCGGGCAGCGATGCCGAAAATGACGATTCACAGGTTCGTTTCGAAGCCGGCGAATACACGTTTGACACTTTTGAAGTCGACGCTCCTGTTTTTGAAAAAGGACCGCGTCTTCAGGTGACAGGCGGGACGTTGAACCTTGGTAAGCTTACTCTGACGCAGGGTGATGCTTATTTGACGGGTGGCACGGTTAATGTCAACACGCTTTCCGTGGCAGGCGGTACGCTCGTTCTCGGCAGC
>CAJMKD010000034.1 GCA_905213905.1 uncultured Sutterella sp. | reverse complement strand
GTATTTCCAGTGAAAGTAGGTCATTGCCAGGCTCCCTATTGAGAAACCCCTCGTTGCTTAACCGCGCGAGGGGTTTTACTTTATGGCTAGGAAGCGTTAGGAAAGCGAGTGCTCGCTTCCTTTCTGCTTTTAGAGTCAGAAAAAGCCGCGGACTTTTTGAGCGCCGCGGCCTTGCAACCCAGAGAGAGATTTTTAGCGGTTGGCTTCCGCAAACGTCTTGTCGTCGACTGGCTCAAGCCAATCGGCCTTGTTGTTCGGCATGTTCGACTCGATCGAAATGTGCGTCATCCATGTCTTGGCACCGGCACCGTGCCAGTGCTCAACGTTGGGCGCAATGCGGACGACATCGCCCTTCTTGATCACTTGCGCAGGCTTGCCGCGTTCCTGATAACGGCCTTCTCCCGCGGTGACGAGCAGAATCTGGCCGCCCGAATGCTTGTGCCAGTTCGTGCGGGTGCCCGGCTCGAAAGTCACGTTGCCGATCGGTGCATTAAAGACCGCGTCGTTCTGGGAAAGCATGTTGAGGTAGGAACGGCCCGTGAAGAATTTGCCGTAAGGATTCACTTCACCCTGAGCGAAGATGGTGTCAATGGGCGCCTTGAGCGGAGAAGGTTCCGCAGCATGAACGGCGCCGGCAACGAGAAGACCGGCAAAAAGCAGGGGAAGGGTGCGCAAAGCTTTCATCGTAGTTCCTTCAATAAGGCTTGTCGTGATGGGATGACTGAATCAGCAGCGAGGGCGGTCAAGCCAAAGCGTCTGCCTTGCTTTTAAGGGTAGATGATGGGCGTTATTTGAAATTTTCGAAAATTCGCAAGTTTTAGCACGTTTTTCTCGCTATCTTCTTTTGCCGTGAAGGCTTTTGCGAAAGCTGCGCCTTCGTCTTCTGCCGAAGGTTCTGTAAAATGCACGGCAGTCTGAATTATTGAAGCGTACGGCGCGGCAGCCTGCTTCGTCGTTCGCTTTTGATGGAGATCTTTCGAGAGATGTGCACCACGATCATTGTCGGCGAAAAGGCGACTGCCGACGGTTCTTTCCTCGTCGCCCGCAGTGCCGACAGCTCTTCCCTCAAGGCTCAGCATTTTGTTGTTCACCCGGCGGTCACCGGCCAGACGGGTACCTACAGCACGAAGGCGCATGGCGGCGTCAATGACTTCACGTACCCGCTTCCCGAGACCGGCATGCGTTATACGACGGTGCCCAACTGGAAGACGCAGCTTCACGGCGCTGTTGGCTTCAATGAGGCAGGCCTCGGCATTACGGGAACGGAATCGATCTTCGCTTCCGACGCTGTGCTAGCGCTTGATCCTTACAACAAGGAAACGGGCATTACCGAAGACGACATTCCCGAAGTGATTCTTCCGCGCTGCCGCACTGCTCGCGAAGGCGCGAAGCTTTTGGGCGAAATCATCGAAACGATCGGCGCCGGCGAAGGCTTCGGCGTCGCTTTTGTCGACCTCACGGACGTTTGGTACCTTGAAACAGGGTCCGGCCATCAGTGGATCGCGCAGCGCGTGCCGGCTGAATGCTATTTTGCCTCCGGCAATCAGGGTCGACTTCAGGGCTTTGATCCGTACTCGAAGGACATGATGGGGAGCGCCACGCTCACTTCCTGGGCGAAGGAGAATGGCTTCTGGAATCCTGAAGTCGACGGGCCCTTCAATTTTTCGAAGGCCTACACGCGCGATGACGGGCGCGACCGTGTCTACAACGATCCGCGCGTCTGGGTGATGCAGAAGTACTTCAACCCGTCCATCGTGCAGGCGCCGGACGACGGCCGCAACTTCCCGGTCTACATGGAGCCTGAAAAGAAGGCGACGCTCGACGACATCAAGGCCATGATGCGCGAGCACTATGAAGGCACGGAGCACGATCCGTACAGCAACGGCCTCAACGGAAACGAGCCCTGGCGTCCGATCAGCGTCTTCCGCACGTATGAAGCGCATGTCATGCAGGTTCGTCCGTGGCTGCCGAAGGCGATCGGTGAAGTCATTTATCTCGCTATGGGCATGGCGGATCTTTCCGTGTTTGTTCCCTTCTATGCCGGCCTCGAGGAAGCGCCTGCCGCTTACGGCATCGGCACCGACAAGGCTGATTCGTCGTCCGCCTATTGGAAATTCCGTCGTCTCCAGACGCTCGCCATGACCGACTATTCGAAGCTTGCGCCGATCGTGAAGAAGGCCTTCAAGGCATTTGAAGACGAAACGGCGAAGAAGCAGGCGGAAATGGAAGAAGCCTATCTTGCTGAAGTCGCCAAGGACGAAGCTTCTGCTGCCAAGCTCCTCAATGATTTCAATCACAAGGTCATCAATGAAGCAGTTGCGCTCGCGGAAGATCTCATGAACGAGCTCTTCACGATTCGCACGGCTGATATTGAAGCGGCTGTGGTCTTTAAGAACAACAAGTCAAAAGACTGATTTCAGCGTAACGCAACAGTAACGCGAGAGTCACATCCCGTTGATATTTCGGCAAACATTCCGACTGCCTCTTTCATGAATGTCACTCTCGCGTCGCACCCTGTTCAGGTTCGGTGTGGGCCAAAGTGTGGGCCAAGCTGACCGGTCGAACAGTTTCTTGACCGCGAGTGTGGGTCAAACTGGGACTGCTACGCAAGAACAGGCAGGCACCATAGTGCTGGGGGAGGGCAACCTTCCCCTTTTTTTCTTAATTGCACGGCTGAGCGCAGCACTGACCGCTGGCTACATTCGTCGGAATAAATGTTTACCCATGCTTGATGAGAAAAAGGAGTATTTCGAAAATAAGCGATTTTGTGACCTGATGACAGAAAGATAAACTTAAAATCGATCCAAAAGATGTCACTTCCTCATTTGGCCAACTTTTATAACCGTGTTTGGCCAAAATTCATTACCGCATTTGGCGGAAATTTATGACCGAATTTGGCTCTGCCTGCAAATCCGAGCTTTGGCAGTCATGAGATCCTAATGATCTGTCAAGGGAGCGAGAGCTGGAACAGCAAAATGACGCGTCTACAGATGAAACTCGCCAATCTCAAAGCTTGTTTGTCGGCTTCTGAAGATGCGTGCCGACAAACTTTCTTGTTGACAGAGAGCCCCCATTGATCTGGCGTGCGCGAAATAGCTTATTTGAAAATCCTAAATTTTGGTATCTTTTAAAAATCGTAACTTTTAGACTGATGCAGCAGCTTTTGTCGCGGGTGGGGACAGACTCGCCGGCTGTGATGATATCTGTTCAACCTGTATATACAGAATATATATCTATATAGTTTTTCTATATAGGGATACAATTTTAGACTGAGAGTGCTTCCTTGTGCTTTCCGTGTTTCTGTGCCTCAAAATATAAACGTTTTCTCCGATCTGCTGCTGGTAGCAGGTTTGTGGCTAAAGAAAGCTTTGCAACGAGTGGGGATTTTGTGGCAGCTCTTTCATCCGATGCCTAGGCAACTTCCTTCCAGCAGCAAAATGAACGGGACTCTGCGTTGAAAATAAGTAAAAGAACCTCAATTCTTCCCACTATAGCCGTTTAGAGAGGTTCCCTTACGAGGGCGGCCTCGCGGACGGGGAGGACCGTAGATGACGGGGCGGGGTCGCGGGCGGCCCGGACGACGTTTCGGCGTCGTTCCACCTTCGGTCTGCACCGGTTTCAGCTCCTTGCGAGGACGACCGCGTTTCTTCGGTGCCGATGACTCGGACTCGCTCGGCGCAGCCAATTTCAGCGCGATGAGAAGCTCGCCATCACACTTGAGCAGACGATTCCAGTATTGGTCGTCTACCTTCGGCGGTTCTTCGCGCGAGGTCTTTCGGCTGCGCCAGCAGCCCTTGAGAGCATCCATCGCATTTTCATAAAAAGCGGAGGCTTTGGGAAGCGTACCGCGGAAATGCTAGAGCCGCAGGCTAAGATAAATAAAAAAGCCAGAAGCATCAATTACTTCTGGCTGACCTTTTGGCGGAGGCGGTGAGATTCGAACTCACGATCGGCTATTAACCGACGCCGGTTTTCAAGACCGGTGCATTCAACCGCTCTGCCACACCTCCGTTTTCGTGCATTCGAGCGAGTTGCAGATAATACCAAAAATTTGGACGAAAAGAGCGGATTTTTACGTAAAGAGCGAGGAAGTGTTGGTTTCAGGCATCAAGCCATTCCAGCGTCCGGCAGAAAACTGCCTTGCAACTTCGTCGGTCGTGCGGACTACCGCGTCAAAGAGAAGCGTTTCCCAATGCGAGCGCGGCAGCTCTCGGCCGAGCAGGGCGTTCTCTGCTTGCGCCCTGAAAAGGTCCCGAAACTTTGAGCGCTCAAGTAGGCGCCAGGCGGCAATAATCCTGTCTTCGCTGCGGTCCATGAGCGCGACTGTCGGCAGAAGATCAGATTTGCTTGAATTGGCTGATGGCGAAGACGGCACAAGGTTCCAGAGATCGTTTGTGTGCGTTCTTGACCAAGGGAGGAGATGATCCACGGCGAAGCTTTTTGAAAGAATTTTGCCGGTCCAGACGCAGTGCGTCGCCTTTGATCGGATGCCTTCTGCATAGACGTTGTGCGCAATGGCGACGTCTCGGCCGTCCGGCGCCGGCAGCATTGCTTCGACAATTTCGCCGCTCGTGAATTTGAAGCCGGCTAAAACGCTCAAGCGATGCGACTGCTGTGCCCAGCGAAGGAGAATGGTGTCGCGCACAAAGGGCGCACAGACGTTGAGCTCCCGCCAGAGATCCGCGGGCAGGATGAGCTCGCCGCAGCGAAGGGCAAGGCCGGCCGGCGTAAGCGCCGTATGACGGCGCGAAAGGTTGTTGACCACGAAAAGGCGATTGTGCCTCCCGGGGCCGGCAGTTTCGCCCAAAGAGTTGCCTGCGTAATAGACGGGGCCTTTTCGAAGCGTGAGCGCAACGGCGTCTGCGAGCTTGGTGAAGGCTTGGGCGCGCTTTTCATTGAGGCTCGCGGCGAGCCTGCCGGCATAAAAATCCTGACGAAACGCCTGCCAATCGCCGCCGTAGTCAAGCATGAGTTCGCGAAGCGCCGCAGCAAAAGCAAGCGACCTGCCGTCGGAAATTTGCGGGGGCGCTGGGATATCCGGCCGAAATGCGCCGCCCTTGATCCGGACGTGCTCAATCGTCCAGTAGTACTCGATGACGCGCTCCACTACGAGGGAAAAAGGGATCGCCGCCAATTCAACGGCGCTCCCTGCCTCAGCGCGGCGCAGATATCGGACGCGGTCGGGCGAAGTGATGTTCACGTCGCAGAGCGCTCGCAAAAGGGCGAACTTGTACGTGGCCGTCTTGCGATCCGATTCGAGCAGGCCGTTGATGTTGGTTCGTGCGGCAAATCGGCCGGAGCGCTTCAAGAGGACGAGCGTGGTCCAGGTGCATTCTCGGCCGGCAGGGCCTGACCGAGCGCTGCTGCGCGAGACTTCCTCAAAGCCGAAGCGCTCGAAAAGGGCGCTGTAGTGTTCGGGCGTTCGTTCAAAGTAGATGCGCCCGTATGCATCGCCGGCAACGCCGGGATGGTCGACGGGAACACTCAGAATAAGCGCGCTTTTTTCATCCGTCGCTGCATCAATGAGGAGCGCGGTGCGATAAAGCGCATCATCGGAGAGATGCTGCAGGAGAGCCACAGCAAGCAGCACATCAAAGCCGGAAGAATTGTCGTCGATCGCGAGCGCGCGAAAGAGTTCGGCTCTTTCCGAAATGTCCGTCGGGAGCCGAAGCGCGCAGAATCGGGGGGTTTGCGAAGCGATGCCGCCTGCGTCATGTTCTGCAAGCCGAAGGGCTTCGCGAAGCATGCCCTCGGCGCCGTCGGTAGCGATCACCTGTGCGCCCCGGCGGGCAAGCCACCTTGCGTCGCGCCCCGAGCCGCAGCCGAGCTCGAGGACGCGGCTTCCGGGCGGTATCCACCGTTCGTAAAGCGAAGCGAGCGCCGGCGTCTCGAGGGCTTCATAGGCGCCCGCGAGCTCTGGCGCTGCAGCTTCATAAGCGGCAAGCGTCACAGCTTCGCTCTTTTGATCGTCCGGCTTCGGCTGCAGGGGCGGCATGGCTTTTTATCGTTGATTGGTTAGAGAGGCGCACTTGGCGCGGGCGGGAGCGGCTTCACGTAGGCCGAAGTTCCCCAAAGCGGAACCGTCGAGAGGCTGTGCTTGAAGCTCCCGGAAATTTCCTTGGTGGAATAAGAGACATACATCAGCGTCTGGTGCTCCTTGTCGAAGATGCGCCGAATCTTCATTGTCTTGAAGAGAATGCTCTTGGACTTTTCGAAAATGACTTCGCCGTCCTTCGTTTGATCAATGCGGGCGATCATTTCAGGGGTGATGTCGCCTGTCTGACGGCACGAAACGGAGCTTTCGGACGGGTCGGAGAGCTGCAGCGGCGAGCTGATGCTCGCAACGTGGCAGGTGACGCCGGGGATGTCCGGGTCAACAAATGCGTCGAGCTGGATGTTCTTGAAAGTGAGAATGCCGAGCGAAACGTCGGCAACGCCGCTATCCGAGCAGCCGGCAACGGCTGCGGCGAGAAAGAGCGGGGCGAGCATTCGGGCGAATCGATGAATCGGACGGATGGCGGGGATGGGAGCGGTCATGCCGCAGATCTCCTTGCTGATGAATCACGTAATAGGAAAAGTTTAGCGTTTTGCTTAAGGGCGGCGGTCTTTGCCTCTTGAGATAGTCGCATCCATTCGTTCGCTTCGCTTTCTTCCAAGCGTCACGAGAAAGATCGCGAAGCCGCGGCCAAAGCAGAAGCCAGGGCGGAAGCTGCGCCGCCATGAAGCGTCATGAAAAAGGCGCTGCCCGGCTTACGTTCGACAAGCCGGAAGCAGCGCCGGGCGGCGTCGCGAAAGCGGATGCTTCCGCTGCGCTTCGTCAGTCGTAATAGCCCGAAAGCGTTTCGAGCACTTCTGCCTGAAGATCAGGAAGGCGGCTGCCGAATTTTTCTGCAAGGCGCGACTTGAGCGCCTCCAGTTCACGCCTGGCCTGCTCGGCATCGGGCGCCGCAGCGCTCAGGCTCGCGGCGCTCACGTGAAGGCGCGTTTTTCCGGGTTCGGGCATTCGGATGCGGTAGGCGAGCTTGCTGCCGAACGGATCCTGCGAAACGAAAAGCTCCGCGTCTGCCACGGCGGCAAGCGCTTCGCCGGAAGGCAGCACCCCGTAGGGGAAGCGCGTGAGGAGGCAGGGGCGCGCTGGCTGGTCGGCGTGCGGCAGCCCGATTTCCCGTCCGATTTCCCGAATGCGCGGCTTTTGGATGCCGGCTTCAGCGAGCGGCGAGCGCACGCCAAGCTCCTTCAGCGCCCGGAAGCCTGGGCGGAAGATGCCGAGATCCGAGGCGTTTGTGCCGTCGCAGACGGCGCCCGTCAGATTCGACTCGCGTGCAATGCGGATGAGCTCCTCAAAAAGATGGCGCTTGCAGACGTAGCAGCGGTCCTTGCCTGCCTCGGCCAATGCCGGCATCGAAAGCGAGGATGCCGGCACGCAGAGGGCTTCGAGGCCCATGCCTTCCGCGTCATGAAGCGCAGCCGCCGTCTCATCAGGCGCAATCTGAGGACCGATGATGTGAAGGAGAACGGGCTCGAAGCCGAGGCGCTTCGCCGCAAAGGCTAGAAAGCGGCTGTCAACGCCGCCCGAGTAGGCAAGCGCAAAGGTTTTCTGAGGCGCGACATCGCGCAAAACGGCTTGAAGCCGCTGCAGTTCCGGTATTTCAGCGAGATTCGTGATCATGATAGGGGCCCGGTCTCCAGGGTGGTTGCCGCTATTGTGCATCAAAGCAGGGCCTTCAAGCGATCGGAGCTGCAGCGGCTTTCTTCTGACACAAGCAAAGCGCCCGGTCGAATCATTGGAGAGCTTTCGGCGTGGGCGAGCCCATCGCGAAGAGCGTGCCGTTGGGGACGCCTTCGAAATGCTGCGGCGTGAAAAGCGTGGCGGTTTTCTCGACCGTCATTTTAGGCCAGCCGCCGAAGCGGGCGCCGAAGCCCTTCAGAATGGCAAGGCCTGTCGGCGTAATCGCTTCGCCTTCGCCCGCAAAGGGGCGCACCGGAACGCCTTCGAGCATGGCGAAGGTCGCGGGCGCCGGGTAGGGAACTTCGCCGTGCGCGCAGCGCACGCGGCCGTCGCCCATCGGAACGGCGCTTGCTGCGATCGACACGGGGGAGAGCGTCGTCAGATATTCGGCGCAGAGCCCAATCGCGAGAATGTTCGAGAGGCGCCCGACCTCATGAAAATGCACATGCTCGATCGGTGCGTTGTGCACTTTCGCTTCAGCGCCCGCAAGCGTCATCCAGACGGCGCGCGCCTTCTCTTTTGCCGATTGCGAGAGGCGGCTTGCTTCGTACATCGCAAAGATGTCGGCGGGGTGCCGATGCGCATGCTCGGGCGGGGTCGCAACGCCGGCGCGCCAGCCGGCGATGCCGTTCACCGAGGCGGGCTCAAGACGGACGTCGGCATCAATGCCCGGAAAGAGCGTCCGCAGATAGGCGCCCGCCATGCCGCCCGTCTGGTCCGTAAGCGCGAGGAGGCCGCCGAGGAAAACGCCGGCATTGAAGCCCGCATGAATGCGGACGGCAATGATTTTTTCTGATGCGTTGGACATGTCTATAGCCTTTTGAAAAATGGAATGCGTTCTCAGCGGCCGAGAAGCGCGAGCACGCGCGCAGCGGCGCAGGCGGCGCCGTAGCCGTTGTCGATGTTGAGGACTGCGACGCCCGGCGCGCACGAAGCGAGCATGCTTCGAAGCGCCGTCATGCCGTGCTCGGCGACGCCGTAGCCCACGGAGGTCGGCACGGCAAATACGGGCTTGGGCGTGAGGCCCCCGAGAACGGAAGCGAGCGCCGCGTCAAGCCCCGCGGCGACGATCACGACGTCGCAGGCGTTGATGGCGTCGATCGCGGCCTGGATGCGCCAGAGTCCAGCAACGCCGCAGTCTTCAAAAAGCTCGACGCGGCTGCCGAGGTACTGGAGCGTGCGGGCAGCTTCGCGCGTCACGAAGAGGTCTGCAGAGCCCGCCGAGACGACGGCGACTTTCCCGGGCCGGGCGGCAAGGCACCGGTGCCAGGCCGTGCGGGAGAGGGGATCATAGTCGTAGCGGCTTCTGAGGGCTTCGGGCACGCGCGCCCAGACTTCAGAAGAAAGGCGGGTGAAGAGAATGGGCTTTTCGTCGTCGGCCGCAAAGCGCTCGAGAAGCGCGAGCAGCACTTCGAAGGGCTTGCCTTCGGAGAAGATCGCTTCGGGGAGCCCAATGCGGCGGTCGCGGTCGATGTCGAAGCGCACGGCGCGGTCGGTGCCGCGGATCGTGTCGCAGTTTTCTTGTGCGGTCATGGTGGTTGATTCGAATCGGTTGCTGGCTTGTCGGTTGGCTAGGTTAGCAGGCGGACGCGCTTGCGGGCGCGCCTCAAAGCCGAAACGGTCGAAAACGGACAGAAAGCGGTCGGATTCGGCAAGGCCCGAGCGGCCGGAAAAACGGAAAGCGCCGCAAAGGAAAGCTTCTCTTTGCGGCGCAGGCTGCGCTCGGGCTGCCGGGAAAGCGCGTCAGCCGACGCGCGGCACAGTGAGGCTCCCTTCCGGCATCAGAATGACGGACGGGTGTTCGCCCACGTAGGTCTTGGCAATGGCGAGCGCCTCTTCAACGGAGGCGACTGCTGCCGTGAAGAGCATCGACTTGGCGAGATCGCGGTCGAGCTTCGTCACCAGGATGAAGCGCGCCTTGGACTGCGGACGCGAAATCGCGAATGCCTTGTTGGCGCCGATCTGGAAGTTCTCTTCGAGCTCGCGGCGGATCGCTTCAGGCGTCACGAGGCGGCGGAACGTTTCCTCGAGCTTTGCGGAGCCCGAGCCTTCCTCGCATTCGGCAAGGAGCACCACGACGCCGCCTTCGCGAACGGCGCATGCGGCATTGTCCATCGTCTTCTGCATCTGATAGACGTTGATGTCCTTCGGGTAGCCGCCGCAGGAAGCGATGACGAGGTCGGCTTCCTTCGGGATGACGCAGCCGTAGGCGCGGTCGACGAAGCGGCAGGCTTCCTTGTGCGCCAAGCGCCAGTCGCCGGCAAAGATGGAGAGGAATTCGTGCTTGGCGTTGAGGATGGCGTTGAAGAGGAAGAGGGAGCGACCGCGCGCGAAGAGCGACACGCCTTCCATCTGATCTTCATAGCAGGGGTTGCCGATCGTGATGCCGAGGCCCGCGGTCGGCTCGAGCATGTAGCTGTGATTCTTGCGGACGGTTTCCATCGCAGCGCACCCCGGGAGCACAGCTTTGCGGCCGCCGCCGTAGCCCGAGAAGTAGTGGTGCACGATCGTGCCTGTGAGAATCACATGATCGACGTCGCAGAGGTGCTTGTTGATGCGCACGGGGGTGCCGCGCGATGTCGTGCCGAAATAGACGAAGTCCTCGTCAATGGTCGAAATGCTGTTGTAGTGCTTGATGCGGCGGGCCACGTCGGCGCCCACTTCGGCAGACATTTCTTCAGGCGTCATCGCGCGGTGCGTGCCGAGCGCAAAGACGATGCGCATGTTTTCATCGGGCACGCCCAGGCGGTTCATCTCCTCGACGAGGATGGGCATGAAGATTTCGCTGTTGGCAACGCGCGTCGGGTCGTTGCAGATGAAGGCGACTGTGTCGCCCGGGCGAATGATCTCTTCGAGCGGCTTCGTGCCGATCGGATGACGGATGGCGTCGAGAACGGCTTCGCGGACGTTTTCGATCACGGGGAGGTCTTCGGTGCGGACGACCTTCAAAACGTCGTCGGCTTCATAGTCGAAAGTCTTGGTGCCTCGCCCGTAAGGGAAGGTATAGCTCTGAATGGCCATGATGCTGTTGTCTCCTTGGTCCTGTCCTGATGCGGCCGAAAGCGCAGCTCGCCCGGTTCAAAGGCTTCGGCGCATGCGCGAGGCGCCGGCGCTGATCGTCATCGGCCGCATTCTGGGTTGCCGGCCATTATAAGAAAGGCGGCCCGCGGCGGAAGGCTGCGCGCATGTAGACATTGGGCTCGTTGAGAGCGGCGAGATTTTTTATGAACCAGGACTTGACAAGTTTTTCAAAATAGGTAAAATTCAAATCTCTTCGCTACGCAGCTCAGCAGGGCGGCGGCGCGAAGCGGCTGAAAGCCTTCGGGTTTGAGGTCGATCGAAGTGAATGGTGGGTGTAGCTCAGTTGGTAGAGTCCCGGATTGTGATTCCGGTTGTCGTGGGTTCGAGTCCCATCTCCCACCCCATTCCTTCCAAAAGAAAAGCCGCTTCGGAGTGCAGAATGCCTCCAGGCGGATTTTTTTTGTTCGGAAATTCTGCCTCGAGCGCGCGTTTTTTTCTAAAATTGCAGTTTCGGCCTCGACTCGAAGAGACGGCGGTTCGCATTGGCGCGACGCGCTTTCCGAAGGTCTCCGGCCGTGGCATTTCGGTCTTTCCCAAAGGGATCTATACGGAGCGGACATGGAGTCAATGAACGAATTCTGGGCGCGATGCCAGGCGAAGCTGAAGGACCTCGTCCGTTCTACGCCGAGCATTTATACGCTTTGGTTCGGCGTGCTTGAGCCTGTCTCGTGGGATCCCGCGCTCTCGAAGCTGACGCTTCAGGCGCCGGCGGCCAAGGTGCCGTACCTGCGTTCGGTCTATCTTGAAAACGTCCGTACGGTGGCGACCTATGTGAACAACGGCCGTTCGGTCTCGCTCACGCTCATTCCCGCCCCTGAGAAGGATCGTCCCGAAGAAAAGCATTCGTCCTCGCCTGCCGTTTCGATTGCCGAGCGTCATGCGCAGGAGATGCAGCGGCGCGAGGATGCCGGGCTGATTCCGCGCTTCACGTTCGAGGAATACGTGAGCGGCAGCGCCAACCAGCTTGCCGTTGCGGCCGCGCAGCACGTCGCCGCCACCCCGGGGAGCTCCTACAATCCGCTTTACATCTATGGCGGCGTCGGCCTCGGCAAGACGCATCTGATGCATGCCGTCGGGCACCGCTATCTCGACCTCCATCCGAACGGGCGCATTCGCGCGGTGACGGCGCAGAACTTCATCAACGAGTACACCTCGGCCGTTCGCGAATCCGCTTCGAAGGGCCCCTCCGTGCTCGAAGCGTTCGACGAGCGCTACCGCAACCTCGACCTGCTCCTCATCGACGACGTGCAGTCGCTCTCGGGCGCCAAGGGCTCGCAGGCGCAGTTCTTCCGCGCGTTCGAAGCGCTCGTGCCGCACAACAAGCAGATCGTCATCACGTCGGACACGTATTCGAAGGGCTTGAAGGATATTGAGCCGCGCCTCGTTTCGCGTCTTTCGCAGGGGCTCTCGGTGGCGATCGAGCCGCCTGAATACGAGATGCGCGTCGCGATTCTGCAGAACAAGGCCAAGGACATCGGCATTGACCTCCCTGACGAGGTTGCCGCCTTCATCGGCAAGCGCATCAAGTCGAACGTGCGCGAGCTCGAGGGCGCCCTCCAGCAGGTCGTTGCCTATCAGCAGTTCCAGGCGGGCGCCGCCTGCGACATCACGATCGATCTTGTCAAGAAGGTGCTTCGCGATCAGCTGATGGTTGCCAATACGCAGATCACGATCGAAAACATCCAGAAGGTGGTGGCCGACTACTACAAGATCAAGGTCGCGGACATGCACTCGAAGAAGCGCCCCGCGAGCATTGCCAAGCCGCGTCAGATCGCCATGTACCTCGTCAAGCAGCTCACGAATCACAGCCTGACCGAAATCGGCGACGGCTTCGGCGGCCGCGATCACGCGACGGTGCTTCATGCCATCCGCAAGATCGAGAAGGAGCGCCAGGCGGATGCGGAGCTCAACCACGAAATTCACGTGCTCGAGCAGATGATTCGCGCATAAGCAAAAAACAAAACAAGAAATCGGCCGGCAGGATGGAGATCCGCCGGCCGCTGCTTTTGTGGGGCTCGAATGGCTGCCCGTGCATCGACCGAGCGGCAGAGCGGCTTCAGCTTTCGAGCGAGGCGAGAAGCTCGCCCACGTGCGTCTTCGCCTTGACGCCTCTGAAGATGGCGAGGAGCTTGCCTTCGGGCGAAATCACGAACGTCGAGCGTTCAATGCCGAAGCACTTGCGCCCGTACATGTTCTTTTCCTTCAGCACGCCGTAGAGGCGGCAAACCGTTTCCGCCTTGTCGGAAAGGAGCGTGAAGTTGAGCTGCTGACGGTCGCGGAAGCCACAGTGGCTCTTGACGCTGTCGCGAGAAACGCCGAGCACCGTGAACCCGAGGCGGTTGAATTTTTCAAGATTGTCGCGGAATGCGATCGCCTCGGTCGTGCAGCCTGCCGTGTTGTCTTTCGGATAGAAGTAAAGAATGACGCCGCGTCCGCGCAAATCGGAGAGCGTCGTTGTGCCGCCCGCATCGTTTTCGAGCGTGAAGTCGGGCGCCTCGGCGCCGATTTGAAGTTCTTCGGTCATGTTGCGTACTCTTTCTCGGTTGTCGAAGATAAAAATGCGCGCTTCAGCGGCCGATCTCGGCAAGGCCGAGCGTGGAAAGCAGGAACCCGTCGAGCTGCGAGGGCGAGAGGCCGCTCTCGCCGGTGACGGGCGGCTGCGTCTCCTCGAGCGAGGTCCCGATGAAGCGAAGAATGTTCGGAAAAAGCCGCTTTGATGCGGTCTGATCCGCCGACGTGGCCGATGTCTTCATGCGGGCGAGGGATTCGATTTCGATGCGCAGCGGCTCATTGGCATCCCCAGGAACGGTCTTTTCGACAAGCTCGGCAAAAAGCACAGGCGGCATTTCGCTGTGCTGTTCGGTCCAGAGCATTGCGAGGACGGCCTGCACAACGTAGAGAAGCGTCTTGAAGGCGACTTCGTCCCGGCCCTGCACGCCGCGAGAGAGATGCGACTGCGCAATGGAGCGGTAGCTCCAGTAGAGCTTGGCGCGGGGCGCTGCATGCGAGAGAAGCGTGCGCATGTTGGCGACGAAGGCAGGGTTGTCCCGATAGACGATCGGCGAATAAAGGCGCTGCGCGAGACTCGGATTCCCCTTGGCAAGAAGCTGCAGCGTCTTGCGCAGATCCCAGCCCTCGAAGTCCCAGATGCCTTCGGGGGGGACATTGATCACGTCCGGGAAGGGCTCGAGCATCAGATAGCGCCGCCAGTCGCTCGGCACGTAAATGAACCGCACGTCGTAGTCGGATGCGGGCGAGGCAAAGCCCCAGCTGCGGCTGCCGGCTTCAGCCGCGTAAAGAATGCGAATGCCGCGTTCGCGCTCGATTTTCTCGAGACGCGCGTTGATTTCGGCACGGATTGCCGGATCAATGATGTCCATGGCCGTCAGTTGTGTTGGTTGTGGCTGTTGAAAGCGAAATTATAGAAGGCGCGCTCGACCTTTGTTGCATTTTGTTGCAAATGCTCAGGTAGTGCTATTGAAAACGATTCTCATTTGATATAAAGTTCGTCTCAACGGAGCAGCAGCGCCGTCCCGCAATGGAAACAGGGGTCGTTTCCGGGATGACGATCCGGCTGGCAGATGGGAACTGCCGGGGAAGGCCGGGCGCGCCGACGGATTCTCCTGCCGTCGACGTCGAGCTGTTTCCGAGGGTCTCCTTGGGGCGGCGAGCCAAAGACTCCCGCCCCAAATTTTGGGTCGATCAAGCGACCGGCGACCGACATGCGCAAAACACCCTATGCGGGGTCCGATTCGTTTTGTGCCAGGCTCGGCATGCGGCGGGGAAATCGCATGCAGGGCCTCGTGCCGGCCGCCGGTCCTTTTCTTTTTGCGCGCCCCCTTTTGTGCTTCCTTTTGTCCTTCCCTTTGGCGCTTCTTTCTGCTCATCCTTTCTTTTGGACTGGTCTTCGCCTATCATCGGCAGCGACGGACGCGATCGGGGTCCGCACTGGCGAATCCCTTCTGCGCCCGGCGTTTTGACTACCTAACTGCAAGACCAGACCATGAAAAAGACTCTCTTCGCAGCCGCTCTTGCGCTTTCGCTCGGCGTAGCTTGCGCAGCTCATGCGCTTCCCGTCGTCAAGATCGTCGCCACAGGCGGCACCATTGCGGGCGCTGCTGCGAGCGCTACAGACACAACAGGCTACGATGCCGCCGCTGTCGGCATCCAGACGCTCATCAACGCTGTGCCGCAAATGAAGAATTACGCGGAAGTCTCCGGCGAACAGATCGCGAAGATTTCCTCGAACAACATGGATACGCCGACGCTCCTCAAGCTCGCCAAGCGCGTCAATGCGCTCGTCGCGGACCCGAAGGTTGACGGCGTGGTCATTACGCACGGCACCGATACGATCGAGGAAACGGCCTATTTCCTCAATCTTACGGTCAAGAGCGACAAGCCCGTGGTGCTCGTGGGCGCAATGCGCCCCTCGACCGCGATTTCGGCCGACGGCCCGATGAATCTTCTCGAAGCCGTTCAGACGGCCGCCTCGCCCAAGATGAAGGGCCAGGGCGTCGTGCTCGTCATGAACGACCAGATTTCTGCCGCACGCGAAGTGACGAAGTGCAATACGACGAATGTCGCCACGTTCGCTGCGCCCGAAATGGGCTACCTCGGCTATGTCGTCAACAACGAGCCGGTGCTTTACCGCGCAACGACGCGCCGCCATACGGCGCAGAGCGAATTTGACATTTCGAAGCTCGATTCGCTTCCGCGCGTCGACATCATCTATTCGCACATCGACCAGGACGAAAAGGTCGCCGAAGCGCTTCTGAAGCTCGGCGCGAAAGGCATTGTGTCGGCGGGCACCGGCAACGGCAGCATCAACGACCGCGCCGAAGCGGTCCTCGAAAAGGCCAACAAGTCGGGCGTGCCGGTCGTCCTGTCGGCGCACGTGCCGGCGGGCGGCGTCGTGAAGTCGCATGCGCAGTACGTGAACGCGGGCTTCGTCTTCAGCGGCAACTTGAATCCGCAGAAGGCGCGCCTCCTCCTGCAGCTTGCGCTCACGAAGACGAACGATCCGAAGGAAATCCAGCGGATCTTCGACGAATACTGATTGCGACGGCCTGACGGATGCGCTCGGTGCAGCGCATTCCGCCGAAGCACCTTCCGAAGCCGCCCCGCGCGCTTGGCGCCCGGCGGCTTTGTAACAGAAGGGACGCCTGCATCTTCGGGCTCAGAACCGCGGGCGGCAGACATTTGCCGCAAAACGCGCAGCAAATCGTCGTGATCCGCGCCCATTCCAACAGGATTGCGGCGAAGCGGGCTGCTCGAAAAGCTTCATCGCCTGCAGCGGCGCAGAAACAAATTGTCGAATTCCGGAAAAGCTTTCAGCCGCGCGAGTGAAAGAATGTAATGCGGTTTTTTCTCTACGCATTGCGGACTTTTCACTCATGCAGGAAGTCAAATCACCCAAAAAGCCGCTGATCTACTACTACGTGGTGGTGCTGCTTGCCATCGCCGCCTTCAATCTTTTCGTCACGCCCATCATTGCGCAGCACAAGATCGAGCCGCTTGATTACGGCGCCTTCATGGACATGGTGGCCGAGAAGAACGTGGGCGAGGTGGAAGTTCAGGACACCGCCATTTACTTCACGGACAAGGCCAAAACGCAAACCTACAAGACGGGCGTCATGAACGACCCGGGCCTCACCGAGCGCCTTCATGCGGCAGGCGCGAAATTCACGCGCGTGATGACCGAGCCGATGTCGCCCCTCACGAGCTTCTTTCTTTATTTTCTGCTGCCGCTCCTCGTCTTTGTCGGAATCGGGCAGTACATGAGCCGGCGCTTCATGGCGGGCGGCAAGAATTCGCTCACGTTCGGGCTCGGCAAGAGCAAGGCGCGCATCTACGTGCAGTCCACGAAGGGCATCCGCTTTGCTGATGTGGCGGGCGAAGACGAAGCGAAGGAGAGCCTCGCCGAAATCGTCGACTATCTGCACAATCCGAAGAAGTATTCGGAAGCGGGTGCGGCGATGCCCAAGGGCGTCCTTCTCGTGGGGCCCCCGGGCACCGGCAAAACCATGCTTGCGAAGGCGGTGGCCGGCGAATCGGGCGTGCCCTTCTTCTCGATTTCCGGTTCGGAATTCGTGGAGATGTTTGTCGGCATGGGCGCCTCCAAGGTGAGGGACCTTTTCGAGCAGGCCAAGGCCAAGGCGCCCTGCATCGTCTTCATCGATGAAATCGACGCGATCGGGCAGCGCCGCCGCAGCGACGGGATCGGCAACGACGAGCGCGAGCAGACGCTCAATCAGCTCCTCACGGAAATGGACGGCTTTGAAGACAATACGGGCGTCATCATCCTCGCGGCCACCAATCGGCCCGAGACGCTCGACCCGGCGCTCACGCGTCCGGGGCGCTTCGACCGGCGCGTCCCGGTGGAGCTCCCGGACCTCGCCGGCCGCGAAGCGATTCTCAAGGTGCACGCGAAGAAGGTGAAGCTCGGCGAAGACGTCAATCTCCATACGATTGCGCGCATGGCTTCGGGCGCCTCGGGCGCGCAGCTCGCCAACATCATCAACGAGGCGGCGCTTCGGGCTGTTCGGCACGGCCGCGTAATCGTCTCGGAAGCGGACCTCGAGGAAAGCATCGAAACCGTCATCGCAGGCTACCAGAAGAAAAATGCGGTCCTCTCCGACGAAGAAAAGCGCGTTGTGGCCTATCACGAGATCGGTCATGCGCTCGTGGCGGCCAAGCAGTCGAATTCGGCGCCCGTGCAGAAGATCACGATCATTCCGCGCACCTCCGGCGCGCTCGGCTTCACGATGCAGGTCGACGAGGGCGAGAAGCACCTCCTCACGAAGGTCGAGCTTGAAAACAAGATCGCAACGCTCACGGGCGGCCGCGCGGCTGAAGAGGTTGTATTCGGCGCTGTGACGACGGGCGCGGCCAACGACATCGAGCAGGCCACGAAGCTCGCCTGCGCCATGATTGCGCGCTACGGCATGAGCGAAGACTTCGGGATGGTGGCTTTTGAGACGCTTCAGAATCGCTACCTCGGCGGCGATGCCGGCATGAACTGCTCGGAGGAAACGCGCCGCGCGATCGAGCAGCAGGTCATTGCGCTCGTGAAGTCGCAGCATGAGAAGGCGCGCCGGATTCTGGAGGAGAACCGCGCAATTTTGGATGAACTCGCGGCCCGCCTCTACGAGCGCGAGACGATTACAGGCGAAGAGTTCATGCAGATTCTGCGTGCGGCCGAGGCGCGGCAAGGCGAAGCGCGGAAGTCGCCCGAGTCCGCTTGAGCGCCGCTGCGAGATTCTTCGCCATTGAACCATTCGACCGCCCTGCGCTCGAAGACGGCTGCAGAGGCTCGCGCGCAGTCATGCTGCGCGCAAGCCCTGCCGCCGGCGTCCCTGCGGCGCATGGGCATTGCGTGCCTTGATCTCAAGGGGCGCAGGTTCTCAGCGCTCCCGCGATCCAATCGATCAAATCCGAACAAGCTCGTATTTGTCGTTTCCGAGACCGAGCTCTCGCAGGTACGAAAGCTGCCGCAGCCCATGGCGTGTTTCGATGCGATTTCTGAGCGCTGCGCTCGAAGCGCCTTGTCCGTAGACGAAGTCGACGCTCGCTTGATCGATCGCGAGAATATCGGTCGAGGCAAGGATGCCGATGTCAGGCGTTTCAGGCGGCGCAGCACTCACCCCCGCGCAGTCGCAGTCGATGCTCATGTTGCGCAGCACGTTGATGTAGACGATATGTGGCGCAAAATGGTCGATGGTGGCTTTTGCGGACTCCACCATCCGCTCCATAAATTCGTCTTCTTTGATGCTGAATGTGCCTTGGCCAGGGCGCGTATGGATCTGCGCCTTTCCGATTCTGCCGTCGGCGATGCCGATCCCGATGTTCTTGACCGATCCGCCAAAGCCGCCTGATGTGTGTCCTTTGAAGTGGGTGAGTACTATCAAGCTGTCGTAATCAAGAATGTGCGCGCCTACTGAGATCTTGGTGAGATGCTTGCCGCCTTCGACAGGAAGCTCGGCCGTCCCGAACTCGTCAAGAATGTCAACCGGACAGAAGGTCCAGCCGTTCACCTTCAGCGTTTCACGGTGCTTTTCCGTCGTGTAGCGGTCGCCTTCGTAGAGCGTATTTGTTTCTACGATCTTGGTTTCTGCGGGCAGGTCCGTCATCAGCGCCTTGACCCATTCTCGCGGAATGATGTTGGGGCCGTTCTTTTCCCCCGTGTGAAGCTTCAGAGGCGTTTTCCCCGAAATCGAGCCGGCAACTGCCGCATAGATGCGGCGCAGGCCGTCAGCAGACAGGTCTCGAGTAAACCAGACGCGAGACGCTGCGCCAGTGCGTTCCTCGAGAGGGACATTGACGCGGCTGCCTCGCGGGTCGATCGCAATGGCGCGGGAATTGCTGGCCTGTGCGGCGCGCGCGCCCTGCAAATCCGTCAAGTTGACGAAAAGCGAGCCCGCGGCAGCCTGCATCAGGCGCCGGCGTTGTAAAGCTTTCATGATCCGGTCCTCACGGTGATAGAAAGTTGCCATGCGCGGGAGCGTGTCTTCCGCATGCCCGCTCTAAAGGCAAAAGCTGCGGCGCACCCTTTACCTGTCGCTATCTTTAGTGTTGTCAATAAGCTGGACTTATCGAAGGCGCTTTCGTTCGCCGCAGGCCTGCGGCCCGCTAAAGCCGCTTTCCTCGTCTTCAAAGCTTGCGCACATGCGGCAGCCGTGCGACAGCGCGAACGCCCGTTCGGCTGTCTCATGGGAGTCCTGACGGCAATCCTCGCGAATGCAGCGCATTCGCCTCAAAAGCCGCATGGAAAAAAGGGATCCTGGCCGATGCGGCCGAGGATCCCTGAAAGCCGGACGGCGCTCGCCGCCGCGCGCGCTCCGCTTCAATGCCGCGCGGCGGTTCTCGGGAGGCCGTCCGAAAAGCTTGATCTTGAATCGTTACGGGGGTGCTGCCTCCTTACTTGTTCGTGTCGACCTTCGGGTCGAGCGCATCGCGCAGCCCGTCGCCCAAGAGGTTGAAGGCGAGCACCGTGAGGAAGATCGCGATCACGGGAAAAAGCGCAGCGTGCGGCGCCGTCATGAGGTCTGCGCGCGCTTCATTGAGCATGGCGCCCCATTCAGGCATCGGCGGCTGCGCGCCGAGGCCGAGGAAGGAAAGCGATGCGGCCGTGATGATCGAGGTGCCGATTCTCATCGTGAGGTAGACGAGAATGACCGAGATCGTGCCCGGGAGGATGTGGCGCACAAGGAGCATGCCGTCGCTGATGCCGAGGCTCTTCGCTGCTTCGACGTAGGTCTGGGTCTTGAGCGAAAGCACGTTGGCGCGCACCAGGCGGGCAAAGGCCGGAATCGAGAAGATCGCCACGGCGGCCACGACATTGAGCATGCCGCCGCCGAGAATCGCGACGATGCCGATCGCGAGCAGAATGCCCGGGAAGGCGAAGAGCACGTCGGAGATGCGCATGATCACGCGGTCGGCCCAGCCTTCGTAGAAGCCTGCGATGAGGCCGAGCGCCGTGCCGATCACGGCGCCGCCGAAGACCGAGGTGAAGCCGCACACGAGCGAGATGCGCGTGCCGGCGACGATGCGGCTGAAGATGTCGCGCCCGAGCGCGTCGACGCCGAACCAATGCACGGCCGAGGGCCCTTCGTTGAGCCGGTCGTAGTCGAAGTAGTTTTCCGGATCGAACGGCGTGAGCCAGGGGCCCGCAATCGCCACGACGATGAGAAAGAGAACGAAGATCCCCGCGGCCATCGCGACGGGTTCCTTCTTGAATTTGCGCCAGAACTCCGAGAGCGGCGTTCTCAGCTTGTCGCCCGACTGAGCCAGGCGCGGATCGTTTTCGGCTGAAGCCATTTGTCGTCTCCTGTCTGCGTTCGTTTTACTTGTAGCGGATGGACGGATTGATCCAGCCGTAGAGGATGTCGACGATCAGGTTGATCACGATGAATTCGACGGAAAAGAGCAGGACGCTCGCTTGAATGACGGGGTAGTCGCGCATGTCGACCGCGTCGACGAGGAGGCGCCCCATGCCGGGCCAGTTGAAGACCTTCTCGACGACGATCGAGCCGCCGAGGAGGAAGCCGAACTGCAGGCCCATCATCGTGACGACGGGAATGAGCGCGTTGCGCAGCGCATGCTTCATGACGATCATGGTGCCGCGAACGCCCTTGGCGCGCGCCGTGCGGATGTAGTCGTCGGAAAGCACTTCGACGAAGGAGGCGCGGGTGAAGCGCGCCATCACGGCCGCCACAGCTGCGCCGAGCGTGATCGAGGGCAGGATGTAGTGCTTCCAGGAAGAGGCGCCGACCGTTGGCAGCCACCCGAGCTCGACGGAGAAGACTTCCATGAGCAGAATGCCGAGCGCGAAAGCCGGGAACGAAATGCCGGAGACCGCGATCGTCATGCAGAGGCGGTCGGGCCAGCGGTTTCGGTAGACCGCCGAGATGATGCCGGCGGCCAGGCCGAAGACGACCGACCAGCCCATGGCGGCAATCGTGAGGTACATGGTGGGGCCGAAGCGTTCGGCAATTTCGTCGATGACGGGGCGCTGCGTGCGGATCGAGGTGCCGAAGTCGCCCGTGACGGCATTGGCGACGAAGCTTGCAAACTGCTCGGGGATCGAGCGGTCGAGGCCGAGCTGGTGGCGGACCATCTCCACCGTTGCCTCATCGGCTTCGGGGCCCGCTGCGAGGCGGGCCGGGTCGCCCGGGAGCAGGTGGATGAAGAGGAAAACGACGATCGTCACGATGATCATGGTGGGGATCATCCCGAGGAGTCGCTTCACGAAATAGCGGAGCATATTGTGTTTCTCTCTTTCTTGTTGTTCAAAGGCCGCCGCGCGCGATGTCGCCGCGCGCGGCGAAACGCTTTTACTTCAGTTCGGCTTGGTAGAAGTCGATGTTGGCGTCAGGCATCGTGTAGAACCCGGTGAGGTTCTTCGAATAGGCGCTCAGGTTGTCTTCATCGACGAGGAAGGCCCAGGGCGCGTCGTCCCAGATCTGCTTCTGAACCTTGTCGTAGATCGCCTGCTTCTTGGCCTCGTCCGTCGTGGCGAGCGCCTCCATCAGGCCGTCGTCGACGGTCTTGCTGGAGTAGTAGGCGGTGTTGCTGCCCTTGGGCGCCCAGGATTCGGTGGCGAGAAGCGGACGGATCGCCCAGTCGAGCTCGCCCGTCGAGCTTGACCAGCCGATGTAGTAGAGCTCGACCTGCGCGTCCTTCGGATCCTTCACGTCTTCGACGAGCGCGACGCGCTGGCCGGCTTCAAGCGCCTGAATGTCGCACTTGATGCCGACCTGGGCGAGCTGCTGCTGCAGGAACTGGATGGCCTTGTTGGCGGGCGTGTGGTTGTAGGCGCTCCAGAGCTTGGCGCGGAAGCCGTTCGGGTAGCCCGCTTCCTTCAGAAGCTCGCGGGCCTTCTGCGGGTTGTAGGGCCAGGGGCCGAGCTTCGTGGCGTACTGCACGCCCGCGGGCGCGGGGCCCGTTGCCGGATGCGCAAAGCCGCTGAATGCGACCTTGGCGAGCGCTTCCTTGTTGATCGCGTAGTTGATGGCCTGGCGGACCTTCGGATTGTCGAAAGGCTTCTTGAGCACGTTCATCGAAAGGTAGCGCGTGATGATCGAGGGCGAGGCTTCGATCGTGACGTTGCCTTCCTCTTGAAGGAGCTTCACCTGTTCGGGCGGCAGGCTCATGGCGAACTGCGCTTCGCCCGTGCGCAGCATGGCCGCGCGGGTGCTGTTTTCGACGACAGGCTTCCAGACGATGCCGTCAAGCTTCGGCAGGCCCGCGACGCGGTAGTTCGGATTCTTCACGACATGAAGGATTTCGCTCGGGTTGTATTCCTTCATCGTGTAGGGGCCGGTGCCGCAGGGATGGAAGGCAACCTTGCCGCCCCACTTCTCAAGCGCGCTCGGGCAGATCATGGCGCCCGAGGGATGCGCGAGCTGATTGAGGAAGGCCGAGAAGGGCTTCTTGAGCGTGAAGCGGACCGTATAGGGGTCGACCACTTCCGTCTTGGCGATGTTTGAATAAAGAACGATGCGCTTCAAGCCGTTCTTCGGGTCCGTGACGCGGTCGAAGTTCGCCTTGACGGCGTCGGCCGTGAATTCCGTGCCGTCGTGGAACTTCACGCCCTGCTTGAGCTTGATCGTGTAGACGAGGCCGTCGGCGGACGCTTCAGCGCTTTCGGCGAGCACCGGGATGCGCTTCATGTTGCGGTCGAACCCGTAAAGGCCTTCGTAGAAGGACTTGGCGACGGCCTGCGAGAGCGTGTCGGAGGCGTCGTAGGGGTCGAGCGTCGTGAAGGTCGACTGAACGGCCACGACGAGTTCCTTGGCCTCAGCGCCGCCCGCAAGGGCAATCGCAGCGGCCGCCAGAGCGGCCGCGAGGCATTTGGTGCGTGCGTTTTTCATTTTTGCTTCTCCTTGTTGCAGCGGCTTGCGCCGATCCGAGGCTTGGGCGCGGGCGCCGTTATTGCGGCGCCCAATGCCGGCGCGCTTCGGGTTCCGAGGCCCGAAGCGGCAGCCTGCCCAAGACGCGGAAGGCTCGAGCCGCTTGATTGAACTGGCTAGGCTGCCGCGCCCACGGCATGCATCGCCACGAAGTGTCCGGGCTCGACCTCGACGAGCGGGTCGACGTGGGGCTCGTCGCCCACGGCGCGCACCGGGCTCGGCAGATCCGTCAGATTGATGAGGCCGAGCAGGTTGCGCTTCTCAGGGTCGGCGATCGGCACGGCCGAAAGAAGCTTCTGCGTGTAGGGGTGGCGCGGATTTGTGAAGACGGCGCGGCGCGGGCCCATTTCAACGATCTGGCCGAGATACATGACGGCGACTCTGTGGCTGATGCGCTCCACGACGCCCTTGTCGTGGTAGATGAAGATGATGGTAAGCCCCATCTCTTCCTGGATCT
>CAJMKD010000033.1 GCA_905213905.1 uncultured Sutterella sp. | reverse complement strand
CCCGAGCCGGATCCGATCGTCAAAGAAGAGCCGGAGGAAAAGCCGCCGCTGCCGACCACCCCGCCGCCGCTGCCGGTGCAACCTGTTGCCGTGGCACAGCCGGTGCAACCGCAAAAGCAGGAACCGACACTCGAAGAGCGTCGATTTGCCGCCCCTCTTATGAGCGCGAACAGTGACGGGCCTTCTGCACCCCCTGTACAAGGTGCACCGGACGACATGGACGGCGCCCCACGGGGAGATGGCGGGCGTCTTGGCAGCATGCTTTCCGCCGTCGACACGCCTGGCGTGCGGGCTCGCAGAATGCCGAATCGAACATTTCTCCTGCCCAAAGGCACCTTCATCGACTGCATTCTGGAAACCAAAGTGGATACGACGGTTCCCGGCATGACGAGCTGCGTCATCCCTCGACCGCTTTATTCCGCCGACGGCAAAGTGCTACTCATTGAACGCGGCTCCAAGGTGATCGGCGAATACAAGGGAGCCGTAGAAAACGGCCTCAACCGAATCTTCGTTCTGTGGACGCAGCTGCAGACACCGACCGGTGTGCGCATCAACCTCGACTCGCCTGGTACCGACGAAATGGGCGGCAGCGGTCTCTCCGGACACGTCGACTACCACTGGTGGAAGCGCTTTGGCAATGCCTTGCTTTTTAGCTTGATCCAAGACGGTTTTGAATTCGCCGGAAATCAAGCTTCCGACAACAACGGCGGCGTCAACTACTACCAGAACTCGCAGGACGGCATGGAAGAAATCGTCCGGGAAGCCATGCGTCAGTCAGGGAACATCCCGCCAACCCTCACTCGGAACCAAGGTTCTCGCATCGGCATCTTCGTGGGCCGAGATTTGGACTTTTCTTCCGTCTACGGGCTTGCGCTTCGCTGATGTCAAGGAGAGCCTGATGAGCACCGCACGATACATCCGTGAATACCTGACTGCGCATCCCGACGCTCACCGCGACGAAGTCATTGACCGCTTGGGCTACGACTTCGAGCATGAAACCGTGCGTGGTTCGGTCTATGACTCCTGGGGCGAAAGCGTGATGGATGAGCACAACTGCTTGGAGCTTCGCGAAGAACTCCAAGAACTGCTCGCAAGTTTCAAAACCGAGGACTCGAAAGCCGCCTACGAAATCGCCCGTCTTGGCTTGAATCCCCAGCAGCTTACCGAGTACCGCACAAGCATTTCGTCATTCGTCACGTCCTGCCTGGATGCCTATGAACCCAAGATCGCAGGCTTCATCGTGGAAGCGGTCGATCCTGACGAGGAAATCCACCCTGCCGGCAGCCTGCGGGTGCAATTTCTGGACGGTTACGACGACCGCTTGGTTGGCACCTACGTCCGTCTTGCCCCGGCCGCTGCCAACTCTTCACCAGACCAGCCGCTGCGCATGGAGCTTTCCCGAGAGATGGTGAGTGAAGACAGCGAAGGCTACGAGTCGCCCGACATGCTCCCTTCGGTCCGTCACGCCGCGCAGCGGCACTTGTTGACGCACTACGACCAAATCAGAGAGGAAGCAATCACTGTGACAGAGGAGCGTTCATCGGAGCTCGAGGCGGAGAACGAACCGGCAACAGCAGAGATGCCGCCGCTTCATTACGCCGTCCGAGACGCTGCCGGAGACCTCGCCGCACGAACGCCGGACTTGGCGGCTCTTTACCGCGAAAGCTTCCCGGACTATCAGCTCGACGGCAACGCATCGCTCGAAGACGTTCGCAACACGGTGCAGCAGCGCCAGGTTACCGATGAGCTGCGCTTCACCGAACGGCTCGTGCACGGTCACGGTTTTTCCTGGGAAGCCGCCGAACGCGTGGAAACGCCAAATCCGTCCGAACATCTTTTCCTTTGCAACGCACAAGGGGATGTCGTCATGAAAGTCAATCCTGAAACCACGCAGGCCGAAGTCGATCGCGAACAGGCCTGGGCCAAGGAGCGCGAGCCGGTCGTCGCGGTGCTCGCCGAATCCTATCGAAAGGCGGGGAGGCCGGAAAAGTTCGTCTCTGAATTTGCAAAACGCCTCGATGAAGCGCTCAAGAGTGCTCAGTTGGAAGGCAAAACATTCTCGCTCAACGTCTACGACCGTAACGCCCCCTCCAAGAATGCCGTCACGATCGAGCTCAAGCAAAGCTCGAAGGAGCGCACGCGATGAGCGGGCGAGACACATCGGTCAATCACTTCTTGGAGCCGCTGCGTCCGTTTCTGAGTGACAACGCAACTACCGAAATCGTCGTCAACCGCCCGGGACAGGTGTACTTTGAAACGCGTGCCGGTTGGAAAGCTCAGGACGTTCCGGAGCTCACCTATGACCACCTCATCAAACTCGGCGTTGCCGTCGCGAAATTCGCCGGGGAAAACGTCCTCTTTCAAAGCACGGTCCCCATTCTCTCGGCCGTGCTGCCGGGCGGTGAACGCGCCCAGTTCGTCATGCCGCCCGCTTGTCGTGCAGACACTGTGAGCCTCACGATCCGAAAGCCTTCCTTTGACGTTCGCACGCTCGACACGTACATCAAGGACGGCTTCTTCGATCGCATTCAGGCTGCCAACCGCCTTAATACGGCGGACGGAGAACTGCTTGAGCGCTACAAGCACATTCACGACATGCCGCAGGCCAATGAACGGAGAACAGAGTTTCTTCAACGCTGCGTTGAGCTCGGCAAAAACGTAGTCATTGCCGGCGAAACGGGCAGCGGCAAGACGACCTTCATGAAGGCGCTGATGCAGTGCATCCCCACGAGCGAACGCATCATTACGATCGAAGACGTTCCTGAACTCGTGTACGGGCTTCCCCATCACGACAACCAGGTCAATCTCTTCTACCCGTCGGAAGGCGGTGCAGATGCAACCGTCACGGCTTCGAGCCTCCTGCGCTCGTGCCTGCGCATGAAGCCCGACCGCATTCTCTTGGCGGAATTGCGAGGCGGAGAAACGTTCGACTTTCTGAACGTTTGTCTCTCAGGCCACGGCGGCTCCATCACTTCCTGCCACGCGGGCAGCTGCGCCGGCGTTTTCGAGTACCTCGCGCTCAAAGTGCTGCAATCCGATACCGGCAAAACGCTCCCCTACGACGTGATCCGCAAGCTTCTTTACCTGACCGTCGACGTGGTCGTGCACATTCACAACGACCGCGCAATCGGCCGCCACATCACCGAAATTTGGTTCGATCCCTCCGTCAAGCGCTTCTGATGTCTCCAAAATCCACGAAACTTGCCCGCATCGTCTTCATCCTCTTAGGCTTCGTCATCGTCATCATCGGCATTCCCTGGGCAAGCGGCGCAGCGTTTCTTCACGTCAATGGTGCAGACCCCGCACTCGCCGGACCGTTCTCGATTGTTGAGTATTGGAAGCTTTACGCACACTCCCCTGAAAAGTTCGTCCGAGTCTCCGTGCAACTCTGCGCCATCGGTCCTTGGGCTCTTCTCGCAGGCTTCATCGGGTGGGCCGTCATCGCCAAGCAAAACCGTCCGTTGCACGGTGCAGCGCGCTTTGCCAACACGGCCGAGATCCGCAAAGCTGGGCTGCTCGATCCCAAGGGTGGACTCGAAAAGACCATTTTGGGCGGAAAGAAAAACGGCCGTTACCTGACCTATGGCGGCTACCAGTTCGTCATCCTGGCTGCACCGACGCGTTCCGGAAAAGGAGTCGGCATCGTTGTTCCCAACTGCCTCAACTACTCGGACTCCCTGGTGGTACTCGACATCAAGGGCGAGAACTTCGACATTACCTCGGGCTTTCGAGCCAAGCACGGACAGAAGGTCTACCTTTTCGCACCTTTTGATGAAGCCGGCGTCACGCACCGCTACAACCCGCTTGAATACATTTCGGACGACCCCGCGCAGCGCCTGGGCGACATTGATGCCATCGGCACCGCGCTCTACTCGGGCGGTAATCAGAACGACAAGTTTTGGAGTGAGAACGCCAAGGACCTCTTTCGCGGGCTCTGTCTTTTCGTGCTCGAACGTAAGGACCTCCCGAAAACCTTCGGTGAGATTCTCCGTCAGGCTTCCGGCAAAGGAAAGCCGTTGAAAGAGTATATCTTCGAAGAACTCAAGAAAGCGCAGGATGCCGGACACCCTTTCTCGAACGCCTGCATCGATTGCTTGAACCGCGTGCTCTCCAACTCCGAGAATACCTTGGCTGGCATCGTCGCGACGTTCGGTACGCCACTCTTGATTTTTCAGAATCCCCGAGTCGACCTCGCAACGTCCGCCAACGACTTCGACCTGCGAGAAGTTCGCCGCGAGCGCATGAGCATCTACTTCAAGATGCCGCCCAATAAGCTCAAAGAGGGCTCGGTGCTCGTCAATCTCTTTTTCGATCAGCTCCTCAACCTAAACACCCGTGTACTGCCGTCACAAGACAAGACCCTGAAACATCAGTGTCTCGTGCTTCTTGACGAAATGACGTCCATCGGGAAGGTCGCCATGATTGCGCAGGCGGTGAGCTACATGGCAGGCTACAACATGCGGCTCTTAACGATCATCCAGAATAAATCGCAGCTGGAAGACGTCTATGGGAAAGCCGGAGCACTGACGCTCCTCTCGAATCACGCACTGATGATCATGTACGCGCCGAGCCCAACGGTTCAGTCCGACGCACAGGAATACTCTGAAATGCTCGGCTACGAGACGGTGAAAAGCCGGTCGCGCACGTCCAGCATGCAGTCGTCCTCCACTTCGACGAGCGATCAGCGCCGTGCACTGATGCTGCCGCAGGAAATCCGCGAACTGGGTCAAACGCGGGAAATCGTGAGCTTGGAGAATTGCAAGCCGATCCTCTGCGACAAAATCCGGTACTACGAGGATCCGGACTTCACCTGCCGAGCAAACCTTCCTCCTCCGAGCATCCCCAAGCAGGACATCGACACTTTCATCGCCAAGATCGAAAACCGCACGCGCCCCATCACCGCAGGCGAAATGGCCGCGCCTTCCGAAGCCGCCGACAAGGTCGTGCTCGAAGGCATTCAGGAGCTGCCGCAAAGCGCTGCAGCCTGGGGACAGGACGAAGTGGAAAGCTTCGTCGACTTCGACGTTCAGGCTGCGCTCAGTTCTCTCACTTTCGCGCCCCGATCGGGAGGCCACGCGGGGGTCTCCTCTGACGGCATCGCTGATCAGGAAACCAAAGATGCCATGATTGCCGACATTTTTGACGTAACGGACGTCGATTCGAGTGCGTCAAGTGAGAACCCGCAGGAAAGCAAACCCGCCGCAGCAGCCGACGCTATCACCGATCTTGCCGATCAACTGACTGCTTCGGCGGATGAAGCAGCAGAAAGCAATGGCGAACTGGCCGCTGACACGACGGAGGAAGAGTCGGCCAATACCGACACCTCTGATCTGCAGAAGACGCTCGAAAGCATTGATGCTTTGATGAGCACGACGGACAGCACCAAGACTGAGTTACCGATCGAGAAGTTTTACTCAAAAACGGCCGTCCGTGACACGCGGCGTGTTGGCTCTTAACTTTTCGTTGAGATCCACTAAAATGTGGGTAACAGTTCCCGAAGGCCTCTGTCCGAGTGATCGAACACGCATACAAAGAGGGACGCTTCGCCGGCAATGCTTGCGTTGTCGGCATTTTTGTTGAAAGGAGGGAGATTGATTTGAAACGACCGCTTTTGACTTTGTTCCTTGTCGCCCTCCTCTCGGGCTGCTCCGCAGCGATTCAATATCATCCGTTTGTTGGGGATGTACAGGTTCTCAAGGGTTCCGGTGGCGCATGCGACAACGTTGATGGTGTCGAAATATGGGTCAAAGGAGCACCATCCCAACCATTCACTGTCGTCGGGTACATTGACGGTCAATACACCGAAGACATCGGAGAAGAAGCTGCCCTGAAACGGCTCATCGTAAAGAAGGTGAAAGAGGTCTCAGGCTCAGGCGTAATTCGTGTCTCTCGTAGTTCTGGACGTGGCGATTCGTACTTTGTCGGCAACGTTCTCATCACCGATACGGACATCAAGGACGAGTATGTCGTTTTCCGGTATCAGTAGCGAAATTCGCGAGAATTTTCGGAAGAATGTTGCTCAACGCATGAAGGGACGCTCCCTTGCGAGAACGTCCCCTGCGCCTTAACGCTTCGCCTCATGCGGACCAGACTCTGGATTCTGTGAACCTGCGCGCCAAACGGACTGGCAACGTCTATGAACTCTTACTCAACCCAGCCAATACAGATTTCAGCTGATCAAGGCTTTGCTGAACGGTTTGACAGGAATTCAACCAAGAAGCCAACCCCGGAAACGAATACCGAAGTGTCCTGTGAATTCTTTTATATTGCCGCCACAGGTCTTCATTGATGATCGGCTCATGATGAGCCACACGATTTCGAAAGCGTCGGATTTGATGTGTGGCGGTTTGTAATTCCATCCGTAGGGCCTCAGCATCCCTCCCAAACAATGGATAGCGTGATGGGAGGGTTGACTTCCATATCAAGTTATGAAGTTTCTTGTTGAGAATTTTCTCCCAGAAAGCGAATTTGAGACTTGAAACAATATCGTCAGTCGTCAACGCTTCCCCCTTGGCTCGCTGAGCATCCTGAATGCCCTCTTCCAATATACTGCGGGCCTCTTTGGTAATAACTTCGCAAACACCGGCTGCACCGGCCAGTTAGAGCCAAACGTTTGGGCTAAGCAATCGGCCAACCTATTGCGAAGAACCACTTCGAAAAGCTCGAGCGGCTCCCAGAAAGATGCTGCAAGCTGAGCGTTTACATGGTGAAGCAGGAAAGCGCCGGCCACATCATTTTTGGAGTACCGAAGAAACGTACCAAGACGTGCGCCTGATAAGGCGTGACTCACTTCATCATATTTGATCTGGTCTCTTGACATTTCAGCTACTGTTTTTTTACATCTTGAGGAGTGCCTAGGGGATTGTATCCTGCCGGATCCCCCTAGGAGTTGACGGAGGGGTGGTCGTTCGCGGTCGCCCCTCTAGTTTTATGTCCCTTACAGTAGCCAACGAGCAGAATCTCAGCGGCCTGAGTCTCATCAGCTCTCCAACATTCTCGCAAAGACACGATCCCCGCGTTTCTGAGCAAGTTCGTTTTCAGGTATCCTTCTACTTGGCAATTCCCCGGTAACAGGCCTCAGGCTTCGCCTGAGTTTCCGACACTTCTGTTACTGAGGCTCAAGATGTCTGACTTCCAAGACATTTCCACCAGCGTCGTTGTTCACGGCGCTCCCAAGGTCGAAAAATTCACTCCGATGTCCGGCCAAAACGCCGGCAAAGAACAGACGGTTCTGAATTTCCGCGCCTATCACCCGAATTTTCAACGCCAAGAGGACGGCAGCTTCAAGATGCTCGACTCCGACTGGTATGACGTCAAGTACAACGGGAAGGCGATCGAGCAGGTGCAAGGCCTGCTCAAAGACGGCATGACGCTCGAAGTGCGCGGCAGCATGCGCGAGCGCGGCTGGAAAGATCGTGAAGGAAACGACCGCACCACACACGAAATCTTCGCCAAAAGCCTGGGACTCTCGCTGACGCAGCCCGGCCTCACGGGCGTTGAGTTTCAAAAGCCTGACCGCAGCCGACAAGCGCAGGCGGAACAAACCAAAGAGCGCTAACCGCTTCATTTCGACTTTTCACCCGCATGTCCCTGCGACATGCGGTCCCTTGTCGTCCCCGGAGTACCGAAATGGAAGAGACTCTCACGCCCCAAGAGCGAAAAGCGCTCATCGAAAGCATCAAAAACTCCGCCATTGAGCGCAACGTGCTGCATCACTATGGCCTGTCTGAAAAGGAAGCCGAAACGTTCGGCGCTTTTGAAGAGGCTTCGCTCACCGCGGAAGAAACCGACGACCTCATCAAGGAACTCTTCAAGGATGCCTGCAAAGATCCGGCCATCTTTCGCTCGTCGGGAGATCGGCCATGAGTAAATCGCAAGACCGGCTGAATGCACTGGCCGAAGAAGTCACCTCCCGCCTCATTGAACAGCTCGAGAAAGGCACTGCGCCTTGGCAAAAACCGTGGAATGGCGTCATCAGTCGTCCTCACAATCCGCTCACCGCGACGCAGTACTCAGGGGCAAACTGGCTTTTTCTGCAAATGGCTGCAGAAGTGCAAGGGTTTTCTGATCCGCGTTGGATGACCTTTAAGCAGATCACGGACGCAGGCGGCCACGTGAAGAAAGGTTCGCGCGGTGTGCCGTGCTTATATTGGGCCGACAAGTGGCTTGATGCTGAGGGCAAACCGCTTTCTGCCAAAGAGGTCCGAGAGCTTCCTCCTGAGTCACGACAACGCATTTTGATTCCTTGTCGCTTTGTCGTCTTCAATGCCGAGCAGACCGAAGGCTTGAACCTTCCGGAGTGGAAAGCTCCCGAAGTCACCTGGGATCCGAACGAACGCGCCGAGAAGATTCTCGAAGCCTCCAACGCCGTCATCCACCACAAGTTCGGCAACGCAGCGTTCTACAGCCCGTCAACAGACTCGATCACGCTCCCAGAGCGAGGACAGTTCGCCAAGGCCTCCGACTACTACGACACGGCGCTGCATGAGCTCGGTCACTGGACAGGCCATGAATCTCGTCTCAATCGCGACCTTAGCGGTCGTTTTGGCACGCCCGATTACGCCAAGGAAGAACTGCGCGCGGAAATCGCCTCGATGATGCTCGCCTCCGAGATTGGTCTTCCGCACAACACGCAGCAGCACGCTGCCTACGTCTCCTCTTGGATCAAGGTACTCAAGGAAGATCCCGTCGAAATCATTCGCGCCTCCGCTGACGCACAGAAGATCACCGACTTCGTGAAAAACCTTGAACAGGAACGCTACTACGTCGTCGACTACGAGAAAAACGCCGTTTTGCGACTCACTCACCCCGAATGGGTTGCCGGCGTTCGTAAGGTGCTGAACGACAAGCCGAAAGCCTTGGCGAAATTTGAATCGTTTCTCGTCCCCGTTCAGGGAAACACGCTCTCTCCGGAGCACTTGGAGAGAAACGCCTGCAATGCCCTGCTCAACCCTACGGACCCACGGTCGCAAATTCTTCTGTCTATCACGCTGCACAGAGGTGCCGTTGCTACAAGTGATCCGCATCACTTCATTGGCCTTGCCAAGCTGCAGCCGGGGTTGGAAGACAAAGCCTTTCGATTCCTGCAGCGTATCGATGGCAATGACGTTGCTGAAAAAGCCCGAGCGGATTGGGCGCAAGAAGAAGCACGGAACTCGACGACCGCTCTCGCTTTCGGCCTCAACTCTCACAACTATTGGAAGGCTTTGGAGAAAATCACCGCCAAGGAGAAGACGCCTCTCGAAACGGCCGCGGAGAAGTTCACTGCCGCGGCTCCTGAAGAGCAAAAACTCGTCGCCCGCGAAGCGCTGGCGGCCGTCAAGGCCGAGAAGCGTTTCTACCTGATCGACTTTGTGGCCAATGATGCGTCCGTTGTCACGCACCGCGAGTTGATGGCGAAAGCCAAGAACATCCTGCAAGACAACCCGGGCGCGAAACAAGAGTTTGAAGAGGCCTTTGTCACGGAGACCAAGGCTGGCAAAATCGTTCGAGACAGTGACCCGGATCGAAAAGAAAGACAGGTGCTGCGCCGTTTGCTCGACCCCACCTTGCCGTGGTCGAATTTGGAGAAGTGTCCGGTAAATCACGCAGGACTCTTTTACACCGACAATCCGCTGCAGGCCGTTGCAGCCGCGTCCTTCTATTCCCCAGACCTCGCCCAAAAAGCGACGGCCCTCGTAGCTCGCGTCGATAGCGGCATCACCGTTGACGACATTCACCGGCAGCTGCAGGATCCCAAATTTGTGGAGTCCTTGAAGCCGCAGCGTCTGTGCGCGGAGCGCTATTGGAAAACGCTGGACACCGAACGCAGCAAAGCGGCCTTTCCGAAATCGATTGAAGCGCTTGAACCGTCCTCTTCCGGCAAAAAGTTTTATGTCCTCGACTTCGAGCGAAACGGTGTGCAGCGACTCACGCACGCGGAGTTCATGCAGAAAGCCCGCGACATTCTGGAAAAGAATCCGCGCGCAAAAGCTGAATTCGAGTCCGCTTGGGGTATCGCGCTTCAACGAGGCAAGATGACGCAGGAACGGGAACGCAATCTGGTGGGGATGGTGCTCGACCCCGCCAATGCCTGGTCGTTCCTACACGGCGTCTACGCTGATCACCAAGGACTCTTCATCACCGATCGCCCAGCGCTGGCCGTTCAGGTTGCCAAGCTGAAATCTGACGACTTTGCCAATCATGTTTTCAAACACGCGGCAAAAGCGAGCCGCGGATTCTCATTGAAGACCTTACAGGAAGAAGCCATTCAGCCGACGTTCCTTGATGAAATGGCAATCATTCGTCTGAACAGCGAAAAACACTGGGGCGTCCTTGGAGAAAAACGACTCCTTCGTGGGACGCTGGAAGCGAACTACTTACAGGAGCCGTTGCGCGAGAAGCTCAAGAAACTGCCGGAAAGCGACCGCGACGAGTACAAGCAACGGGCCGTTGCAGCCGTGTGTCAAGAAGACAAAGAGAGCTACGAAAGGACGAACACCTACTACGCCGTCGACTTCAAAACGCGCATGGTTCACCGTTGGTCGCACGAGCAGGTCATGCGGCAATGCCTTCACATCATTCGCAACAACCCGAAAGCACTGGCACGCTTTGAGATGGAGAAAAAGGAGTCCGTTCTCAAGGATGGCGCTTCCCCGGAAAAGGCCGAAGCAAGCGCCCTTCGTGAACGAGTGAGCCCCGCTTCGAAGGACTGGATGATCGGCATCGACCGAGATCATCCCGGGTTCTTTTTCAGCAAGGACCCGGCGGAGAGCATGGCCGCAGCCTCAAAGGTGTCTCCCGACATTGCCCGTCGAGTCGAAATGCGAGTACGGCTTGCTGAAGGAGCCGCCGCAGCAAGCCTCGCTAAGGTTCGCGCCACCGCACTTGAGAAGTCACTTGCCTTCCAAGCGAATTGGGTAATTCAACCATCGCTGGGAAAAGCGTCGGAGGTTGGCCTCAAAACCACTGCAGCCGATTCTCAAAAACCGCGAACGCTTGAACGCTGATCGGGGAGGCCGCACATGAGACTCTTCATTGCAGAAAAACCGTCCGTCGCGAAAGCCATCGTTGCCGAGCTTGGCTGCGTCACGCGCGGCGACGGGTTCATTACGTGCAAGGACGGCTCAGTCGTCACCTGGTGCTTCGGACATCTGCTTGAGCAGGCGGAACCGGACGCGTATTTGCCGGACGACGTCCCGCGTACGAAAAAAGGATCCAAAGTCTGGCGTTTTGAAGATCTTCCGATCTTTCCCAAGACATGGAAGCTCTTGCCCAAGAACGACAAAGGCGTTAAGAAGCAGCTCTCAACGATCGGGAAACTGCTCAAGAAAGCTTCCCTGGTCGTACACGCCGGGGACCCTGACCGCGAGGGGCAGCTCCTCGTCGATGAAGTTCTGGAACACTTCCGCTACACCGGCCGCGTGCAACGCTTCTGGGTTTCCGCGCAGGACAGTGCGTCGATACGCAAAGGACTCGCCGACCTTCGAGACAACGAGAGGTTCAACGGCATGAAGTTGGCCGCGCTAGGGCGCTCCCGTGCCGACTGGCTGCTCGGCATGAACCTGTCGCGCGCCTATACACTGACGCAGCAGGCGCAAGGCAAGAAGGAGCTCATCGCCGTCGGTCGCGTACAGACGCCGACGCTTGCCCTGGTCGCGAAAAGAGATGCTGCGATCCGTCATTTCAAGCCGGTGCCTTATTTCATCATCAAGGCCTGCCTTGGCGGCGATAAACCCTTTACTGCCGTGTGGGAGCCTGGGGAGTCGCAAGCGGGAATCGACGAACAAAAGCGCTTGGTCGATCGCAGCATCGCGGCTGCGTTGCAGCAGCGACTGAAAGCCGTCGGCCAAGCCACCGTCGTCAGCTGCTCGCGCACGCCCAAGAAGATTGCTCAGCCGAAGGCTTTCTCGCTTGCTGACATTCAACTGGCCGCCTCGAATCAATTCGGCTTTTCCGCCGAGAAGACGCTCAATCTGTGCCAATCCCTTTACGAAACGCACAAGGCGACGAGCTACCCGCGCACGGATTGCTCGTTCCTTCCTGAGTCTCAACACGCCGACGCAAAGAACGTACTCACGGCGATCGCCAAGACCATGCCGTCCCTGGCGGGCCTCGTCGCGAAATGCGACTGCTCGATCTATTCGCCGACTTGGAACGACAAAAAGATCACGGCGCACCACGGCATCATCCCGCCGCAGCAAGCTGCCGACGGATCCAAGTTCAGCGACGAAGAACGGAAAATCTATCGTTTGATCGCCGAACGCTACTTGGCGAACTTCCTTCCCGCACACGAGTACCTGGCGTGCAGCATCGAATTGCGCATCGCAACAGAACGTTTCTCAGCCAAAGGGCGACTTGTCACGAAGCCCGGTTGGAAGGCTGCCACAGGCGTAGCCGATGAAGAGAAACCGGATGATGAAGGTCAGGCCCTGCCGGTACTGCAGCCTGGCCTGCAGTTGCCCGTATCCGGAATCGACTGCAAGGAAGAACGCACGAAACCGCCCGCCGCCTTCACCGAAGGCACACTGATTCGTGCCATGGAAAACATCCACCAAGCAGTGGACGACCCGCAGAGCAAGAAGTTCCTCAAGGAGGGGGACGGCATCGGCACGCCCGCCACGCGCGCGGCCATCATCACCGAACTCAAGCGGAAGAAGTACCTCGAAGCCAAGGGCAAAAAGATCGTTGCAACCGAACTTGGCGTTCACCTGCTACAGGTAGTTCCGGACGTCATGAAAAATCCGGTCCTCACCGCGCTCTTCGAACGTATTCTCCGCGAAGTAGAGACTGGAAAAGTTCCGCTTGACGTCTTCATTGAGAAGCAAAAGCAGCTGGTCATCAACGAACTGAGAAGGCTTCGGAAATGACCAAGAACTCTGCTCTCGATCGGCTATTCCCGGAATCCATGCGGTATCACAAGGGGCATGTCGCAGACCCCGACCGTAAAGGTGGGGCTGGCGGCCGCTCTCGACTCGTACGGTTGACTCCCAGGCAGAAACTTACGGGCATCGTCAGAAGGGCACCGGAAGTCATGCTGAAGATCGGACGTGCCAACGTTCGCTGCCTCCAACACATGCAGGCCGCAGCCGACTACATCAGTCGAAACGGCAAACTCGAAATCGAAGACCAGGACAGCTTCACCCACGGCTCCAAGGAACAAGTGCAGGCTGTCGTCCGTCAATGGGGACTTCAATCGCAAATCCCCCAAGAGGAGTCCTCAAACGATCGTCGTGCCCACGGTCGCCGGATCATCCTCTCCATGCCGGCCGGTACGCCGACAGTGGGCTTCAAAGCAGCATGCCGCAAATGGGCTCAAGACACGTTGAGCGGATACGACTACCTGATGGCGTTTCACACGCCGGAAAATGACCGCAGGACGACGCAGCCGCACTGCCATATCTTGCTTCGAACCATCGGCCATGACGGACGCCGTTTTCACGTCGACAATGCTCGCCGTGAGGAGATGCGCGAACATTTCGCCGTATGTTTGCGAGAACAAGGCATCGAGGCCAACGCTACGCAGCGTTGGCAGCGCGGCGTGACACGCCGTTCACTGGGGCAACCGGAGTTTCACAACGCGCGAAAGGTGCAAACCAACAAGGAACGCGCCCGCAAGCACGCCATTGCACGAAAAAAGAAGGCCCTGCTGCTCAAGACCATGCAAAACCGTTTGCAGGACGTCGAACGCTCCGTTCGTAGCGGGAAGCCTATCCCTGATCCGCCGGGCATCGTCAAGGCAAAGGCGAAACGTCAGGAGCTCACCGATCTTCTGAACGACGTAATCAACGAGCTGAACGCCGGTTCTGGTCAGGACAAGATACTCGCGCAGGCAACGAAGGAGCACCTGCAGAAACTGCCGCCCGTCAAATCTGCCGTACAAGAAGCCGTCAGTTCATTGACCGACAAAACCATACATGCGAAGCGAGCAGAGGTTAAACGAACTACAACAAAGAACCGCTGAAGACGCCGATGCACCACATTTGCGGCTATAATCATAGACGGATAGGCGCATATCATCCTTTCTAGTTATAGGAATACTCATGACACAGTCTGCCGCTCGCATTGCAAATGTTAAGTGGAACATTTCGGTTCCACCTGATTTTGATGAGGCAACCCGCATTTACCTTGCGTCTCAAGGAGGTAAAAAAGGGGCTCTCTCTTCTTTGGTCCAAAAGGCGGTGTCCCGCTACATCATGTCTTCGCTAACGGGAGAAGCCAAGGAAAAGGTACGTGCGTCTGGGCTATCCCAGAATGAACTTGACAAGATTATCGCGGATGGAATTGCCTGGGCTAAGGATCATCGAGATGAAAGTCGTTCTTGATACAAATGTTCTGATTTCAGCGCTCATTTCGCCGCACAATCCTCCCGATCTCATCCTTCAATCGTGGCTCGCCGGAGACTTTGAGCTTCTCACTTCCGAGGATCAGCTAGAAGAAATTCGGCGAGTCTCGCGTTATGCCCATCTGCAACCTTTTCTGCAGGCACACCGGGTAGGACTGCTCATCAATCGTATACGTAGCTTGGCAACGATTGTTCGCCCCGGATCGCTGATTTCTGAAGAAGCGCTTGACCCTGATGACAATTTTTTGATCGCGATTTGTGAGGCTGGTTCTGCAAACAGTCTTGTCACAGGGGACCAACGCGCCGGCTTACTCGAACGTAGACATATTGGCGCTACAGAGATACTCACTGCTGCGCAATTCGCGGAGCGTTACTTGGGATGGCGTGTTCAGCGATCGTAGGTTTTACAGAAGAACGGCATCATTGAGGTCTGGCAGAACTGAGATTCGTCCCTTTTTCGATAAACCCTCTTAACCAATCCGTTGTTTGTGATAGTTAATTCTTTAAGGATTTTTTGGTGACCTTTTTGGTGACCCTGTGCAATTTTTACTAAAATGTGGGAAGCTAAGTCTTTGATTTTATTGGCGTCAGAGAAAAAGTCTGAATCCCCCCTTCTCCGCCACCGAACATAGAGAATCCCCGCTAAATCAATAATTTAGCGGGGATTTCTTTATTACAGTCTCAAGTTTTTTTTCTAGAAGTCTGCCGAAAATCTCGGGACCGAATGTGTATAAAGACTCGTCGGTTTACGGAACCTCTGCTTGAGGCCGCCCACGGTCGCCGAGTCATTGCCGTCGACGGTCAAGCGGTCAAGGCGACATGCCAAAGCGCTGCCGCAACGAAATCCAGGTACATCCTCAACGTCCTCGACACGGACAACGGCCTGGTGCTTGAACAAAGGCTCGTCGGTGCAAAAACCAATGAAATCAAAGCCGCCGTGAGCGTTCTCGACAATTTGGACATCCGCGGCTGCATTGTCACGGCCGATGCCCTGAACACCCAGACGAAGTTTGCCCGCAAGCTTCTTGAGCGCGGCGCCGACTACTGTCTGGCGGTCAAGTCTAACCAAGGGCTTACCTACGAGGAAATCAAGAGCACTTTCGCATCAAAATTTTCGGACAACTGCGCAAAAGCGCATGAAAAAACCGATGCCGGACACGGGCGAGTTGAAATCCGGCAGGTTCGCGTGCTGCCAGGCCTGTGCCTGACGAAGGACATTCAGAAAAAATGGGTCGGCCTTGAAGAAGGCTGCATGGTCGAGGCCACGACGGAAGGCATTCAGAAGTCGACCGGCGAGATCACGCGGCATGTCCGCTATTTCATCACATCGCTCAGTTTTGATGAGCGCTACATTTGCGAGCAGCTGCTCAGAACGATCCGCAACCATTGGGGGATTGAGAATTCCCTGCATTGGGTGCTCGACGTCACCTTTCATCAGGACCGCACGCAGTGCAAGAATGCCGAGTATCTGCAGGGCAGGACACGCGTCAACAAGATCGTTTTCAATCTGATGTCGAAGATTCAAACGCTTGATGAGGAAGAGACGGGGAAAGACGCACCGAGCAAACCGATGCTGATTGCCCGCTACAGCAACATAGATTTCGCTCTCCGCGATCTTTATCGAGTGCTGACGGCTGAAAGAAAGACTGTCTGAGGCATGAGACTTGCATGCGTCAGCCCTGATAGAGAGGAAATTGCGGACCGTTGTCTGCTTCTGGCATCAGCACTGCAATTACACTCTCTGCAATCTGATCTTTCGCTGGGCAACCGCCTAGCTATTTTCTCCACCAGCCCGCTCCTTGAGAAGCTTATCGAGCCAGAAAATCGCTGCGATCGTCTTCACATCCGTGATGCGGCCGTCACGCGCCATCGCAACGGCAGCCGAGAGCGGCACGCGATAGACCTCCAGAAATTCACCCGGATCCAGCTTCTGCTCGCCTTCCTCGAGGTCTTCGGCCAGATAAACGGCAATGTGCTCGCTCGAGTAGCCGATGGCATTGCGCATCATGCCAAGGCGCGTCCAGGTTTTCGCTCGAACGCCGCATTCCTCTTCAAGCTCGCGCTTGGCGCAGTCAAGTTCGCGTTCCTCAGGGTCGAGCTTCCCGGCAGGAATTTCCCAAAAGCTCTGCCGCACGGGATGCCGCCACTGCCGCTCGAGCAGAATGGAGCCGTCTTCGTAAAGCGCCACGATGCCCGCAGCGCCCGGATGCGTCAGGTAAACGCGAAAGCTGTCGCGTCCGTCGGGGAGCGACACTTCGTCGCGGCAGACCTGGATGAACTTCCCGTCGAGCAGGATGCTCGTTGAGAGCGTGCGCTCTTCGAGTGGATCATTAGCTCGCTCGGCAGCAGGAACCGGTTCATCGAGCTTCACAAAACGGCTTTCGGCCATGTTTTTCTCCTTTGAAATCCGACGTCAGTCAGAACACTTTAGCCTGTTTCGCCGAAGCAATCGCTGTTTGCCTGCTTTGGCTGTTTTCTCAGAGCGAAAGTGCGATGCTGCACTGAGCACGCTTGCGGCTTGCCGTGCAAGCTGACGAATGATTTTCGTAGAATGAGCGTTTTCGTTTTTTTCCCGTCCAAATGCACATTCTTGTCGTCGGCGCCGGGCTATCCGGCCTGCTCGCTTCGCTGGAGCTTCTCGAACGAGGACACCGGCTCACAATCGTTGAAGCAGCGTCTGCGCCCTGCCGCGGCGCAAGCTTCAGCATGGCCTCGACGACAGGCAATCTCCGGCCGTTTCTTCCCATTGAGCCGCTCTCGCTCGGCGAGCGCCTCAAGCGCCGGGTCGGCTCTGAAGCAGGCGCGCTCCGATACGGCGCCAAGGAAGCGCTTCGCGCCCAGTCATTTCTCAAGACTGCGGCAGCGAAGTCGACGCCCGAGCACGCCGCTGCGGCAAGGAGCTTTGCCGCCCTCATGTCCACGCGAGCCAACAGGCTTCTCACGGACCTCATGAACCGCTTTGCGCTCGGCGGCGAACGCAGCATCGGCCTCATGCATATTTATGAAGCCGAGGATGCGAAGCGTCCTGAAGCACCGCAGCCCATGGGAAGCGAAAGCGCGCTTTCAGCAGACTACGCCCGGGCGGCGCAGCCCATGCTCCCCGATGAGCTGACGCTCGAGCACGTCATCTTCAATCCCGACGGCGCCACCTTTTCCGCGAGCCTTCTCGCTCGCGAAGCCAAGGAAGTGCTGCAGAAGCACCCGGCCTGCGAAATCCGCTGCGGCACGCGCGTTGCGGGCCTCATAGAGCACGCCGGGCGCGTGTGCGGCGTTCGCACGAGCTCGGGCGACCTGGAAGCGGATGTCGTTCTCGCCGCACCTGGCGCGGGCGCGCTCGACATCCTGCATGAAAGCGCGCGCGGCAGCGACACCGCAGCTGCGCTCGCCCCCGTCACGCGCCTCATGCTCTCGGCAGAGCGCCGCGAAGCGGCGCAGCATACGCCCGTCGGGCTCGTCTTCAATGACACGGCAATCGCCGCACCCGTCGGCGAGTCGATCCGCATCTGCGGCCCCTGGTACCTTGGAAGCGCCGACGACATCGAAAAGGAATCGGGCTACAAGGCGCTCTGGTCGATCGCGATGCGCTTTCTGCCGGAGAGCGCCGACTGGAACAAAGGCCGATATCTCGCGCAGACCGTGCTTGCGGCGTCAGACGGCCTCGGGCTCGTCGGCGCGAGCCGGCTGCCGGGGCTTTCGCTCTCCATTGCGGGGGGCTTTCACGGCGCCGATTTCTGCGCGCTTTACGCGAAGCTTGCCGCACTCTCCGTGCTGGGAGAGCCGCCCGAAGGACCAGACGCAGAGTTTGCAGAAGCGCTCTCGCCGATGCGCTTTGAAAGCCGGTTCTCAATCTGAAACGAGCGCATCGCTGCAGCCAGCATCGGCGCAGGCCGCCCGCGAAGAACAGCATTGCCCCAAAAACGCAGTGCCCCGCCGACCGTTACAATGGCGCGCAACATGCTGCGCGGCGCAGGACCACTTATACCCGCCGCGCATTTGATTTTCTCGAGGAAGCACACATGTCTCAGACCATCCTCAATCTGGAAGAAGCCAAAGATCTTGAAATCCGCGCTTCGCACCGCCTCGGCGAAGACGCGCTGATGCGCCGCGCCGGCGCCTTTGCTGCCGACGCGATCGCAGAGCGTGCCCCCGGCCGCGCCATTACGGTGCTCGCCGGCCCCGGCAACAACGGCGGCGACGCGCTCTGCGCGGCGCGTCTTCTGAAGGAAAAGGGCTTTGCCGTTACGGTCGTTTCTCCTCGCCCGCAGACTTCGCCCCTGGCGAAGCAGATGCGCGAGGAGTGGCTTGCCGCAGGGGGCGAAGTGATCGAAGACCCGTACATGAGCCCGAAGGCCGACCTGGTCGTCGACGGCCTCTTCGGCACGGGGCTCGACCGTCCGCTCAAGGATCCGTACCTCGACGCCGTGCTTTGGTTCTCCGAACGGCAGGCCTACAAGGTTTCGCTCGACGTGCCCACAGGACTCAACGCCGAAACGGGCCACTGGGCAGGCGAGATGCCCGGCTGCCGCGCCGATCTCACGATCACGTTCCTCAGCCACAAGGCGGGGCTCTACATGAACGACGGCGCAGAAGCCGCCGGCGAAGTGCTTCTCTCCGAACTTGACGTTTCTGTGCCGCTCACGCGCCTCGGCCTCATCGGCAAGGACGACTACGAGCACATCCTCAAGCCCCGCGACCGCAACTCTCACAAAGGCACCTTCGGGCATCTCGCCGTCGTGGGCGGCGCAGACGGCCATGTCGGAGCCGCAATGCTTGCCGCGCGCGCCGGCCTGAGAATGGGCGCTGGCACGGTGACGCTTGAGCTTCTTGCCGAGCGCGCCCCGAGCGTTGATCCCGTGCAGCCGGAAGTGATGTTTGCCGATTCGCCCGTCGACTTTGAAAAGTTCACGGCCGCCGTCATCGGGCCGGGCCTCGGCACGAGCGACCGCGCAAAGGCCCGCCTGGAAGCGGCGCTGAGCTCAAGCCGCCCGCTCGTGATTGATGCCGACGCGCTCAATCTCATCGCCGCCGACAAGCGCTTCCTGGAAATGCTGCTCCATCGCACGGCCGCAACGATCATCACGCCGCATGAAGTCGAAGGCGCACGCCTTCTGCATGTGGATCCCAAGGTCATCAACGCGAACCGCGTCGACGCCGTCCGCGACATTGCGCTGCAGACGGGCGCCACCACGGTCCTCAAGGGCCCGGGCACGCTCATCGCCATGCGCAGCTCCCGCACGTGGCTCTGCCCGAAGGCCGATGCTTCGCTAGCCACGGCCGGCAGCGGCGACGTGCTCGCCGGCATGATCGGCGCCTTCCTCGCACAGCGCTACGACACGATCGAGTCGGTGCTTGCCGCCGTGAGCCTGCACGCCGAAGCGCCCTGCGGCCGTCTCGCGGGCGTCGTTGCCGGTGAGATCGCCTCCGCTGCAGCAGCGCTTCTTGACAAAGCACGGCAGGCATCCCTCAAGCGCATCTAAAGCGCCTCAAGCGAGCCTGAGCAAAAGCCGCGATTCCCCAACGCTTCGGATCGCGGCTTTTCTTTGCCGATAAGACGGCGTCCACAGCCAGCCAATCAACGCTCTCATGCGGACTTGTAAATTGTTCATATTCTAAATTTCTAGAGAAATCAATAGGTTTCTTTCTTTTTAAGGTGTTTTTTGTTTCAACGGCCCTTCCTCGGTCAAACCTTGCAACAACCGCAGAAACTTTTGAAATATCTTTCGGCGAAGCTTCCTATACCATTCATTTCACGGCGGTTCTGAAGAGAGACGGTTCCGCCGGTTTCTCCTGACTTAGGTTGAGAAAATTGAGGGTTGGCCTCGCAGGCGATGGGAAACGCCTGCGAGGTTTTTTTTATTTGCAGGTCTTCTCTAAACTGATAGCGTTATTCAATAAACAACAAGGCTTCGATAGACAACAAGAAAAAATGAACAAATAGGAGCTGTAATCCCAATCGTCAAAATTGCCGCGCTTCCACCGTCACATTTCCATTCGACAATGACGAAGCGCGGCGCGGCTTCAACACCTGGTTACATTCTGATAACGCCCTGACATACTTTTTAGGGTTTTCTTCTATATAGTTCACCTTAAGGCAGATCTGCTGAGAGACGGATCTGCCGGGTTTCTCCTGACATAGGTTGAGAAATTGAGGGTTGGCCTCGCAGGCGACGGGAAACGCCTGCGAGGTTTTTTTATGTGTGTCAAAAGTTCGGCCACGCTCCGCCTCGATCGAAGCAAAAGAGCGGCCAGCCTTCATTCGGCCGGCAGAAGAACCCATAAAACAAAGGCTGAGGCAACCGAAGTTGTAAAAAGCGACTTAGGCCATCCCTCTGTGCGACAAGCATTTCAAAGAGATGATGCGTTTATTTGTTACGGCGCGGCCTCTCGTCCAACAGTCCGTTACATCCTCCCGAAAAGTCGAAATACTTTTTGAGCGCCGCTTCTATATAGTTCTTTTCACGGCGGATCCGAAGAGAGACGGCTCCGCCGGGTTTCTCCTGACTAAGGTTGAGAAAATTGAGGGTTGGCCTCGCAGGCGACGGGAAACGCCTGCGAGGTTTTTTTCGCTTTCTCGGAGCGGCTTCTATTTTTTGCGAAGCCGCAGCGGCTTGCCGGGCTCGAGCGGCAAATGCTTGCTCGGATCGTAGCGGAAGTCCTGCTTCGGGCGCCCGGCGCGAAGCGCCCGGCGCATCCAGTCGGGCATCGGACCGCGTCCGTCCCAAGTCTCGCCCCAGGGACCGACATAGAGTTCGGTGACACCCTTCGGGTAAAGCTCCTGCATCTGAAGACCGAAGTGCTCAACGAGCTCGTTGACGCTGCCAATCGCCTTGCGGCGTTCGCGGCGCTCTTCAATGTCGGCAACCTCTTCGGCCATCGCGAGCAACTCTTCCTGCTGCGCCTGAAGCCGCTTTTGCTCGGTTTGAATCTCCTCAAAGCGTCTCAGAATTTCGATGGTGTCCATTAATTGTTCCCTGTTATTTAAGGTTGTCGAACCGCGATTATACCTTTTGGGCACAATAAATTTGCGGCGACAGAAAAGTCTTGCGGCAGAAGCCGTTCGCGAGCAGAATTGGCTCTTCTAACTTTCCTCTTCGGAGGTTTTTTCATGAGTCCCAAAGCACCCTGGCCCTACGCACGCGTTGCCGCGCACCGCGGCTGCGGCACAACCGCGCCGGAAAACACCCTCGAAGGCTTTCGAGTCGGACTTCGTTACGGCTACAAGGCCATTGAAACGGACGTCATGCTCGCCAAGGACAAAGTGCCCGTCATTATTCATGACGAATGTCTTGCGCGAACTGTTCTCGGCGACACCCGGCGGGTCCCGGAGCTCACGTCGCTTGAATTCCGCACGCTGGATGCGGGCAGCTGGTACGGCCCGCAGTACTGCGGCGTCACGCCCCCGGGATTCGAGCAAATCGTGCGCTGGTGCCGCGCCAACGGCGTCTGGATGAATATTGAAATCAAGCCCGCACAAGGCGAGGCGCTCGAAACGGGCCGCATCGTCGGCGAACTCACCTCGAAGCTTTACGCCGACGTGATCGTCAAGGGCGGCAGCCGGCAGGAAAACATTTCCCCGGCCTGCCCGCTCTTCAGCTCCTTTCAGCGCGAAGCGCTCCGCGGCGCGATGGAAACGGCGCCTGACATCCCGCGAGGCTTCCTGATTGAGGACATCCCTCACGACTGGCGCGACGTGCTCGAAGAAATGCAGTGCGTTTCGCTCCACACGGATTGGCGAAAAATGACGCCTGCCTTCGTGCGCGAAGTAAAAGACCTCGGCTATTGGGTTTTCTGCTGGACGCCCAACGACCCGGCGAAGATTCTGGAGCTTTTCCGCTGGGGTGTCGACGGCGTCTGCACAGACAGGCTCGATCTCGTGCCGCCCTCACTCTGAGAAGCGCGCCGCTTTATTCCCGCAGGCCGCGCCAACGCGGTCTGCGACGCGTCTTGGCGACAGCGCTCACGCCGCCGGCGCGATGGGCGGCGCTTCCGTCGTCTCGTGCGACCAATCCCGGAAGATCCCGCGCAGCCACTGATGCGCCGGGTCGCGCTGCTGCGCCTCCCGCCACACAAGCACGATCTGCCGTGCGCCCGGCTGCGGCAGCGACGTCGGCAGCGGGATCCAGGCAAGGTGATAGTGCGTGAACATCGTCACGGCGCCGCGCTTAGGCACCAGCATCACGAAATCGGATCCCTCGAGAAGCGGCGCCAAATCAATGGCATTTGTCGTCGAACAGACAACCTGCGCACGAGAGTCAGGGTCGTCGCCCAACAGCTGCCTGTCCCAAGACGCATTGTGTAAGTTAGCGCTCACTGTCATAGCGAGCCGCCGATACCGCAGAAACGCCTCGAGCGTCGGCGCGCCGCCGCCGAATTCCTTCACAAGCGGGTGATCCGCACGAAGCAGAATGCCGATTTCAATGGGGAAAAGCGGCAGCGTTCTCAGCGATGAGGGCACGGCGCGATCCGGCACGAGCGCCAGATCCAATTCGCCCGCTTCAATTTCGTCCCAAAGGCGCGAGGTGCGGTGATGCATCTCCAGATGCACGCCAGGCGCTTCCCGCTCTATCCGCGGGATGATGGCGGCAAGAAGCTCCGGCATCACAAGGCCGCGCGCCGCCATTGAGAAAGTGCGGTTGAGCGTCGCGGGATCAAAGGCAGGCTGAGAAAAAAGACGGTCCGTCTGCTCGATGGTGCGCCGCAGCTCCGGCTCAAGCCGCAGCATCGCATCCGTGGGCGTGAGTCCTCGCGCATGCGGCGTGAAGAGCGGATCCCCGAACGCTTCGCGCAGGCGATCGAGCATTCTGGAAGCGGCGCTCAGCGAGAGTCCCAGGCGCTCGGCCGTGCGTGAGAGCTTCCCAGTCTGCGCGAGATCGCTCAGAAACTTGAGCTGCGCGCGCGTGATCATATCCGCCGCGGCATTGGATCGGCTTCGTTGGGTTCGGGTCATCGGGCAGTGCTCCGCTGCGTTTTTGTGAAGCCTTCATCTTATCGCTCGCGCGCAGCATGCGATGAAGCCGCGCAGGCTTGACCCATTGAAAAAAAGAGGCGCTCCCAACCGAAGAGACCCAGCGGTTGGGGAGCGCCGACTATTGGAGAACCATTTAGAAAGAGGATGGGTGCGCGCCCTCGGGCGCGCACCGTGAAGGCAAAGCGCTTATGCGATTACTTCGCAGCCTTCGCCGGGTCGAACGCGAGTTCGACATTGAACGGCCAGGCCTGGTAGCCCATCGTGTCCTGGAAGCGGATTAGCACGCTCGGATCGGTCTCGCCGAACTTGTACTCGGCAAGATACGGATGCGGCTTGATCGGGCCCTTCATGCCGCCCGAAGGACCGCTCAGGCCGGAGGTCGAGTAGTAGACGACGAAGGAGTCCTTGTCGGCCATGTACTTCGCAAGGCCCGTCACAGGCGAGTAGAAGGGATTGCCTTCCTTCTTGCCCACTTCGTAGACCTGTTCGACAGTCATCATGTTCTGGTTGATCTTGTACATCACGCCGCGCGTGTACTTTTCGGAGGGCAGCGCCGGCTGCTCCATGCCGCGCGCGTCGCCGTTGTCGAACGCGGAAACGTAGATCACGTCCTTCGTCGACTTCGAGTCGACGCGCCAGGCCGTGTGCTGCGTCCAGGTCCAGTCGAAGCCG
>CAJMKD010000032.1 GCA_905213905.1 uncultured Sutterella sp. | reverse complement strand
CAGACCTTGATGCAGGGCGCCTCTTCGCATTGCTGGCACTGCACAAGGATCTGCACGGGACGGCGCGCGCGCTCGACCGTGGCCTTGCGGATGTTCGCCGGGAGCCACGCCCAGCCCGAGTTCTCTCCTTCGAGAAGATCCGGATAGTTCGTCTGTGCGCATGCAACCACGCAGGCCGTGCAGCCGACGCACTGCGTGGCGTCAAAGAGGTGCGCGAGACGCTTTTCTTTGTTCTGACTCATGAGTGACCTCCATCAGACGCGCGTGATGCGCACGGAGACGTTGTTCGCCATGTTGCCGCAGGAGACCTGCGAGTAGCCCGTGGCGAACCAGTGGGTGTTGATGCCTTCGCGGACCCAGTCGTACTCGGGCGGCAGGTTCTTCGTGCGCACGCCGCCGGAGAAGCCGTGCGAGAAGAGCACGCCCGGCATCACGCGGTTCGTCACCGTCACCTTCGTGCGGCCCTTGACGTGGTTGTCGAGCCCTTCGACCTCAACGGTGTCGCCAGTCTTGATGCCGAGGCGCTCGGCGTCGACCGGATTGATCCAGAGCGTGCGGTCGCCCAAGAATTTCGACGGCCACGTGAAGAGCGTCACGCCTGCGTTCGTCGCGCCGTCCTTCCCGGAAGCGATGATGAATTCGTTCGAGAGGGGCTTGGGCTGCGTGTAGGCCTTCGTCGTGTAGTGCTCCGGAATCGGCTGGATGCCCTTCGCGGACGGGGTCGTGAGCACGTAGAAGGAAACGATTTCGCCCTTGCCGGTCGGGGTCGTGAAGGGGCGCTTGTAGGGCACCTGGTCGTAGACCTTCACGGCCGTCTGCGCAAAGCCCTTCTCTTCGACTTCGCGCGCGATGCGGTCGCCTTCGCCAGGCTTGCCGGCATTCTTCTTCGCGATGAAGCCCGCCCACGCCTTGTCGACGATCTGCTTGTCCCAGAAGGCCTGCCATTCCTTGCGGGTCTTGATTTCCTTCGTGTAGCCCACGCGCGCGGCGTATTCCGGGTTGATGCGGCGCAGGAGCTCCATGAACTGCCAGATGTCGTGGCGCGCTTCGACGCCTTCCGGAGGATCGAGCGTGGCGTCCGACTTCTGCACCCAGCCGTCGCGGGCGTAGTTGACGCCGAGGTATTCATGGTTTTCCATGAAGAAGGTCGAGGGCAGCACGTAGTCGGCCCAGTCGTTCGACTCCTGCGGGAGGATGTCCTGGCTCACGATGAGGTCGAGCGACTTGAAGGCCTCGATGAGGCGCGCGGAGTTGGCTTCGCGGTGGAACATCGAGCAGCCCGTCATGATGAGCGCGCGGATCGGATAGGGCTTGCCGTTCTTCATCGCGTCGAAGGTGGTCCAGAGCGTGCCGATCCCTTCCGGATAGAACTGCTTGTCGAGCGGTTTCCCAGCGTTGTATTCCCAGGAGACGCCCGTCGGGCCCGTGCGGGTCTTCCCCGCGGCCTTGATGCCGGGGCCGCCGTAGCCCCCGCCCACCGTGATGATGCAGCCGCCCTTGTGGTCAAAGCGTCCCGTGAAGAGGTTGATGACGTTCATCATGCCGTAGCATTCGACGTCGTTGGCGTTGCGCGAGGAGTACCAGCCGTCGTCGCAGACGCCGCCCAGCTTGAAGAAGCTGCGCGCGGCCTCAATGATGGTGTCGGCAGGAATGCCCGTGATCTTCGCGGCTTCTTCGGGCGAATACTTGTCGTTCACGGCAGAGAATGCGTGATAGGCGGTCTGCGCCTGAATCGTGCGGCCGTCTGCCGTCGTGACGGACCCGGTCCAGTCGAGTTCGAGGGGCAGCGTTGGATCTTCGTCGAAGCCTACGGGCTGGCCCTTTTCATTGAGCTTCGGGCCCTGGAAGACCATCGTGCCGTCGGCCTTCGAAATCACGGCGAAGCGCCGTGCGCTCCCCTCGCCCTTCATCACGGCTTCCGTGACGGGCATGAGGTCTTCGCCCACGAGATAGGCGGCATTCGTCCAGCGCGTGAGCCACTCGAGGTCGACCAAGTTTTCCTTGCGGCCGACGTAGATCATGGCGTGCAGGAACGCGGCGTCGGTGCCCGGCTTGATCGGAATCCACTGCGAATTCGCCCAGGCCGTCTCCGGCATGCGCGGGTCGACGAAAACGACGCGGCAGCCGTTGGCGCGCGCCTTCGCGATCGAGGTCTGCACGCCGATGGCGCAGCTCACCGTGCGGCCGACAAGGAGCAGATAGCGCGCGTTCGCGTAGTCGGGCTCCACGCGGCCCAGGCCCGAGAAGGTCGGCCCGAAGATCATGCGGCGCCCGAGGGTCGACGCAGAGTTGCAGGTGGCCGAGTGATTGATGACGTTCGGGGTGCCGAAGGGCGCCGCAAACCAGTTCTGGTAGGCCGTGAAGTTGTGGCTCGTGAGGCAGATCGAGCGTTCGCCGTACTTGGCGGCAAGCGCCTTGATTTTCTCAGCGATTTCGGTCAAAGCCTGATCCCAGGAAATCTCTTCGAACTTCCCTTCGCCGCGCTCGCCCACGCGCTTCAGGGGCTTCTTGATGCGCAGCGGATGGTTCCACGCCCAGATCGCCTGCGCGCCGCGGCCGCAGTAGCCGCGCTGCGGGTGATCCGGATTCGGCATGATGCGCACCGTCTGCATCGAGGGCTTTTCACCCTTCTTCTTCATCGCGAGCATGCCGCAGCGTGCGCCGCACATGCAGCAGGCTACGGGGTGCGCTTCCCAGCCTTCAGCCTTGAGGCGCTCAACCTCTTCCTTGGCGGCGCCCCATGCGGATGCGCCGAAGCCGCCCGCAGCGGCCGCCATGGCGGCGCCGCCCACGAACGTTCGCCGCGAGAGCTTGAGACCGTCGGACGCGGTCCGTTCTCGGGTTTCCTTTTCCATCTTTACTCCTCCTTCTCGCGCGCTGCTGCCGGAAGGGCGGACTGCTTGCCGACCACCCGCCGGCGGACCGATGAAGGCTTCCGGCGCTTTTCGCGAAGCGCCGCTGCCGCCGGGGTCTCGTCCGGCATAGCCGCCCATGCGCGCATGCGGGTCTTCGTCAACTGGCCTAAGTCAAAAGCAGCGCACGGCTGGAAATGAGACGCAAGTCCCCTACCCGTTCGGCCGCTTTCGGAAAGGCCTGACCTCCCAAACATTAGGGGTGCTGGTCAAAACCGCTAATGGTTAAAAACCCTTTGAAAACCAAGAAGCGTTATTCAATAAAGGAATAACGAATTTCGCTCTTCTTGCCGCGTTGCCGAAGAGGAATAGAAAAAACGGAGCCGATTCAAAGGAAATCAAATAATTGAAAAACCGCTGAAATTTCTTTGCGCTGAGCCACTAAGAAAAAAATGAGCAGATGATTTAAAGCTAACGATTCGTTAGTGAAAATCTATGCTGTACATGGGCTTCGGGCGTCATGCGCTGAAAACCAGGCGCTTCCGTCCGCCGGGGCGGAGGGCACGATGCGTCTGGCGCGGTGCGAAGCGTCAAGCGCGTCCGCGCGGCTTTAGGCAGAATAGGAGCTTCGGCGACCAAGCGTTCTTTTTTGTTTCAGGAGGAGGAAAAGAATGGGCATCGATTCCCGCACATGCTTGCTTAAGCGCGAAGTGCAGGGTGAGCCGATTGTGCCGGCTGCAGAACTGGAGGAGCGCTGCCCGCTCGAGTACGGCTTCGACATCTTCTGCGGCAAGTGGAAGCCGCGGATCCTCTGCCTTCTTGGCGCGACCGGCACGATGCGCTACTCCGAGCTTCGCCGCGAAATGCAGAACGTCTCCGACGCCGTGCTCGCGCAAGCGCTCAAGTCGCTCGCCGACGAAGCGATCATCGAGCGCCGGCAGTATCCGGAGATTCCGCCGCGCGTCGAATATGCCCTCACGGAAAAAGGCCGCTCGGCGATTCCGATTCTGAAGAGCATCTGCCGCTGGTCCCGCAAGTACGGCGCCGATGCGGCGCTTCGCGCGCCGAAGAACTGCCGCGGCTGCCCGCCGCAGGACTAGCCGGGCGGCTTGAAGCATGGCTCAAGTCCATGACGGCTTGAGGATGGTTTGAAAAAGGCGCTGCGGTAAAGCCTGCATAGGGGCTCCCTAGCCATGAATTCGGGGCGCTTCCCCCAAGAGAGGAAGCGCCCCGAGCGCGTCAACTTTCGAGTTTTTCCCGGCCGATTACATCAGCACCGGGTCGAAGTAGCCCGCAAAGAGGATCGCCGCGCGCAGGCAGAGCGCGCCCACGATCGCTGCGACGCCCGTGATGAGGCCGAGGTTCGGGAGGCTCTTCCCGATGCGGTTCATCACGAGCGGAATGGCGATCCCGACCACGACGGCGCCGCCCCAGAAGAGCGTGGCGCCCGCGCCCGAAACGAGGGTTTCGGCAGAGGCGACGGCGCCGGGCGTCCCCGAGAAGGCCGACTGCACGAAGGCGAAGAGGACGAGCGCTTCGGCAATGTGCGCGATGTCGGCGGCCGTCATGAGCCCGGCGGGCGCATGAACGTCAAGCTTCTTCGCGCTCTCGAGGATCTCGACGAGCCCGAACGCGCAGGCAAGGCCCGAAAGGATCCAGAGGACCGGCAGCGCCGCCGTGTTCCAGAGCGGCACGCCCGCAGCCTGCGTGAGGAGGAACCCCGAATAGGCCGTGGCGCCGACGCCGAGAATCGCGTTGAACCAGGCGGCCGCCTTCGATTCCAGGATCGCGCACTTCCCTTCGCCCGCCTTCACGACGAGGAAGGATTCGATCACCGTGGCGACGCAGAGGACCGCGAGGAGACAGATCCCGAGGAACATCCAGCTGCCGAAATTGAGGCTGCCCTCAAGAAGCGCATTGATGGCGGCAAAGGGAAGATTGAGGATGCGCGCGAGGTGCGAGACCACGAGGAGCGTCCCGGCGACGCCCGCAACTGTTGCGAGAAGAAGGACCTTCTTCGAGCGCAGCCAGAAGTTGAGCGTGAGGCTCATGCCGGAGAGGCCCACAAGCCAAAGGAAGAGCGCGATCGTCCAGCCCCAGTGGCTCGTCGCGACCTGTTGGGTGAGATTGAGCATGTCAGCCGTCATTTCGATACCACCACGAAGAAGTTGGGCTTCGTGCCTTTCTGAGGCAGGATCTTTTCACACCGCGACGAAGCAATGCGGCGGGAGATTTCCGATTCCGGGTCGTTGATGTCGCCGAAGCTGCGCGCATGCACGGGGCATGCGGCGACGCAGGCGGGGAGCTCCCCTGCCCTCACGAGCGCCTCGCACCCTTCGCCCATGCACTTCACCGGGAGCCCCGTCTTCGGATGCATCCAGCGGACGTCGTACGGGCACGCGGTGACGCAGTAGCCGCAGCCGACGCAGCGGTTGGGGTCCGTCTTCACCATGCCGGTTTCGGGGTCTCGGATGTTGGCGCCGAAGGGGCAGACCTTGATGCAGGGCGCCTCTTCGCATTGCTGGCACTGCACAAGGATCTGCACGGGACGGCGCGCGCGCTCGACGGCAGCCTTGCGGATGTTTGCCGGAAGCGACGCCCAGCCCGAATTCTCCCCTTCGAGAAGATCCGGATAGTTCGTCTGCGCGCAGGCGACGATGCAGGCGGAACACCCGACGCACTGCGTCGCGTCAAAGAGATGCGCAAGCTTTTTCTGATTATTTTCCATTTCCCTTCACTCCTCTCAGACGCGCTTGATCCGCACGGAGGAATTGTTGGCGAGCGACCCGGTGACGGGTTCGCGGTAGCCCGTGGCGAACCAGTGCGAATTGACGCCTTCGCGCGTCCATTCGTAGGCCGGATGGAGCTTCTTCGTGCGCACGCCCCCGGAGAAGCCGTGCGAGAAGAGCGCGCCCGGCATCACGCGGTTCGTGACCGTCACCTTCGTGCGGCCCTTGACGCCGTTGTCGAGGCCTTCGACTTCGATTTCGTCGCCCGTCTTGATGCCGAGGCGGTCGGCGTCGACCGGATTGATCCAGAGCGTGCGGTCGCCCAGGAACTTCGTGGGCCACGTGAAGAGCGTCACGCCAGAGCACGAGGCGCTGTCCTTGCCGGAAACGAGCACGAATTCGTCCGTGCGCGGCTTCGGCGCGCGATAGGCCTGCTGCGGCTCATAAGCAGGAATGCTCTTCCAGCCCTTTTCTTCGTATTTCGAAGCGCAGAGGAAGGAAAGAAGCTCGGGCTTTCCGGTCGGCGTGCCGAAGCATTTCACGAACGGATGCTGGCCGAACTTCTTCTTTGTGACGAGCGCCCAGCCGTTCTTTTCGACGTCCGCGCGAATGCGGTCGCCCTCGCCCGGCTTTTCGGCGTTCTTCTTTTCGATGAATTTCGCCCAGGCCTTGTCCTGAAGGCCGTCGAGCCAGGCCTTGAACTCGGCGCGGGTCTTCAATTCACGGTCGTAGCCGAGGCGCTCTGCGGCGCGCTCGGGGAAGCTGCGGCGCAGAATTTCGCAGAACTGCCAGATCTCTTCGCGCGCGTCGCAGCCTTCGGGCGGATTGAGGTCCGCGTCGTTCTTCTGCACGCACCCGTTGAGGCTCCACTTGAGGCCCGCATATTCATGCCACTCGAGGAAGAACGTGCAGGGAAGCACGAAGTCGGCGTAGTCCATGATTTCGTGCGGCAGAATGTCTTGCACGACGAGAAGGTCGAGCGCCTTCATCGCTTCGGCGAGCCGGGCGGAATTGGCTTCGCGGTGGAACATCGTCGTCCCGGTGATGAAGGCGGCGCGGATCGGATAGGGCTTCCCCTTCACGATGGCGTCGAAGATCGCCGAGAACGTGCCGGAGCCTTCCGGGTAGAACTGCTTGTCAAGCGCCTTTTCCTTGGGCGCGGCCCACTTCTGGCCGCTCGGGCCCTTGCCGGCCTTGACCCCCGGGGCCGAGAGGCCGGCGCCCTGCGTCACGACGAAGCCGCCCTCGCGGTCGAGGTTGCCCGCGAAGACATTGAGAAGGCTCATGAGCTGGTAGGCGGGCGTGTCGTTGCCGTTGCGCGCGGAGTACCAGCCGTCGTCGCAGACGCCGTCGAGCCGGAAGAATTCGCGCGCAATGCGCACGATCGTGTCGGCGGGAATGCCGGTGATTTCCGAGGCGCGCTCGGGCGTCATCGCGGACGCTTCGCGCATGAAGGCGACGAAGGCCGTCTCCACGGCGGCGCGGCCGCCGGCAAGCTCGATTTCGCCCTCGAATTCAAGCGCGGGCGCGACGCCTTCGGGTTCGAGGAATTCCTTTGCGGCGCCCTTTTCGTCGCGCTCGAGGTCCATCACGGCAAGACGGCCGCTCGCCTCATCCATCACGACCCAGCCGGATTCGCCGAGGCCCGCCGCCTTTGCGGTGACCGGCTGCCGGGTGCCCTTTTCGACGAGGTACGGCGCATTCGTGTGCGCGGCGAGGAAAGCACGGTCAACGAGGTTTTCCTGCACGCCCACGGCAATCAGCGCCGAGAGGAAGGCGGCGTCGGTGCCCGGGCGGATCGGCACCCATTCGGCGTCCGAGAGCGCCCCTTCAGGCATGCGCGGGTCGACAAAGACAAGACGAGCGCCGTCGGCCTTGGCCTTGGAGACTACAGAAGCAATGCCCATGGCGCAGTTGAGCGTGCGGCCGACGAGGAGCAGGTAGCGGCAGCGCTCGTAATCGGGCTCCACCTTCCCTGCGCCGTCGAAGCCCTTCCCGAAGACGGCGCGGCGGCCGGCCACGGAAGCGGAGTTGCAGGTCGAGGAATGGCTGATGATGTTGGGCGTGCCGAGCGCGGCGCCGAGCCACTGCTGGAAGCCCGAGAAGTTGTGGCTCGTCATGGCGACGGCATGCTCGCCGTGCTTCTCGACGATCGCCTTCATGCGGGAGGCGATCGCGTCGAGCGCTTCGTCCCAGCTCACTTCCTTGAATTCGCCGCTGCCGCGCTCGCCCGTGCGCATGAGGGGCTTGCGCAGCCGCATCGGATGATTCCACACCCACATGGCCTGCGCGCCGCGCGCGCAGCAGCCGCGCTGCGGATGCGTGGGGTTCGGCATGATGCGCACCGTTGCAGCCGAAGGCTTTTCACCCTTCTTGTGGAGCGCGAGGAGGCCGCAGTAGCCGCCGCACATATTACAGGCGCATGGGTGGGCCGCCCAGCCCTGCGCCTTGAGGTCTTCGACTTCTTGCGCTGCTGCTGCGGCCGAAAGGCCGGGCGCAAAGCAGCCGAGCGCGCCGGCCGTGCCGAGCGCGCCAGCGGCGCCGATGAGCGAACGCCGCGACAGCGTTGCGCCGTACTGTTCCTTCATGTTTTTCTCCTTCCGTGGCGTCCGGCTGCCGCGATGCGCTGTGGGCGGCTTCCCGCTCGGGCCTGAGCGGGCCGCCGACGGCGCCGGGGATCCCAGCAGCGGACGTCGTTGCGTTCGTGAAGCCAAAAGACGCTTCAACGCCTGTGATAGTAAGGAACCCATACATCGGAAGGCGTAGAAATTTTTGTGTAGGTATACCGCTTACGCGTGATCTCTTAGTAAACGGCATACTTGACTGAAAAGATCGGGAAATAACGTGCTGATGATTGTCTACGTATAGTAAACAATGGGAATGAAACCTACGTATTTTATGAAGAGCCTTCCACATGCTGGAATGGCTGGTTCCAATAATCTATTCCGGCAATCCGGCTGAGAGACTATGGCTATTGAGGGCGGCGCAAGAATTCCCGTCAGGGCGGCTGAAAGCTCGGCCGAAACCCCAGCTGAGCGCAGAAAGCCTTGTTCGCTTTTCCCACTTTTCCCCATGTTCGCAGCGCCATCGCAATTTCAGACGCGTTCGCACGATTCCGAACAAGCTTTCGAACACGATTTCGAGCCAAGGAGCGCATAGCCGGTTTTGATAAAATCAAAAGATTCGGTCTCGGCGCCGCAGCGCGCGGCGCCGGCCGATTTTTCGACTCCGGGCTTTCGGCAGCGCCGCCGTCCGAAAGCCGTTTCCCGCGCACCCCAAGCGGCGCGCCGTCATTTTTGAAAAGGTTGAAATCAAGTGTCCGCCATCATCCTCGGTCATAAGAACCCCGATACCGACAGCATCATTTCCGCGATTGCCTGCGAGCATCTCTACAAGGCCCGCGGCCTTGACGTCGTTGCGCGCGCGCAGGGCGAGCCCGCCCCTGAAACCGCGTTCGTGCTCGAGCGCTTCGGCCTCAAGGCCCCCGAAGTGATCACGTCCGTTGCGGGCGAAGACGTCTACCTCGTCGACTATTCCGATCTCGGCCAGGCGCCTGATGATTTTGCGCAGGCGAACTTGAAGGGCATCGTCGACCATCACAAGCTCGGCGACGTCACGTCGTCCTCGCCCGTCGAATGCGTGATCATGCCCGTGGGCTGCACGAACACGATCCTGAAGGGCATGTACGACTATCTCGGCGTTGAAATCCCCGCCAACATCGCCGGCGCCATGCTCTGCGCGATTCTCTCCGACACGGTGATCTTCAAGTCGCCCACGTGCACGCCCGCCGACCGCAAGGCCGCCGAAGCGCTCGCGAAGATCGCGGGCGTCGAAGACCTCGAAGCCCTCGGCATGGAGCTCTTCACGGCGAAGTCTGCCGTCAAGGGCGTTGCGCCGCGCGCCCTCATCTGCCGCGACTTCAAGGACTTCAACATGTCGGGCGCCAAGGTGGGCGTGGGCCAGCTCGAGCTCGTCGACCTCGCCATCATTGAAGACCGCATTCCCGAGCTCCTCGAAGAGCTCGGCCGCATGAAGGCCGAAGGCCGCCACACGGCGATGCTCCTTCTCACGGACATCATGAAGGAAGGCTCCCGTCTCCTGATGGCTTCGGACGACCCTGAAAAGATCGCCGCGGCCTTCGGCGTGGCGCTCGGCGACAACATGTGGCTCCCCGGCGTCATGAGCCGCAAGAAGAAGGTTGTGCCGGCGCTTGAAGCCGCCTTCAAGGCCTGATTCAAAGGCTTGCGGCCTGAGGCCCTAGAGGCCTGAGGCAGCCCGAGCGCCCTCTTCCTGGCACTGCCCGGCACTTCAGGCCGGGCAGCTCCCTCGGGCAGAATGAAAAAAAGGACGCCGCCGATCGATTCGGGGCGTCCTTTTATTAATTTTGCTTAAGGGGGCTCTGCGGCTCAGCCGGCGTTCTTCTTCAAGAGATCGCGGATTTCGGTGAGCAGCGCCACCGTTTCCTTGTTGACGGCGGCTGCGCGCTCCGCTTCTTCGCGGCGCTTCGCTTCCGCTTCGGCTGCTTCGCGCGCCTTCTGCGCTTCTTCGGCGGCCTTCGCTTCATCGGCCTTCATCTGGGCTTCGGCTGCGTCATGGGCGAGGAGCTTCTCGGCCGTCTCCGTGATCTTCGCGCGCGCCGTCATCACGATCTTGATGAGCCAGAAAACCGCGAAGGCGAGGAGCAGGAACTGGATCACGGCCGTGAGGAACGCGCCGTAGCCGAAGACGGTGGCGCCCGCCTTCACGAGCGCCTCATAGGTGTTGGGACCCGAGTAGCCGGGCACGGGCTTCAGAACGATGAAGAGGTTCGTAAAGTCCGGGCGGCCGACGAGAACGCCGAGGATCGGGTTCACGATGTCCTTGACGAGGCTGTCGACGATCTTCGAGAAAGCCGCGCCGATGATGACCGCGACCGCAAGGTCGAGGACGTTGCCGCGGGAGATGAAGGCCTGAAATTCGTTGAGAAATTTTCTGATCATTTGATTCGTGCGTCGCTGTTGCCGCGCCGTGGCGCGGACGGAGTGCGGAAACGCCGGCAGTTCTCGCGCTGCGGGCGTCTTCTGCGGCATAAGCGGGCAGTGAGGCGCTGAGAAACGAAAAATCTGTCAGGCGCGTTTCGCCCGCCCTCTGCTGCAGGCCGCTACTCTAGCCCATTTCGAGGGCAAAGGGGATACCCTATTCCATAAATGTGGGATGGGGTGCTGGGGCTGCGTTTTTTTGGGACGGTTCGCTTCTGAGGCGTCCTATTTGCCTTTCTTTGCCGGCTTCTCGTCGTCCTCCGGATTCTTCGGCCGGGGCGCATAAACCTTGCAGGGCGGCAGCACCGCAGCGATGGCGCGGATCGAATCGGTGAGGCGCTTTTTGGCTTCGTCGGGCACGCGGTAGCTGTCGCGCACCTTCTGCACCGCGCGGCGAACCGTCACGATGTCGACCGCCTCTTCTTCGGCGACGGTCCGCAGCCACGCGGCGACTTCGTCGGGGAAGCGGATGAAAAAGACGGAGGCGGCCCAGGCGAGCGCCATCGAGACGTAGTAATGGGTTCTCGCGAGCGCGCGGACGTTCGTGCGGGAAAAGGCCGAGAGCACCCAGTCGAGCTCGCTCCTGTCAATGTAGTGGTTGAGGATCAGCACGAGCCCCGTGCGCACGTACCAGGGATTGGAATTGTCGAGGAGCGACTCGATGAAGGGCTTCCCGGCTTCGCGGTTCTTTTCAAAATCGCGCATCGCCTGCGCAAAGGTGTCGCAGGTGGCCCAGTTCGTCAAAAACGGCATGTACTGGCGCGCCGCCTCGAGCTTTTCCGAAAAGGAAAGCCGCCAGTCGCCCGCGAGCACCAGGCCCACGACGAGAATCACCTCGTGCGTCTCGAGCTTTTCGGAGAGCGCCTCTTCGAGAAGCGTCTTCGTTCTGCCGAGGCGGATCATGTCCTTGGCGGCTTCGCGCACCACGCTCATCGGCACGCCCATGCGTTTGACGACGCCCGGGAGCATTGCGCCCGAAGTGTCGTAGTAGCGCGGATGCGCACCCATCTGGAGCTTGAGGTAGAGCTGATCAAGAAGCATGAATTTTGGTTTCCGTTGCTGTTGCGCGCTTTCGAAGGGTCTCGCAGGAAGCGCAGATCTACTCATCATACGACGCGCGCGGGCGCTTCGTTAGTGCTTCGTTGGCGCTTCATTGGCGCTTCCTCGGCTGAACGCGAGCCCCGCCGCGGCCTCGGGCCGCCCGGTCACGGCTGCGTGCGAAATGAGAAAAAAACGATTTTCGGCCGCGCCCCGCCGTTCGGGCGCGGCGTTTTGCGCGCTGCCGGCGCGCCATTGTTTACGTGGAAGCCAGGCGGCAGCGGCAGCGCGTTGCAAAAGCGCGCAGATTTGTTGCGCTGAGGCATCGATTTGAGGCGCAGCAGGCGCCTATTGGGGGCATTGCCTATCTCGGAAGGCACGCGCTTCTATAAAATCAGTCAACTGCCCGCAACGCGCGCAATGAGGCGGCCGGCCCCTCGGGAAGCCTTGCCTCGCGAGCGCCAGAAGCGCAGCAGCCGGGACCGATCGGCCTGCCCAGGTCGGCAGTTCGGTCCATTGGCCGGCAACGGCCGCAACAACAAAAACACAATCAACGACTGGGAGACAGCAATGTCCAGCAATACAGCGCCGCAGACAGCCGAACTCGAAAAGGTCGGCATCGGCGGCTACATCTCTCTCATTATCGCTGTCGTCTTCTTCTCGGGGACGATGGTCACGGATGAATGGTGGGGCATCTTCGACTTCACCGTTTTGAACGGCAGCTTCGGCAACCTCGTCGCTTCCGTCAAGGATGTGGGCGGCGAAATCACGACCACGATGTCGAGCTTCCGCGGCAAGGGCGGCTCGGGCGCCATCGACGGCTTCATGTTCGCGCTCACCCTCGTGCCGCCGATCATGCTCTCGGTCGCGATGGTGAACATCTTCGAATACTACGGCGCCATCAAGGCCGCGGGCCGTCTCCTCACGCCGATTCTGCGCCCGCTCATGGGCCTGCCCGGCTACACCGCGCTCTCGCTCATCGCTTCGACGCAGTCGACCGACGCGGGCGCCGCGCTCACGCGCACGCTGAAGGACGAAGGGCGCCTCACGGAGCGCGAAGTGCTCATCTTCGCGACCTTCCAGATGACCGCGGGCGCCGCAATCGGCAACTTCCTCTCTTCGGGCGTCGTGATCTTCACGCTCACGGATGCCGCGGGCAAGCTCTGTGTGCCGACCACGATCGGCGCCTGCCTCGGCGTCATCCTGCTCGGGAAGCTCCTCTCGGCCAACATGATGCGCTTTCTGCTCATCCGCAAGAAGAACTGATTCGCTTCTAAAACGCCCGGCGTGCCGGGCAAAGCGCAGAAAACCCGTCCGCGACGCAAGTCCGGACGGGTTTTCGTTTGCCTGCGGTCGGTGCGGCGCTTGCCGCAGGCGCAGCGGGAAAAAGTTAAAAAGATAGTAATTTCAATGGGATGGGAGTAAAATTAAAAAATCGCACTACGTTTTTACCCGTTTATGTCGTTCCTCCAGAAACTCCCCTTCCATCTTCTCGCGCTTTTTGTCATCGTCTGCTGGGGGCTCACCCCTGTTTCCACCAAGGTGCTCTACGACTACGGCATGGGCCCCTGGGCCGTGCTTGCGCTTCGCGTCGTGATCGCGTACGGCGTTCTCATCTTCCTCTCGCCCAAGACCATTTACGCGGGCACGCCGCGCGACGAGGGCCTCTGCGTTCTGCTCGGCATCGCGCTCGTGCCCGTCTACTACGGTCTTCAGAATGTGGCGCTCGTTTCGGGCGACGCTGCCACGGTGGCGATCACCGCCACGATGGCGCCGATTCTGATCGGCTTTGCGGGCTCCGCCCTCTTCCGCAAGCCCATGCACTGGCTCATGGGGCGCGGCGCCTGCGCGGCGGGCACCGGACTGGTGCTTCTCGCGGTCGACAGCTGCATTCTGCAGGAGATGCCGCTTTCGGTGATCTGGTGGTCGCTTGGCGCCGCCGCGGGCTTTGCGCTCTACTCGATGCTCCTGCGCGCAGCGGGCGACCTGCCGCCGCTCCTGATGCTGCGAAAGTCGCTCGGCTACGGGCTTCTGGCCTCGATCCCCTTTTACTACAGCGAATTTGAGACCGAAGCGTTCCTCCTCTCGGAACCGGTCGTGCTCGGCAACATCCTCTTCCTCTCGATCGGCGCGCTTGCCATCTGCTGGGCGCTCTGGCAGGTTGTCGTGCGCCGCATCGGCGCTGACGCGGCCGGCATCTGGAGCTTCTTTGCGCCGGTGGCGACCGTGCTCGGCGGCATTTTCATCCTCCACGAGGAAATTTCCTACATCGGCATCATGGGGGGCACGATGATCATCTGCGGCGTCATCTCGGCGCAGACGGGCCTCGTCAAGATCGCCATGGCGGTCGCGAAGCGCTTCTGAGGCAAAGGCCGCGGAGACCGTTGCGCCGGGAAGCGTTTGGAAGCGCCGGCGCACCGGGAAAAGCGCAAGCTTGAGGCGCAGCAAGCAGAAACGGCGCGGCAACTTCGAATTGCCGCGCCGTTTGCTTGCGTCTTTCTTGCGTCTCTCTAGTCGGACGTTTTGGGCTGCTTATGAAAAAATTCTGCCTCAGCTTGCGGCGCAGGCATGCGCCGGTTCGTTGCGGGGCGCCTCGCCGCTTTTGGCCGCGTGCGCTGCGAGCACTTCGGCAGGCACTTCCGGGAGGCGGATTTCATCGTTCGTCGACGTGAGGTAGTCCGACATGATCGCCTCGGCGGGCGGCTCGTACCAAGTGCCGTCCGGGAGCCGCACGGAGGTTTCCTTGAGGCGCGCGGCGGTGGCGCCCACCGTCCAGAGCTTGTAGGCGCGCATCTGGAAGCAGAGGCAGGTCTTCGAGGGGATGTGCGGGTGCTTGTCGCCGGGGTTCGCCGCAATCGCTTCGCGGTAGGCCTTGAGGTACTGGCAGTCGCCGTGGTCAAGCATGTAGCCGTAGGCTTCGCACTGCGGCTTGTGATCGGCGTTGATGGCGGGCGAATTGGTGAGCATGCGCATCGGGTAGCCGGTGGGCGAAATGCCGTTCACAACGACGTCTTCGGGCCGGGCGTTGAAGTACTGCTGCTTCACGGCTGAGGGGAGGCCCGATTCGCGCGCAATGGTGAAGCGCGTCGCAACCTGGACCCCTGCAGCGCCCGCTTCGAGAAGGCGCACGCCGTCCGTGCCCGTGAAGACGCCGCCCCCGGCGATGACGGGAATGTCGAGCGACTTTTCCTTCAGGAACGCAATCACTTCGCCCGTGATCGTTGCGAGGTCGAAATTGCGCCAGTCGTCAAGCCCGAAGCCGAGATGGCCGCCCGCAAGGGGCCCCTCGACGACGACGAAGTCCGGGAGCCGGGGCGTCTTCGCCGTGCGGCGCAGGAAGATGTTGAGCGCGCGCACGCGCGAGACGACGATGCCGAGCTTGGCGTCGCGAAAGCGCGGATGATCGGCCATCATCGCAAAGGAGGACGTGTGCAGGCCCGCCGAGAGGCTGATGCCGTCGATGCCGCCGTCGAGCGCCGCATTGAGGCGGTGGCGCAGCGTTTCGAAGGCGTCGTTCATCGTGAGCTTTTCCATGCAGTTGATGAAGATGAGGCCGTCGCCTTTCTTCGCGCTCATGACGTCCTCGACGTAAAGGCGCGTGGCGCGCTCAACCTCCACCGGGTCGAAATGCATGTCGGGCTTCGGATCGAGGCCGGCCATGTCCTTGTAGCGGCGGGCCTTGAGCGCCGTAAAGCGCGTGTGGTAGAGGCGGTCCGCCACGTCAGGCATCATGGCGTCGGAAATGTGGCCGACGCCGCCGAGGCGCGCCACTTCAAGCGCGAGTTCCTTCGTGGAAATGTTGACGCCCATGCCGCCCTGGAAGATCGGCTTCACGGTTTTCGTGCCCAGACGGAGCACGTAGTCATCCATTTTCTTCGTGGAAAGGTCCATTTTCTGAGAAATCCTTCAACTGCCGGACGATGCCGCCGGCGCTCTGTGCTTTAGGTCGCGTGCCGGCGGGGCCGACGTTCAGGCCGCCGAAGCGGCAGCCTGAAATGCATATGGGGCCCTCATCCGTACCGCAGGCGAGATGTCCGACGGTTCCTCTTCTTCGGCTGAGCCGAAGAGCGCGGGCAGACGCCGCCCCGGATGAGGCGAATCGAATAATCGCAAGCGAAGCGCAGACTGAACGCGATGCAAATTGCGGGAAATCACCAATCAAAAGGCTACGCTGAGCGCCATGAGCGATGCATAGCGGCTGAAATCAAGCGCTCTCAGAAATATTTCAAAGTGTAAATAATCCGAACGGATGATCATGAAGAGGCTATGAAACCAAGACATCAATCGTAAGTAGGAACACGTGCGCCGTGCGAAGCTTTGAAGCTTTCGCGCTCGGTTCGCCAAGTGCATCCCTGCGACGCAGTGCTGCGGGCGGTTTGAGAGGCGGCTTCAGAAGGAAGCCTCGAGCCAAAAACGGCCGTCGATGAGAGGGTCCGCTGGCGGAGGCGTCTTCTTTGAGAAGCTTTGAGACGCTTTGAGCACGCAGGCGCGGTCCGCCGTTCTGCGCACAGGATTGCGCTGCCAGGGCCGGTTCGGTTCAAAGCGGAACGCGAAGGCGGGTTGAAGAAGGCGGCGCACTTCTGCGCAGGGCCTCAAGACGGAAGCTTTTGCCGGAAGGTTCGGATGCGGCCGGTTGGCGCCAAAGCCTTTTGGTTTCGCGGCTCTTCGGATTCGAAGGCCGGCATTCGAAAGATTCCAATTTCGATGCATTTCAACCGTTTGAGCATGTCATTCAAACGAATGAAATCGAAAACGAACATGTCTTCGGTCCGGCTTGAAGCGTTGTGCGCCGCTTGCTCGGTTGGCAGCTGCGGCGGTTTTGCATCGCTTTTTCTGATGGGTTCAAAAAAGAAGCAAGTTGCTGATTTTGCTGGCCTATCGAAAAAGAATGCGAAGCTGGCGCGTTTTTAAAGCGTTTCGTCAGAAGGATCCTTCGTCTTTCTGCAGCGAAACGCTGTTTAAATTCGTTTCTTCAAAATCGACATCATTTTTGTTGCATGCGGCATAATGCCGGCTGCGCTTCATGCCGAGGGGAGGGACATGACTGGAAAAGAATTGCGTGTTTCGTTGACGTCGAAGTTGCTGGCAGGCGAATAACATTTGCCACTTGCGTTCGCTTTGAAATGAATACGGCCAGCGCAAGTGCCGAGATGCAAACTGGCGAATGCTTCATGGCTGCGAGGCAGCTCACAGAAAAGTGATTTGCCGAGCGGAATCGCAAGGGTCTCAAAGTTCGAATTGATTCATCGAAAATAGGCTGAACACGCGACAGAATCAGACATCAAGCGATGACACGAAATTCTTCAATTCACAGTTAAAGAAGAGTTAATATCAATAAACAACATAATACTGTGAGTTAATGAGTTCAGAATCATATGTAACAATCGCTTCGAATCGCCTGTAGACAAGCTTTCAGGATCAGAAGTCAGAGGGCTTGATCCTCAAGCATGGAAGAAACTATAATTACAAGCATCTTATGAGTTAAAAGATTTTACTCACAGGATTTAATGATTATGAGAGCATCATTCGCTGTTGAGGAATCCGTTCGCCTGCTCGGCGAAAACATCAGAACGGCGCGGCTCAAGCGCCGCCTCCCTCAATCTGTCGTCGCTGAACGCGCCGGCATTTCCGTCAATACCCTCTCCAAGCTCGAAAACGGCGACCCCGGGATTGCGGTCGGCAATGTTGCAGCCGTTCTTCAGGCGCTCGGTTTTGAATCCCCCCTCGCCTCGCTGGCGGATGCAGGGGCTGACGAAACCGGCCTCCTCCTTGACGCCAGACGGCTGCCGCAGCGCATTCGATCCAAAAAATCGTCGGATGCTGGTTAACCCTGTTAAACAACAAAATTGTTGTCGAAAATGCAGCGACTATACGAAGTGTTCGCAACGCCGCTTCCGGGCGCGCCGAAGGTGGGCACGCTCGCCTTCCCTGCTTTGGCGTGTGCTTCTTCAATAGAACCCGACGATTCGAATGACATGGATGAAGGTTCATCCGTTCTCAATCGCCATTCATCTTCGAAGGCGTCTCGGCGAAGAGATCGAATGACTGCCGGCGGAAGCAGCCTTTTGGATGACGTGCCGATTTTCATCTACGACCCGGCTTGGATAGAAAACGGCTTTCCGATCGGCGCTGACCTCCCCCTCTCCCGGGACCCTATTCGTCCGCCGAAAGGCGCCCGCACTTTTTCCTTTCTGAAGGAGCGTTCGATTTCCGAAGAAGTCTTCTCACTTATTCGGGATGAGAACTTTGGCGGGAATGACGACGAAGCGCTCTCGCCGCGTTCTGTGAGGACACGCGTCCGGTTTCTTGATCACGGACGGGATCCCGACGCAGACGGCGAAGCGCCGATCGATCTCAGCCTCGCGCTTCCGCCCGAGTGCGAGGCGGATCCGCGGGCTGCAGGCGCGGCTGAGTGGCTTGGCGTCCTCGCGCCGCACGCTTTTCGGCATGCCGGGGGCTTCGACATCGTGCGAGCGGGCCTCGCCTGCGGTCTTCGCACGCGCACGGCCTCGGAATCCACGGATCTTGATTCGCTCATTTATGCCTGTCATGCGTATGAGAACGGCCGCGCGAGGCGCCCCGACCGCATGAGAATCGCCGCGAATGCGGTGCTCCCCGGCCGCAGGACGCAGCTCACCGTCATGCACCGCAAGAGCGAGTGCACCGTTACGATGCGCCGCATCGACGATCCCGTTGACGTGCCGCTCTGGCGCGCGCTGGCGATGAAGCTCGCCGAGCGCGCTGGCATTGCAGTGCTCCCCTGGACGCTTCGGACAACGCTTGGCGCTTCGATTCTTCTCACGGAACGCTTTGACAGAACGGCCGATCCGGAAACCCATCTGCGAACGCGCCCGGTCTTGACGCTTTCGGCGGCGTCCCTCTTGCCGCTGCGGCCGATCCGCGCGGGCCGGCCGGGGGCGACCTCGTCCTATCGGTCGAAGAGCTTCGCCTATCTCGCGCTTGCCGACATTCTCAATCGTGCCGGCGCGGCGCCGCTCACGGATCTCCCGCAGCTCTGGCGCCGCATGACTTTTTCCGTGCTCTTGGGCTCTGAAGCGTCGCTTTCGGACTGGCAGTTCGCGCGGACAGCCTTCGGCTGGCGGCTTCTTCCAATGCATGCCGTCTCGATGCTGCCGCGGGACTGGTCTGCGCGGCCTCGCGCGACGCTCGACGGCCGCAAGGCCCGCCTTTCTGCGGAATCCTGCGTCGCAGCGGCGCGCTACTTCGGCATGACGCTTTCGGACGCGAAGACGGCGCTCTTTGAAATGCGCCGCGCCCTTTCGGACTGGGTGGCTGAAGCCGAGGCGCTAGGCGCCTCGCAGGAGGAAATTGAGATGATGGCTTCGGTCTTTGAGGACAATTAGCGCTGTTCTTTCTTGCTTTTCCTCGGGGGCTCTTCCGGTGCGCCCGTCGTCTTTCTGCTGCGCTTCACGCGCGCCTCAGCAATAAAGCGGCCGGCCGGCTGCGCAGCGCTTGACTGCGCGAACCGGCCGGCCGCCCTGCGCCTTGCGGCGCTTTTAACCAAGCAGCAACAAAGCGTGCGGATTACTTCGCCTTTTCGTGGCTGAAGGCCTGTTCAACACGGAACGGCATGGCCTGGTAGCCCATCGAGCCGTTGATGCGAATTTCCACGCTCGGTTCCGTGGCGCCCCACTTGAATTCCTGCAGATAGGGCGACGGCGCGCCGACCGCCTTGCCGCCGACGAGTTCCATCTGCGGCGTCGCAGAGTAGACCATGATCGAGTCCTTGTCGGCTTCATACTGCGTGAGGGAAGTTACCGGGCTGTACCAGGCGTGGCCGGCTTCCTTGCCCCATTCCCAGACCTGCTCGACGGTGCCCTTTTCCTGGTCGACCTTGTAGACCACAGCGCGGCTGTACTTCATTTCAGCGAGCGCAGGCTGCTCGAAGCCGCGGCCGTCGCCGTTGTCAAAGGCCGTGAGCCACACGTAGCGGCCGTCGGACTTCGAGTCGATGCGGAAGGCCGTGTGCTGCGTCCAAGTCCAGTCGAAGCTGCTGTTTTCGCAGGTGCCGGCTTCGCACTTGATCTTCTTGCCGTCCTTGTCGACAGGCTGCAGAACCTTGGAAGCCCACTTGTCCTTCCAGCCGTCAGGCGCGCCCAGGATCCACTTCACTTCCTTGTCGCGGCCGATCTTGATGATGGCGGACTGGTGGCGCGAGGAAATGATGATCGAGTCGTCGGTCGGGTCGTAGTCGACGGAGTTGACGTGCGCCCAGTTGCGGCCTACGCCCACGCCCGTGATGTCGCCGAAGTTGTCGGTCTTGTCCATGTTGGCGAGGTCTTCGGCGGAGAGCGTCTTCCCGGCCTGGCTCGCATCGATGTTGAGGCACACGGCGCCCTGGTCAAGCGACTTGATCACGATGTCGCGGTACGGGTCGAGGATTTCCCAGAGGCGCCACTCGTCGAGGACGCGGCCGTCGGGCGAAAGCTCGACGATCACGTCGCGCACGCTTCGCACGTTGCGGTCGTCGGCGCGCTTGACGTCGTTGCTCGCCACGCGGATGAGGAAGTTGCCGTTCTGCGCCTGGTCGAGCGAGTGGGAGAAGTCGGCGTAGCCCTGCGGCAGCACGCGGTTGAAGATTTCGCGGCCCATGATGTCGTACTTGACGTAGCGCTGGCCGTAGCCCCAGGTGAGCGCGCCGTCCTTGCCCTGCTGGAAGCCCATCATCACGCCGCCCTTGTAGATGCTCTGCATGTCGTAGATCGGGTCGGCCATGAGGTACCAGCGGACTTCGCCGGAGGCGTCGATGATGGCGTTCTGCGGATAGAAGCACCACTCCAGGGCGCCGCCCGCCGGGTTGTTCCAAATGACGCGCGAGCCCTTCGGGGGCGAAACGAGAAGGTTGTTGACGAGGTAGAGGCGATCCTTGAACTCTTCGCTCATCTTCACGACTTCGGTGTCGAACATCGTGCTCTTCTGGCTCACGGAGCCGTTGCCTTCCGTGTAGACGGGCGGCGCATAGATCTTGTAGGTTTCGCTGATGTCCTTCTTGGCGCCGAGCGCGTCAATGCGCGTGTAGGACACTTCAACGGTGTTCACGTAGTCGGGATAGAGGCCGAAAACCGGAATGCCGCCGTGGGTGAGCACTTCGGAGCGGTCCACCTTGTAGGCGATTTCAGAGCCGTTCTGCTTCGGAACGATGCGCACCTTGACGTTGTCGAGCTTGTAGCCGCCGCTGCGGATGATGGCCGTGAGCGGCGCAATGCGGTACGGGTTCGTGATCACTTCGCCAATCTGTCCCTGCTTGGCGTATTTGACGGCCGGACCCGAGGAACCGCCTGCGGCGAGCACCGTGTTCGCCATGCCGAACGCCATCATGGTGGCGAGGCAGGCGGCGGTGAAAGTTTTCATTTTGCAGATCATGGCAATTTCCTCATGGAGTTGGACGAATTCGACGCGCTTCCCTGAAAAGCGCCAACAATCGAATCGCATGGGAAAAGAGTTTAAAATCAAAGAGATGAATTTCCAATCGGGACTTTCGGTTCCGAGGCGGATTGATCTGAAAATGATCATTTTCAAAAAATGAAAAATTACCCCTCCTATTTGGCGCTTCGCTTATTCGCAGATCTCATGGCGACGGGAAGCCTGAGCCGGACCGCTTCCGCTTTCGGGATGTCGCCCTCGACCGCCGGCCGGCACATCGGCGAACTCAAGGATTTTCTCGGCGAGCCGCTTTTCACCCGCTGCCGGCAAGGGATGCTGCCGACGCACCGGGCGCGAGAGCTTCTTCCGATGGTGCTGCAGCTCATCAACGACTTTGACGGCCTGCGGATGAGGCGCGAGTTCAATCCGGCCGAAATCAGCCGCGAGGTGCGCATCGGGTGCGTCGACAACGCGCCGCTATCCGTCTTTCCCAACCTCATTCGCGACATCTCGCGCAAAGCGCCCGGGCTTTGCAGCTGCGCGCAGCCGATCAGCGGCAGCCGCTTTGAGCTCTTGCGCCAGAACGTGCTCGACCTCGTCGTCTCGCCCATGTCCGCTGCGCCGAGCGAAAACTTTCATGTGCTCGACCTGGTGCGGCAGCGCTATGTGGTGGTCTGCGGCGCCGATCATCCGCTCATGCGCAAATACCGGCAAACGGGGCAGCCGATCGAAACGGCCGACATCCTCGAGCACCGCTTCGTTGATGTGGCGCTCAGCAACCGCAAGAGCGGCGTCGTGCTGCTTCGCCACAGCGTCTTCCCGGAATTTTCGCGCGCCGCCTCTGCCGTCAAGTCCTACTACTTCATTTCCTTCATCGGCGCGACCGTGGGAACCGAGCTTCTGATGGTGCTGCCCGAAAATTCCGCGCGGCTTTTCGAGCGCCTCGGGCAGGCCGTGATTCTGCCGACGGCCGCGAAGTCCGTTGAACACGTCACGAAGATGATCTGGCACGAGACGACTCACAACGATCTTGTCATGCAGTGGGTGCGGGCGATGATGGTTTCTTCCGCAATCGCGAGCAGCCGGCAGGCGCCGCCGATGGGCGATGGCGCATGAAGCGCCCGACGTGAAGCCAGACATGAAAAGAGGCAGCTGCTTTGCTGCAGCTGCCTCTCCTGCGTCCGGGGCTCAGAGCCGCAGACGCTGCGCCGGGCGCACCTTGGCGCCTGCGGCCTTCATCACTCCTCTTCGACGAACTTCACGGTGTTCTTCGTCGTTTTCCGGCGCGGACTGATGTAGCCTGCCTTCTGGCCGCGCTTGCGCACTTCAATGCGGCCGGTGCTTTCTTCGGGCTTTTCCTCTTCTGTCTCGTATTCCGCTTTGAATTCGGCTTCCCAGACGTGGTCGCCTTCGTGCTTCATGACTGCGTCGTTTTCAAGCTCTTCGACCGTGAAGCGCGCGCCGGCGCCGCCGATCGTGAGCGTTGCGCCGAAGTGGCGCAGGACGTTGATCACCATGCCGACGCGAATGGTGTCCTTGCCGTTTTCAAGTTCATTGAACCAGCGGCGGCCCACGCCGCACGCCTTGGCTGCTTCCGTCTGGGTCATGCCCGTGCGAAGACGGAAAATGCGCACAAGCGCGCCGAGCTCCTCGGTGGAGTTGATGTACGTATGACGTGCGCGATAAACAAGGTGCTTCTGGGCCGCACGGCCGCGGCGTCCTTTGGCACTCTTCGCGGCGACCGACTTTGTCGCGGTCGTCATCCCTTCTTCTTTACGGACGTCCTCAGACGCGGCCGACTGCGTCCGCTTCGTCCTTCTAGTGGTCTCTGACATATCTGTAGCCTTCCCGCCACCTTTTGGGCGGGGTGCGAGTAATTGGTCCTTTGTTTAGTTTACAGAACTTTTTTCAGAAGATCATGCGGGATTCATCGAGAATCGCAACAGCCGGCCGTGCTGCGATCCGCTGTTGGGATTCTTGTGGTCAGCTCGGCTGGCTTTTGCCTGTCTTTTCTTCTTCGGAACGTTCAACGGGCGTGTAGTCTAGCTTAGCTTCTTCGTCCGTCGCTTCGATTTTAAAGATGACGGGCCGCAGTCCGTCGTTGCAGGCGCAAATGGCAACGCCAGGCTTGGCAATCCAGTCGCCGAAATAAAAGGGCCCCGCTTTGTCCGCGCCGTGCGAGAGCGCGAAAACATACTGATAGATTGCCTTCCAGGCTTCATCGCAGAAGCCTGCGGGCTTGGCGTAGTCGGCCTTGAAGCACTGGCCGGCCTTCATCATCGGGCAGGGGCCGAGCCCAGGCACGCCGTACTCGCGCGCGAGCTCTTCGTCAAAGGTCGTCTTGAGGACGGTGATTTTGCATTTCTTCATTCTTGCTTCTCCTTGGGTCGAGCGTCCCGCACGACGAAGCCGAGGCAGCATCAAGACTTTAAGGATAATCGCAAAATCTGAAATAATTTCTTGCACTTTCGGCGAGAGTCTCTTTCGTTTTTGATAAGAATCGCCGGCCGAAAGGATCGCTCGCGCCGCCCTTGAAGAAGGCTTTCGCCGAAGCGCTCAATAGCTGGCAGGAAGCGGCACGCCGCCCGCTTCGGCTTCAGCGCGAATGAATTCCGCAAACGCGCGCGCAGCGGCCGATGCGTAGGAGCGGCTCGGCATGAGGAGCCTCAGATGCGTTGTTTCGCCGCGCCAGTCCGGCAGAACGCGCACGAGGCGCCCTTCTCGAAGATCGTCTTCGATCATGCGCGAGGCAAAGAAGGCAATGCCGCGCCCGAGAAGCGCCATTTCGCGCAGGAGCATCGTGTTGTTGGCGGCAAAGGCAGGCCGGACTTCAATTTTGACAAGCGGCGCATCGTCCGGCGCGGACTCCCGGCGCATGGTCCAGCCGCCGCCGAAGAGATCGTTGGCGAGCGCATCGTGCTGCGCAAGCGCCTCAGGGGCTTCCGGCGTCCCGCGCCGCTCGAGGTATTCGGGCGACGCGGCCATGATGCTTTTGATCGGCAGAATCGCGCCCACCACCGCATTCTCATCAATCGGCTCAATGGCCTGGAGCGCTAGGTCGAGCCTGTCGCGAATGAGCTCGAACGGGCGGTCGGCCATCGTCACCTGAAAATGCACGGCCGGATGCATCGCGCTGAAGCGCTGAAGGAGCGCCGGCAGGATCCCGAGGCCGATGGCGACGCCGCAGCCGATGCGAAGCCTGCCCGCAAGCCGCCCGGACGCAGGCGCCGGGTCGGCAAATAATGCGTCAGCTGAGGCAATGAGGCGGCGCGCCGCCGGCAGCAGCGCTTCGCCGCGGCTCGTGAGCGCGATGGCGCGCGTCGTCCGCACGAAAAGCGGGCCGCCCAGCGTGCGCTCAAGCGCTGCGACCGCTCGGGAGAAATTCGAGAGCGGCATGTCGAGCGACTCGGCCGCCCGCGTGAAGCTGCCGAGGTCGGATGCGCGCACGAAGCAGGCCGCGGCTTTGAGGCGATCGGTCATGTGCGTTGCCTTCTAGGCTAGTGCGCGCCTCAGGCTTCGGGCTTCTTATCAAAGGCGAGCGTCATGTCGTACCAGACGGCACCCCCGTGCACGGACTTCGAGACGCCGCTCGAAACAAAGCCGAAGCGCGAATAGAAGTCGATGAGGTGCGCCTTGCAGGTGAGAATGACGCCTTCGCGCCCTTCCTGCCGGGCTTTTTCGATGAAGGAGCGCATGAGTGCGGAGGCATAGCCCTTGCCGCGCTCTTCGGGGCGCACGGCGAGACCGAAGATGCTCTGCCACTTGCCGCGCGGATCATGAAGCGAAGCGTCCTCGAACATGTCGTCGGTGATCGTCGGGCTGTCCGTGATCATGCCGTCGATGAGGCCGACGGCGCGCCCGTCCACCTCCAGGATGAGAAAGCAGTCCGGAAAGACCGCCAGGCGCTTCTCAAAGCTTTCCCGCGTGGCTTTTTCTGCCCGCGGAAAGCTGGCCGCTTCAATTTCGGTAAGGGTGTCGACGTCCTTCATTGAGGCCGATCGGATCCTGATCACTATGGGACTCCTTCAAAGATGTCGGGGCCGGGGCCCGCACGGCGCCAGACCGCCCTTTTTCCTCAGCCGCCCCGAAACACAAAACGCAAGGCATCCATTATGCACGCCCCCCGGAAGCTATACGAGCTGAAGGCCGATGGTTTACCCGAAGCCGCAGCGAACCTGCGCTTCGTGCGCCCGGCGCGGCTGCCGCGGGCTTTCGGCCGATTGCGCCTGTGGTTCCCGCAAGGAGGCTTTATGGACAGAAGCAGACGACGCATTTTCATTCTGACGGGTGCTGCCCTTTTCGGCACGCTGGCGGGCTGCCATCATCCGCCGCGCCGCGGCCCGCGGCCGGCGCCCCAGGGTGGTCCGGGCGGCCCCGGCGGCCAGCCGAACTATCCGCCGCCCGCTGGCGGCGGCATGCCGCCAGACGCCGGCGCCGGACGTCCCGGCCCGCGCTGATAGCTGAGCTGCGGCTTCGCAGGAAGGCGAAGGTTGCACGCGCAGCGCCTCTAGAAGCAAAGCGCCCGAAGCGGCCGGATTGCCCGGCGCGCCTTCGGGCGCTTCTTTTGCTTCGGCGGGGCGCCCTTATGCCGGCCCCCCTTTCGCGCCCCCCTTTCGCCCGCGCCCTTCTCTTTTGAGGTGCGAGCCCGCTCTCAAGCGCTTGCGTGCTCGGCCGCCGATTTCGCTTTGAGCGTCCCTTCCCGCGCCAACTTCGCCTTCATGCCGCGGTCGGTTGCGTCCCAGCAGATGAGA
>CAJMKD010000031.1 GCA_905213905.1 uncultured Sutterella sp. | reverse complement strand
GTGCACGGCGCAGCCCCGTTTCCTGCAGCGGTTTCACCGCCAGAAGAAAGCGAGCGGCACTGCCGCGCCGAGCCCTTCAAAGCGGCGCGCGCTCTGCCCGCAGTAGAGAATGACGGTCTGGAGGCTTTGGACGTCCGGGAATCGCTTTTCTTCAAGAAGCGCACGGAAGCGCTTGAGCGGTGCAAAGTCCGATTCGTCGATGCGCTCCTTGGGCCGCACGAGAATCGCTGTGAGCGACCCGGCGTTCAAGTCTTCAATCAGGAAGTCGATCGAGAGACCGGTCCGCAGGCCGAAGTGCGAAAGCCGCAGATGGGGCTGGTTGTCGACAAGCGAAGCAAGCTGCGCGTAGGTCCAGCCGTAGAGAAGTCGCTCGACCACGGAAAGGTGCTGCGCCGAAAGGGTCGCGGGATCGGTGCTGCAAAAGCCGAGAAGGCCGCAGAGCCAGCCGGAATCGGTTACCACGTGGCGCGGACGCTTGATGCTTCGTTCGAAGTCGGCCGAATGCGTCCAGACGGGAATGCTGTCGACAAGGTGAAGCGCCTCGAGCGCAAAGAGGCAGCGGGCGGCGAGCGGCCGGCCGATCCCGAGCACCTTGGCGATTTCCGCGATGTTGAGAATTTCGCCGGAAGCGGCGCCCGTCATGCGGTAGACCTTCCGAAGCGTCATTGTGGAGCGGATGACGGCTGCTTTCGGTAGATCGAGCCGGCAGATTTCGCGGATGAGGGCGTGAAAGAAGTCGTGGCGCACATCGGCCGAACCGTCGCGGCAGCCCGGATAGCCCCCGCGCATGGCCTCGCCGAGAATGAGGTCGCGGTTGCTTTCGTCGTGCGAGAGCACGCTTGGGAAATCGAGCTTGGCGAGCCGCTCGAGAAAGTCGCCGCCCGCGCCCGTGATTTCGCTCTCGGCGAGCGTGCGAAGACGGAACGCGCGCATGGCGTCGCTCGCGGGCGTCTCGCCCAGGAGCGTCTCGAGGCCGAGCGCAGAAGCCATCACGATGATTTTGGGTGCCATGGCGCCCGCCGGCTCGCACGCTTCGCCTGCATGCGATGCTGCGACGGCCGCAAGCCGCGGCGCGAGATGCGCATTGAGAAGAAGGAGCACCGGCGAGGCCGAATAGCGCGCAAGAAACGTGTGCGGCGCATCTTCCGCATCAGCTGTGACGCTCGGGTTCGAAAAGTCGACTGACAGCGCATCAGGGAGCACCTGCTTCAAGAACGTGCGCATGCCTGCTTTCCGGGGGCCGGCAATCAAAAGCACCGTTCGGCGGCGCTCCTCCTGCGCGCGATCCAGCGCTTCGAGAAATCGCGGCTCCAAGCGGCGCATGAGCGCGCTTTCGGGCGAGCGCGGAACGCGCAGCGCCGCGCGGCATACGTGCGAATGCGCTCACGGCGAAGGCTGAGGGCGGCAGCGTGGTGCTCGGCGCCGGCAGAACCGAAGGGTCGGCCGGGAACGCCTTCTCGAATGCCGCCATTGAATCCGCGGGCGACGTCGTCGCCGCGTCGAGCGGCCGCAATGCGTCCGTGACGGTCAATGCGGCTTCGGACGGCACAGTCGAGGGCGACTTCAAGTTCTACGGCGAGGACAACGCGTTCCGCTTCACCAACGACATCCGCGTCGCTGGCGATGCGCTCGTGAACGCCGCGGCCATTCACGGCACGAGCCTTGAAGCCGAAGGGCGCCTCGAGCTCATCGCAGCGCTCTACGACGACGGGCTCCCGGAAGGCGCTCCCGAAGGTATTGCCTTCACGGGCAACCTCTCGGGCACGACCGCGGCGGTCTTCACCAATGCGGGCGACATCCGCATCGGCGGTCGGATTGAAGCGACGGAAGGGTACCTGGACGTCTATCGTCTCAGCACCGGCGCAAGCGGCGTCGTGGCGGTCAACGAAGCGAAAGGGCCGTACACGATTACGCTCTACAACGGCAGCGGCAATGTTGTCGTCACCGGTCCCGTGACGGGCGGCGATACGGTGTACGCCTTCGCAGGCTGGAACGGCACGACGATCGGACGCGGCAATCTCTCGTCGGCGATCCATAAGGCGGGTGCGGTCGATCATGCGGAGAATTTCTCCGAAGAGATCAATCTCGATGCGCTCGGCGCTCTCTCCGCAGAGTCGCTCGGATCGATTGTGCTGCCGCACCTGGTGTTCGACGAAGAGGCGCTCGCGAATGCGGATTACGATCGGGTGACGCAGTTTGTGTATTCGATGATCGACACCGTGTCGCCCTCGGGCGAATACTTCTTCCTGCATCTGCGTCCTGACGCTGCGGCGTCGGATGCCGATGATGAAGAGGAAGAGAAGCCTGCGCTCGAGGAAGGGCTCCCGGGAGAAACCGAGCACCGGATCACGGATCATCGCAAGGCGGAGCCGCAGACGCCCGAGTCGCTTGCTGACCTCGGATTGCTCCTCAGCAGCCGCTGATCAGGGCAGACAATCGGCGGCCGATCATTGCGAGGTCGGCCGCCGATGGGCTCTGCAAGGCGAGATGGCGCTGTCGGCGCATGAAGCCGCTTGGTTCTGATTCCCAAGCGGCGCTTTTTTGCGCCGAGCGTGCCTATGCCTCGAAGAAGCGCGCCTGCACCAGGGACTGGTAAACCTTCTTCATTGTCATGCCGGTTTCCTGATTGACGAAGAGCGAGGAGCGCTGGCCGTGAGGTTCGCCGAGAAGATAAGGGAGCCAATCTTCCCAGGACCAGGCCTGTCTGAAATGCTTCTGGAGCTTCAAAAAGGACTGCAGCATCAGCGTGACCGCGGTTTTGGGCGCGATCGTACCGTCGGCTAGGATCGACTCTGGCGGCTACGGGCAGTAAACCAGTACGGGGCATGCGCCGGCAGCATTCATTGGCGCCGTCGGACGACGGTGCCAAAGGGGGCGCTGCGTTTGCGCTCACTGCGAGTCGTCTGCGACTTCCACTATGATTGCCGTTCTGCCTTCGGCATGCGCAGGCCTCAGTGCCGCAGCAAGCCGTCATTCCTAGGAGAGGACATGTCTGAAATCATCTATTCCATTCGCGTCGATGCGGCGCTCGTTCGCGCTTTCGCGCGCTCTTCCTACCGTTCCGGCACGACGGCCGCAGAGCGGATCCGCCGCTTCATGGCGGCGTCGATTGAAGAGGACGCCGCGCGGGAAGCGGCTGCTGAGAAGTCTCGCAAGGCGGCTACCGAGAAGGCCTCGGAAGCGACATCGGAAAAGGCATCGAAATAGGCATCGGAATAGGTGCCCGAGCACCAATAAAGCCCGTCAGGGAGTCGTGCGCGGCTGTCGGTCCTTCCCTGACGGCCGCAGGAGCGGCGTCGCGCACCAGATGACGACGAGTCCCACGGCGATGGTGGCGCCGAAGCTCGAGAGCGCAGGCGTTGCCGAGAGCGCGAGGAGACCGAAGGAGAGCATCGTCGTGAGGCCGCAGAAGAAGACGGCGGCAGCGGTGCGCCCGTCGTCGGGGCTCGCCGAGAAGAAGATCCCGTAGTCGACGCCAAGCCCCATCAGAAGAACCGCAGCAAGCGCCGTGAAGAGCGTCACGGGAATGCCGGCCCAGCCGAAAAAGGCGAGCGCCGCAGCGATCCCGAGTGCGCAGGGGAGCACCGCGCGCCAGCCGCCGCGGCCGAAGCGAAGCGTCATGACGCCCCAAAGGACAAGGAGTCCGGCGGCGAGCAGCTCAAAGACGCGCGTCCGGTACTGCGAGAGCGTTTCGGAGAGGCTCCCCGTGATGTCGAGAAACCGGACGCCCGGCATGGCTTCGGCGGCTGCCTTGAGCGCGGGGAGCATTTCAGGGGTTACGCCCGAAAGGAGCGTCATGAGCGCGGCGCCCGACGCGTCATTCTGAAGAACGAGGCCCGTTAGGAGCGGCGCGAGCGGCGTCCCCTGGAGCGCTTCGAGCGTGAGCGGCGCGTCTCTCGGCCCCTCTGGCTTTGCGCCGAGCCTAGCTTCAATGGCGGGCGCACCCGCATCGATCGCGCTGCGAACGAGTTCGCGCAGGCGGCTTTGTTCTGTGAGCGGCGGCAGCCACGCCGAGAGTCCTGTGGTGCGTAGCCCCGCGAGCAAAGCAGAATCGGGCTTGGGTGAAGCGCCAGCATCGGTGCTGGCACTGTCGCCGGCAGCGGAAGCGGTGTCGGCGCCAAGACGGGCGAGCGCGCGGCGCAGGGCCGCCTCCCGCGCGAGCGCTTCGTCGAGCGTTTTGCCGGAGACGAAGTAGGCCTGCGCGGGCGACGGCAGGCCGAGCGCGAGCTGGAGCTCAGCCTGCGCGACCGTGAGGGCCGGGGGCGCAGCTGAGAGGTCGCGGATCCCGGCTTCAAGGCGGATTTTCGAGAAGCCGCCCGCGAGGAAGACGAGGAAAAGGACCAATGCCAGGCATGCCGCTGGGCGGCGGACGCTTGTTGCAGTGAAGCGCGGCAGATTGGTGAGCTTCGCTTCCAAAAAGCGCATCAGGCGCGTTTCGCGGCGCGGCGCAAAGCGTTCGACAAAGGGGCCGAAAACGAGAACCGCGGCGAGCGCAAAAAGCACGCCGAAGGCGGCGATCGCCGCCATCTGCCTCAGGCCCGGGAGCGGCGTGAGCGCGAGCACGCCGTAGGCGGCCGCTGAAGAGCCGCCCGCCATGAGAAGCGACGGCAAGAGCCGCCGGCGTCGAAGGAGCGCTGTTTCGCCCGGGCGCTTGAGCGCAAACCAGTGGGTCGAGTAATCGACGGCGACCCCGATCAGCGTGGTGCCGAAGATGAAGGTGACGAGCGAAAGCCGGTCAAAAAGCGAGAGCGTCAGGAAAACCGCGGCGCCGAAGCCGAGCGCAACGGAAAGCGCCATGAGCATCACGACGGGCACGCGCCCGAAGGCGAGAAGCGCGAGGAAGACCACGCCGATCGAGGAAAGCGCGCCGATTCTCGACAGTTCGCCGGAAGCCTGCGCAGCAATGGCATCAGTAAAGAGCGGCACGCCTGCGGCGATGACGCGCACTGACAGATCCGGGTGCGCTTGCGCGAGCGCTCGCTCGAGCATCTCGCCCGCCTCGCGAATCCGGGCCGTGAGGCGGCCTTCGCCCGATTCGGCGGCGCCCGCCGCGGGCTTCATCAAGAGGAGATAGCCGAGTGCATCGCGGCCGAGCCGCACGCGGAGATATTCGCGGCCCTCGGCCGATTCCGCGCTATAGGGAAGCGCATCCGTCTTCGAGAGAAGCCAGCGGTCATAAAGGCAGAAGGGGTCCCGCGAGAAGCCGAGAAGCTTGGGGGAATCCGTCCTAAGAAGACAGGCGAGCATGCGGCGCTCCGCCGTTTTCGGGTCCTCCGCTGCGAGCACGAGCATCGCTTCGTCTTCGGGACGCACGAGCACCCCTGCCGCTTCAGGGATTGCCGGAATGAGCGAAGCGCCCGAAAGGCCCGGTGCGCTCGCGGATGCACCCGCGTCCTTGGTTTTCGCCGCATTTTTACGCTCAAAGGGAGAAGCCTCAGTGAAAAGCCCGTCCGCAGAGAGCGCGCTCGAAAAAGCTTCGACGCTCTTTCGCGCCGCACGGCGCTCTTCTTCCGTGAAGCGCCCTTTTGCTTCGTTTTTTTCAAACCGAAGAAGAATGGTTGCGCGATCGGATTCCGCAGACCGGAGCTTCTCAAGGAAGCGCGCTTCGAGGTCAGCCGGAATCGCCTCATCAAGGCGGCCCGGCAGAAGCGCGAGCAGGTCCGTCTCGAAGGGGTTTGAGGCGAGCTTCGGCATTCCTGCTGCGAGGAGAAGCGCGAAAGCTGCGCCGAGAAGAAGCGCGGCGGCTTTGCCGCCCCAGGCGTCCAGAAGGTCCGCGGCGCGGGGAAAGAATGACATAAGGCTCGCTTTGTGCGTTGGTGCGGATGGGCCGTCGGCGGGCACAGCGCACGCAGGGGCCGTTTGCGACTATAGCAGGCGGATCGCGGATGGTGCCGTGACAGAAAAGGGCGAAAGGCACGTACAGCTGAACTGGCGACGAAATCCTGCGATGAAATTGGTTACGCTTCCATGCGGTCGAATCAAATCGGAAGAGCGGCGGCCTTTCGTATGATGATTGTCATCACATGCATGCAAAGGAAATCATCATGAGAATTGCGGCTTGGCTTTTCGCCGCGGCGGCAGCCGCGACGCTTTCGGGCTGCGGCCTGCTTTCGAGCTTTTCGTCTGATGACGAGGCGTCCGTCGAAGCGGCGCAGGCGGCGTCTGACGTCCGCACTGCAGATGCGAACGCGCCGCAAGCGGACGAAGGCGTCCGCGCGCCGCGCGAAGTCTTTGTCGGCGAATGGACGGCGCCTGTGCCCGGCCAGCCCGGTCGCAGCCAGGGCTATGCCTTTCGCGCGGACGGCACGGCTGCTTCAATCGGCATGGCGACGCTTGCCGCGAAGCGCTGGGCCGTCAACGGCGAATATCTCACCATCTGGGGCGACAGCATCGGCAACGGGATGACGATTCCTTTTGAGATGCAGTATCTCGTCCTCGAGGCCACGCCCGAAACGCTCCACATCCGGCAAGGCGCTTACGAAGCGCGCTTCACGAAGCGCCGCTGAGTGCTGATCGGTGGTCGATGCAGACACGTCGACTGCCGTTCAGGGCAGCTATTGGCGCCTTTATTTATTCGTAAATCACATTAATTCAGATAAATATTAAATATTTGAATTTTCAAAGCATCCTTTCTATTCTGCAATCGATAGAAGGTTTGATTGGTCCCAAGCGCAAGCAGCGTGAACGCCGCTCAAGCTCAACAAAGCTTGGGGGAGCCTGAACAGTCACAGACAAGACACGCAAGAACGCTCATTCGTGCAGCGGTTCTTGCGTATTGATGGCGGTTTGCGGCGCAGCTTCGCGCGGGATCTTCCGCGCAGGTGCCTTGTCTGCCGCCCGCACAATAGGAGCATGTCATGCAGTATCGACAACTCGGCAGGACCGGTCTGATGGTGAGTCCGCTTGCCGTCGGCACAATGAACTTCGGCGACGTCGCCGACGAGGCTGAAAGCGGGCGGATTCTGGACCGCGCGATTTCGGCCGGCCTCAATTTCATTGACACGGCAGATGTTTATGGGTCGCCGCAGCGCCCGGATCTCGCGATGGGTAGCGGGCTTTCCGAGGAAATCATCGGCCGCTGGCTCAAAAGCCGCGGTGCGCGCAATCAGGTCGTGCTCGCCACAAAATGCTATCAGCCGATGGGCCTCGGCCCGAATGACAGGCGTCTTTCCGCCTATCACATCCGGTCCGCGGTGGAAGCAAGCCTTCGGCGGCTCGGCACCGACCGCATCGATCTGCTGCAAATGCACCACATGGACAGGCTGACGCCGATCGATGAGATTCTCGAAGCGCTCTCCCGTCTCATTGCCGACGGAAAGGTCCTCTATGTGGGCAGCTGCAATTTCGCCGCCTGGTACCTTGCAGCATTTCAGTCGTCGGCGCTCGCCCGGCACATGCTGGGGCTCGCGAGCGAACAGACGCGCTACAACCTCACGGTGCGAACGCCCGAACTCGAGCTTCTGCCGGCATGCCGGCATTTCGGCCTCGGCTTTCTGCCCTACAGCCCCTTGGCGGGCGGACTGCTCGCGGGCGGCCTCAGCGCGGCGGACCAAAAGAGCGGCGCGACGCGGCGCGCACGCCTCGGCGAAGCCTTTGAGAAAAAGCGTACGCAGGTAGCGGCTTATGAGGCGCTCGCGCAGGCATCGGGGTTCGCCCCCGCGACGCTCGCCATTGCCTGGCTTCTTTCGAATCCTGTTGTCACGGCGCCCATTGTTGGACCGAGAACTGTGGCGCAGCTCGAAGGCGCACTGGCTGCGCTAGACGTGAAGCTCTCGAAAGACGTGCTGACGGCGCTCGACGAGATCTGGCCGGGCCCGGGCGGCGAAGCGCCTGAAGCCTATGCGTGGTGACGGATCAGAGGCCGGTGAGCGGATTCATCGCAAGCGTCGCGGCGAGCGTGAACATCACGAGCGCAATGAAGGCGTCAAGCCACTGCCAGGCGCGGGGCTTTCGGAAGAAAGGCTGCAGGCGCTTGGCGCCGAAGCCGAGCGACGTGAACCAGACGGTGCTCGCCGAATAGGCGCCGAGCGCAAAGAGCCAGCGGTCCGCGCCGGCGTACTGCGTCGATATGCTGCCGAGAAGCACGACGGTGTCGAGGTAGACGTGCGGATTGAGAAAGGTGAAGGCGAGGCAGGCGGCAAGAACGCGCCCGGCGCTGACGGCGGGAAGGCCTGCATTTGAGGTTCCGACCCCGAGCGCTTCGCCCCCTTTGAGCGCGCGCCTTGCTGCGAGAAATCCGTAATAGGCGAGAAAAGCCGCGCCGCCCCAGCGGAAGATCTCAAGCACCATCGGGTGCGCCTTGACGGCGGCGCCCATGCCGGCCACGCCGAGCGTGATGCAGACGACGTCGCCGAAGATGCAGGTGAGGACGACGAGTCCCACGTATTCCCGGCGCAGGCCCTGCCGAAGGACGAAGGCGTTCTGTGCGCCGATGGCGACGATGAGGCCGGCGCCCGTGCCGAAGCCGGCGAGAATGGCAGAAAGGTTCATGCGAAGCTCAAAGAGAGATGGTGATGGGCGCAGCCGATAAGGCGCAGCAGCCCGAAAGAATGCGGAGAATCTTATCTGGCGCAGCGCATTAAGTAAAATGAAAGAATCTTCAGCTTCATTAGCAAAACTAAAGACAAAATGCCCCGCATGCCGCTTCTTCATCCGCAGCTCGAGGCGTTTCTCGCCGTGCTCGACGAAGGGAGCTTCGAGCGGGCAGCGAAGCGTCTTGCCGTGACGCCCTCGGCGCTCTCGCAGCGCATTCGCGCGCTGGAGGAGCGGCTCGGCGCCGTGCTTTTGAAGCGCGAATCGCCCGTCATGCCGACCGAGGCGGGCGAGAAGCTCCTCCTTCGCGCCCGATCGATGCAGCTTCTCGAGGCGGAAGCGCTCTCGGACTTTGCAAAAGACGCGCCGGCGGATGCGGCGGTGCGGCTCACGATCATCGTCAACAATGATTCGCTTGCCACCTGGTTTCCGGAAGCGGCGGCCGAATTTGTCTCGGCTTCAGCGGAAACCGGCACGCGCGTCGCGCTCGACATCCGAACCGACGACCAGGATCATGCGCTCGAAAGCCTGCGAAGCGGCGCCGCCATTGCGGCGGTGGCGGCCGATGAGAGCGCTGTTGCCGGCGCGCGCGTGCGCTCGCTCGGCGTCATGCGCTACCGCGCCTGGGCGTCGCGACCCTTCATCGGCGAAGCGGAAGGCATTTCAGCGTCAACGCTCGCGCGCCTCCCCATTGTTTCATTCGACAGGAAGGACGCGCTGCAGATGCGGTTCCTCGAGCGCTCGGGCGTTGCGGCTGGGGACTTTTCGGGCGTCGTGCACTATCTGCCGTCGCCCGGCGCCATGCTCGAAGCGACGGCGCGCGGCCTCGGCTGGAGCATGGCGCCCGAGGCCCTTGCGCGCCCCTACGTCGAGCGGGGCGCGCTCGTCGAAATCGATGCCGCGAGGCCGGTGGACGTGCCGCTCTTCTGGCAGTGTGCGGCCATACGGTCGACGCTTCTCGAGCGGCTCACCCGCATCGTGATGCGCACGGCTCAAAAGCATCTGCTGCCGGGCTGAAGATGCGATGCCGGCGCTCGAGATGCGGTCGGGCGCTTTTCAGGCGTTTTTCATGGATTGACCGAGCGGCAGACGGGGCTCCCGTCTGGGCGAGCCGGCCGCGACGCGAAGAGGGCGAGAAGGAGCGCCGCCGAAAAGCTCGCGCCATAGAGCGCGAGCTTCGTGCCGGCCCCGACAGCCCCGAACGTGGCGATTGCGCCGAGGAGGCTCCCGAGCGCTATGGCGCCAGAAGCCAGCCCTGCGCAAAGCGGGCGCTTTGAGAGGAGCGCCGCAAAGGCGACGGGCACGACGCCGCAGACGTATAGCGCATTCGCTGCGAGAAGGAGCTCGAGGACGCCCTTGCCGCTCAGCGCGGCGGCAAACGCAGCAATGGAAAGCGCAAGCGCAGCGGCGCGCGTCGCTCGAATGCTCGGACGGCCGGCGAGGTCGACGGCGGCGACGGTCGCGGACGTCATGAGGCAGCTGTCGGCAGAAGAAATCACGGCGCTCGTCATCACGAAGAGGAAAAGCGCGCCGAAAAAGGGCGTGCGGGTTTCGACGAGCGCGGGGAGCACCGCGTCGGGCGCCGTGCCCGCGGGAATGAAGGCGCGCGCTGCGATCCCGAGGAGCGCCATGAGAAGCGCGGCGGCAACGAGCGACCCGATGCCGACCCCGGCGGCGATCCGGGCGTCCCGGCGGGAGCCTGCGGCGAGAAACCTCGCGGCAAGCATCGGACAGACGAGGTAGCTTCCGCCGATCAAAAGCATGAATTCCGCCCAGTCGGCCGCGCCGAATTCATCGTTGAGGAGATCATAGGGGACGCTCGCGAAGAATTCCGAAGCCCGCGGGAGCGCCGGATCCGAGAGGAGCGAAAAGAAAAGGAGGCCGAGTCCCGCCGCCATCACAAGGCTCTGGCAGACGTCGCTGCGGATGACGGCGCGCTGGCCGCCGAGGAGCGTGACGGCTACGATGAGGATGGCGCCAGCGGCAAGCGCTGCCGTTTCGCCGGATAGGCCGGAAACGCCAAGAAAGCCGGGAAGCTCGCCCGCGCCGAGCGCTGAGAGAATTCGGCCCATCGCCGAAAACTGGGCGGCGAGAATGCCCGTCCAGGCGGCAAGAATGACAAGGCCGGCCGTTTTGGCTGTGGCGCCGCCCGCTTTGCGCCGGATGGCGCCAAGGAGCGTCACGGGCTTTTCCGCGCGGATGCGGTCAACAAGAAAAACCGCGGAAATCGCGAGTCCGATCGCGCCCGAAAAAAGCCACCACACGGCCGGAAAGCCGGCTTGAAAGGCGAGGCCGCAGACGCCGAGCGTGGCCGAGGCTCCGATCGACGAAGCGGCAATGGAAAGGCCCGCCGACCAGCCCGAAGCGCTGCGGCCGGCGAGGCAGAAGTCTTCGAGCGAGCGGTTGCGGCGCGACTCGAGAAAGCTCAGGAACAGAAAGAAGGCGCAGAAAAGCGCAAAGAAAAGGGCGGTCGTCACGGTTTATTGTCTTTTGAGGCACGGCCGCCGGGGCCGGCAATGGATGCCGGTCTCGGCGGGTTTCAGAAGAAAAGCGGGCGATGAAGCGCCGGGCGCGCTTCAGACACTTCAGACAACTGCGGCAGTCGCCATGCGCTCGTTCGGAAGCGGGGCTTCCTGCGGCGCGTTCGGGTCATGAAGCTGATCGAGCGCGCGCAGCATGGCGCCGCAGATGCGGCGCATTTCGTCCGGCGTCGTCGTGAAGGCGGGCATTGTGTAGATCAAGCGCCCAAAGGGCCGCAGCCAGACGCCCGCGTCGATCACGGCCGCCTTCATGCGCGCCGATTCCTTGGGCGCGGGCTCGCGCTTCAATTCAATAACGCCGATCGCGCCGAGAACGCGGACGTCGTGGGCGCACGGATGGTGCCGAGCGGGCTCGAGCGCCTCGCGCATGATGGCAGCGAGCGCCGCTACGTCGGCGAGCCAGCTGCGGGACGTATAAAGCGCAAGGCTTTCTGCGGCAACGGCCGCCGTGAGGGGATTCGCCATGTAGGTGGGGCCGTGCGGAAAGACGCCGCCACCGAGCGCGGCGGGCTCAGCGCCGATCGTTTCGGCGACGTGCGACTGAACCACAGTCGCCGCCATCCCGACGATGCCGCCCGTCAAGGCTTTCCCGAGGCAAAGAATGTCGGGCTCGACGCCGGCATGCTTGAAGGCGAAGTTTCTCCCGGTCCGGCCGAAGCCCGTCGCAATTTCGTCGAAGATGAGGAGCGCGCCGTGCGCGCGGCAGCGCGCCGCGAGGCCCCGCAGATAATCCGGATGGTAAAACCGCATCCCGCCCGCGCACTGCGCAACGGGCTCGAGCACGACGGCGGCGATCTCGCCGCCGTGCGCTGCAAAAGCCTCGCGCGCCGGCGCAAGCGCGGCTTCGTCGTAAGGCGCGTCAAAGCGGCAGGCGGGGGGTTCAATGAAGATTTCCGGGCGGTTTGAGTCAGCGAAGCGCACGTGCATGCCGTCCTTCGGATCGCAGAAGGACATGGCGCCCGCGGTGTCGCCGTGGTAGCCGCCGAGCGGCACGAGGAAGCGCCGCTTTTCGGGGCGGCCGGCCGCCTGCTGATATTGAAGCGCCATTTTTCGGGCGACTTCGATCGAGACGGACCCCGAGTCCGAATAGAAGACCTTCGAAAACGCCGGCGGCAGCATCGCGAGAAGCCGCTCCGTGAGCGCAATGGCGGGCCGGTGCGTGAGGCCCCCGAACATGACGTGCGGGAAGTCCGAGGCCTGGCGCTTCAGGCGCGCAACAAGCCGCGGGTGCGCAGCGCCGAAGGGCGCGCACCACCAGGCGCTCGTGCCGTCGATGAGGTCAAGGCGCGACGGCCGGCCGCCCGTTTCCCGAAGAATCGTGATCGTGCGGTCTCGGGCGGATTCGACGAGCTCAACGGCCGGGGGCTTCGTCGGATTCGCATACGGGTGCCAGACATGCGCGGCATCAAGCGCGAGGAGCGCGGCGGGCGAGTCGGGAAGCGAAAAGGCCGCTTCAAGAGCGTTCCCGAGGGATCCCGTTCCATTCAGCCGTGCGAGTCCGGCTTCGATGAGCGCCGCGGCGCGCTCGAGCTTCGCAATGCCAGAGGCCGCCGTGATTTCGTTGAAGTCGATGTCGGCCAGGAGCGGAAGGTCGCCGTAGAGCGCTTCGAGCGACGCGGCATTGTCGCGCAGAAAGGCGCGCTGCGCGCTGGCGGCGGCTTCTTTCGCGCTTTGAGCGGCGCGCGCTGCGGCGCCGCTGCCGGTGCCGTTCAGAGGCGCGGCGGGGAGCGTCCCCGGGTCGAGCGCCTCCGCGGGCGTCGTGCGGTTCAGAATCATGCCGAGAAGCGGCACGCCCTCCGAGCGCAGGCGATCCACGGAAAGCCGCGCCTGGTTGAGGGCGCCCAGGCGGTTCCCGATGACGAGAACCGCCGGGAGCGCGCTTTCGCGCACGAGGTCGAGCATGGATTCCCTTTCGTTGAGGGGGACGAGGAGTCCGCCTGCGCCTTCGAGAATGAGAAGGCGCCGAGCGGCCTCGGGCGAAGCGAGGCGCGCACGAATTCGCGCGAGCACGTCGGCGGCCGCGAGCCGCCGGCCTTCGAGCTTCGCGGCGAGCGCGGGCGAAGCGGGGGCGGCAAACGAGAAGAGCGTTTCTGCGGGGAAGCCCGCTTCACGGGCCCGGTCGGCGTCGCCCGCGCCGGGCGCTGCGGCCCCCGTCTGAACGGGTTTCACGTAGAGCGGCGCGCGAAAGGCGTCTTCGCCCCGCTTCAGGGCGCGGCGTGAAAGCGCGCCGAGAAGGCCCGCCGCGACGGCGGTCTTGCCGATTTCGGTGTCGGTGCCGAGTATCCAAAAGGCGCCGGCCTCGGCTGTCATCATAGGTGCTCTCTCATCTGCGGTCGGCATGGTGCGTCTCTTCCTGAAGTTCGTGAACGGATGGGCCGCGCTCAATTTCTCAGCAGCCGGGCTCGGCGCCGATCGCTGCTGCAGCGGCGCGGTCCTTTTCGAAGGCGTTCCCCGGGCGCGTGAGGTAGTCGCCCGTCATGACGACGTTCGCGCCTGCGGCGTAGACCCAAGTTTCCCAGCGGTCGCCCAAAATCTGATTGCGCCCGCCGCAGATCACGATGTCCTTGAGGGGATTCACAAGGCGCATGATCGCAATGATGCGAAGCGCTTCGGCGGGTTCCAAGGGCGGCATCTTTTCGAGGCGCGTCCCTGGAATCGGAATGAGAAAGTTGATCGGCATCGAGTCGACCTTGAGCGCCGAAAGCGTGAAGGCGAGCTCGATGCGGTCGCGCCAGCTTTCTCCGAGCCCGAAGAGGCCGCCCGAGCAGACGCTCATGCCGGCGCGCTGCGCCGTGCGGACCGTTTCAACGTCGAGCTCGTAGTCGTGCGTCGAGCAGATGCGCGGGAAGTACGTCCGGCTCGTCTCAAGATTGTGGTGGTAGCGCGTGAAGCCTGCGGCGGCGAGCGCCTGCGCGCGCTCGTCGTTGAGGATGCCGAGCGAGGCGCAAAAGCCGATCCGGGTCTTTCCGCGCATGCCTTCCAGGGCCGACGCGAGCGCTTCAATGTCCTTGTTGGACGGGCCGCGGCCGCTCGTCACGATGCCGAAGCGGCGCACGCCTTCGCGCTCGAGGCGAAGCGCCGCCGCTTCGAGCTTCCCGGCCTCGACCATCGGATATTCGGGCGCATTCGTGTGGTGAAACTTCGACTGCGCGCAGAAGGCGCAGTTTTCCGGGCACCGGCCCGACTTCGCGTTGATGATGCCGCAGCGGTAGCTGGGATTGGGGAGCAGGAGCGCGCGGGCGAGCCCGCCGAGCTCAAGAATGGCGAGCGTGTGTTCAGCAGGCGCTTCTGCGAGCAGCAGCGCTTCTTCTTCCGTCACGAGTGGGCGGCCGAGGTCGAGTCGCAGCGAAGGCGCTTCGCCTGCCGGCTCGGCGTCCTGCGTCTTCTGCACATCGGGCGATTGCGCCGCCGCTTCGCGGCTTCGGTCTGCAATGCGCGCTGCCGTTTCGGCGAGAAGCCTCTTCAGTCGTTGTGCGGCATCCGGGGCGGGGAATGACTCGGCGTCCGCAGGTGCCTCGGACGTCGCATGCGCGCCGCACCGAGGCGAAAGCTCTTTGTCGTTCATGGTCGGGATCCTTTCGGTGCCGGCGCCAGAGGCCGCCGGCCGTTGCAGCCTTCCGCGCTCAGCGAGGACGGAACGCAACGGGGGTTTTCCTTGTATATCAAGGAAAGAATTGCGGCGAATCGAGCCGCGGCAATGGAGAGAGGTTAGCCGCCGTCAACGACAAAAGTTCGTCAAACGGGTGCGCCTAAGTGGTCGTCCTTAAGGCGGATCATCATGGTCGTTTCGGAAAACGGAACGATCGCAAATGAGTCTTTTTCACCGGTCGAAACGAGCAGCACTTTCAGAAATTTCAGGGTTCTTCCGCATGACAGCCTGCGGCGGGAGCGTAAGGCAAAAGCGTTATAGCCATTATGGGAAAACGCTTTTCAGAAAGCTTCACGCAAAAATATTCCCGAACGGCGTGCGGTACACTCAAAAGGAAGACCCCATTCATGCGCAACAACTCGGAAGCGCAGGCCCCGATTCGCCCTTCTGCCGCAGGCTCCTCCAAGGAACGGCTGCAGCTTGGCGGCGCTCGCGGCGCGCCTTCCGGACAAGGAGACTCTACGCCATGATTTCACGCAGAACCTTTTTGCGCCAATCGGCGCTTCTCGGGAGTGCCGCGGGCATTGCGGCCACGCCGGTGAGCCGCGCCGTTGCGGCGGCCGCTGCCGACCTCGAAACTGTCACGTGGTCGGCCTGCTCGATCAACTGCGGCAGCCGCTGCATCCTGCGGTGCGCCTCAAAGAACGGCCGCGTCATCCGCATTGAGACCGACAACACGGGCGACCCGAATGCGGGCGTCGCCGGCAAGGACTTCCCGCAGGTGCGCGCCTGCCACCGCGGCCGCGCCATGCGCCAGCGCCTCTATGCGCCCGAACGCCTCAAGTACCCGATGAAGCGCGTCGGCCGCCGCGGCGAAGGCCGCTTCGAGCGGATTTCCTGGGCGCAGGCCCTTGACGAAATCGCCGCGCGCCTCAAGGACACGATTCAGAAGCACACGAACGAATCGATCCTTCTGATGCACGGTTCCGGCAACTACAGCCTCTTCAACAACCGCAACTGCACGTTCCGCTTCTTCAATCTGATCGGCGGCAACATCGGCTGGTACTCGGACTATTCGGCCGCGTGCATCCAGAACGCCTGGCCTTACATGTTCGGAGGCTTCAACTACGGCGCCGTCCGCTCGAACAATCCGGGCGTCGGCTCCTACATGAGCCAGATCCGCAATGCGAAGCTCTATGTGACCTTCGGCAACAACCCGGCCGTCACCCGCGCTTCCGGCGGCGGCCAGTCCTGGGAGCTCGCCGAAGCGCTGCGCTTGGGCAAGGCCCGCATGGTCGTGATCGATCCGATCCGCACGGACACGCTCGCCGGGCGCGACGCCGAATGGGTGCCGATCCGCCCGGGCACGGACGCTGCGCTTGCGGCCGGCATGGCATACGTCATGATCCGGGAGAATCTCGTTGATCAGGCGTTTCTTGACGCGTACTGCGTGGGCTACGACGAAAAGACGCTGCCAGCCTCCGCACCGAAGGGCGCCGACTACAAGTCCTACATCCTTGGGAACGGCCCCGACAAGACGCCGAAGACCCCGGCATGGGCCTCGCGCATCACGAATGTCCCGGTTGAAACGATTGAGCGCCTCGCGCGGGAAATCGCCGCGACGAAGCCCTGCTTCATCTCGCAGGGCTGGGGCCCGCAGCGCCGCATGAACGGCGAAGCGCAGTCGACCTCGATCGCGATGCTTGCGCTTCTGACGGGGCAGGTAGGGCTCCCCGGCACCAACACGGGCGCCCGCGAAGGCGACTCCTACGGCATCGAAACGGGCCTTCCCGTCGGCAAGAACCCAGTAAAGGCGTCCTTCCCGGTCTTCCTCTGGCCCAAGGCCATCACCGATGCGAAGTCGATGACGGCGAAGAATTCGGCCGTGCGCGGCGTCGAGCATCTCGAGCACAACATCAAGTTCATCTGGAACACGCAGGGCAACACGCTCATCAACCAGCACGGCGGCATCAATCAGCTTCGTCCGATTCTCGAGGACGAGTCTCTCGTGGAGACGATTGTCGTCGTCGACAACCAGATGACGCCGAGCGCCAAATTCGCCGACTATCTGCTGCCTGACACCATGAATCAGGAAATCGACGACCTCGAGGCGGATGCCTACGCGGTCGGCGACTACAACTATCTCGTCGCCTGCCCGAAGGCCGCCGACATTCTCTGGGAGCAGCGGCCGAACTGGGAGATCATGCGCGAAATGGCGGCGCGCTTCGGCGTTGAGGACGCCTATACCGAAGGGCGCTCCTACAAGGAATGGCTCCGCTGGGGCTACGAAGAGACGCTCAAGAAAGCCCGCGGCATTGCCGACGGCGCGAAATTCCCGAGCTTTGAGAAGTTCTGGGCCGAAGGCATCGTGAAGTACCGCATGGGCAACGACGACGGCATCGTGCTCAAGGCCTTCCGCGAGGATCCGAAAGCGAATCCGCTGCCGACGCCGAGCGGCAAGATTGAAATCTATTCCGAGCGGCTCGCTGAAATTGCGAAGACCTGGACGCTACCCGAAGAGAAAGGACAGGAAATTCATCCGATTCCGCAGTTCATCGCGACGAAGGAAATGCGCGGGCAGGGCGATCCGACTGAAAGGCAGTATCCGCTCGAGGCCTACGGCTACCACGGCGCGGGCCGCACGCATTCGACCTATCACAATGTCCCGTGGCTCCGTGCGGCGCATCCGGATCGCCTCATGATCAATCCGGTCGACGCGAAGCCGCGCGGCATTGAAACGGGAGACCGCGTGCGCGTCTTCAACGCCCGCGGCGAAATCGAGATCGAAGCGTTCGTGACGAACCGCATCATCCCGCACTTGGTGGCGCTGCCGCAAGGGGCCTGGTATTCGCCTGACGAAAAGGGCGTTGACCGCGGCGCCTGCATCAATACGCTCACGATGCTCGATGCAACGCCGCTCGCGAAGGGGAACCCCTCGCACACGAATCTTGTGGAAGTGAAGAAAGCCTGACGGACGGGAGAGAAGAAAAATGAAACAGTACGGCTTCTATTTCGACGCAACCCGCTGCACGGGCTGCAAGGCGTGCCAGATTGCCTGCGCCGACAAGAACGGCTTGGAGGACGGGCGCGTCTATCGCAACGTCCTTTCCTACGAGTCGGGCGGCTGGCGCGAAGACCGCATGACGGGCGCCTGGCATCAGGACGTCTTTCATGGCTACGTCTCGGTTTCCTGCAACCACTGCGACGATCCGGCCTGCGTGAAGGTCTGCCCGACGAAGGCGCACGCGAAGCATCCGGAATTGGGCGGCCTCGTCCTCATCGACCGGCAGAAGTGCATCGGCTGCGGCGCCTGCATGGCCGCCTGCCCCTATCACGCGCCGAAGCTTGACCGCAAGGCGCGCAAGATGACGAAGTGCGACGCGTGCCTTGACCGCATCTCGAAGGGCGGCAAGCCTGTCTGCGTCGAAGCCTGCACGCAGCGCGCGCTCGACTTCGGCTGGATCGACGAGCTTCGCGCGAAGTACGGCGAAGGCGCGCACATCGTGCCGCTGCCTTCGCCCGCGAAGACGAAGCCCAACCTTGTCGTGAAGCCTGCCGCGAAGGCGGAAATCGTGAAGTAGCTTTGAGTTCGCCATGCCGCCATGCGGAGCGCCGCCGGCTGTATAGCGGTGCTTCGGCGGCTAAATTTGAAGCATCTGATGCGCCGTTCATTCCTCGTGGATGGGCGGCGCGCTTCATTTGAGCGATGCCTTCGGCAGGCAGAATACATGCGGCAGCGTGCTTCAGCGTGCGGATTCGGACTTCTCGTCTTCTTGCCTTCTCGCCGGGATGCACGCCGTCGCCAGATGCGCGGCGTTTGTCGTATGCTCAAGCTTCGCACTGTCCGATTTCGGCTGCGAAGCAGCCAAGAAGAGAAAAGAGAGCATCATGGCGCAGCAGTTTCAACCCGATCACGACATCGCTTTTTCAGCGGACGCTGTTGCGGCGGCGTCGGCGTTTGCCGCAGCGCTTTTCGACGACGTCCGCGCGATTTCGCGCGACGGCGAGGGCGTCACGCGGGAAGCCTTCGGCCCGGTGGAAACGAAGACGCTTGAGCGAATTGCCCAGGCAGGCCGCGAGCTTGGGCTTTCTCAGCACACGGACGAAGCCGGGAACCTGTGGCTCGAAAAGCAGGGTGCGTCACCCGAACTTCCGATGGTGGTGCTCGGGAGCCACGCCGACTCCGTGCCCGAAGGCGGCAACTTCGACGGGCTAGCGGGCATTGCGGCTGGTCTGGCGGCGCTCTTCATGCTTAAGCAGGCGGGCGTGACGCTTTCGAGAACCATTGCCGTGCTCGCGCTGCGCGGTGAAGAGAATTCCTTTTACGGGAAGCCCTATCTCGGATCGCGCGCCATTTTGGGCCAACTTGGTCCCGACGATCTTGCTCTCGTGCGACGCGACGGCGCGAAGACGCTTGAATCGGCGATGCGCGCCTGCGGCCTCAACCCAGAGCGTCTTGCGGCGGGCCGGCCGCTCATTGATTTCAGCACCATTCGCGCTTTCATTGAGCTTCATATCGAGCAAGGTCCGATGCTCGACATGGAGGCCCACAATCGTACCGGCATTGTTACCGGCATTCGGGGGCTTTATTCCCATAAAGCCATTCGTTGCGAGCGGGCGGACCCGAATGCGCCCGCCGATGCCGTGCCGCGGGCGACTGCGGCATTGCTCGTTCGGATGGAAAAGCGATGGCAGGCGGCGCTCGACGCAGGCGACGATCTCGTGGAAACGACGGGCGTGATCGGTCCAGTTATGGGACCGAAGGCGGCCTGCATCGATTCCGATGATCCGCTCTTGCCCGTTGAGGCGCTTCAATTCGCCTTTGACATTCGCAGTCTCCGGCAGGCGACGTGCCTCGCTTTTCATGCGGTGCTTGAAGAAGAGGCGGCGGCTGTCGGGCGCGAGCGCAGCGTGCGCTTTATGTTCGATCCGATGCTCGAGTCGCATCCGGCGAAGATGGATGATGAGCTTCGGCGCTTGCTGCATCAGGGGGCAGCTGCGGCCGGCGTTCCCGTGCGCGACATCGCTTCGGGGGCAGGGCACGACAGCGCTTATTTTGCGAATGCCGGCATACCGACGGCGATGATCTTCGTTGCCAATCAGCGCGGATCGCACAACCCGCATGAAGCGATGCGGATGGAAGACTTCATGGCGGGCGTGCGGGTGCTGGCGGCGGCGCTGCCGATGCTCAATGTGTGACTGAATATGCGGTAGCGGCGATGTGAAGTCGGTTTCTGCGTATACGTTGCTTTACGTACACTCCATGGGCTTAATTACCAAAGCGAATGCATGTAATCAGAAATGCGCCAAGAATGCTTGCAGCACAGCATGTTTTTGCTTATAAATAACTATGTAAAACAAAAGGATATAAGGGTTATCACCCCCCCCCCCAACGAGCTCCTCTTTAGGATCTCACAGACCCCGCAGCTTCTTTGCGGTTCTTTGGTACCTATTGATAGGAGTGTCTTTGACATGAAGACGAATTTTGCCGTTGCTTTTGCAACAGCTGTAATTGCGATGTCAAGCGTGGTAGCCGCTGAAACTTCGACCGCCACCTTGGCTGGAACTTGTGCTGACGGCAAGTGCAACTATATTGACTTTACGAGCGGGGAAGATTTCCAGCAACAGAACCTGATTGGACCACACGCCCAGGTTACTGTTGAGGGAGCGCCCGTTATCAGCGAAGTCCTTATTTCGGTAGGCAATTTCACCTCTTCAACGCCTGGGCACTTCGGGTTCTATGGGACGCAGAAGATCACTATTGAAAACACGACCTTCAGCAATGCGACTGATACGGCTTTGTTTTTTCAGTCTCATAAACATGAGACTCAAACAGTCAATGCAGACGCTTTTGGTAACGCTGTAGTCGGCCTCAACAACGTGAACCTGACAAATAATTCTTCGAGCTCTGGAAGCGGCGCCGCGATGTATGTCTACGGCAAGCTTGACATGACGATGAAGGACGGGGCGGTAAGCGGCAACACGATCACGTACTTGAAAGCTGGTCAGGCATACGGCGGAGCCATTGTTGTCAAATCCGGGAACGTGGTTTTTGAGAACGTTGACTTTGACAACAATGTCGTCAAGGCTGAAAGCGGTTATGCCACCGGTGGCGCCATTCTTGTGGACAAGACCACAGGGATAAAGGAGAACGGAAAAGACCTGATCGGCGACGTCACTTTCAAAATCACAAAGAATGGCCTGACCTACGCTGGCAACAATGTCGTCGGCAACGCAGATTCTTATGTGGATACTTACGGCTGGTATGCCTCCACAAGCGGCGGCTTCTTGTTCCTCGACCGCAGCAGCCGCGGCACGTTCGACATTGCTGACGGCGTCACTTTGACGATCGGCGAAGCAGGGGCAGATTACGAAAAGAATCCCGAACTCGATTCAATTGCGAGTGCTCTGCCGAATGCCTCGAATTATCCGGATTACGCAACGCTCACCAAGAAGGGTGCCGGCACAGTACAGATGAATGCCTCGATGGACAAGTATTTTTCTTTCTTCAACGTCGAGGAAGGCACGTTCAGTATTGCGCAGGAATGGCACAATCGCGCCAAGACAACGGTGACGGGCGGCACGCTCAATGCCGCAGGCGGCCTGGTTTTGGATAATCTGAAACAAGAGCAAAACTCGTATTACCAGAACGGGACGATCATTGTTGACGGCGGCAACGTGGTTGCGCCTTCGATCGCTTTCAAAAATACAGCGACCGCAACGGACAAAAAAGATAAAGCCTCGCTGGGGAGCGCTTCGGGCACCGTGACGACGAAGGATCTGAACACCACGAACGGCGTCCTCACGCTTTCGGGCGGCGCGCTCAACGTGACGGGCAACCTCACCGTTGCTGCGGATACCTTTGATCTTGATGGCGGTGAACTCGCGACGTCATACAAGAACTTCTTTACGGCTTCGCAGACTGGCGGCACGCTGGCTGGCAACGCCAACCTCACGAATATCAAGGGTACTGATGCCTCTGGCATCATTGCCTTCACGGACGATATCGGCACCTATACGCTCGAGGACCTTCAGAAAACGCAGGCGCAGTTCAATACGGATGGCTCGAATGCTGTGAAGGTCGTCTTCCGTAACGGCACGCTCAATCTTGACAAGGGCGATGATCTGACATCTTCGTCGCTCGACAATCTCGTTGTCGAAAATGCGGTCGGCGACGCCAAGGCGGACGGCGACTTCACGGTCACGAACGACACCACGATTGCGGCTGTCGACTTCGGGAGCTCCACGACTGCCAAGGCGGGTTCGAGCAGCGGCATGCTGACCTTGACGGCGAATGCTGCGGGCGGCAACGTCTTCGTCTACGACGCGGATTCGAAGCTTGACACCGTGGAAGTGAAGAACGTTCAGCTCGGCAACAATGAATCGGCTTCGGGCAATGTGAACATCAAGACGCTTAATGTCAAGGAAAAACTTGACGTTGTCGGCGCCTTCACGGCGCAGGATGTTGCACTCGATTCCTCAGCCACGGCGACGGTTTCCGGCGCTTTCGATCTGAAGAGCCTCACTGGCAAGGGCTCGCTCTCGGTCGAAGAGGGCGGCGTTCTTTCCGCGACCAACATCGGCGCCAATGTCCAGCTTGACGGCGGCGGCATGCTCGTTCTCAATGCTGCGGGCGTTGACGATGACGGCGTGACGGCGGTTGTTTCGACGCAGCCGCAGGCCGCGGCGGCCAACGGCATCATGATGCTTAGCGTGGTGCCGGAAGAAATCAGCGCCAACATCGTTACGACGAACCGCAACGCGAAGGCCATTATTGCGTCGCTCAATCACATTGAAGACGTTGAGGGCTTTGAGGATAGAAATATTCTCTTTGTCGACCGCGCCGTGAAGCTCGGGAGCACTGGCCAGATCAATATCGGCACGAAGACAGGAGCTGCCGGCACGCTCACGATCGGCGAGAATGCGCTTGCCATTCTCGACACAGACAACCTGTCGGGAGGCGCCCCGGTGGTCGAAGGGAAGCTTTCGGTTGATAAAGGCAGCGAAGTCTATGTCATCGCCAACGGCAAGAAGTCGCTTCTCCTGACCGAGGATGAAACGCCACTTGCTGCTGTGCCTAACGTGACGGTGAGCAACAAGCTTCTTGGCATGACGACTGAAGTTCAAAAGGACCTGGGCCTGGTTGCAACCATCGGCGTGAAGGAAAACGCAACGCAAGATGCGGAGCTTCTCTCGGCGATCAATACGGCATTCAATGATGCGAAGAACGGGCGCGTCCTCGGCGCAATCACCGAAGTGGAAGGCTTCTACACGGATGACTTCACGGAAGCGGGACGCAAGGCGGCTGAGGAATACCTCGCCATGCCTGTGACGGCCGGCACCTACAACGTCGCCTATGATGCGGCCGAGCAGGTGACGGGCGCTGTCCTTCGCCGCAATCTCGAGCCCTCAACCGGCCTTGGCGTCTGGGCGGACGTCTTCTACACGACGAACGAAGCGAAGACGCTCTATGGCGGCCAAGGCTATTCAGCCGACATCTACGGCAGCACGATCGGTTTCGATGGGGCGTTTGCTTGCGGTGCGAAGCTTGGGCTTGCGCTCTCAGTTGGTTCGGGCGACGCTGACGCCGAAAAGAGCATCGGCAAGTATTCGAACGATGCCGACTTCTGGGGCGTCTCGGTCTATACGGGGAAGGCTATTGACGGCCTCTATCTCTCGGCTGACGCCAGCTATCTCTCGCTCGACAATGACGTGAAGGGCTCGATCGCCGATGCTTCCGCTGATGAATCGCTCGATTCGTCCGTCTTCACGGTCGGCGTTCGCGGCGACTTGACGGTCTACGATCAGGCGTTCAAGGTTGTGCCGCATGTCGGCCTTCGCTACACGAAGATCGACGTCGACGACTACCGCGGCATTTCGGCCGATTCGATGAACGTCTTCGAGACGCCCGTGGGCGTGCGGATTGCGGGTGAATTTGCGCCCGCCGCCGGCTGGACCGTGACCCCTGACATCGACTTCACGATCGTTCCGCAGGTGGGCGACAAGGAAGTGTCGACGCTCGTAGGCGACGTCGACGTGCTCGACAACGTCTACAACACGACGCTCGGCGTTCGCGCGGCCTGCGGCAACTTCTCGTTCGGCCTCTCGTACCGCTACGGCTTTGGCGCTGACGACCGAAGCAACAACGCTTTCGAAGCTCGTGCGGCCTACGTTTGGTAAAGAAGGCGCCTGAAGTCTCATTGAAAAGCCGCTGCCGGACCTCTGGGTTCGGCACCGTCTTGAAGAGGGACGTCAAAGGAAGGCCCGGCTGCGGCAGCACCGGGCCTTCGGCCAGTCAAATCAGCGTCTCTGACGGAGCGCCCACACGGACCGAATGCTGCCGGTCAGCAACGCACTGGAAAAGGCAACCACATCTTCCAGCGGTTCGGTGCGGCCGTCGGCCACCCAGTCACGAAAGCAAGCCAAACCGACGGTGCGCAGAAAGCGCATCAGGAAGCGACGTTCAAAATCCGAGAGATGCTTGAGCTGCTCGCCATCCGACCAAACTTTTTCAACGGTATGGTCAATGGCATTCCGGGCGAACTCGTCGTAATTGGCGTGGCAAAGCAGTTTTTGCGAAGCTGGGTCAAGTCCGGTCACATAATCGAAGAAAGCGGCATTGATGCGGTCAAGGTCCTGCGGAACGCTCATGCCCCGATAACTATTGAGCATGCCTTCGGCAATGATGGCGAGCTCTTCGTTGAACAAATCATCAAGGCAGGTGTAGTACGCGTAGAAAGTTTTCTTGCTGATTTTGGCGCGCTGGCATAACGCCGTCACTTTGATGTCCGAAAACTCTTTTTCCAGAATAAGCGATTTCAGTGACTCGCGGATGGCTTGAATTGTTTTCTGAATTCGCAAATCTTCATGGCCCGTCAGGATCATTGTGTCCTCTCCAGTGCTTCTCGGAAACGCTTTGCCGCAGAAAGTTTCTTACGTCACTGAGAACGCTGCACGGTTCCCACAGCGAGTGGCGCAAGCTATAAATTCACCCAAGTGAGAAAAGTAACGATAGTTACTAATCTTAATGACAGGACAATAACGTGGGAAAGACCATTTTCATCACTGGGGCCTCATCTGGAATCGGGCGCGCAACTGCAGAACTATTCGCCGAGCGCGGCTGGCACGTTCTTGCAACGATGCGCACGCCCGAAAAAGCGGGCGCTTTGGCAACGATGCCGAGGGTCGAAGTCATTGAGCTCGATGTCACCGACAGCGCTGGCATTGACCGAGTCTGCGCCAACGTTCTTGAGCGCCATGACGTGGACGTGCTCTTCAACAATGCCGGCTACGGCCTGATGGCGCCTTTGGAAAAGCCCACCGAGGCGCAGATTCGACAGCTGTTTGACACGGATGTGATGGGCACGATTCTGGTGACGCAGCGCTTCATCGGGACTTCAAAAGCCGCCGGGCCGGTCATGTGCTCACTACGACATCGCTTGCCGCCATTATTGCTTTCCCGCGCGACGCGATCTACGGCGCAGCCAAGCGTGCGCAGCAAGGCATGATGGAGTCGCTTTATTACGAACTTAAGCCATTCGGCGTGTCTGTCAAGTGCATTATTCCTGGCGGCACAAATACCGGCTTTCAAACGCCGCTCAATGACGCGGCCGGCTACGAAGAAGCCAATCGCCGGCAGCGCCTGTTCCTCCTTGACGGCAATGACGCCTTTCCCGGGCCGGAACAAGCCGCGCAAACTGTCTGGGAGGCAGTGCACGACGGCAAGGATCAGATGAACTATCCGAGCGACTCGGTTTGCAGCAAGCTTTACGCGGCATATCAGAAAGCCGGTTTGGAACAATTCAAAATAGACTTCTACAGATATCTTTTCGGTTGATTCCGAGACGGCTGCGGTGCTCGCGTGCACGAGCAAAGCACGCGACGCGAAGCGAGCGAAGCATTCGAGGTCGAGGACGGGACTGTCGCGTGATGCGGTGCCGGCCGCGATGCCGAATCAGAAATCGGGATCGGCGCCAGCGCCGCAGATCGCAGAGAGAAGCAGCGCGGCCGAAAAAATGAGGCCGTCTTTTTCTCGAGAAATTTCAGGATCGTTGACGGTGGCGGCAGAACGGCTTCTTCTTTCGAAATTTCATTTTTTTACCTGTTCCTTTTCGGGCATGCCGCGCCGAGTCCCCTAGAATAAGCCGATCTTCATCGATCACGATCATCAGGATTAGGATGACTACGAAACCTATGCAACCAACGAAACGCGTTCTTGCCGTTCACGATCTATGCTCCTTCGGCCGGTGCTCTCTTACGGCGGCGATTCCGGTGATTTCGGCCATGGGCATTCAGGTTTGCCCGTTTCCGACAGCCTGGTTCAGCAACAATCTCACGTACGGCACGTTCCACTTCACCGACTTCACGGCCGGCATGACGGCCTTTATGGACAAATGGGAAAGCCTCGGCCTGCACTATGACGCGATTTACAGCGGCTTTCTGGCGGATGCCGGCCAGATTGCCGTCGTGAACGACG
>CAJMKD010000030.1 GCA_905213905.1 uncultured Sutterella sp. | reverse complement strand
GTGTACCAGCCGAACAGGGTGATGATCTGGACGGATACGTTTGCCAACAATCGGCAGAGCAGCATCTTCAGCACGACGCTTGGTGAAAATAATGCTCGTCTTGTGGAACTGAACCGGCAAGACATCCGCGTCATCATCGGCAACCCGCCATACTCCGTTGGTCAGGACAATGCCAACGATGACAACCAGAACGAGCATTACGATGAGCTGGACGATCGAATTGCCAAAACGTACGCAGCGAAAACGGAAGCGGTCAACAAGAATTCACTGTACGACTCCTACATCCGAGCCTATCGCTGGGCCTCCGATCGTATTGGCAACAAAGGCATCATTGGTTTTGTCACGAATGCCGGCTGGATCGATTCCAACAGTGCGGACGGCATGCGAAAGTGCCTGACCGAAGAATTCTCGTCGATTTACGTCTATCACCTGAAAGGAAATCAGAGAACTTCAGGTGAACGTTCTCGTCAGGAAGGAGGAAAAGTTTTCGGAGAAGGTAGCCGTGCCCCAGTAGCCATCGTCTTCTTGGTCAAGAATCCGGCGTCAACCGAGCGCGGAAAGATTTTCTTCCATTCGGTGGATGACTACCTGACGCGCGAAGAGAAGCTTGCGTGCCTGCGCGAGGATCGTTCCATGGCTTATACCCAGACGAACGTGATCGTTCCGGATGCACACGGCGACTGGTTGAATCAGCGAGATAACTCTTATGCCAAGTTCATGCGCGTTGATGGAAAGAAAACTAATGAACCATCCATCTTTGGAACAAATTATTCAAACGGACTAAAAACAAACTGTGATGTTTGGTGTTACTCATCCTCTAAAAAAAATCTCATTTCAAACATACAAAAATATATCAGCACCTACAATAGCGAGGTTAAACGGTGGATCGACTCAGATAAAAAAGAGAAGATAGAAAATTTTGTTCGAAAAGATCCGGTAAATATTAGTTGGCACAGTGGAATTCTGCCAAAAGTAAAACAAGGCATCATTGGAAAATTTGAACAGACTTCTATCTACAAAGGAATCTATAGGCCCTTTGTTGGAAGTTTTGTTTATTTCAACAGATTGATCAACCAACGAGTTGCTAAGTTGCCACTGTTCTTTCCAACCAGTGAAACAAAAAATTTAGTCATCTGTTCATCTGGTGTAGACAATCTGGTCATCTGCATCAATCAGAATGCAAAGGATGCTGGGCAAATAGCCTTGATGACAGATCACATTGCTGATCTGCACTTCAATGGTGACACTCAATGTTTTCCGCGTTGGCTTCCCGGCGAACAATCTAAGGCAGCAGAAGACACACTCGACTTTGGCGAGCAGAGCGTGATGCCGAGCGGCTTCTCTCCGGAGGCACTGCTACACTTCCAGGCTGCATATCCGGGCAAGCCGATCACTGAAGATGATCTCTTCTACTATATCTACGGCATCCTTCATTCCGAGGACTACCGGATGCGTTACGCCAACAATCTGATGAAGGAGTTGCCGCGCATTCCGCGTGTCGCCACCTACGAGCAGTTCATGGCCTTTGTCGAGGCCGGTCAGGAGCTCGCTCGGTTGCACGTGCACTTTGAAGATCTTGCGCCATACGCCGGCGTCAAATTTGAGTACACGAAGGTCGGGCAGCCGTCCTACCGCGTGACGCAGATGAAGTGGGGCAAGATCAAGGGGAAGACCGGCAACGCAGCCAAAGACAAGACCACGCTGATCTACAACGATTGGATCACCGTGAAGAACATCCCGCTTGAAGCGCAGGAGTATGTCGTCAATAAGAAATCGGCGCTCGATTGGGTGGTGGAACGCGCTTGCGTCAGCATCGACAAAGCTTCCGGCATCGTGAACGACTTCAACGACTACGCGGCCGAGATGGGCAGCGAACGTTACCCGTTGGACCTCTTCCTGAAGATCATTACGGTCAGCCTGGAAACGATGAAAATCGTAAAGACACTGCCCAAGCTAGAGATCCATCCGTTGGATAAATAAAGTTTGTGGAGTGGTTTCATTCAATAAGACTGAAACCACTCCACATTGGTTTGCCCCTTCGGTTGACGATATGTCGGCCGTTTGGCGAACGAGTTCCATTTTGGAACAAGTTGCCGCTTTGCAATGGCTTTGCCTCGTACATCAAAGAAATCCTTAGCACTTGTCTGTGACGAGCGAAAAGCAAAACTTCCCCCAGTCATTCATCAATCGCTGTCGCTCCGTGCTTAGGCGAGCTCGGTCGTAGGCTCCGTGGTAGTCGTCAGAAGCTTTACAGTGCAACAGGCAAAGCTCAGCCGCTTCCTGATCGTACCGGCGGTTGTTGCCGAGACGGTCGTCCTTGGCCCACGTGCGAAAGCCGCTGCGTGCTGTACCGTGTGCCGTGACGATGCAAATCTTGCCTTCGCGCTTGGACTTGTCCGGGTCAATCCACCCGGTTCCATCTAGCGCTTTTTGTCTGGCGTGCATTCTGCGGATCAAGGCAGTTGTTGCTGCGTCGGAAAAGCTACCGCCATTGTCGGCCTTGAAGATCAAGTCGTCCGCCCTAGGTAGGATTGGGCGAACCTATTCCAAAACCTCGATCGCTTGCTGCGACAAATAGATAGTACGGTCTCGCTTGGGGGCCTTGATTTTGTCGTGCTCGGGCGGAATCTCCCAGATTCGCTTCTCAACGTCAATTTCGCCCCAGGTGGCTAGGCGAACAGCCTTCATGCGGCTTGCTGTAAGGATGGCGAACATCATCATCCAGCGACTCGTACCTTCCAGGTGGTAAAGCGCTTGAATGAACGAAGGAATCCTATCGTAGGGGAGAGCGGCGAAATTTTCTTTGCGGACTGCGTTCTTACGAGCGCCTTCCATGAGAACGCCAAGAGGGCCTTGAAGCGAGCACAAATCTTCAGCCGATGAGCTGTAGTTCATTGCTCGTGCCCAGTTCAGAATCGCTCTGATGTTGCGCAACGCCTTTTTCGCAGTGATGGTTTTCGTGGTCCAAATCGGGACAAGGACGTCACGGATATCTTCAACAGTGATTGCGTTGATACCGATGTCTCCGAGGCGAGGCAACACGTGCCGAGCAAGAAGGTTAGACGTGGCGTATGGTTCCTTTCGGTCGTTTACCCAGTAGTTGTTTTCCACCCGATATTTCAGCCATAAATCCATGACCTCCGCGAAAGTTTTGGAGGTGGGAGCGGTCTTTGAAGACGATTGTTGCGTCTTTGCATGCCGACGAGTTGCACGTGTGGGTGTTGGATTGATGCCCTCAGAAAGGCGCGCACGGATGTCCGTGGCCTTGGCGCGGGCTTCAGACAGCGACATGGAGCGGCGAAGTCCGAGAGACATGCTGCGCCGATTTCCAGAGGTATCTTGATACCGGAGGATGTAGCTTTCTGAGGCCCCGCGAATGCGGAGGTAAAGACCCTGGACACCGCCGAGCGGATAAAAGCCCGGTGACTTGAGTTGCCGGAAGATGACGAGCGGCATCGGAGTGACGAATTTAGGCATGGTCGAAGAGGTTCAAACACGACGAAAACTGCGCTAAATCCGATCTTATCGAGCTTCAGAGGGTCACCAAAAGGGCCACCAAAAATGCAGGTCCTGTAAGGTTTTGTACGGTTACAAAAGGTTCTGTTTAGTAATTTTGTAAGCGTGTTGTAAAATTTCCACATGTAAGAAAAAAGGCTTGAAACTCAATCGCTTCAAGCCTTTAATCCTCTGCAGTTTCAAGTGTTTATCACTAATTACAAAACTGCAGTTTTTGTAATCATTGGCGGAGAAGGGGGGATTCGAACCCCCGAGGCCCTTATTCGGACCTGCACCCTTAGCAGGGGTGTGCATTCGACCTCTCTGCCACTTCTCCGCGCAGTGCCCTCGATCTCCTCGGCGGTCGACGCGTCGGGATCTGATAAAACCGCAGCCGGGCTGGATCTGCGGTGTTCTCAAGCCAAGCTTGAGAAAATCTGTTGGTGCGCCAGGCAGGATTCGAACCCACGACCCCCTGGTTCGTAGCCAGGTACTCTATCCAACTGAGCTACTGGCGCACTCGTAGAAAGCGGATTATCCATGGAATTGTCGAGATAATCAAGAGTAGGAACCATAAATACCATAAATACGGTATTGGCATCAGTCAAGCGGATTGGCTCTTTTCAAATTAGTTTCGGGAGGGGCGATCTTTGCTTCAGGTGAAGATTTCTTCGGGTGCTTTGCGCGTCGACACTGCACGAGTCGCCTTGTAAAATGCCGCCAAACTTTGAAACAGAAGTCCGCTCGGGAGACCTTCCTCTTTGAGCGGCGTTTGCGTTTCTTTTTTCAATTTCCCAGCTCTCTATCCGCAGCATGGCTCCACCTAGACTCAGTCTTCGGGACATCACGAAGCGCTACCCGGGCATCACGGCCAATGATCACATTTCCATGGAAGTGGCGCCGGGCGAAGTGCTGGCGGTGCTCGGCGAAAACGGCGCCGGCAAGTCGACGCTCATGAAGATCATTTACGGCGCGACGCGTCCCGATGAAGGTGAAGTGGCCTTCGACGGCAAGCCGCTTTCCGTTTCGAGCCCCGCACAGGCGCGCGCGCTCGGCATTGCGATGGTGCACCAGCACTTCGCGCTTTTCGATACGCTCACCGCCGCAGAAAATGTTCAGCTCGGCTTGACTGAGTCAATGAGCATTGCGGATGTGTCCAAGAAGATCCGCGAGCTCGGCGAGCGCTACGGCCTTGAAGTCGATCCGGCTGCAGTCGTGATGGAGCTCTCGATGGGCGAGCGCCAGCGCATCGAAATCATTCGCGCGCTCATGACGCACCCGAAGCTTCTCATCCTGGACGAACCGACGTCGGTGCTCACGCCGCAAGCCGTGAGAAAGCTCTTCGGAACGCTTCATCAGTTGGCCCGCGAAGGCGTTTCCATTCTTTTCATTTCGCATAAGCTCGACGAAATCCGAGAACTCGCAGACCGCTGCGTCGTGCTTCGCGCCGGGCGGATCGTGGCGAGCGTCAATCCGAAAACGGAGTCTGAAGATTCGCTTGCCCGACTCATGATCGGCAAGGAGCCGCCAGTCGTGCGCGCTGCGCAGAAGACGCCGGGCGAGGTGATTTTTGAGCTCAAAGGCGTGACGACGCCCGGCACCGAGCGCGTCTGCGGAACCGAAAACGTGACGCTTTCGGCCAGAAAGGGCGAAATCATCGGCATTGCCGGCATTTCCGGGAACGGCCAGGCCCGTTTGATGGCTGTGGCTTCCGGCGAATACCGGACGGCGCCGGAACTCGTGACGCTCTACGGCAAGCCCATCGGGCACCTCGACACGAAGGCGCGCCGCATTGCGGGCCTGCGCTACGTGCCCGAGCAGCGCCTCGGCCATGCGGCCGTGCCGGAACTTTCGCTCGTGGCGAACACGTACCTCACGGGCGACAACCTCTTTCGAGGCGGCTTCATTCTCGCGGAAAAAGGACGCGCCTTTGCCAAGAAGATCATTGAGCGCTTCCACGTGAAGACCTCGTCGCCGCAGCAGCATGCCGGAAGCCTTTCGGGCGGCAATCTGCAGAAGTACATCATGGGCCGCGAAATTCTTTCGCTGCCGCACGTGCTTCTGGTTTCGCAGCCCACCTGGGGCGTCGACGTCGGCGCCGCTGCGGTCATCCGCAATGCGCTCATGCGCCTGCGCGACGACGGCGCCGCCGTCATTGTCGTATCCGAAGAAATCGACGAGCTTTTTGAAATTTCAGACCGCATTGCGGTGATGTACCGCGGCGCGCTTTCGCCTGCGGTGCCCAAGGACCGCATTTCAATTGAAGAGGTCGGCCGCTGGATGTCCGGCCTCTGGCCCGGATCGCCTTTCGGCAAGCATGACAATCAGGAGGCGCAGGCATGAATTTTCCCATTTCCATGACGCCGCGCCAGACGCCTGCCAAGTCGCTCGCGTGGATTTCGCCGATCATCGCCATCGTGCTCACGATTGCGACGGGCTTCGTGCTTTTTGCCGCGCTCGGACAGGATCCGTTCACGGCGCTGAAGACCTTCTTCATTTCGCCCCTTGATTCGCTTCGCGGCTGGACGGAAGTGGGCGTCAAGATGACGCCGCTTCTCCTATGCGCCGTCGGCCTCGTCGTCTGCTTCAAGTCGAATGTCTGGAACATCGGTGCGGAAGGGCAGCTCATCGCCGGCGCCATTGCGGGCGGCATTGCCGCGCTCGCTTGTCATGCTGGCGCAGGCGGCTGGTACTTCATCGTTGTGATTCTTGCCTCCGCTGCGGGCGGCGCCCTCTGGGGCGCTGTGACGGCGCTGCTTCGCCACAAATTCCATGCGAACGAAATTCTCGTTTCGCTCATGCTCGTCTACGTCGCGCAGTTCCTCCTGGCCTGGGCTGTGCAGGGGCCGATGCGCGATCCGATGGGCTTCGGCTTCCCGCAGACGAAGCTCTTTGACTCGGCGGCGCTGATGCCGATCGTCTTTGCGGGCACGCGCCTGCATCTCGGGTTCATCCTCGCGCTTCTCGCTGCGCTCGGCATCTGGGTGCTGATGGACAAGATGGCGCTCGGCTTCCAGGTGAAGGTTTCCGGCATGGCGCCGCTCGCGGCGCGCTATGCGGGCTTTCATCCCGGGAAGCTCATCTGGACGTCGATGATCATTTCCGGCGCGCTCGCCGGCATGGCGGGCGGCATTGAGGCCGCAGGCCCCCTCGGTCAGCTCACGCCCACGATCTCGCCGGGGTATGGCTTCGCCGCGATCATCGTCGTCTTTGTCGGCCGCCTCTCGCCCTTGGGCTGCATTCCCGCCGCCTTCGTGATGGCGCTCTTTTATCTCGGCGGCGAGCTTGCGCAGAGCCGTCTCGGGCTGCCAAGCTCGATCACCGGGGTCTATCAGGGCCTGCTTCTCTTCTTCATCCTCGCCTGCGACACGATGATCTTCTATCGCTTCCGCTGGACGGGCTTCTCCAAGGAGGCCGCCCGATGAGTCTCGCCGCTTCGATCATTTCCTCCACGCTCAATGCCGGCACGCCGCTTCTCATTGCTGCGGCCGGGATTGTGATTCATGAAAAGTCGGGCGTTCTCAACCTCGGCATCGAGGGCATCATGCTGATGGGCGCCGTTTGCGCTTTCGGCACGACGCTTGCAACAGGGAGCTTTGCGCTCGGATTCCTTGCCGGCATCGGGATTGGACTCTTGCTGGGCGCGATCTTTGCATTCTTCACGATCGGCATGTACGCCAACCAGTACGCCGCAGGCCTGGCGCTCGCGCTTTTCGGCACGGGGCTTTCCGCTTTCATCGGCAAGCCCCTTCAGGGCGCGGCGCTTCCCGAGCGCGCCTCGCTCGGGATCCCCGGCCTTGAGAACATTCCCTTTGTGGGCGAAGCGTTCTTTTCCCAGCACGCCTTCGTCTACCTTGCGCTCGTGCTGATGGCGCTCGTTTGGTGGTTCCTCTTCAAGACGCGCGCGGGCCTTGTGCTTCGCGCCGTCGGCGAAGCGCCGAAGTCTGCCTATGCGCTCGGCTATCCGGTTCGCCTCATCCGCGTCTGCGCCGTGCTTTTCGGCTCGACCTGCGCGGGGCTTGCGGGCGCCTACCTTTCGCTCGTCTATACGCCCTTGTGGGTTGAAGGCATGACGGCAGGGCGCGGCTGGATTGCGCTCGCGCTCGTCACTTTCGCGACCTGGCGGCCGGCGCGCGTCGTCGTTGGCGCCTACCTTTTCGGCGGCGTCACGATGCTGCAGTTTGCCTTCCAGGGCATGGGGATCGCCATTCCGCCGCAGTTCATGGCAATGACGCCCTATCTCGCGACGATTCTCGTGCTCGTGCTCATTTCGAGAAACCCCGTCTGGATTCGCCTCAACGTGCCGGCCTCGCTCGGAAAGACCTTTACCCCGCAGAGCTGAGAAAGACGCTGCGGCCGGAAAGTTTCCCGCGAAGACAATTCAGGGCTTTCCAGGGATGCCTGAAGAGATGCGGTCGCTAAAATGGCCGCATCTTTTCTTTTGACTGGAGTGTGATCTCATGCAAAAGCGCTATGCCTTCAAGCTCGCGTTCGCCGGCGCCGCCGCCCTGATGCTCGCGGCCTGCGGCAAGGAAGAACCGAAGACCGCCGCCCCGCAGAAGGCTGCGGATGCAGCCCAGCCTGCCGCTGCCGCCCCCGCTTCGACGGGGCCCCTCAAGGTTGCCTTCGTTTACGTGAGCCCGGCCAACGAAGAAGGCTGGTCGACGCAGCACGACATCGCCCGCAAGGCCGTCGAAGCCAAGTTCGGCGACAAGATTCAGGTGACGACGCTTGAGAACATTCCCGAAAACGCCGACGCCGAACGCGTGCTGCGCGACCTCGCGCAGCAGGGCAACAAGCTCATCTTCGCGACGAGCTTCGGCTACATGAATTCGCTTCTCAAGGTCGCGAAGGAATTCCCGGACGTGAAGTTCGAGCATGCCACGGGCTACAAGACCGCCGAAAACGTCACGGCCTATTCAGCACGCTTCTATGAAGCGCGCTATCTTGCGGGCAAGCTTGCCGCCGCCACGACGAAGACGGGCATTCTCGGCTACGTCGCTGCGCTCCCGATTCCGGAAGTGCTTCAGGGCATCAATGCCTTTACGCTCGGCGCCCAGTCTGTGAACCCGAACATCGAAGTCCGCGTCGTCTGGACGTCCGCCTGGTACGACCCGGGCAAGGAAGCCGATGCGACGAAGTCGCTGATCGGCCAGAAGGCCGACGTGATCACGCATCACACCAACTCTTCGGCTGTCGCTTCGACCTGCGAAGAGGCGAAGGTGCCGGTGATTTCCTACAACACCGCGATGAAGCGCGCTGCGCCCACGATGCTTCTGGGCGGCGTCATTCACATTTGGGACGACTACTACGCGCAGGAAATTCAGTCTGTTCTCGACGGCACTTGGAAGTCGAAGAACGTCTGGGGCGGCGCGCCCGAACACATGGTCGGGCTTGTCGAAATCGCGCAGACGGCGCCCAAGGCTGTGGTTGACGACATCAATGCGACGTTTGAGAAGATGGCCAAGCGTGAATTCCATCCGTTCACGGGTCCTGTCGTCTCGAACGAAGGCAAGGAAATGCTCAAGGCCGGCGAAAAGGCCACCGACGAGCATCTCCTCACGATGGGCTACCTCGTGAAGGGCGTCGTCGGCAAGCTGCCGACCGCGCAGTAAGCGAGCCTCCCCAAGGGCGACCCCCTGCGTCGCCCTGCCGAAAAAGATCCCCGGCTGCCCGTCGGGGATTTTTTTCGTGAAACGCCTGGATACAGAAGTTGCCGCGAGTTTGTGAAAAGATACAGCTTTCCGGGGCCATGATCGGGCGTCGACGCGCTAGAGTGTGTGCGACGCGGCGCAGGCCCTCATCGGGGCCGTCCGCGCCGATTTAGCGCTCACGAATCATTCGCACCGATGTCAGACAGCTACTCCCTCATCACCAGTCTCGTGACAGGCTTCGGCCTGGCGCTTCCCTTCGGGTATTTCTTCGAGCGCTTTTTAAAAACGCCGGCGCTTGTCGGCTACATTTGCGCAGGTCTGGCCGTCGGCTTCTTTCCGGGACTGCCGCCCATCAATGAGGGGATGCTTGAGCAGCTCGCCGAAATCGGCGTGATGCTGCTGATGTTCGGCGTCGGGCTTCATTTCTCCGTGCGGAATCTTTTCGCCGTCAAGTCGCTTGCGATTCCGGGCGCGCTTCTGCAGATGTCGATTGCGACGATTCTTGGCGCCGTGTTTGCGACCTTTATCTGGGACTGGAACATCGGTCAGGCGGTGATGTTCGGGCTCACGATTTCCTGCGCTTCGACCGTCGTTGTGACGAAAGCGCTGGAGCTCAGACGGCTCACGACCGCCATGCACGGGCAGGCCGCCATCGGGTGGCTGGTGGTGCAGGACCTCGTGAGCGTGCTCTTTCTCGTGCTGCTGCCGCCCTTTGCGCAGGTGATTCACGGCGCTGCGGATGTTTCTGCCGGGGCGGTTGCGCTCGATGTGGTGAAGACGCTCGCGGGCGTTGCGCTCTTTGTCTTTCTGATGCTCGTTGCCGGCAGGCGCGTGCTCCCCTGGATTCTCACGCAGGTGGCAGCCACCGGCTCGCGCGAGCTCTTCACGCTCGCCGTGCTCGGCTGCGCCATCGTGATTGCCTACGGCGCGAGCGCGATTTTTCATGTGAGCTTCGCGCTCGGCGCCTTCTTTGCCGGCATGGTGATGCAGGAGAGCCGCTACGCGCATCGCGCGGCCACGAATTCTCTGCCGCTGCAGGACGCATTCGCCGTGCTCTTTTTCGTGTCCGTGGGGCTCATGCTCGACTGGCACATCTTCCTTGAGCGCCCGGGTGAAGTGCTTGCGGTCGTGCTCATCATCATGGGCGTGACGACGACCGTCTCCTTCTCGCTCTCGGTGCTGCTGCGCTGGCCGCTCGACACAGCGCTCACCGTGGCTGCCTGCCTCGGCCAGATCGGCGAATTTTCATACATTCTCGCGCAGCAGGGCATCTCGCTCGGGCTTGCCGACAACAAGATGATGAGCCTCATCGTGGCGGCCTCCATTGTCACGATTGCGCTCAATCCGTTCCTTTTTGCGCTGCTGCCGAAGCTGCGGCATTTCTTTGTTTTGAGGTTCGGCTGGGCCAAGCGCGCCGCTGTGCGCACGGCGCCCCAGGAAAGCCTGGCTGCGTCGACGTCGCGCGAGTTCATCGACGGGCAGACGATTGTGGTCGGCACGGGCGAACCCGTGAAGACGCTCTTCGACATGCTCGAGGAGAAGCGGCGCCGCACGATCGTCATCGCTTCGGCCAACGGGCCGATTGAGGCGCTCGAGGCGCGCGGCTTCAAGGTGATCGCGGGCGACGCCGCAGCTCCGATGGTTCTCGTTCAGGCGCACGTGGCGAGCGCAGCGGTGCTCGTCATTGCGGACCGCAATCCGCTTGACGCGCGCAAAATCTTCAACGCCGCACGCGAACTCAACAACAAGCTCCCCGTCGTGGCCGCGCTGCGCCACGTCGAGGATGGCGCGACCTTCCCGAGCGACGACCCCAATCTGCACATTCTTTATACGGATCTTGTTGCAGCGATTTCGCTTTCCGTCACCACGCTTCGCTGCCTCATGGCCGAACCTGAGGCTGAGGCAGAAGAGGCTGCGGCGGAAGACGAGGCCGAGCTCAAGCCCGAAGAGCGTCTTCGCCGGCTTTTTGAAGCCGAGTACCGGCGCAGTGTGGAGTCGGTGCGGGGATCCGCTGCATCGGTGGCGGCGCCGCAGGCGGTCCGCGTGCCGCAGACGGCGCCCGCAACCCCCGCAGCGTCTGCGGAGGCGCTCGGCAAGGCGGCGGTGGCCGCCGCCGAAAGGCGCCGCGCATCGGCTGCAGCAGCCGCCGAAGCTGCAGAGGGCGCTGGCGCGCAGACATCCTCTGATGCCGCTTCTCAAGCGTCCCGAAGCGATTCGGGATTCTTCGGCAGAGCAAGGCGGTTTTTCAGCCGGCGGGGCCGCTGACGGCGCCCAAGCAGCACCCCAACAGCATCCCAATGGCGCCCAACGACAGAGGCTGCCGCGGAGACGGGTAGACTTGTAGTCCTTCAGTCACTCATGGTTTCGGCGGCGGACGGTTCCTCATGCAGACGGCGAATCTCGTTCTCACGGGCGCACTTCTTTTCTTTTCGATTCTTGCGGCGGGCTTTGCGCTTCTCGCCTATCTGGCGCTGCGCCGCATCGCTGCCGATGCGCAGTCCGCGAGCGACGATACAGTGGACGCGCTGCTCGAGGGCGTCGCAGGCGCCAAGCGCGATCTGCTTCTTGCCGTCTCGCAGACGGACAGCCGCCTCACGCAGGCGATGACCGGACTCATGAGCTTTGTGTCGCAGTCGCAGAATGCTTCCGGTGAGTCTGTCGCCAAGCTCACCGCTGCCGCACAGGCGGAGCTCAAGGAAATGAACGCCAAGCTCGCGCGCGAGTTCCTTGCGCTTCAGGGCATGGTCGACGAGCGCTTCGCAAAGGTGCTTGAAGCGAACGCGGCGCAGTCGCAGATGCTTTCGGAGCGTCAGGCCAAGTCGCTTGAGAATGTTCGCGGCACGGTGTCCGAGGCGCTTGAAAAGGTGCGCGCCGAAAATGCCGAGAAGCTCGAAGCCATGCGCGCAACCGTGCAGGAAAAGCTTGACCGCACCCTCACCGAAAGGCTTCAGACGAGCTTTCGCACGGTCGATGAAAAGCTCGGCCTCGTGCAGACCGGCCTCGGCGAAATGCGCCGCATGGCCGAAAGCGTTTCGAAGCTGCAGGGGATTCTTGCCAACGTGAAGACGCGCGGCATGTTCGGCGAGACGCAGCTCTCGGCCATTCTGAGCGAAATTCTGACGCCGCAGCAGTACGGCGAGCAGGTGCGGCTCTTTCCGGATTCCAATGTTGTCGTCGATTTTGCCGTGCGGCTCCCAGGCCGCGGCGGCGACGCACCTTGCTGGCTGCCGATCGACGCGAAGTTTCCGCTCGAGGACTGGACGGCGCTCGCCGATGCTGAGCGCGACGCAGACCGCGCTCGCGCAGACGAGGCGCGAAAGGCGCTGGAGCGCGCCATTTGGAAGCAGGCGAAGTCGATTCGCGAAAAATACGTGCGCGCACCCTACACGACAGACTTTGCGGTGATGTTTCTGCCGAGCGAAGGCCTTTATGCGGAGGTGCTCCGCATGCCGGGGCTCTTTGAGCGGCTGCAGCGCGAGCTGCATGTGACGCCGGCCGGCCCCGTCGTTGTCTCTGCGCTTCTCAACAGTCTCCTCATGGGCTTCATGACGCTTGCTATGGAAAAACGCAGCGCCGATGTCTGGGCCATTCTGGGCGAAGTCAAGACGGAATTTGAGAGCTTCACGAAGCAGTTTGCGATGGTCGAGAAGAAGTTCCGCGAAGCGCAGGCTTCGCTCGAACAAATGAATACGAGAACGCGCGCCGTCGAAAAGCGCATGCGGGCGATCGACCTTCAGGTCGAGCTGCCGACGACGCCCCACGCTGCGCCGCCCGCTCGTGCATCGCTCGCAGAATTCGATGCGCTTGCGGCGCCCGTGAAGCCTTCGTCCGCGCAAGACACAGCGCAGGCCGAGTGCTGAGGCCTGCTTCATCCGAGTAAACTTCTGAGACATGTGCGCCGGCGGCTGCGGCTTCCAAGGCCGTTCGCCGCGACTTCGGCCCGTTCGGCCGGGGGCGCCCTTGTGCGAACCACGCGCTTCGGAAGGATGTGCCATGAAGAAAATGATGATGCTCGCAGCCGCGATTGCCGCCATGACGGCTCTCGCCGGCTGCAATACGGTTGAAGGCTTCGGCCAGGACCTCAAAAAGGGAGCCGGCGCTGTCGGACATGCGATCGGGAAGGCGGGCGACAAGATCTCCGAAACGGCGCAGTCGATGAGCGGCGAGCCTGGCGCCGCTGAAAAGAAGAGCGCCGAGCCGGCTTCGGGCGAGTCCGCGCCGTAAATTTCGACGCTTTGCGAGCGCGCTGCCGAAGGACGGTCCGGGCTTCACCGGACCTGTCAGCATGAAAAAACGGCCCGTCGCCAAGTATGGCGATGCGGGCCGTTTTTTTAGGCCGCAATGGGTGCGGCTTTCATTCATCAGTAGCGGTCGATGCCTTCTTCCTTCAGGCGGTTCTCAACGCTGAAGGGATCCTTGTCCGCTTCGTCGGCTGCGGCTGCGTCATGCATGGGGGCGTCAGGCGAGCGCTCCGCCTCGCGATCGCGGTCGCGGCGCCGGCGGAAGATGCTCCGCCGGCCTTCCTTCGTGCGGCGCACGGGCGATTCGGCGTACGGGATCTCGTTGTTGGGCGAAAGCGCGCCGAATTCGGGCGTTTCGCCGAGCAGGAACTTGCCTTCATAGTCGGCGAGCGCCTTCGAGACGAGCTTGGAGAGGCAGAGTAGCGCGATCACGTTCGGAATCACCATGAGGCCGTTGAAGAAGTCGGCGAGCTCCCAGACGAGGCCGACGTGCAGGAACGAGCCCGCCATCAGGAAGCAGAGCACGAGCACGCGGTAGGACTGCACCCAGCGCAGGCCGAAGAGGTACTTGACGTTCTGTTCGGCGAAGAAGTACCAGCCGATGATGGTGGTGAATGCAAAGAAAAGGAGGCAGATCGCCACGAAAGCCGGTCCGATGGCGCCGAGGCCGCGCGTGAAGGCCTGCTGCGTGAGCGTGATGCCCGTCGTGCTGCCGTCGAGCGCGCCCGTGCAGAGAATGACGAACGCAGTCATGTTGAGGACGACGAAGGTGTCGATCGTGAGGCCCACGATGGCGGCAAGCCCCTGCTGAACCGGGTGCTGAACGCGCGCGAGGGCGTGCGCGTGCGGGGTCGAGCCCATCCCTGCTTCGTTCGAGAAGAGGCCGCGCGCGACGCCGTAGCGGATCGCCTCCTTGATGCTCGCGCCGATGATGCCGCCCGTGGCAGCCTCTGGATCGAAGGCGCCGACGAAAATCGACTTGAGGGCGGGCCAGATCATGTCGGCGTTCCCGAAGATGATCGTGCATGAGCCGATGATGTAGACGAGCGCCATGATGGGCACCATCTTTTCGGCAAAGCTTGCGATCCGTCGGATGCCGCCGATGAAGATGAAGCCTGCAGCCATGAAGATGCCGATCCCCGTGATCCACGGCGCGATGCCGAAGGCATGCGAGAAGGCGTCGGCGATCGAGTTCGACTGCACCATGTTGCCGATGAAGCCGAGCGCAACGATGATCGTGACCGAGAAGAAAGCGGCGAGCGGCTTGTTGCCGAGGCCGCGGCTGATGTAGAAGGCTGGTCCCCCCATCACATGTCCGCGCGCGTCTTTGGCGCGGAAGAGCTGCGCGAGGATCGCTTCCGAGAAGATCGTCGCCATGCCGAAGAAGGCGGCGACCCACATCCAGAAGATGGCGCCTGGGCCGCCCATCACCATCGCGGTGGCGACGCCGGCGAGGTTGCCGGTGCCGACCTGTGCGGAAATGGCCGTCGCGAGCGACTGAAAGGAGGTCATGCCCGATTGGTCGGCCGCTTTGCCGAAGAAGGAGAAGCCGCCGAAGACCTGCTTCATGGCGGCGCCGAACTTGCGAATCTGCACGAATCGCAGCTTGACGGTCATGTAGATCCCCGTCCCGACGAGAAGCGGGATGAGGCAGTACACCCCCCAGAGCAGACCGTTGACGCTCTGGACGATGTGGGTTGCGTAGTCCATGAAAGACACCTGAAGAGATTGTTGTTGCTTGTTCGTCGGCGCCTTGCGGGCGCCTGACTCTTGGGCTCCTTCTGCGGAAGCGTTCGCGGTGTTTTTCTTATTGTGGCGCGAATAGATGCTTTCCCTGAAGGAAGGTGCATTGTATCAAGATGTTGCAGAACGTCGGGCGCGATGGGGCGTGAAAGTTGGACGATGGCGTTTGCCGCTGTCCGCAGCTGCGCCGCTCGAGCCGCTCTCGATGCCGGCCTGCTAAGATGCGCCGAATTGCGCGGGACGGAATGCCGCTCCTGCAAATCTTTTTCTCAGGCGCCCGTTTCTATGGAGGTTTGGCATGGCGAGAACAGTCATACGAATTCTTTGCTTCATCATGATCGCCGCCGTTCTCTTCTGGTTCGCCATGAACGTGATCGGCTTTGCGCAGTCCTTTTTGTGATTAGAGACTGAATTCCGCCGGCCGCAGGGCAGGAATGCCGAAGCGCCGGCGCATTTTCTTCCCGGCCTTGATGACGAGCTTGTCCTTCGAGACGAGCGCCGCCGCTTCGGCGGCAAGGGCAAGCTCGAAGAACTTCTGGTCGAGCGGATCGAGGCATCGGAGGCCGGCCTTTTCAGCCTGCGCGCGTGCTTCGAGGATGGCGGCTTCATTCACCCAGACTGCGGCGGCGAGCCAATCGGCGAGGAGCGCTTCGAGCTCGGCGCTCGCGTGGCCGAACTGAGGGCGCGACAAGACTTCAGCGAGCTCGAGCGCAGCTGCTTCTGAGACTGCGGGCCGGCATCGGCCTTGGGCTACAGCGGCCGCCAGCTTTTCCGCGGCCGGATCATGCCAGTGAATGAGATCGAGCACGACGTTGGTGTCGATGACGACGAGAGGGGCTGGAGTCGCTGCCGGACGGCCGGTCGGCGTGCTCGCAAGTGCGGCGGATCGGACGATCGCGGCAAGGTTGGCTGGGACGGGCATGAGAGAGCTGAGGCTTGAAGAGGTGAAAACGAGGATCGGGTTAACGCGCGGCGCGTCGGACCGGATCTCAGGAATTGCGTTAATAAACGTGAAAAAGAAGGAAAAAGAAGCGCTTTTTTAAGGGCAGGCGCGCAACAGTCTGATAAGTTTAAAAGACCGTGCATCTCCGGTTGGATGCGTTCCTCATCATTCACATGGACTTTCTTTTTGATCCCTCCCTTTGGGTCGGACTTCTCACGCTCGTCGTTCTTGAAATCGTTCTCGGGATCGACAATCTCGTCTTCGTCGCCATTCTGGCGAAAAAACTTCCCCTGCATCAGCAGAATCGAGCCGTGTACGTCGGGCTCGGGCTTGCGCTTTTCATGCGGCTCGCGCTTCTTTCGATCATGTCGTGGCTCGTTTCGCTCACGGCGCCGCTCTTTTCCGTCTGGTCGCATGCGTTTTCCGCACGCGACCTCATCCTGATGGCGGGCGGCATCTTCCTGCTCTACAAGGCGACAACGGAGCTCCATGAGCGGCTCGAAGCCAAGCCGCACGCCGAAGGGATGGAAAAGACCGGCAACGCAAAATTCTGGTTTGTCATCGCGCAGATTCTGCTCCTTGACGCGGTCTTCTCGCTCGACTCGATCATTACGGCCGTCGGCATGGTCGACAACCTCGGCGTCATGATGACGGCAGTCATCGCGGCCATGGTCGTGATGGTGCTTGCGAGCCGGCCGCTCACGGCCTTCGTGAACCGTCACCCGACGGTGGTCGTGCTTTGCCTCTCGTTCCTCCTCATGATCGGGCTCTCGCTTGTGGCCGAAGGGCTTGGCTTCCATATTCCGAAGGGCTATCTCTACGCGGCGATCGGCTTCTCGATTCTCATCGAGTTCTTCAACCAGATCGCGAGCAGAAATTCCGCCAAGCACCAGGCGCGCATACCGTTTCGCGAGCGCACGACGATGGCGATTGTGGGGCTGCTTGAAAAGCGGCCGGCAGAAGCGCCCAAGACAATGGCCGAAGAAATGGCGCCCGCTGAGCCGCAGGCCTTCGGCGCCGACGAGCGCGACATGGTCGAGGGCGTGCTGAGCCTCGCGGACCGCTCGATCCGCGTCATCATGACGCCGCGCGCCGAGATCGGCTGGCTCAATCTCAAGAAGCCCTTCGAGGAGATCGTTCGCGACGCGCAGTCGCTGCGCCACAGCATCTTTCCCGTCGGGGACGGCTCGCTCGACAACCTTGTAGGCTTCGTGAAGGCGAAGGACTTCATCGGGCTTTGCGGCGACGTTGAGACGCTGCGTGCATTGGCGACGAAGCGGCATCCCTTCATGGTGCCCGAAACGGTGAGCATCATCCGGCTCGTGCGCGACATCAAGAAGAGCCGTGCGCCGCTTGTGCTCGTCACCGACGAATTCGGCATCATCCAGGGGCTCGTGACCTCGCACGACATCCTTGAGGCGATCGCCGGCGACTTCCCCGACGAAGGCGACCGCCGCCTCATTCAGCCTGACCCGAAGAATCCTCAGGCGTGGCTCGCCGAAGGCGCTGCCGATCTTCTCACCGTCCGGCAGGCGCTCGACGATGATCTGCTCTTTGAGGAAAAGGGCGACAAAGACGCCGACTACGTGACGATTGCCGGCTTCCTGCTCGAGCGGTTCGGGCGGCTGCCGCAGCCGGGCGAAGCGGTTGAAGAGCGCGGCTGGCGATTAGAAGCGTCGGAAGTCTCGCGCAACCGCATTGCGGCGGTGCGCATCGAGCGCTGTCCGGATTCGGACGCGCTTGAAGCCGAGTCCCGCGATTTTGAGCGCGCCCGCGCGCAAGCGCAGGCCGAAGCGCGCCAGGGGGATTAGCGTCCTCGCGGCCCGCTGCCAATGAATGAAGGCCGCCGATCGCACGACGAAGGGCGGCCGATTGGAGATCAGTAAGCCCGGCAGAGACCGGGCTCTCGCGCCTCAGGCGCGCGCCTTATCGAAAGAGCGGGGCGACTGCTTCGCGCTCTGCTTCGAGTTCGCGGACCGTGCGCTCGATGCGCGCGCGCGCGAAGTCATCGAAGCCGATGCCCTGGACGATGTCGTAGTCGCCGTTGCGGCACACGCAGGGCATGCCGCAGAAGAGCCCTTCGGGGATGCCGTAGCTGCCGTCCGAAGGCACGCCCATCGACACCCATTCGCCCATGGAGCCCTGCACCCAGTCGCGCATGGCGTCGATGGCTGCATTGGCGGCGCTTGCCGCGGAGCTCGCGCCGCGCGACTGAATGATCGCAGAGCCGCGGCGGCTCACCGTCGGGATGAGCGTCTTTTCGTACCAGTCGCGATCAACGAGGTCGAAGGCTCGGGCGCCGTCGACCGTGGCAAGCGACAGGTCCGGGAATACCGTCGGCGAATGGTTCCCCCAGATTGCCACCTGATGCACGTGCGAGGCTTTGGCGCCGGTTTTGGCGGCGAGCATCGAGATCGTGCGGTTCTGATCGAGCCGGACCATGGAGGAGAAGCACTTGGGCGAGAGCGAAGGCGCGCTCTTCATGGCGATCCACGCGTTCGTGTTGCAGGGATTGCCGACGACGAGCACCTTCGCGGAGCGCTTGGCGCCCTCGTCGAGCGCGCGGCCCTGCTCAAGGAAGATGCGCGCATTGGATTCGAGCAGGTCGGCGCGCTCCATGCCCGGTCCGCGGGGGCGCGCGCCGATGAGCAGCGCAATGTCGCAGTCGCGGAAGGCTTCCTTGGGATCGGTCGTGGCGCTCATGCCGGCAAGGAGCGGAAATGCGCAGTCTTCGAGCTCCATCATGACGCCTTTTAGTGCGCTTTGGCTTGTCGGATGGTCGCGCTCGAGCAGGCTCAGATGAACCGGACGGTCTCGCCCGAGCATGGCGCCTGCGGCAATGCGAAAGAGGATGCTGTAGCCGATTTGGCCGGCCGGACCGGTGACTGCAACGCGAATGGGATCTTGCATGATGATGTGCTGTCCGAGAAGTGTTGATGGCGGTGCGAAAAGTGTACCAGCGGCTGATCGCGTTTTTGCGAGATGGACGCGAGGGCACGGGCTGGCGTAGGATTTTGTCGCTTCGGGCGGCAGCCGGCCGCTCGTCAAGAGACTTTGGAAAGTCAAGGAAGTCGTCATGACGCAAGCTCATAACGAGGCGCTCAATGCGCAGCTCAAGCAGGGGGGAGCGGGGCTGCCCGTTCCGGAAACGGTGGGAGAAGCTTCGCTTATGCTCCCGGGTCGCGATTCGCCCGTAAAGCTCCGGGTGCTGCGCGGCACGGCGGGCGCCGATGCCGTCGACGTATCGACGCTTTACAAAAAGGAGCATGTGCTCACTTACGATCCGGGCTTTCAGAGCACGGCGGCCTGCGAGAGCGCCGTGAGCTACGTCGACGGTGAGGCGGGCGAGCTCACCTATCGCGGATATCCGATCGAATACCTCGCCGAGCACTGCGATTTTCTGCAGACGGCGCAGCTCCTGCTCAAGGGCAGCATGCCCGACGATCGCGAGGCCGAAGAGTTCCGCACGCTCGTGAAGCACCACACGATGGTGCATCAGCAGGTGTCGCTCCTTCTGAACGGCTTCCGCCGCGACGCGCATCCAATGTCGATTCTCGTCGGCCTCATTGGCGCGCTCGCCGCGTTCTATCCGGTCGACCCCGACATGAGCGAGCAGGATCAGCACCGGCTCGCCGCCGTGATGATGCTCGCCAAGATGCCGACCCTGATCGCGATGAGCTATCGCTACTCTGTCGGCTGGCCGCTCAACTATCCGGACAACAGCCTCTCCTATGCGGCGAATTTCCTGCACATGATGTTCGCGCTCCCGGTTGAGCGCTACGTGCCGCCCAAGGCCGCGGTGAAAGCGCTCGACAAGATCCTGATTCTGCATGCCGAGCACGAGCAGAATGCCTCCACCTCAACTGTCCGGCTCTGTGCGAGCGCGGGCGCCAATCCCTATCACTGCGTCGCAGCGGGCGTCGCGTGCCTCTCAGGGCCGCGGCACGGGGGCGCCAACGAAGGGGCGCTGCGCATGCTGCTCGACCTGCAGAAAGCAGGCGGCACGAAGGCCATTCCGGATCTCATCCGCCGGGTCAAGGCCAAAGAGGCAGGCGTGCGGCTCGTGGGCTTCGGGCACCGCGTCTACAAGAACTACGATCCGCGCGCCAAGATCCTGCGCGGCATCTGCCGGGAGGTGCTCGAAGAGGCCGGCCTCGTGAAGGAGCCGCTCTTTGCGCTCGCGCTGGAGCTCGAGCGCGTTGCGCTCGAAGACGACTACTTCGTCTCGCGCCACCTCTATCCGAACGTCGACTTCTATTCGGGGATCCTCCAGCGCGCGATCGGCATTCCGACGCCGCTCTTTACGGCCATCTTTGCGATGGCGAGAACGGCAGGGTGGTTTGCGCAGAAGAACGAATTCCTCGAGTCGGGCGACATCCGGCTCGCACGCCCGCGCCAGATCTACGTGGGCGAGCCGCGCCGCACGCTCTGAAGCGCTGAGGCGCTGGAGCTCGCGCGCCGCAGGGCGCTCGAAGCGCTTGAGCGCGCCCTGGAGGAGACGAGGCGGCGGCAGCCGCCATCTCTTCTCTTGCGCGCGAAAGCGGTGGTGTTTCTGCGATATAGTCCTCAAAGATGCGCCGTCTGCGCCGGCGCAAACGATGATTTTTGGAGGCTATGACCATGACGGAACGCAGCATGCTCGACATTGCGCGCGGGCGCTACACGACGAAGCACTACAGCGGCGAAAAGATTCCGCGCGAAGACCTCGAGGCGATCCTCGAGGTGCTGCGCCTTTCGCCTTCCTCAGTCAATTCGCAGCCGTGGCACTTCTTTGTCGCCTCGAGCGACGAAGCGCGCGCGAAGATTGCGCCCGCTTTTGCCGACTTCAACCGCGAGCGCGTCACGCTCGCGAGCGACGTCATTGTTTTTGCCGTGAAGGCCGGGCTCGACGAAGCGCATCTCGTCCGCATTCACGAAAAGGAGCTCGCCGACGGGCGCTTCAAGGGAATCGAAAATCAGCCGGGGCTCGACGCCGGGCGCCGCCACTTCGTGGGGCTTCATGCCAAGACGCTTGAAGCGTCGCTCGCCTGGGAAACCGCGCAGGCCTACATCGCGCTCGGCTTTGCGCTTTATGCCGCCGCAGGAATGGGGATCGAATCGACTTGCCTCGAAGGGGCTGATTTCGACGAACTGGACCGCATTCTCGGCCTGCGTGAAAAGGGACTGCGCTCTGTCGTCGCGCTCTCGCTCGGCCGCGGCGCGCCCAACGACGCGAATGCGTCGCGCCCGAAGTCGCGCCTCACGGCCGAAGAGGTCGTGAGCTTCATCGACTGAACGAACGTCCTGAGGTGACAACATGAACGCCATGCTCGACATTGCGCGCCGCCGCTATACGACGAAGCACTACGATCCGGCAAAGCCCCTTTCCGACGAGGATCTCGATGCGCTTCTCGAAGTGCTCCGGCTCGCGCCCTCATCGGTCAATATTCAGCCCTGGCACTTCTATGCGGTCAAGAGCGCAGAAGCCAAGGCGAAGCTCATGCCCGCCGTGAAGGACTTCAATGTCGAGCGCGTTCGCGATGCGGCCGTCATTGTGATTCTGGCCGTCGAGCGCGACATCAGCAGCAGCGGCTATCTTGACCGTCTTCTCGCGCAGGAAGTCGCAGACGGTCGCTATGCGCCCGATGCGCCCCGCGCGTCGCTCGACAGCCTGCGCAGGTCGGCCGTGGCCGCCTACTGTGCGGGGCCCGACCACGGCGAGCGCTGGGCAAGCGAGCAGGCGCACATTGCGCTCGGCTGCCTCCTCATGGCTGCTGAAGGCATGGGCGTCGACTCGACGACGCTCGGCGGGCTCTACTTTGATGAAGTCGACCGCATCTTCGGACTCGCCGAAGCAGGCAGGAAATCGGTGGTTGCCGTTGCGCTCGGCCATCGCGCCGCCGATGATTCGAACGCTTCGCGCCCGAAGAGCCGATTCCCGAAGGAAGCGGTGACGACTGTTCTATAGAATGCCGGCACATTGGCGGATTCACGACTTTTTCGGTTCTTTCATGAAGATTTTCTCTTTGCGCCGCGAAACGCTCTGCGGCGCTGCGCTTCTTGCGCTTTTTGCCGCTTCGCTCGCTTCGGGCGCCGCTCTCGCTGGCAGCGCTGATCCGGAGGACGTCATTGAAGCGCGCGGCGAGGCCGCGCAGCGGGTGCTCTCGGACACGTCTTATCGCGACAAGTGGAGCGCGCCCGAGCGCATCCGCTCCGAGCAGCTTGCCGATCAGGCGATTCGCGAAGGCAATGAAGCGCTCGAAGTGCTCGAGAAGGCCTTTGCCGATGCGAAGGCCGCCTGCATGCAGCGCTTTCTCGTCAACAGCTGCATCGACGACGCGAAGAAGCTCTCCTTTGAGCGCCAGCGCGAAATCCGCCGCGTGATCGTGACGGCCGAGGAATTCAAGCGCGGCATCCGCACGAAGGCGCTTGAAGAAAAGCGCGAAAAGGCGCAGAAGGAACCAAAGAAGGCCCCGCTCGACATCCGGCCGAAGTCGGTAAAGACGGAGCGGCCCGAGCCGCTTGAGGTGGCGCCCAAGACGGTGAAGGAAAAGAAGGCGCCGCTCGACATTGCGCCCAAAAGCGTGAAGGCGCCCTCCGAGCCCGTTGACTGGAAGCCGCGCGAGCCCAAGTCACCCTCGGAGCCGGCGGGCATTCGTCCCAAAACGGTGAAGCCTGCCTCAGCGCCTTCGGGGATCAAGCCCAAGACGGAGAAGCCCGCTTCGGCGCCCTCGGGCCTTGAGCCCAAGGCTGTGAAGCCCGCGTCGCAGCCCGCTTATCCCCCGCACGATGATGCGGCGGATGCAGCGCAGGCGTCCGACGATGATGCAGCGCGCCGCGCCGAGCTCGAGCGCGCCAACGAGGCCTACTACAACGACAAGCAGGCGGCTGCCCAAAAGCGCATGGCCGAAGCGGCCGAGCGGGCGCAGAAGCGCAAAAAGGAGCGCGAGGCGCGCCAGCAGAAGTTTGAAGCAACGCTCCAGGAGCGCGTTGAGGCGCAGAAACGCTACGAAGAGAGCCAGAAGAACAAAGACTCCGGCCTCTCGAAGTTCTTCTGATGATGGAACGCAAAAGACCCAAGCATCCGCAACTCTTTGACGGCGCGCTTTCGCTCGAAGCGCGCGTTCGCGCCGCATTCGCAGCCAACGGACCGCTCGCGAGCGCAAGCGCGCATTTCCGCCGGCGCGAAGGCCAGATTGAATTCGCCGCCGAGGTCGCGAAGGCGCTCGAAGCCAAGCGCACGCTCATCGCCGAGGCCGGGACCGGCACCGGGAAGACGTTTGCGTATCTCACGCCGGCGCTCCTCTCTGGCGCGACCGTCATTATTTCCACGGCGGGAAAATCGCTGCAGGATCAGCTCTTTCAGAAGGATATTCCGCAGCTCTCGAAGGCCCTCGGCATCAACGTGCCCGTGGCGCTTCTCAAGGGGCGCGCCAACTACGTCTGCCACTGGCGGCTCGAGCGCGTGCGCGAGGACGGGTGGTTCCCGGAGAAGGATTCCTTCAAGCGCTTTCGCGAGATTGAGCGCTTTGCGGCCGTCTCAGCGACGGGCGACCGTTCGGAGCTTCCCTTTGTGCCGGAGGACGATCCCCTCTGGCCCATGGTGACGAGCACGCGCGAGACGTGCCTCGGGAGCGAAAAGTGCCCCTACTACAAGGACTGCTTCGTGCGTGCGGCGCGCGAGAAGGCGATGGCCTCCCAGATCGTGGTGGTGAACCATCACCTTTTCCTGAGCTCCATTGCGGTGAAGCAGGAAGCGCAGGGCAAGATCGACGGACTGCTCCCGAAGGCCGACCTCACTGTGATCGACGAAGCGCATCAGCTTCCCGTCGTCGCGACCGACTTTTTCGGCACGAGCTTCTCGACGCACCAGATTTTGGAAATTGCGGACAAGGCCCGCAGCCTCGGGCGCGGCTACGTGCCCGACGGCGCGGATTGGGAGGCGGTCTACCAGGCGGTGCTCAAGCCCGTCTTCGACCTGCGGCTCGAAGCGGTTGCGCTCGGCATCAAGGAGGGCGACAGGCGCGCCGTGAAGCAGATCGAACGCTTCGACGCCCTCGAAGGGCCGATGCGGGACGCGCATGCGGGCTTCTCGCAGCTCATGAAGGCGCTGCGCGCGAACGAAGGGCGCAACGACGAGCTCGACCTGCTCCTTGCGTATGCCGACGAAGTCATTCACGAGTTTGAATCCTGGCTCCCGGTCGTTTCGGCCTATGCCAAGGCCGCTCAAGATGAAGCCGAGCCGCCGGCCGATCCCAAGCGCATGGTGCGCTGGCTCTCCATGTCAGGCACAAGCGTGCGCTTCAACACGACGCCGCTCTCCTTTGCGCTTCAGTTTCGCGACATGCGGGAAAAAGAGGGCGGCGCCTGGGTCTTTACATCGGCGACGCTCTCCGCGGGAGGCGACTTCCGGCACTTCGAAAACGAGGTGGGCCTCGAGGATGCCACGGCCAAAAGCTGGCCGAGTCCCTTCAACTACTGGGAGCAAGGCTGCTTTTACCTGCCGGCGATGCCGCTGCCCGAAAACAATCCGAAGGCGCACGCCGAACGCATGGTGGACGCGGCCTGGCCGCTTCTCAATGCGGCAGGCGGCCGGACATTCTTTCTCTGCACGTCGCTCGCGGCGGTTGCGGCCGCAGCAGACCGGCTGCGCGAAAGGCTTGAGGCAAACGGCAATCCGTATCCGCTGCTCGTGCAGGGCGAAATGCCGAAGGCGGCGCTCATTGAAGAGTTTCGGCGGCTCGGCAACGCCGTGCTCGTGGGCTCGATGAGCTTCTGGGAAGGCGTCGACGTGCGCGGCGACGCGCTTTCGCTTGTCGTGATAGACAAGCTCCCCTTCAGTCCGCCCGACGATCCGATCTTTTCGGCGCGCGCCGACTACATCCGCGCCGCGGGCGGCAATCCCTTCATCACCCATTCGCTCCCGGAGGCGATCATTGCGCTCAAGCAGGGGGCCGGACGCCTCATTCGCTCCGAGACCGATCGAGGCGTCTTCATGCTCTGCGATGCGCGCGTCGCAGAGAAGTTCTACGGCCGGAAGGTGCTCTCGAGCCTGCCGGACTTCTACAAGACGCGCAGGCTCGAGAAGGCGATGCAGTTCTTCCTCAATCCCGAGGCCTGGCGCGAAGGCCTCTACTGCTAGCAGCGCCGCCTGAAGAGGCCGATCGCCTCAATGTGCAGCGCGCCGGGGAAGAGGTCGAGCGCTTCAACGCGCTCGAGCGCATAGCCGAGCTGATCGAGCGCCGCCGCATCGCGCACGAAGTTCTTCGGGCCGCAGGCGATGTAGACGATGCGCTCGAGTTCGAGCGCGGCAAGCGCCGGCGCGACCCCCGGCGCGAGCCCCTTGTACGCAGGGTCGACAATCGCCTTGTTGAATGGCGACGCCTGGGCGAGCTTTTGGAAGGCTTCCGATTGAAGCATGTCCTCGACGGCGCCGGCGAGAAAGCTTGCGTTGCCGATGCCGTTTCTGCGTGCGTTTTCCTGCGCGAGTGCAACAGACGCTTCGACAATCTCGATGCCGAGCGCGCGCTTTGCGCGCCGGGCGCCGAGGAGCGTGAGCGTGCCGATGCCGCAGTAGAGGTCGAGAAAATTGTCCTTGGGGCCGAGCTCGAGAAGCGAGAGCGCACGCGCATAGAGGCGCGGCGTCTGCGGGGTGTTGACCTGCAGGAACGTTTCAGGCCGAACGTCAAAAACGAGAGAATCGAGCGAGGTTCGAATGGCCGGCTGCCCGCGCAGAAGCAGCGTGGCGCCCGGCGCAAACGAGAGGACGGCGTTGCCGCGCGCCGGATGAACATTGACCGAAAGGTGCTCGAGCTCGAGCGCCGAAAAGGCGCTCCGGATGCGCTCGAGCGCCTGATCGTCGGGGCGGCGGGCGAGCACAAGCGTCAGAAGCCGTTCGCCGCGCTTTTCGTCCTCGGCGTTCGGGAGCGTCGCGCCTTCGCGCATCAGAAGCGCGCGAACCGAACCCGTGCCTGCGGCTTCATCGTAGAGGGCGAAGGGATCCACAGCCGAGGCCGGATCCGCATGAATGAGCGACGCTGCAATCCGAGCCGCACGCTGCATCCAGCGCGGCGCGAGCGGACAGTCTTCGGCGGGGACGACTTCGTGCGTGCCCGCGCGGAAGAACCCGAAGCGGCCGCATCGTTTGCCCGCTTCGCCGATGACGGCGGGATAAAGCACCGCCTTGTTGCGAAAGCCCGCGCGCTCGCCTTCAGGCTGACCGTGGCAGGCAGCGATGAGCTTGTCGGCGGGAAAGCCCGCGCGTGCGAGCGGTTCGGCGAGAAGCTGCCTCGTTTTGAGCGAGAGTTCCGCTTCGTAGCGCAGCGGCGCGAGCGGACAGCCGCCGCAGCGGCCGGCATGCGGGCAGCGCGGCGCCTCAGGGGGCGTCCGGTCGGTGCTGAGCGCGCGGATGCGCACGGGGCCCGTTGCAAGGCCCCGGCGGCCGCCCGGCCGCGGCCTGCGCCAGCGGAAGTCGGCGCGGTCGCCCGGGAGGGCGCCAGGCCCCACGACATCGAGTCCGTCGATGCGTGCGACGCCTGCGCCCGAGGGTTCGATGCCCTCGAAGCGCTGATCGAACGCTACTGCTTCAGC
>CAJMKD010000029.1 GCA_905213905.1 uncultured Sutterella sp. | reverse complement strand
TTTTTTTGTTTTATTCATTTGCACCGCTGAGTTATTTTGGTTTTGTTTTTCTTTTTTCTTTTGTTCAAATACTCCAGCGGCGATATTGGCTGCTGGTAATCTTTCGTTTCCCTGTTATTGTTGGGAGGAGTGGCTTATGGAGTACGGTTGATCAGAATACGGCAGAAACGGATGGCTAAGTATTTTGAAAAGCCAGAGAGATTATATGATAGATAGCCATGTTGCCACAGCGTAAGCAGTACCAGTGCAGCAATTTTGATGAGATTTATCAGGAAGCGCTCAAAAAAGCCATTGAGTCGGCGCGCGTGAAAGCCGAAGCGATGGCGGAGGCAGGCGGCTGCAAGCTGGGAACGATGACGAATGTGCAGGAGTACAGCAGCGGGCAGCAGGCGCGTTATTATGACACTTCTCACAGCAGCGGCATGGCGATGTAGGAATCGGCGATGGAAGATGCGGGGGCAGGCAGAAACCTGATGCCGGGGCAGGTGGATGTTGAGGCAGAGGTGTCGGCTACGTTTTCCAATCAATAGGGATCAGCTGCATGAAAGGTTGTCTGGTTTCGGAGGAAAAATCGGATTTTAAACAGGAAAAGGGAATAAACACAAATTGTATAAACCTTCGCATATCTGGGATACTAACAGTGTGAAATGAATGGTCGGAAACGGCTGCTGTTTCATGAGAATGTAGAACAGAATGCGGAGGTTTATTTTTTATGTGGGGAATGATAACCGCGCTGGATTCCGGCGCACTCATGAGTATACAGGGCGTGTTTAATTCTGCCGTGATGAAACAGACCAGCATGTGGGTATCGGCTGGCTGGGTGCAGATAAGTGCGTTTGTGGTTTGCCTGCTGATGTGGCTTTTTACGGGGCGCGGCGCGGTATCGGAGCTTTGGCAGATCGAACCGCGGTATATGCTGACCGGCGGCGTGATCGGGGCATTTATCACGTACACGGTCATCAAGAGCTTTGACGCGCTGGGACCGGCAAAATCAGCGCTTCTGATCGTCGTGGCGCAGATCCTGGTGGCGTACCTGATTGAGGTGTTTGGCTGGTTCGGTGTGGAGAAAGCGGGATTTGAGTGGCGCAAGTCCGGCTGCTCGCTCTGCCTCGCGATGAACGACGATATCCTCGGCGCGGGCGTGCGCTGCGCATCGACGACGAACCGCAACTTCGAGGGCCGCCAGGGGCGCGGCGCAAGAACGCACCTCGTGAGCCCAGAGACGGCTGCCGCGAGCGGCGTGCTCGGGCATCTTGCGAGCGCTGCCGAGCTTGAAGCCTTCGAACAGGCGAACTGCTGAGAATGGGGACCGAAATGAAGAAACTGATTGAACTCAACGCAGTGGCGGCCCCGATTCCGGCCGACAACCTCGACACCGCCCAGCTGCTGCCGAAGCAGTTCCTGCGCGGCATCGACAAGTCCGGCCTCGCTGCCGGCCTTCTCTACAACATGCGCTTTGACGCGAACGGTGGAAGAAACGCCGGCTTCGTGCTCAATAAGCACGGCTTTGAAGAGACGGCCATCCTCTGCGGCGGTCCCAACTTCGGCTGCGGCTCGAGCCGCGAACATGCGGTCTGGGGGTTGCTCCAGTACGGCATCCGCGCTGTCATTGCGCCGGGCTTCGGCGAGATCTTCTATTCCAACGCCTTCAACAACGGACTTCTCGCGGCAAAGGGGTCGCCCGAAGCGTCGCGGGAGATTTTTGAGACGCTCTCCGATGAGACGCCTGTGCGGCTCATTGTGTCCGTTGAAAAGCGCACGATTTCGACCGAGGACGGCAGCCGCGTCTGGCCCTTCGAGATCGCGGAGCGCCATCGCACGATGCTGCTCGAAGGCCTCGACATGCTCGAAGCAACGCTGCGGGATCGCGCCGCCATTGAGGCGTTCCGCGCCGAGCACGAGCGCGCCTATCCGTGGATGGCGGGCCTCGCCGGGAAGCGCCGCCGCCTTCGCGATCAGGGGAAAGCCTAACGGCAGGATGCCGCGCGAAAGCGCGGCAAAGATTCGTTGGCGCCGCTCATGAATTCGAAGGGCGAGGCGGCCGAACGAATCTTGGCGCATGAAGCACAAGAGGCGCTCGCAGTGCTGCGAACGCCTCTTGCTCTATAAACAAGTGACAGATCCATTGCCCGGGACCGACGTCAGAGTGTGCGGATATAGAACATCCGCAGCCGTTCCGGGAATGACTTTGAATATCAGAAAAGCGGCTTATTGAGGTACACGTTCTTAAGCGCGTCTTCCGCATCGGGACCGCGCAGGCTGACGCCGGCAAACTCCGCATCATTCATGGCCGTAAACGTGAACTGGCGCAGCTTCACTTCCTTGGCGGCCGTGACCGTGAAGTCGAACTGAATGATCGTGCCGTCGTCGTAGACGCAGCTGAACTGAACGTTGTTGGGATCGGTTTCGGCCCACTGCTGCGTATCGGGGTGGCAGGCGCCGAATTCGGCGAAGGCCTGCTCAAGCTTGATCGAAGGATCAATCGGCAGCACCTGCGAGCGCACGAGAAGAACGTTTGCCGTCTGAACGGGGGCAGGCATCTCAGGCTCGGAGACGGCCGACGGCGTCCGGGCGCAGGCGGAAAGGAGAAGCACGGCCGATGAAGCGGCCAGGAGAGCAAAGTTCTTCACGATGATTTCTCTTGATGACAATGGGCGGGCTGGTTTCAGCCGGCCCTTTTGGTAATCAGAAAACTGCGGCGCTGCTGTTCGCGGGAAACGAACGGCTTTCGCCGAACTGTTCGCATTTTTCGGATTATAGGCGCGCGAACTTCTGTGATACTTACGGCGTGTCTGCGCTGGGGAGCGTTGAGGACGCTCCCCGTCAGTCTTGAGGTCGTCAGCTGCGTCAATGTGCTGCCTGACGCTGAATTCAGGGCTTCTCAAGCACGTAGAGCGGCGCCAGGCCCCCCTCAATCACGTTGCCCTCCTGGTCAAGGAGCGTGAGCGTCTTTTCGCCGGCGAGCGCGTACCAGACATGGTCGCTCGAATTTATGGGCTCAAAGACGATGAGAATGCCGGCGTCGCCCTTCTCTTCCGATCGGTTTCCATTCATGTAGCGGCCGTCGAGTCCCTTGGGATCAGCGCGCCAGGAGCCAGCTTCCTCAAAGGCGCCGTCGGTGCCCATGTAGTGCGAGATGCGCGTGTAGGTGCCCGTGGCGCGCAGATAGCTCGCCGTGCGGATGCCGGCGCAGTCTGCGCAGGGCAGCACGCCTTCGAAGACGCCTGGCAAGCGCGTTTCAGTGCGTTCAATGAGAGCCGCCGTCTGCGCGTCTTGTGCCGGATCGACGGGGGCGGTCTGACAGCCTGTGAGCTCAAGCGCGATGAAGCCGAAAAGCGTCGCCGACGCAATGCGCTTCATTTTCGTTTGCCAGTCCGTGACGGCGCGCACGCTCGAAACAGTGCCGGTTGCGTCGGCCGGCGGCAGGAAATGGTTGGTTTGCAATTGAAAACGCCTCTTTGAGTGATCGGAAGAACCTAAAAAATGGCCCTAATCGTCATTTTAATTTTCGAACAGGTTATTCGGCTCAGCAGTACACCATATGTTGTACTTGGAAATTTGCAACATACCATGTCATGGCTATAAGTGAAAATACGACTGATGCCTGCTCGAAAAAAAGGTAGGATGAGCTTCGAGGTCAAAAAAGAAGTTGCTTCTGCCTTGCGCGACAGAGGCATCTTCGCATGGAAGGCGCCGAGCAATCGGCGCCTTTCTTGCAACTGGAGGCTCCGTATTTTCACGTGTGCGCTCGAAGCGATGCATTCCTATTGATTTTTCATCTGCCCGCCCCGCCTTTTTACTCTCTTCAGGCTTTTTCGAACGGCGCCTAAGCAGCTTTGGAAAAACGCCGCAATTTCGTTCTGCGGCAGCGGTTTCCGTCTTTCAGGCTGAAAAAGCGCGCAATATCGAGTGAAGTTAAGCAGAATCTCAGGATCAATGTTCGATATTGAGATCTGTTTATGGGTGGAAAGAAAAACAAAAAGGCGAAAGAGAACAAGAAAATCAAGAGCGGCGTCGCGTTTGTTCTGAAGATCTCGCCGAAGAAGGCGCGCAACAGCGCAGTGAAAGCGCAAGAAGCCCGCGCGTGCCGGCACTTGCGTTTGGAGCGCTTCACGCTTCGACTCGCCGTTGCCTGGCGCTGGGAGGCTGCTTTTGCAGCTGAGGCCCATAGAAGAAGCGAAGACGCGAAGCAGGATTGTGAAGTTGCGCCCGCCCCTGCTCCCAATGATCCCGCCAGACCATCCCGAAGAACGGAGGGCGTCTTTTTTGCAGCGCCAGAAGAAAGCGGCGTTCAATTGTCGCCCGAAAGCTGGGTGGATCCGGAACTTCTCGCACAGGACGCTATTGAACCGGCATGCGTGGCCGTTGAATGTGATGGCGGCAGCAGCGATGGCGCTGAGAGCGACGCATTCGGATGGATTGTCGATCAAAACGAAAGTTCGATTGACGACACTCGATTCAGCAGAGCTGAATTCATTTCAATTCTGAATACGACCGAAAGCACAATCGAAAAGCGTCACAGGCTTTCCATTTTCTGCGAAGGCATCCGAACGGAGCCGCTCTATCTGCAAGGATTGATGAGGTTATACGGCGTATCGCAGCAATGCGTAGAGTACATCTTCGGATTTATACCGGAGCGTCTTTTTGAGAAGGGAATCGACCGCCTCCATGACGGGAATTGCTGCGGCGAAGCATGGCTTGTGTGCGATCGCGATGATCATCATGCCTTTGCAGATACGGTCGCCGCTGTGAAAAAGACCCCAGGTCTTCATATTGCACCTTCATTCTTGTGCATCGAAACCTGGTTCATGATGCATTATCCGGAGGAGCTTCTGCCGCAGGCGCAAGCGTATGCCAGTCTAATGAATGACAGCTTTAACGAAAGAGTTCGAATTGCTTCGATTTCGCCTTCCACCTGGCGAATTGAACTCTGGATGAAGTTGAATGAGAAAAAAGAGAAGAAAGAAAAGAAGGAAACAAAACCTGAAAAATGGCTCCGCAGGATAAAACTGGCAACAGACTTCAAATATTCCAAGACCGAAGAAACAACAGCTCAGTTTTTAGCTGAGCGCCTCGCAATTGCGTTTGATCTTTGTCGCATTCAGGCATCGGAAAAACTGTTTCTCTATCAGGATGAAGTGTTCTGGAGCGGAATGCCAAGCCTCATTATTCGTCTTCTAAAACAGAGACGAATTGATAATCAGAATCTTTCGGAAGAAGATCGACGGCATTTCATCGCTTTTGATTTGCTCTTTCCTGCTGGAAAAAAGAATCTGAAGGATTTTGTTTTAAAAGAACTAAAAGCGTGGATCAAATGGGTTCAAATTCGTCCTGTTTTTATAGAGCAGCTTAAAAACGAAAGCAATCGTTGGGCGCAGCGGCCCGGAAATCCGATGGATGTCATTCTAAAACATGATATGAAAAAAGAATCTTCATCGGATGCGAATATCAAAAACTCTATCAACGATGAAAGAGCAGAGACAAAAGAAATATCAGATGCCTTCTGGATAGCGAAAATCGCTGAAGTCATTGGTCTGAATTGGGAGGAATCTCATGCGCTAGATAATTATGAAATCTTGCAGGAGAAGGATAAGTCGGAAATTGAGACTATTTCTCTACAACTCTTTGAAATGCTTCGTACGGTTGCAGATTCGGTAAGAATCATTGAAGAGAATGCAGATGAAATGCTCACCAGAGCGACGAGCATGCACGATTTCCTGTTGCTAAGTCAACACTTGTCTCTTTCTGCAGCGAAATTGGAACCAGAACCAGATGCTGGGGATCACTCCGCACTTAATAATGAGTTGCAACCGAATGATGAAATCTGCTTATACGAAGCGACTAACAATCAGGTGCTTCGTCCATTTTCTGCTGAAGAATTTCTGTGCTCTCGTTTAGATCTTACAAAGCTTTTTGATTTGGATAATCGATCTTCGTTTAAAAAGGAAAATGAGTGCAATAGCGAATCTGAATATGAATCCAATAGCAATTTGGATTTGCTGATTGGGAGAATGAATAATTCTGAAGATGTCGTTCTTATATCTCGTCAGTTGAAAGATGCGGAACGCTTGCTGTCGAGTTTCGTATCGCGAAATAAAATTAGAAATTGCTATTTTACAAGACTTAAAAAGCGCGGTCTTTCGCTTCTAGATGATGCACAGAATCTTCTTCGTCAGGGCAAATGCATTCGTAATATTTGGATTGTTCTATCAGACGAAGATGAAGAAATATCAGAGGTTCTTCAAGCTCTCTCGAATGAACATCGTATTCGTTGCGTCTTAATGAAAAACGAGAAAGATTTGAAGTTTTTAGGATTTTTTGTAAATAATTTGGAAACCAGTAAATTTTTGCAATATATTCAAAATTTAATTTTCAGCAAAATCAATCTGGCTCTGCTTAACGATCAATGGCCGACGAATAAAGATTATCCGAGCGTACCATTTTCGCTCGCTTCTCATTCGATTGTTAGATCCCTTCGAAAGACATCAAATGGGCAAGCTCAAATTTGCGCCGATTTTTCCGAAGAAGATCTTTTGAAAGCAATCCAATATGCACATTTAGGCAGCTGGGGTAAGCTTCCGCTGCGATGGGCATCCGTGCAGAAAAGTGAAGATTTCCTGGCATGGGCTAAATCGTATGCGCCGTCGAAGCGGCTGCCCGGAAACGTACACACGCTTCTTGCCCTATTCTCTCATCTCTTGCGCCAAAATAAGACGGAAGGCGTTCCGATAGAAAGTGCGGCTACAGAAATCAAAGCGAACTTGAGGAGCCCGATTCAGGGACTCATAGAGATGCCGCTGCTTCTAACCTATTCCCCGAAATAATTTGAAAGCCGAACGATGCACAGGAACGGTTGGAAGCGTTATACGAAAGCCACTGTGTCGTGCTTGAACCAGTTCGTGGCGTAGTAGGCCAAGAGAGGTGGAATCAGATAACCAGAGAGGCGTTTCAAGCAATTCGGCGCGTGCTACGATCCTTTCGCCATATCTTTGTTTTCAAAGCCGGGCCGTCAAGCCCGGCGCATTTCTCATGACGAACGCGCAAAACACTCAAGAGGCTCTGCCGAAGATTGTCGTCTTCGCTACGGGCGGCACCATTGTTTCCTCGGGCGACGATCCCACGCAGCTCACAGGCTACCGCATCAAGGGCCTCAATGTTGAGAGCCTCATTTCCGGCGTCCCTGCTCTCTCCGCCGTTGCGACGCTTGAAGCCGAACAGATCGCGAACATTGACTCGATGTCAATGACCTCTGAAGTCTGGCTTCGCCTCGCCCGCGGCATTGAAGCCGCCGCAGCACGCGACGATGTCGACGGCATCGTGATCACGCACGGCACCGACACGATGGAAGAAACGGCTTTCTTCTTGAATCTTGTCTTGAAGACTGAAAAACCTGTCGTGATCACGGGCGCGATGCGGCCTGCAACCGCGATTTCGGCGGATGGCCCGCTCAATCTTCTCAACGCTGTTCGCGTGGCCGCCGACCGGGAAGCGCGCGGCAAGGGCGTGCTCGTCGTGCTTAATGACGTCATTGCTACGGCGAGAGATGCGACGAAATGCCATCCGACGAATGTCGCCACGTTCCGCGGACCTGACCTCGGCATGATCGGGATGATTGCGGGCGCAGATATTCTTTTCATCGGCGAGAGCGTGCGGCCGCATACGACGGCAACGGAATTCTCCCTTGCTGACCTCGAGGGTCTTGAGAAGCTCCCGCGCGTCGACATCGTGTATTCGCATGCCGACGATGATGGCGTGCTGGTGGACGCAGCTGTTGCTGCTGGCGCGCGCGCCATTGTTCACGCAGGCACCGGCAACGGTTCCATTCACAAGGAAACGGAAAAGGCGCTCATGCGCGCAGCGGAAAAAGGCGTCTTCATCATCCGCGCTTCTCGAACGGGTTCGGGCGCTGTGACGCCGGGCATTGAAGAGTGGCAGCGCGCGGGCTTTGTGCCTGCTGGGACGCTCAACCCGCAGAAGGCGCGCATTCTTGCTCAGCTCATCGTCGTGAAGTACGGGCGTGCTGGCGCTGAAGCCTGTCGCGCGAAGCTGGCGGCGGCTTTCCGGCGGTATTGATAATGCTTGCGGCTTCTTTTCTTTGAAGCGCATGTAAAAGAAGGGCGCAGATTTCGCTCGGCAGTTTGTCCGAGCGTTGCGCCCCCTTTTTTTGCAGCCTGGCGTTTGCTGCTATAGCGGCAACTGCAGGTTGAAAAACTAGCGATCAGTCGCGAATGAGGCGGCAGCAATCCTTCGTCTGCTTCACGGGCTTGCCGTCCACGGAAGTGAGTTCAATCGTGCCTTCATCGACGATCGTGAAGATGCGGTAAACCTTGCCGTCAGTGTGCTTCAGGTGAAGCTCTTTGCCTTTGGCTTCAACAAAGCCGGTTTCAAGGCCTTGGTCGCCGACGATGGAGACAACAAAGCACTTGAAATTGTCGAACGACACTTCAGCCTTGCCGACCTTGCCCGTGTGGTCGTAGAGCTTGCCGGAATAGTGGCCGACGTACGGGGCCCTGGGCTTTTCTGCCTTGGCCTGGTCGGCAGCCGCGGCTGCATTCGAACCGCTCGAGCCACCGCCAGCAACCCAGGGATTCGCCTGAACGGACGTTGCAGCGATGCCGCAGGAAAGAGCGATGACGGGAAGAAGGGTCTTCAGAATCGACATGATGAGCTTTTCGAAGAGGAAATTCGGAAGGTGCGCGGTCTGTTGAAGGGGCTTTTTTCGCCTGAGATCACGCCATGATGATGCCGAAGGTTACGCCCGATAGTTCAAGCGAAGCTTAAATGCGCGAAGACCGTTCTCCCTGAAGGCTCAAAGAAAAGCCCCGCAGGCGTTTTGCCATACGGGGCTTGGCGTTGCTTTGCTTCTAAAAGTTCAGCTTCAGAAGCCGCGCTCGCGCTTCAGGCGCTCAGCGCGGCGGCAGGCCGCAATCGTAAAGAGAACGTCCGAAGAGGAATTGAGCGCCGTTTCGGTCGAGTCCTGCAGAACGCTGATGATGAAGCCCACGGCCACCACCTGCATCGCGGTGTTCTGGTCGATGCCGAAGAGCCCGCAGGCAAGCGGAATCAGCATGAGCGAGCCGCCCGGAACGCCGGAGGTGCCCGCCGCGCAGATCGAGGAGACGACGCAGAGGAAGATCGCCGTGCCGATGCTCACGTCAATGCCGAGCGAATACGCGGCCGAGAGCGTGATTACCGTGATCGTGACGGCAGCGCCTGCCATGTTGACCGTTGCTCCGACAGGAATCGATACGGAGTACGTCGACTTCGGCATGTTGAGGCGGCTGCAGATTTCCATGTTGACCGGAATGTTCGCGGCCGAGGAGCGCGTGAAGAACGCGGCAACGCCCGATTCGCGAAGCACCATGAAGACGAGCGGATACGGGTTCGTGCGCGTGCAGAGCCAGACGAGGAACGGGTTCCAAACGAGCGCGACGAAGGCCATCGAGCCAAGCAGCAGCGCAAGAAGCTTCACGTAGCCCATGAGCGCGGAGAAGCCTTCCGAAGCGAAAGTGTCGGCAACAAGGCCGAAGATGCCGAGCGGCGCAAAGCGGATCACGAGGTGCACGATGAGCTGCACGGCTTCAGCGGCGGCTTCGAGCATTTCGCGCGTAGCCTGGCGGGCACGGCGGAAGATGATGCCCATTGCGATCGCCCAGGCGAGAATGCCGATGTAGTTGGCGTTGTACATCGCGCGGAACGGATTGTCGACGATGTTGAGGACAAGACTCGTAAGCACTTCGCCGATGCCGCCTGGTGCCGCCAAGCCTTCGTCGGGCGTGGCAAGCGAAATGACAGTGGGCCAGAGGAAGCTCGCGACAACCGCGATTGCAGCGGCGCCGAAGGTAGAGATCATGTAGAGCACAAAGATGGGCTTGATCTGAGCGGCTTCGTTAGCGACGCTGTTGTTCGCAATCGAGCTCATGACGAGCACGAAGACGAGAACGGGCGCGACGCCCTTGAGAGCCGTCACGAAAATCGTGCCGAAGAAGCCCGCGTAGTGCGCAGCTTCGGGCGCAGCCCAGGCAAAGAGAACGCCGAGGATGAGGCCGATGAGAATTTGCTTCACGAGCGAGGCTTTGAGGAACGGTCTCGCAAGGCGGAAGAAGGGTTTGAATGATTCTTTCACGAGGGGATCCTTTGAGTGCTTAGCGTGCGTATAACTTTCTTCTTATGAAAGGACAGTGGGAATTGCTGTCCCGTTCGGTTGCCTTCGGCAAAGGAACAAAACCTTGCCACTATAAGCTTTTCAGACGTTTGTTGCCTTCGATAGGCTTGTTTACTAGTTGAGCAGGAACGTTAAGTATCGCTAAGTGCAGGCTTCTTGAGGGTAATCACCTGCATTTTGAACCAAGTTGCTGCGGATGGCGTTTTGCGCTTATGCCGGAGGCGCTGAGCTGCTCCCCTCTTTGCGAGCTTTCAGCTTTCTTCCACCCAGCTGCGGCAGGTGGAAATATTGACGCCAGTGATTGTGCTTACTTCACGCCAGGAGCAGCCGCTCTCGCGAAGCGCAATGACGCGCGCCTTCGTTTCCGGCGTGTGGCGGTACTGCTTGGGATTGAGTTCGACGCGGAAGGTTCCCTTTTTGAACTTCCGGTGCCAGTCGCGAACTGTGTAGACGGATAGTCCCAGGAGCGCGGCGGCGCTTTTGTAGCCGGTGCCTGATTCAAATAGCGCCAGTGCGGCTTTTCTTTTCTGCGCGGACGGGTATTTCGGACGAATGCGTTCGGGCGGCGATTCGTCGTTCGTCGACGAGCCGCGCGTCGTGAGTCTCTTGTTGTCGGACTGCATGGCGATTGCCTTTGGAAAGCGGCTGGCAGCAGCATGAGCGTCGGGAAACCGACGGCTATGCCCTCCTCCTCGCAGAAAAGAAAAGCCCGCTTCCCGCTGTTGCGAGAAACGGGCGGGGCTTTGCGGAGGGCCTCGGCGAGGAGGCCCTCCCCTTCCTTATTCAGGTTTGGGAACGGCGGATGCCGTTCATGAACGAGCTGAAATTAGAAGGTGTAGCGGGCATTGAGGTTGAACGAGTTGTTCAAGCGTTCATCACCGCCAGCCGTGAGGCCGTAGTTGACGCCGAAGGTCCAGGCATCAACCTGACCCGTGACGCCCAAGGTCATCTGGATCGGGTTGGTGTCGACGACGCGGGTTGCATCCTTGTAGCCGCCCATGTAGGAGGCTTCAGCATCCTTGTCGCCGAAGGCCGGAACCACCGAGATGTCGATCATCGGCGCGACCTTCATGCCGGCAGTTTCAAACGTGCCGGAGAATGCGACGCCCATCGGCATCTGGAAGAGGTTCATGGCGTCGTAGTCGGCACCGAACTTGCTGTCGTCCATGTCGAAGCGCGACCAGCGGATGCCTGCGTGCGGAACGACATTGAACGAACCGGCGTTGACGATGTATTCGCCGCCGAAGCCGATCGTGAAGATGTCGGCGTCAAGCGATTCGTCGAACTTGCCGAGGACCGTGTGGGTCGAGAGGTCGTTCGAGGTGCTGATGTAGCCGAGGTCGACCTTGCCGTTGAAGTTGCCGATGCGGTGCGAACCGTAAAGGCTCACGCCCCAGAAGTCGACGTCGTTTTCGACCTTGTTGCTCCAGTCGCTGCTGTTGGCATCCGCCTGGCCCACGTTGAACGCGAGACCGAGGATGGCGCCGCAGGGAGCCGTCCAGTCGGCGCCGAAGACGGCACCGTAGATGTCGGCTTCGTAGCCGGCGCCGCCGAAGAGGTCCTTGGCCTCGTTCGTCGTGCCGATCACGTCAACCCACGGCGTCACGCCGTAGGCATTGCGCGGCGCGTTGAGGTTCGCGAGCGACATGCGGCGGTCGAGCGACTTCCAGACTTCGTTGTTGATGTCGACTGCGGTCGAGAAGGCGCCGCCGAGAACAGCCATGTAGGAGACGGAGTCAATGCCGTCTTCATACTGAGCCCAGGCCTTGGATTCATAAGCTTCCCAAGCCGCACGAGCTTCAGCTTGCTGCCAAATACCATCGACATTCGTCCAGCCATTGTCTTCAGCAATCTTGGCGAAATTATCGGCAATGGACCGTTCCCAAGCATCGGTCTTGAAGACAATCGCATTGACGAGCTCATTGCGATTCAGCTCGAAATTGTTGAGGCTGTAGACCACTTCGTTTTCGACTGCCAGGCCGTCAAGTAGACTATGGACTCGATCTTCGTTGGCATTGAGGGCAACGATGCCACTATCAAGCGTGGCGCCGTAGAAAGACGTTCCGAGATCAATGTTATTAATGTCCGTAACGTCGCCGACCACGAGCTCATACGTGTCCGTCGTTTCGTTTAGAACGAGCATGCTCTTGTTGATGTCGGCAAAGTTCGCGAGAACGAGCTTATCTGCAGAAATCTGTGCATTATTACCGTAGTTAACGATCTGAGCCGTCTTGTCGAGTGTTTCGCCAGCCTTGTAGCCGGAGCTCGCGAGTGACTTCATGTCGATGGCAACAGTTTTTTCTGCCTTACCGGAATTTCCATCTAAATAATGGCCGTTCCAGGTACCTTTGCCGCCAGTGCCGAGCGTAACCGTATCCTCTGCAGCAAAATGCGTTTCCTGACCAATCCAGAGGGTGTTGTCGAGCTGGTGCGCCTGCTGATAGGCCATCGCATCGGTCGTATTGCCGCCGACAACCACCAGAGCGCCCTGCTGTTCCTCGTCACCAGCTTCATTCTCGCCAACCTTAGCAGCATTGAGGCTGATCTGGCCGATGGCTGCGTTAAAGCCGGTTTCACCCGTGCCCGTGCGCTTTTCGCCGCCGAGCACCACAACGCCGCCGTTAACCGTGCTGGTGCCCTGAAATGCGTCAGCATTTACACGGCCTGTGTGAGAAACGGTGAACGTGCCATCGTTGTCAATGGTTTCTGCATTCAGCGTGCCTTCGACCGTGAACGTACCGGCATTAACGACGGATGCAGTCTGAAGGGTCGGCGTGTTCCCGCTCGTCATGACGTTGTGAACCGTCAAGGTAGCATCGTCGTCAATGGTAACATCGCCGTACTGGAAAGTCTTTACGTATTCCTTAATTTCAAAGGAGCCGTTGGAAACGTTGAAAGTTGCGTGAGCCGTATTGGTAACATTCTCACCGACTTCAACATGACCGTTCAAATGACCGTACGTGGCGGCAAGACCAGCGGCATCACCAAAGTTCAACGTTCCGTTGACTTTAATGTTGGTAGCCGAAGGAACGGATTCGCCATTAGCGGCCACGATGAGTTCAGTGCCGGCAGCGCCGCCAACAAGGGTAGCAACGCCATTATTGGTGCCCCAAACGTCGAGGATCAAAGGCTGATCAGCCGTTGCACCGGATACGACAAGATTCTTTGCACCGAAGTTGTAGTAGCCGCTAGCGTCGTTCGAAATGGAAATCAACTGGCCTGCGTTATCCACCGTCGCCGAGAGAGCACCAATTACCGTGCCGCCGAGGTCCTTCCACTCAGAAAGCGCGAGTTCGGAAAGCGTGGTCTTGTCGGTATTGTTGTTCCAAATCGTGGTTGCCTGAATAGCCGTGCCGGCTTGCTTGCCAAGCATTGTATTAAGACTCTTGATGTCCTCAATCGACATCGTGCTGTCTGTCAGGCTGATCGTCGTATTGGACTTAGCTGCGCCATTATCAAATTCCAGGAAGTCGGGCGCAGTTGCAAGTACCTTCCCGTCGTCATCACGGAAGACTTGAGAATTCGTGCCGAGCGTGGTGCCTGCATACATATAAATTGCACCCTTGCCGGTCACTTCAGCATCGTCGCCTAGCGTAATAGTCGAATTGTCACGTGCTACAACTGCACGAGTGCCGTTCTTAGCGTCGATCTTACCCGTGAGAACCACAGCGCTGTCGTCGTAAGCGTCGATGGCTACTGCCAATCCGCTGCCGTCAACGGTCATGTCCTTCACAACGAGTTCGCCCTGATCTGTCAGGCTGAAAGGCGTACTGGTTTTGTTGCCGGAGAGATCAACCGTCAGTGTCTGGACGTCAAGCCGGCCTTTAATGCTGTTTGTGCTGCCGCCTTCAACAGTCATCGTATTGAAGGCCTGTGCTGCGCCTTCATTAACAGTAAACGTGCCGCCGGTCTGAACCGTGAAGTCCTGAGTCGGGGCGCGCTGCACCTTAACGAAATTGATGGAGCCGTCGCTGAGAGTGAACGCGCCGCCACTTTTCACGACAATGCTATCCGTCGTAATGGAGCCGTCATTCAGCACAATGGCCCCCTTGTCGCCAATTTCAACACCGTTGGTTGCCGTCAGGCTAGCGTTTTCATCGATAGAGAGCGATTCAACATTGAAGCCAGTCAAACCATCAACTTTTTCGGGCGTACCGGCGGCGGACAGTTTCTGCGCAGTAATCGCACCGGTTCCTTCCAAAGTGATCTTGCCGTTGACGACCGTCAGACCCGTCGCGGCAGTATTGAACTGGCCTGCGGTAATGGTGAAATCAACGCCTTTATCAGCCGAGAAGACCGAATCCGTGACTTTGGCGGTATTTACGTTAGGGGTGTCTGTCTCGCCGATGGAGTTGGCAACCACGAGCGTTCCGGCGTTTTCGATGACACCGCCATCAACGGTAATCTTGCCACGGCTGAAAATGGCGCCGTACTGATCTTTGGCAACAGACACTTTGGCGCCGTCAGAGACGATCAAGGGCTTGTCCGTACCCGTGTAGATGACGCCGGCCTTGTTCAACGTGCTTCCGCCAAGCGTCACTGTTGCGCCGTTGGTGATCAGTAGCGGGGATTTGGACGAGTTGCTTGAGCCAGTGGCACCGCCGTAAAGCATGCCGTTCGTAACGCTGACCGTAGTGCCGGTGCCGGAAATCAACGTCGAGCGCGTTTCTTCGGTACCCTGCGGAGCAGCATAGCCGCCAAGATATGTGCCCGCACGCCACCCGGAAGTGCGTTCAGCATCGCCGCCATCAATGACAATCTTGCCGCCCGTCACCTGCAGATTGCGGAAATTGTTGCCATCCTTAACGACGAGTTCGCCTCCCTTCATCACGAGCGATGCGCCGGTATCAGGATCTGCCTGCGTATTGACAGCAAATCCGCCAGTAAGCGTAGCTTTACCGCCATTGATGTTGATCGTGCCTTCGTCTGTGGTCTTCTGCGTAACCGTGACTTCTTGACCGGCTTCGATAGTAATGTCGTCGCCCGTGTATTCGACGTTAGTTGCTGCTGCGCTGGCAATGCCTGCAACCGTAGCAACGGCAACGGCAATGACTGTCTTGGTGCCCTTGGCCTGAACAGAAGACGTGGCTTCGTTCACGACCATCAAAGCATTACGAGCCTTCGAAAAGACTACCTTGAAATTCTTATTCATGAAATGAAACTCCAAGAAATATTTCTTGTGCGTGCACAACTTGTGCGCGCTGTGCAATGCACACCCCCGATCCTACGAACGGTCTCATAGAAGGGGTGGAGTATTACTACCTAAACACTTATTGATTACGTGTAAATTAGAATTAGATCTCTTGTAAAATCAATAATGAATTAAGAAATTATTTATGTATCTATCCCCCCTGGATCCTGAGCAAGGGGGGTGCGTTGCAGTATTGCAACAAGACAAACTGTTTTCGAGTTATATCTAAATTTAGTACCTGAAAGGGGTTTGAAGAGTTTTAATATTAATTTTTTTAGTGGTTCATTAAATGCGACAAAATAGATTGCCGGCCTCTTTATGCTTTAATTGCTCGGTTAAAAGCAAATGAAATGGTGAAGAAGGAAAAAAGGTCCCGCCGAAGGCCTTCAGAACGAACGCTCCTTCGGCGGCCTCACCTTTCAATATCAGATCAAGGACGAATCAAAGTGCCTCAATGAGCTTCGCCACCGCTTCCGGATCCGTCGCCCAGGACGTGCAGAAGCGCACCACCCAGCGCCCGTCAGGGAGGTGGTACCAGTTCGAGAAGACGAAGTCCTTCTCAAGCCGCGCCTTCGTGGCTTCGTCGAGGATCGGGAAGATCTGGTTCGTCGGCGTGTCGACGTAGAGCTCGTAGCCTTTTTCGATGAAGGCCTTCTTCATGAGCTGCGCGAGCTCGTCGCCGTGGCGGCCGGCTTCCACGTAGCGGTTTTCCGTCATCAGCACTTCAAAGGTGATGCCAACGAGGCGGCCCTTGGCGAGAATCGCGCCCTGCTGCTTCATCGTCGTGAAGAAGTGCGGCATGATGTCGGGATTCGTGATGACGAGCGCTTCGCCGATCAGGGCCCCGCACTTCGTGCCGCCGATATAGAAGGCGTCGGTGAGGCGGGCAAGGTCTGGAAGCGTCACGTCGTTTCCTTCCGCGGCGAGACCGTAAGCGAGGCGCGCGCCGTCGACGAAAAGCGGAAGCCCATATTCATGCGCTGCAGCGGAGATCGCCTCGAGCTCGGCAAGGCTGTAGAGCGTGCCGAGCTCCGTCGGCTGCGAAATGTAGACCATGCCGGGCTGCACGATGTGGTCGCGGCTGTCGTCCTCTTCAAAGGCCTTCATGTAGGCGCGGATGCCTTCGGCCGTGATCTTCCCGTCCTTTTGGGGGAGCGTGAGCACCTTATGGCCGCGCGCTTCGACGGCGCCCGCTTCGTGGCCTGTCACGTGACCGGTGTCGGCCGAGATAACGCCTTCGTAGCTCCTCAAAATGCCGTGAATCGTCACGGAATTCGTCTGCGTGCCGCCCGCAAAGAAGCAGACGCGCGCATGCGGCGCCTCGCAGGCTTCGCGAATGATGCGGCGGGCGTTTTCGGCGAATTCGTCTTCGCCGTACCCCGCGACCGGGACGAGGTTTGTTTCAATCAGGCGGTCGAGAATGGCGGGCAGGCACCCTTCCTGATAGTCGCAGGCAAATCGAAGCATGATGCAGTGTCTCCTATCTTTGCTTGAGCGCTCGGCGCGCGGGCGCTCGCTGCGCGCGCCTGAAGTCTCTTGCGGTGGCATTTGAATATTCGAATTTTTGTATTTTAGGCGCTTGCATCCGTTCGGCTGCGTGCTACTGTCTGCGCTCGGATTTGCCAGGGACCCGGCCGCTTTGGCTCTGTCCCTCAAGCTGAGCGCAGCCGCGGATCCGAGCTCGGTATAATCCAGAATCTTCAAATAAAGATATTTAGTAAGAAGATATCCGGCGATGCCGTCCTCCAGCCTCCGGGTGACAGATGTTCGGCTTGTTCGGCTTTTCTTCTTGCCTTCTCTCGGGATTCTCACGCATGTCCAAATCCGCCTTCGGCGCCCTCTCCGGCTTTCTTCTCGCAGCGCTAGCCGCTGTCCTCTGGGGAACGACGGGCACCGTCCAGACCTTCATTCAGAGCCCGACGCTTTCGCCGCTGTGGGTGGGCGCGCTGCGCGTGCTTTGTGCATGCCTTTTCTTCTATCCGGCGCTTTGGGTGACGGAGGGCCGAAGGGCTGCGCCCGAAAAGACGGTGCCGCAGCCGGCGGGATCGGGCGGAAGCTATCTTTTGGGCGTGCTCGCCGCTGGGATCGCGATGGCGCTATTCAATCTGCTCTTTTTCAGCGGCGTGAAAATCGCGGGCGTAGCGCTCGGCTCCTGCACGACGATCGGTGCGGCGCCCGTCTGGGCCGGGATTCTCGACGGGATTGTCCGCCGCAAGGCGCCTGACCGCCTCTGGGTGACGGGCGTTGCGATTGCCATCGCGGGCGGCGTCTGGATGGCGATATCTCAAGCGGAGAACGTGACTGTCAATCCCCTGGGGATCGCGATCTGCGTGGCCGCGGGCTTCTGCTACGCCGCCTATTCCATGCTCGCGAAGTCGCTCGTCGGGATGCGCTCGCCGCTGCGCGCATCGGCGCACAGCTTCACGGTCGCGGCCGTGATTGCGCTCGCGACAGCCTTCTTCTTTTCGGAGACGCCCGAGATCATTCTTTCCGACATGGCGCTCGTCGCCTATCTCGGCGTCGTGACGACGGGGGGCGCCTATCTTCTTTACGGCACGGCGCTCAAAACGACGCGCGTCTCCACCTGCGTGGCGCTGGGCCTCCTTGAGCCCGTGACGGCCTTTGTGCTCGCTGTTGCCGTTGTTCAGGAAAGCGTGAATCCTTGGGCGGCGGCGGGGCTCGCGGCTATTCTTGCGGGGCTTGCCGTTGTTCTCAAGTCCGAGACGCGTGCCTCGAACGAGCCGCGCGGGCAGAAGAGGCTTGAGAAAGCGAACGCAATTGAATTGCGCTTTTGAGATAAAGGCCCCTGGCGGTTCAAAGACTGCCAGGGGCCGCTTGCATAGAAGCGCTCGAAAACGTCAGCTGCCTCAGCATGGGGCCGCGGACCAGTCTTCCATTCTGAAAGGGCGGTCCGCCGGACAAACTGACGTTCAGGCCGTTATTCCTGTTCTCTTAGAACGAGAAGCTCACGCGCGCCTGAAGCACCTGGTCGGCGCGGTCATCCGTGCCGAAGCCATAGCGGTAGGAGAGCCCGAAGGCGACGTTTTCCTTCGCTGCGGTGACGCCAAGCGTGGCGTTGTAGACGTTGTTGAGCACGTTCACGTCGCCCGCGATCGTGCCGACCTTCTTGTCGCCGATCTGCGGCACGGCCGTGAGGTCGAGGCTTGGCGAGAGAAGCCAGCCGGCAGCGGGCTCAAAGCGTCCGGCGAACTTCACGCCCACCGGCATTTCAAAGACGTCGATCGAATCGCTTCGCAGTCCGAAGGCATTCTCCGCATCGATCTTCGTGTAGCGAAGACCGGCGTGCGGCACGATGCTGAAGTTCTTGTCGTCGGATTCCCAGATCGTCACGTCGGTGCGCAGCCCCGCGGTGAGGACGGACGCATCCGCGCCTTCCTTCACGGAAGCGCCGAGGAGCGAGCCCTTGAGGTCGTTGTCGAACGAAAGGTACGAAACGTCGCCCGAGAAGCGGAAAATGCCGAGCTCGTGTCCGCCATAGAGCGTCACGGCCCAGAAGTCCGAATCGGTGCTGTAGCGGCCGATCGTCTTTTCGCTCTTGGCGTCGGCCGTGCCGACCGAGAATGCGACGCCCGCCGTGGTGCCGAAGGGCAATTGGCCGTCAAACCCGAGCGTGCCGCCCTTGACGGTGCCGGAATACCCGTGCGAGCCGTAAAGCGACGCTGCTTCATTCTTCGCATAGAAGACGTCCGCCCAGGCGCCGAAGCCCGTCGAGGGCGCGAGGCTGCGGCGCTCGACCGCGCCCGTCACTTCGCGCGCCGCGTCGTAGGCGGCGTTGTAGAGGCCCGCGGCGGCCGGAATCGCCGCCCCAAACATCACCGCCAAAGCCCCAGGCGGCGGAAGGGCCCCCGCATTGCTGAAGAAGCCTGCCTGGGACGACTCGCCGACGGCGCTGACGAGCTTCTGGAGCTTTTCGGCCTTCGATGAATTGACGATGGTCTTGAGTGCGCCGTAGGTGGCGGCGTCGGTCTTGAGCGCAGCGTTGTCCTTGAGGCCGACAGCGAGAACGGTGCTCTTTTCGACCTGCTTCGTCGTGCCGGAGAGGAATGCGTTCGAGAGCTCAAACGTCGGGCTCCCTTCGAGCGTGCCGTTCGTGAGGACGAGCGTCTGCGCATGGCGGGCGTTTTCAAGGCGGTTCTTCCCGGCAAGCGTCACCTTGGCTGCATCAAAGACGACATCCTTTTCGCCGAACTTCGAGGCGTTGACGATCGTCACGACATCCTGGCCGGCGGCAATCTGATTGTCGTTTGCCGGGCTATTGCCGATCTGAAGCTTGCCCTTTTCGCCCACCGTCACCGGCGCATCCACGAGGAAGCCCGACTTGATGCCGGGGCCGAAGGCGCCGCGCTTGATCTCTGCCTGAAGCGCTTTGCCGGACGCTTCGCTGAAGGCAAAAGTGGCGCCGCTTTTAAGAACAACCCCCTTGTTGATCTGGGTGTTCTTTCGGGCCGGCTCGCTCGCAGCGTTCGGTGCATTCGCCGCAGGCCGCGCCTGCGGGCCGTCGGGCACGCCAACCGCCTCCGCTGGTTCCCCACCCCCCGCCGCCGGGGCTGCTGGCGGCGTGGCGGGGGGCGCTCCCGTATGCGCCGCGCCGAGGACGAAAAGGCCGTCCTTTTCCACCGTCACGTCGGCATTCACAAGCGACGCTTCAAGCACGCCGTTTTCGTTCACTGTCGAAGTGCCGCCACTCAGGCTCGCGGCCTTGAGCGCGCCCGAGATGGTCGCGTTGTCTGACGTTTCGACGTTCGTCGCGCTGTAGCGGCCGATGACTTTGAGGGTCTTGACCGAAAAGTCCTTGACGTTCACGACGCCCGTGTCTTCTGGTGCATGGCCGAGATAAACCGTGCCGTCGATTTCCGTTTTCTCGAGCGACGAACCCTCAAAGAGCTTTTCGGCGCCGCTGAAGTACGTCGTGCCGCCTTCGCCCGTGAGCTTCAGCGTCTTCGTGCCTTCGGCCACCCGGAGCGTGCCGACGCCGACCGTCGCTGTGCCGACATCAGCCTTTGCAAAGCCCTCTCCATCGGGATTGCCGATCGTCATCTTCTGGCCGATCATCGCAGTGCCGAGCATGGTGTCAAAGCCAATGCCGTTTTGCTTTTCCTCATCGGTGAGCTTCACTTTCAGATTGGCGAAGGAGAGGTTTGCGCCGGATCCCTCCTTGAAGAGCGCTTGGGCGGCGCCAATCTCTTGAGTCGTGAGTGCAGTGCTGTTCTGAATTTCAACGAAGGCGTTGTTTTGAAATTGAGTATTCTGGAGTGCCTCAGAAATCTTGTTGTCGGAGAAGGCTTGCGTGTTCCAAAGCATAAGCGTGCCGCCATCAACGGTGAGGCTGCCCTTATCCGCAACGGTGAGCTTCGCTTTCTCGCCGAAGCCGAGCTTGCCCGAGACGGTCATCTCTGCGCCTTTGTTGACAGAGAATATCTTCCCAACGCCAAGTGCGGCGTCCTTGGCGACGTTGGCTTTGCTCTTCTCGGCGACCACAAGCGAATTGATCTTGTAGGCGCCCTTTTGAATATCCAGCTTTGATTCTTTATTGGCATTCCCGATCACAAGGTGCCCAGAGTGCTTCTGACCGTTGATTTGGAGCGAGCCGCCGGCAAGCACCAGCTCTTCCCCGGTAAATTTAAAGTTGTTGACCTGTTCTGGAAGCAGAAAGTTAAGGGCGCCCCCTGAATTGAGGATGACCTTGTCAAGCTGGTCGAACCTGGCGGCCGAGAGCGTGCCGTTCGTGATTTCGGTCTTTTTGATGCGGTTTGTCGTGCTCGAACCGAGATTGAGCGCAGCGCCGTTCTGGACGAGGACCGTTAGATCTTTTGTGTGGCTGTCAAGGTCGATCGTGCCCTTGAAGCCGTTGGCGTTGAGAGTCGACCCCGTATTGCCCTCGGCAATGCTGATGATGCCGGTGACAGAGGAGCCGGCTTCGAGATTGATCGTTGAGTTCTTGCCGGCGCCTGTGATTTCAATCGCATGCGCTGAGCTGGACTTGGCCGCAATAATGCCGCGGTTTGTAAAGGTATTGTTCGCCGCATTGATGAGAACGCCCTGCGTGGACGCGTCTTTGCTCGGGTGGCCGACTTCAATACGGCCCATGTTCATGGCGACCGATCCCGGCGCGCCGCCGAGATTCATTGCGGCCCCCTGCTCTTCAACGTAGATGTGGCCTTTGTTCACAATCACCGAGAATGAAGAATTGTCGACGTACATGCCGTTGGCATTGCGGGCGACAATGGTGCCCTCGTTGAAAGCCTGTGCGAAGTTGCCAGCGCCCATCGCATGCTGCGAGCCGGGCTTCGCATTGCCTTCAGACGTCACGTAGATTTTGCCGTTGTTGAAGACTTTGACGCCTTGGCCGCTCGCCCAAAGCCCGGTCGCTTTGGCACCTTCATCCTTCCCGACCACCCAGAGCCGGCCGTCGAAAGTCTTTGTGCCGGCGTCGGCTTTGAGGAACTGCTGCGTCGAGCCCGAGAGCTCGAAAGCGTTGTCGGCCTTGACGGCTTCCCATTGAATCGGCGCCGTCGCTGCCTTGACGCTCTCCGGCTTTTTCTCCCAATGCGAGGCATCGGCTGCAAAAGCGCCGCCCGCAACGGCTGCAACAGCGGATGCAATGAGTGTGTATTGAAGGGTGCGTTTGGTTTTTTCCATTGGAATTGTCCTTGGGTTGTTGTGATTGCGCGTCAGCCGGCCGGCCGACGCACCTCGGTGCTGGACCGATCATTCGCCATATTCCTATGGAATTTGATTTAGGTAAATACCCTCAAAGCAATACAAAAGGATGGTTTGACGTAGGGGTTGCCCTTATTTCTAGTATCGATAAGCGGAACGACTCGTTCAAGAAAATTGTAACGACAGCGATGCGACTGACGAAAGTGTTGGCGCGATGCAACGAAAAATCTGTTTTCAGGTGGGGCCGCCATAAGCAGCCCCCAAGCTGCGCCAAGAAATTGCCTAAGCCCCAATGGCCCACACGCCTCAAAGCGACGCCAGGGCGATTTGGGCCTATTCTTTTGGCATAAAGACTTCAGAAGAAGAGCAGGAGGAGCGGATGGCCGATCACATCACGGTTCGCGGCGCGCGCGTGCACAACCTCAAGAACATCGACGTCGACGTGCCGCTCGGCAAAATCGTCGCCGTGGCTGGCGTCTCCGGGTCCGGCAAGTCGTCGCTCGCGCTCGGCGTCCTTTATGCCGAAGGCTCGCGCCGGTATCTCGAGTCGCTCTCGACCTACACGCGCCGCCGCATGACGCAGGCGGCCGCGGCCGACGTCGACGAGGTGCTGCATGTGCCGGCGGCGCTCGCGCTTCATCAGCGCCCCGGCGTCCCCGGCATCCGAAGCACCTTCGGCACCGGGACGGAGCTCCTCAACACGCTGCGCCTCATGTTTTCGCGTCTTGCGAGCCACCGGTGCCCGAACGGCCACTACGTGCCGCCCTCGCTCAAGGTGGCGGCCGAGGAAGAGCTCGTCTGCCCGGTCTGCGGCGCGCATTTCTGGGCGCCTTCCGCGGAAGACCTCGCCTTCAACAGCCGCGGGGCATGCCCGACCTGCTCGGGCACGGGGCTCGTGCGCACGGTGGACCGGGCAACGCTCGTCCCCGACGAAACGAAGACGATCGACGAAGGTGCGGTCGCGCCCTGGAAGAGCCTCATGTGGTCGCTCATGACGGACGTCTGCCGCGCGATGGGCGTGCGCACGAACGTGCCCTTCCGGGACCTCACGCCCGAAGAAAAGGCAATCGTCTACGACGGCCCCGCCGTGAAGAAGCACATTCTCTACCGCTCGAAGACGTCGGAAGACACGGCTGAGCTTGACTTCACCTACTTCAGCGCCGTGCGCACGGTTGAGAACGCGCTTTCCAAGGTGAAGGACGAGAAAGGGATGAAGCGCGTCGAGCGCTTTCTCAAGGCCGGCACCTGCCCCGACTGCGGCGGCTCGCGCTTGTCGCCTGCAGCCCGAGCGCCGAAAATCCGCGGCATTGGGCTTGCCGAGGCAACGGCAATGACGTTGAAAGACCTCGCCCGCTGGGTGGCAGAGGTCCCGCAAACGCTCCCCGAACCCATGCGGCCGATGGCCGAGCGCATCTGCGCGTCCTTCGAGGGCGCTTCTAAGCGCCTCCTCTTGCTCGGGCTCGGCTACCTCACGCTCGACCGCGCGGCGGCAACCCTCTCGACGGGCGAGCGGCAGCGCATGCAGCTCGCGCGGGCTGTCAGAAACCGCACGACAGGCGTCCTTTACGTGCTCGACGAGCCTTCGATCGGGCTCCATCCGGCGAATCTCGAGGGGCTTCGCGGCGTAATGCACGACCTCGTCGCCGACGGCAATTCGGTTCTTCTCGTCGACCACGACGTGGCGCTCCTGCGCGCCGCGGACTGGCTCATCGAAATGGGGCCCGACGCCGGCGCGGGCGGCGGGCGCGTCGTTGCCGAGGGGCCGCTCGCGAAGATCACCGCCGATCCGGCTTCGAAGATCGGCCCCTTCATCGCGGGCCGGAAATCCGCGGGGACGCCGAGCACGGTGCCGCGCGCGAAGCTCTTTGAAAAGGGAAGGATCCGCATGACGACGGGGCCGATTCATACGGTGAAGCCCTTGACGGTTGAATTTCCGAAGGGGCGGCTTTCCGTCGTGACGGGCGTTTCGGGCTCGGGGAAAACGACGCTTGTGCTCGAAAGCCTCGTGCCGGCGCTCTCGGCGAAGCTCGCCGGAAAGCCCCTCCCCGAACACGTCCGCTCGATCGATGCGCCGGGGATCCGTTCGGTGAAGCTCATTGACGCAACGCCGATCGGGATCAACGTGCGCTCGACGGTTGCGACCTATGCGGACGTGCACGACGAGCTCCGCACCCGCTTTGCGAGAACGCCGGACGCGAAGCGCTTGGGCTTCAAAGCGGGCGACTTCTCCTACAACACGGGGCGGCTGCGGTGCCCCGTCTGCGACGGCACGGGCTCGATCAGCCTCGACGTGCAGTTTCTCCCCGACGTCGACATCCCCTGCCCCGAATGCCGCGGGAGCCGCTATTCGAAGACGGCCGACGAGGTGCGGTTTGCGGCTTCAAAGGTGAAGGACGGGGACCTTGAGGACCATTCCTTCACGCTCCCGGAACTGATGGCCTCGGACGTCAAGACGGCGCTCGCGCTCGTGACGCCTATTCCGGCGATGAAGCTCGTCGCAGAGCGCCTTCGCGTGCTCGATGCGCTCGGGCTCGGCTACCTCACGCTCGGCGAAGCGACGCCCAACCTCTCGGGCGGCGAAGCGCAGCGCCTGAAGCTCGCCGCCGAAATGGGCCGGCTTCAGGACGACGCGGTCTTTGTGTTCGACGAGCCCACGATCGGGCTCCATCCGCTCGACGTGCGAACGCTTCTCGCCGTTTTCCGGCGGCTGATTGAACTCGGCGCCACCGTGATCGTGATCGAGCACGACCTCGACCTCATCCGCAGCGCCGACTACATCGTCGACATGGGGCCCGAGGGCGGCGACGCGGGCGGCCGGATCGTCGCTGCGGGCACGCTCGACGATGTGCGCGCCGCTCCCGAAAGCCGGACGGGGCGCTACTGCTGAGGGCGCTTCGGTGCGTCGAGTGCGTCGAGTGCGTCGGGTGCGTCTGAGGCGCCGGGCGAGCGGGCTGCGGCGGGCGCTTCCCCGCCCGCGAGGAGCCCGTCGATCTCGCTGCGGATGAAGGCTTCATATTCCGCAACGAAGGCCTCGAGCGCATATTCGCCCTTCTCAACGAGCTGGAGCTTCGCTTCAAAAGCGGCCGTCATCGCGGCGCTTCGCACCTTGGGGGAAGCTTTGCGGAGCACCCGGCGGCCGAGCTCGGTGCAGTGGAGCTTCTTCCCATCGGCAGCGAGATACGCCTTGCGCTTCAGTTCCTGGATGATGGCGGCGCGCGTCGCGGGCGTGCCGATGCCGCCCGCTTCCTTGAGCTTTTCCTGCAGGTGCGGGTCGTCGAAGGCGCGCCAGATGTTTTCCATCGCGGCGATGAGCGTGCCCTCCGTGTAGTAAGCGGGGGGCGTCGTTTTGTCAGCCCGGCCTTCGACCGCGAGGACCTCGGCCGTGTCGCCGCGCGCGAGCTTCGGGAGCGCCTGATCAGCGTCTGCGGCATCTGCTGCGTTCGGGTCGTTCGAGTTTTCACCCGTCCGCTTTTTGGCGTCCGACCGGCTTTCTGCGGGGGTCAAGAGCGCCTTCCAGCCCTTCACGACGACGGTTCGGCCTTTCGCCGTGAAGATTTCGCCGCCGATCTCGAAGTCGATCACGGTCTCGTCGTACTCGTGCGGCACGAAGAACTGCGCGATGTAGCGCTTCGCGATGAGGCGGTAGAGCTTCTGCTCGCGCTCCGTGAGCGACGACCAGGCTGCGGCGTTGCCGACAGGCACAATGCCGTGGTGCGCCGTCACCTTGCGGTCGTTGAAGGTCGGGCTTTTGAGCGACGGATCGGCGCGCGAAACGGCTTTTGCGGCGGCGGGAAGCGTCTCGGCAATCGCAGCGAGAACGCGCGGCGCTTCCGCGTGCTGCGACTCCGGCAGGTAGCAGCAGTCGGTGCGCGGATAGCTCGTGATCTTGTGCTTTTCGTAGAGCGACTGGCAGATTTTGAGCGTTTCTTCTGCCGTGAAGCCGTAAAGGCGGTTGGCTTCCACCTGAATGTCGGCGAGCGAATAGGCCTTGGGCGGATAGGCTTTTTTGCGCTTTGTGGCGGCGGCGACGACCGTTGCCGTCTTTTCCTGCGAGAGACGCGCGACGAGCGCTTCCCCGAGCTTGAGGTCCAAGAGAAGCTTTCCCTCTTCATCCATGCCCGGCTGCCCCGGCCGCGGCTTCCAGCGGGCCCGGAAGGCAGCCCCTTGGGCGGAAAGCCGCGCGCTGACCGCAAAGTAGTCCTTCGGCACGAAGTGCTCGACCGCATAGTCGCGGCGCGCGACCATCGTGAGGGTCGGCGTCTGCACGCGGCCGACGGCGATGAGCTCGCTTCTTCCCCCCGCGCTGCGGTTCGTGAGCGGGTAGGCGCGCGAGAGATTCATGCCGAGGAGCCAGTCGGCGCGGGCGCGCCCGCGCGCGGCGTCGCGCATGCCGGCGTAGCGGCTGTTCTCGGTGAGGCGGCTCAAGCCCCGCTTCACCGAAGCCGGATCGATCGCCGACACCCAGAACCGCTTCACGGGCTTGCGGCATCGGAAGTGCTCGAGCACCTCGTCGACGAGAAGCTGTCCCTCGCGGTCAGGATCGCCCGCGTTGACGACGACATCCGCCTCGCGAATGAGCTTGCCGATCGCGGCGAGCTGCGCGCGGGCGCCCTTCTCCTTCTTGACGAGCATCTGCCAGGTCTTCGGAAAGATCGGGAGATCCTCAAGGCGCCAGATTTTCGCGCCTTTCTTCGTTTTCGGGAGATGGTCGGGGAGGTACGCATCGGGCTCGGCCTGTTCCAGCAGATGGCCGAAGCACCAGGTGACGACGGCGCCGTTCCTGCATTCGATGGCGGTCTTGCCGCGGCGCAGCACGCCGAGCCCCTCGGCGATGGCGCGCGCAAGGGAGGGCTTTTCGGCAATGAAAAGAATGGCGCTCATGGGATGACTTTGAAAAAAGCGGGCTGGCTTCATGCGGCGCGCAGGCGGCGCAACGGAAACGCTCAAGTCTATTCGCTTCCGGCGGGCGCCGCGCCGATTTCTGCAGCGCCGGCGCTGCGCGCTTTGCTTTCTTGGCGCATCAGACAGAATCGGGGCGCTTCCCCCAAGAAAGGAAGCGCCCCGAGCGCGTCAACTTTCGAGTTTTTTCCCGGCCGATTACATCAGCACCGGGTCGAAGTAGCCCGCAAAGAGGATCGCCGCGCGCAGGCAGAGCGCACCCACGATCGATGCCATCCCGGTGATGAGGCCGAGGTTCGGGAGGCTCTTCCCGATGCGGTTCATCACGAGCGGAATGGCGATCC
>CAJMKD010000028.1 GCA_905213905.1 uncultured Sutterella sp. | reverse complement strand
AGGTTGACGACCTGCGCGCGGATTGAGACGTCGAGCGCGGCGACGCACTCGTCGGCAATGATCACTTCGGGCTTGAGCGCGAGCGCGCGCGCAATGCAGATGCGCTGGCGCTGCCCGCCGGAGAATTCGTGCGGGTAGCGGTTTGCCATGTCGGGGGAGAGCCCCACGCGCTTCAGAAGCGCCGCCACGCGGTCCATCGTCTCCGACTTCGGCATGAGCCCGTGAATGAGGATGGGCTCCGCGATCGAAAAGCCGATCGTCTGGCGCGGGTCGAGCGAGGCGTACGGATCCTGGAAGATCATCTGGAGGCTGCGGCGCGCAACCTGCATCTCGCGGTTCTTCATCTGCGTGAGGGAGCGGCCGCGGTAGAGAATGTCGCCGCTGTCGAGCGAGAGAAGGCGCAGGATCGCGCGGCCCGTCGTCGACTTGCCGCAGCCCGATTCGCCCACGATCGAAAGCGTTTCGCCCGCATGGAGGTCGAAGGTGACGCGGTCGCAGGCGCGGACGACGTGCGTGGGGCGCCCAAAGAAGTCCGTGCGAACCGGGAAGGTCTTCACGATGTTCTTGACTTCAAGAATCTTTTCGCCCGGGGTCGACACGTCGTCCGAAGGCGGCGCCGCCACGCAGCCCGTGTCCGGATCGATGAGCGAGAAGAAGGCGGGGCGGTCGAGCTTTTCCATGGCGCCGAGCTTCGGCACGGCCGAAAGAAGCGCCTTCGTGTAAGGGTGCTGCGGATGCGCGAAAAGCGACTTCGCATCGTTCGTCTCAACGATTTCGCCGTAGCGCATCACAGCGACGCGGTCGGCGATCTGAGCGACGACGCCCATGTCGTGCGTGATGAAGAGGACCGCCATGCCGATCTTTTCCTGCAGCTTCTTGATAAGCGCGAGGATCTGCGCCTGGACAGTCACGTCAAGCGCCGTCGTGGGCTCGTCGGCGATGAGGAGCTGCGGGCGGCAGGCAAGCGCCATGGCGATCATCACGCGCTGGCGCATGCCGCCGGAGAGCTGATGCGGGTAGCGCTTGGCAACGCGCGCGGCGTCGGGGATGCGCACGAGCTCGAGGAGGCGAACCGCTTCGGCTTCCGCCTCTTCATTCGTCATGGCCGCATGAAGCTTCAGGCTTTCGGCGATCTGCGCGCCCGCCGTGAAGACCGGGTTGAGCGAGGTCATCGGCTCCTGAAAGATCATGGCGACTTCGGCGCCGCGGATCTTTCGCATCGTCGAGTTCTCGCATTTGACGAGGTTCACCGTGGTGCCGTCGCGGCGCTTGAGGTGGATGGCGCCGCCCGTGATCCGGCCGCCGCCCGTTTCGACGAGCCGCATGATCGAGAGGCTCGTGACGGACTTGCCGGAGCCCGACTCGCCCACGAGCGCGAGCGTTTCGCCCGGGCGAATCGAGAAGGACTCGCGGCGTACGGCCGTCACCTTGCCGTTTTCCGTCTTGAATTCGACGGTGAGGTCCTTCACTTCAAGAACCGGTTCGGCATCGGCGGCGGGCGCCTGAGAAGTTGCTGTCGTCATGTTGTTTTTTCCGTAGTCCGACTGGCGGGCGGGTGGGGTCCTGATTTGGAGGCTTCCGCCGCGCGCTATTTTTTTCGTGCGTAATTCGAGCATACTGCCCGGGAGGTGCTTTGGGAGGTTCCCGATCGGAGTCCGGACGGCGCGCCGCCGGCGGCCTCAGGGTGCCCGTTCGAAGTGTTTTGGCGGTTTTCCTTCGAATGGATTAGGCGGTTTACCTCAGCAGACGTTTCGAAAAAATGCTTCGCTCATTTGATGCAGCTTCTGGCTATATGCGCAAAAGTGCCTAGAGACGGGCGCAGATGCATGGGCTTTTGAAAAAGCTGAAAACAAATTTTTGCTGTCGAGCTGCGGATGCGCCTTTTTTTGATCAGAAGCAAAAAAGTAGAAATTCTGATGCGGCTGATGGGTTTTGCTGAGAATGCTTTGAAAATAGTTTGTCAACCGCGCAAAGATGGGAGGCCTTGGCGTGGCGGCGCTCCCTGCTCCAGCAAGCCTCGGGGGAAGGGACGCTGCCGGATGCGGCTCAAGCGCCGCATTGGAGAAAAGGAAGCCCGGGCGGCCCCGCGTGAAGTTCCTGCACTGGGGGCCCGGACGGTAAGAACCGGCATAAGTACCGGGAAAGAACCGGCGCGGCGGCAGGTTCTTAGGCTTCGGGCGCCGTGAAGCGCACCGCCGTCATGCCGACGAAGCGGCGGCCGGCGCAAAAGCCGCGGATGTAGGTGTCGCAGAGCACGCCCGCGGGCGCGTAGCGAGCGACGTCGCCCGCACGGAAGACGCAGCGAAGTTCGCCGGATTCGCCTTCTTCGACGCGGATCGGCTCGGCAGGCGCAAGCGCCGAAGGCTTCGACGCGGTAAAGCCGAGGCTCCAGCGCAGCGAAGCCGGGTCGACCGCCTGCGGGTCAAAGCCCGATTCGGCGGCGACGGCGATCGTGATGAGGCCCGCTTCCTCGGCAGCCGGGAGCGAGTCGCGGTCGCTCGAAACTTCAATGACGTCGAGTTCCGCGAGAAGCTCGCGGGCTCTCTCGTCGGCGGCCGCCTGGCTTGCCGCCGTGAACTGCGCGAGCGCTTCGCGCAGAGCCGGCTCGGCGGGCTTGCCCTGCGCTGCGCGCGCGAGGAGCGCGTCGGCCGACTGCCGGAAGGACGCTTCGAGCGCTTCGCGGGAAGCCCAGACGCCGGCCATGAGGCCGCGGTCGAAGTTGACGAGTTCGCCGAGCAGGGCTGCGAGCCAGTAGTACTTCGAATAGTCGAAGTCGAGATACTGCGGCTTCATCGCAAAGTGCACGCGGCGCGCTTCATCGAGCGTCGTGATGGCGCAGCTCTCGGGGATCGCGCCCGCGATCGGGAACCACGGGACATAAACGCCCGTATCCTGATAGGAGGCGTCGCGCCAGAGAATGCTCAATAGCGGCGTCTGCGCGAATTCCATCACCCAGGATTCGCGGGTGTGAGAGCGCGAAATGTCGACGGCGCTCACATGGAAGGCGTCTGCGCGGCCGTCGCCGCGCGTGCGGTAGGTTTCCGGCGCCGTGAGGCGCAGCACGGCCTTCACCTCCTCAACGCCCATCGGCGCCTTGGGGGCGAGCGTTTCCGGATAGTGGAGCTCGTCGGCGCACCAGAGGCCGGCGATTTCAAGCCAGCCTTCGCGCATGCGGATCGATTTTTCCGGATTGCGGCGGTTTTCGTCGCTCTGATAGGCGCGGGCGAAGTCGAAGTCGTCAAAGCACCCTTCCTGTGCGGGCGAATAGCGTCCCTGGGCAATGGCGTATTCGATCAGGTCAGGCGAGGCGACGACGTTCGCCTTGTCCGAAAGATCGACGCTGCGGATGGCGAGCATGTTGGAGATGAGCATCACGCGGTCGTCGGGCACGCGCTTCGCGACGAAGTGCCGGCCGCGAACCACGTTGATACACCAGGCCTCGTCCTTGTCGGCAACGGTGTAGTTGCGCGCTTCGCCGGCGTAGCCGTAGCGCGTCACGAGATCGCGCGCGATTTCGACGGCCTCTCTGGCCGTGCGGGCCCGTTCTGCGATGACGCGCCGAAAGAGAAAGCCGACGCCGCCATCGGTGAGGTCGGTGCTCTCGGCATCGAAGGCGGTGCCCCCCGCATTGGAGCAGAGGACGAGGCCTGCGTCGTTGGCGAAGCCCTGATCGAAGGAGGATCCGGGGGCGGGCGCGAGCATGTTCGACCAGTAGACCCCGAGCGTATGCGGCGCCTGCGGCAGCCGGGCGCAGCCCGGCTCGGCCGTGAGCATCTCGCCCGGGGCATGGTCCGCTGCGGGGTAAAAGAACGATTGGTGAAGCGAGCGTCCGCCCGCGTCTTCATTGTGGCCGACGATGACGCGGCCGGTTTTCGAAACGGCCTTGCCGACGATGACGGTGGTGCACATAGCCTGAAGGAATCCAAGAAAGAAAAAGACGCTCTCAGCGGGATGCTTGAGAGCGTCTGAAAATTCTAGCGGCGCCGCCGGGGAGCAGCCTTGCGGCGCAGGCGGCCGCGCTACGACAAACGTCTTGGCGGGCTTGACCTTCGGCGACGCGGGGCGCAAAAGGGCGGCGGGCGCCTATGCCTGCGTTTTTTTGACGTCTGCGGCTGCTTCCTTGGCCTTTTGGGCGGCTTCTTCGCGCTTCGTTGTGACGGAGGCGGTCATGCCGGCGGCAATGATGAGCGACATGCCGGCAAGCGCCGTCGTGGTGACGGTTTCATCAAAGAGAAGAAAGCTGATGAGGGCCGAAATCGGAATCGCAGAAAAGCCGAGGCAGGAGCTCAGAAGCATGTTCCCGTAAGCGTAGGAGCGCGTCGTGCAGATCTGGCCAAGCGTCGCGCAGAGCCCCATGCCGAGAATGCCGAGCGCCGTCATGCCGCTCGGCATATGCATGCCGCCCTCGAAAAGCCAGGCGCCTGCGAAGCCGAATAGGGAGCCGCACACCGTGAAGTAAAAGACGATGCGCCAGGAAGGCTCGCCCAGTCGGCCGAGCTCCTTCATCTGCCAGTAGACGGCGAGGTCGACGAGCGCCACCGAGAGGCAGATGAGCGCCGGAATGAGATCTTCGCTGTGAAAGCTCGGCTGCAGCACGATCGTGATGCCGGCAAAGCCTGCGACGATCGAGAGGATGAGCGCCCAGGGCGCGCGTTCGTGCCGGATGATCGCGAGTATCCAGAAGTTGGCCGCCATGAAGAGCGGCGTCGTGTAGATGAGCGTCATGTTCGTGCCGAAGGGGAGCTTTCCGAGGGTGTAGAACCAGAGCGCGACGGAAAGCGTCCCGAGCACGGAGCGCTTGATGTTGCCCCAGAGGTAGGGCGTTTTGACGGATAGCCCGCTCTTGAGAACGAAAAACCCGATCGAAAGCACGCCGAAAACGGAGCGGTAGAAGACGAGCTCGAGCGTGCCGAGTTCGTTGCTCGTAAGCTTCACGAACGCGGCCATGAGAGAGAAGAGCAGGGCGGCGGCGAGCGCCCAGAGGGACTGCTTGAACATGGTGCGGAGTCGTTCGCCGTGCGCGCGAGAGCAGCCGCAGCGCAGCTGCGCTGCGGCCTGAGGGCCGCGCCGGCGTTGTCGATAATCTAAAAAGAGAGCCTTCGGGAAAAGGCCGATCGTGGAATCCTACCAAATCTTGCTCGAAGCGCTTCTTTCTATTTCGTGAGGAAGCAAATCCGCGCGGAGCGCGCGGCCGGCAGCCGCTGACGGCAGCCGGCAATCGGCTCAGGCGACCCGATAGTGCTCTCGGCAGCCGCCCCGCGATTCAATTTCAATCACCCAGGCGGGCGTTCGGCCGCAGCCGGCCCAGCGCTCGCCGTTGGGGCCGAGGTAGCGCACAGGCCTTGTGCGGCCCGCATTGAGGGCGTCGGTGTTGACGACTCGCTGGCTCGTGCCGGCTCCCTCAAAAAGAAGCTCCTCGCGCGCAATCCCAAAGCGTGTGAGCAGCGCCTGCACGGCGGCGATGCCGGCGATGCGGCGCGTTGGCTGCTTGTCGTGTTCGTGGCGGTTGAGTTCCGCAAGGACGAGCTGCGACACGAAGGTCATCGTTCTTTTCCAGGCTGCTTAATGAGCGGCGCAAGGCCGTTGCGATGGCATGCGCAAAAATGCGCATGCGAAATTATTCTTAAATAAAGCGCTGAAAGAATAGCAAGACTACGTTAAGAATACAAGGGTTTCCTCGCTTCCGAGGTCTGGCCGGAATGGCGGCAGCATCGGCCGCCGTCGCTGCGGGCGCGCGGACAGGGCGAAAAAAAGCCGAGGCAGAGCGCCTCGGCTGATTCCGGCCGAACATTTCGGCCGCTTCGAACGCGCTGGATGCTCAGTCCTCGAGAACGTTGCGGTAAGCGTAAGGCAGGGGCGCCTTCTCGCCCGCAGGGCCGTCAGGCGAAAGCGAGAAGCCGGCTTCGACGGCAGAAAGCGAAGCGCAAGCGAAGACGAGCGAGCGTCCCGCAATCGCAACCGCATCGACGACAGCGCCTGCTTCTTCGGCGCCGCTGCTGCTTTCTGCGTAAACAGGAGAGCCGGGCAAAGGCGCTTCGCCCGAGAAGATTTCAAGCGCGCTGCGCCGCTTTGTTTCGCCGAGATGCTGAACGCGGGAAACGACTTCCTGGCCGGGGTAGCAGCCTTTGTCGAAGACGACGCCGCCCGCGAGCTCGAGGTTCACGGCCTGCGGGACGAAGCGGTCGAGCGTTTCGGGCAGAATGACCGGCATCCCTGCGGCCATTTCGCTCGCCCGCCAGCAGAGATCGCCCATGCCGTCCGCTTCGGCCGCTGCGGCCGAAGCGAGCGCTTCGGGCAGCTTTTCGGCAATGAGGAGCGTGCGCGGGCCCGAGCGCGTGAAGCCTTCGATGCCGGCGGCAGGTTCGAGGCCGAGGAGTGCTGCCCCATCCGAGCGCAGGCACTCGCCGCGCTCCGGGCGCGGAAGGCCGGCGGCCTCGAGCGCCGAGAGGCCCGCCTCACCGGCGGCGAGCAGCATGGCGGGCGCCGGCTCGAGAAGCTCGAACTTCACTTTGGCGCGCAGCACGTACATGCGGATCCGCTTCAGAAAACCGGCAGCCGTTGCCGTCGGCATGAGCAAATGCACCGTACCCTCTTCGAGCGAAAAGGCGCGGAAAACTGCAAGAAGGCGCCCTTTGGGCGAGCAGTAGCCGGCGGCGCGGACGCGGCCGGCGAGCCCGCGGATTTTCTGCGAAAACTGGCCGTGCAGGAATTCGACGGCGTCCTCGCCCGTGACGCGCACAAGCGAAAGGCCTTCGACGCGAAAGAGCGCAGGCGGATTCGAAAGGGTATTCATGACTGATGCAGGAAGTGTTGAACTGAAGCGCAAAGCATAGCCGCCTGCGAAAGGTTTTGCGATTCCGCCGGGCGATGCCGGCGCGAGGAATTTGCGCCGATTTGTTTCAGGCGCGGCAACTGGCGGCGGACGCCGCTGAGGGCTTCATGCCTAGGGCGGCGCAGGACGCGCCTTGTCCGTCTTCGTCATGCCGTGCTGAGAGAGAGCCCTCAGCGGGCATCTGCGGCTTATCGGGCGCCTCATAAGGAAAGGCGTCTGCGCTAAACTCGAGGCCGACCGAAAAACGCCCAGGGACGCAAGACGTCCGCCAGAAGCGTTTCAGCCTCATCGGAGACCCACCGCGTGAAAGCCAAGCATCGTCCAATACATGGAAAACTGAAGCGCAGAACGCACGAAGCGAATATTGATGCGCCGGCCGCACCGGCGTGCGAAGCGCCCGAGGCACCTGAGGCGCATGAGGCGCCTGAAGCTTCAGAGGCGGAAGGGGCTGGCACGTGCGCCGCTCACGCGCTGCCCGCCGCTCGCTCGGCTGCGTCGCAGGAGAACACGGCGCAAGCGGCCGAAGAGCCCGAGCACGAAAAAGAAGCCCGCTCGGCTGAAGGCGGCGATGAGAAGGAGAGAACTGGGGAAGCGGTCACAGAAGCCGCTGAATCGGCTGAAGCGACGGAAGCAGCGGAAGCATCTGAGAGGGCTTCAGCGACGCCGGCGCAGACACGCGCGGTCGCGCTCGAAGCGCCGCCGCCCGAATTGACGCAGGCGGGCCCTTCCGATGCGCTTTCGCGAGCCAAGGCGAAGGAAGAAGCGAAAGAAGGCCTGCCGCTCGGCCGGCGCGGCGAGCGAGCGCTGAGCGCGGCCGGCGCGTCCGCTCAAGAAGGCGGAAATGAAAAAGCTCAAGAAGCTCAACCATCAGAAAAAACAGAGACCTTAGAAAAGGCGCCGCCCGCAGCCAAGTCTTCCGTCTTCGGGAAGTGCCTGCGCGCGCTCCTAGTTCTCTTTCTCGCGGCGATCCTTCTCGTCGGTGCCGGCGCCGGCTGGCTCTACTGGGACGTATTCAAGCGGCCGCTTGAATTTCCGGCGGCAGCCGAGACCGTGGACGTGCTCGTGGAAGAGGGCGACTCTGCGCGGCGCGTCGTCGAAAAAATCCGCGCCTGCGGCATCGGCATCACGGATCTGCAGCTTCGCATACTCGGCAGGCTGGAGCCGGAGGCGGTGGGGCGCCTTCACATCGGCCTCTACCGATTCAAGCGCGGCCTGAGCGCCAAGGGCATGCTCGATACGCTGCAGGGCGATCCGCTCATCGATCAGCAGGTTCGCATTCCGGACGGCTCCAACGTCTGGGACGTCAAGCGGATTCTGAGCGCAGGCGTGAACCTCAAGCAGGATGCGGCTGCGCTTGACGAGAAGAAGCTCCTCGAGCGGCTCGGCCTTGCCGAGTACGGCTCGATGGAAGGATTCGTCGCGCCCGACACGTACCGCTACGGCTCGGGTTCAAGCGACCTCTCGATTCTGCGCCAGGCGGTCGAGCGGCAGAAGCGGCTTCTTCAGGAAGCCTGGGAAAAGCGCAGTCCGCTCGCCGCAGAGCTTAAAAGTCCCTATGAACTCCTGATCCTCGCTTCAATTATTGAAAAGGAGACGGGCGTCAAAGGCGATCGGCACCTCGTGAGCAGCGTTTTTCACAACCGCCTCAAGGGCGGCATGCCGCTGCAGACCGATCCGACTGTGATCTACGGGCTCGGCCCGGACTGGAAGGGCAGGCTCACGCGCCGGGATCTGCAGAAGGAAACGCCCTACAACACCTATAAGATTCCGGCGTTGCCCCCGACGCCGATCTCGAACCCGACGCCCGCTTCGATTGAAGCGGCTGCCAATCCTGCAAAAACCGACTTTCTCTATTTTGTCGCCCGCGGGGACGGTTCAAGCGAATTTACGACGAATCTCAGGGATCACAACCGTGCGGTTCGGCACTTCCTGATCGAAAAGAAGAGCGCGCCTTTTGCCTCGCGCTACGCCAAGGAAAAGGCGCGTCCGCCGAAGCCGGCTGCGTCGGGCCGCCCAAAGGCTGATGCACCGGTCAAGGCCGGTGCACCGGAAGCGGCGAAAGCAGGGAAAGCGGGGGAAGCGGAAAAGCGTGCCGAGAGCGCCGGCCGAAAAGAATGAAGTGCGCGCCAATTGCGCAGGAAAAAGGGCTTCAAGCGGACTGAAGCCCGAGCGTCTTGGAATGCAGCCTCGGCGCCCGCTGCCGGCTCGCGCGCTGTGCGAAAATGCGCTTTTGCTTTTTTACGCATTTCGATGGCGCCCTTCGCCCGTGCTGCCCTTGCATCGATTGGCTGCGCCGTTTCTCAAAAATAGAAGGATTTTTTCTCAGTGACCGAAGTCAGCTGCAAAGCGCCGTTGGGCCGCTTCATTACGTTTGAAGGAATTGACGGCGCCGGCAAATCGACGCAGATCAATGCGCTCGAGAAGTACCTCTGCGACGCCGGACGCGAAGTCGTTCTGACGCGAGAACCGGGCGGCACGCCGCTTGGCGAAAAGATCCGCGCGATGCTCCTCGGCGACGAGATGACGCTCGAAGCGGAGACGCTCCTCTTTTTCGCAGCGCGCGCCGAGCATGTGGCGAAAAAGATCCGGCCGGCGCTCGAGCGGGGCGCCTGGGTGATTTCGGACCGCTTCGCGGATGCGACCTATGCCTATCAGGTGGGCGGCAAGGGACTGCCGGCCGCAAAGGCGCACGCGATCGAAGATTGGACGCTCGGCGGCTTCGAGCCGGATCTCACGGTGCTCTTTGATCTGTCGCCCGAGTGCGCGGAAGCGCGCCGGGGCGGCCGCGGCGCAGCAGCGGACCGATTCGAGCGGGAGAGCCGGGCGTTTTTCGCGCGCGTTCGCGAGAGCTATCTCGACCGCGCAAAAGCGGCGCCGGCACGCTTTCTGGTTCTTGACGCGTCGCTCGCGCCCGAGCAGATTTTCGACGCGATTGCACGGAGGGTTTCTGCGTGGCTCTAGCTCCTTATCCCTGGCTTGAAGGCGCAGCGGCGGCGTTCGCTGCGCAGAAGGATCGCCTTCCGAATGCGCTCCTCATTTACGGCGCGCCCGGCACGGGGCTCTATGAGCTTGCCGATGCCTTTGCGCGCTCGCTCCTTTGCGAGTCGCCGCAGCCCGATGGCGCCGCCTGCGGCCGGTGCGCCGCCTGCGCGCTGATGGCCGCAGGCACTCACCCCGATCTCAAGCGGGTGCTTTCGCAGGCCATGTGCGAGCGCTATGGGGTGCCCTATGAGCCCGCTGAAAACGAACGCGTTGATCAGAAGAAGAAGCTGAGCCGCGAAGTGCGCATTCATCAGATCCGCGCGCTTGAGGACTTTGTCGGCCTCAATGCAAGCCGCGGCGGGCGCCGGGTGATCATCGTCTGCCCGGCCGACATGGTCCGTGCAGAGGCGGCCGCTGCGCTTCTGAAGTCCATGGAGGAGCCGCCCAAGGACCTGATATTCATATTGGCGGCCGAGGACATTGATGCAGTGCTGCCGACCATTCGCTCGCGCTCGCGCCTGCTGCGCGTGCCTGTGCCGCCCAAGGATGTGGCGCTGGCGTTTTTGAAGAGCCGGCGCGTGAAGACCCCGGAGGAGGCGCTGGCGCTCGCGGGCGGCGCGCCCCAGGCGGCGCTCGAGCGCAATCCCGACGAACGGCTGGAGCCCAAGGTCGAAAATGCGGTGCTCGGGCTCCTCGAAGCCGGATCGGCGCTCACTGCCGAAGCGATTCTCGTTGCTGCGCCACGGGATTATTCGGTGCCTGCCTTTGCGCTCCTTCTTGCCCGGTGGACGCATGACCTCATGCGCGTGAAGTCAGGGCTCCCGCCGCGCTACTTCATTTCGAGAGCGCCCGCGCTCAGCCGCCTCGCGCAAGGCGTGCCGGTCGATCGAATCATCGAGCTCGACAAGGCGGTTGCCGGCGTGCGCCGCGCGGCTTCGCATCCGCTCAACGCCAAGCAGGTGTGGGAGGCGGCGCTCATGCAGTGCGCGGCGCTGCTGAAGCCCGTTCGATGAAGAAGCCTGGGGCTGCTGCGGCAATGCTGCCGTGAAGCGCAGCGCCGGTCGACGCCCGCGGCCCTCAGAGGGCCTTCATGTCCGCCATGGCTTCGCTCATCTTTTCCTCTTCGGGCGAGAGGTAGCGGCCCGTGGTGGCGACGGAAGCGTGCCCCATGGCCGCCTGCACGACGTTGACGCTCATCTTGCCGAGCGCCGTCACGGCGAAGGTGTGGCGCAGCCAGTGCGTCGACGAGGCGCGCAGCTTCGCCGCGTCCATCGGATTTGAGAGCGCGATGTCGTTGGCGACCGCGTCGAAGAATGCCTCGAGCACGCGGTAAAGGCCGCTGCGGCTCATTGCGCCGTTCGGATGTCGGCCCCGGCCGAGATTGACGAGGAGCGGCGTTTCGGGGTCGCATCCCGCAATGCCCGGAAAGCCGCGCGCGCGCATTGCCGACTCGATGATGTCGACCTGTTCGGCGTTGAGCGGCAGGCGGCGGACTTTGCTGCCTTTGCCGACGATTTCAATCGCCCGGCGCTCGCGAAAGCCGATGCGGCGCGTTGTGATCCAGCCCGCGCGCGCGTCGAGCATTTCGGAAGCGCGCATGCCGAGGCTCTTGCCGAGCATGAGAATGAGCTTCATGCGCTCGCGGGGCCAGCCTTCCGGAATCAGGTCGAGCCGGTCGATCACGGCCGACCATTGCTCGGGCGTGAGCGAGCGGTCCGCAAAGGCCTGCGGCGCGCCTTCGCCCTTGAGAAGCGGCACTTTCGGGCTCACCTGGTCGAAGGGATTGAAGATGAGGTAGCCCGTTTTCTTCAGAAAGTTGAAGAGCTGGCGCACGACGACGACGGCATTGCGGCGGCTCGCCACCGAGAGCGGTCCGTTGAAGGGGCGCCAGCCGTCCTCGGCGCGCTGCACGTTTTTGGGGCCGAGCCAGCGCGACTGCGGCGCGCGCCACTTCGCTGAAAAGGTCTTCTCGTCGAGACGGCCGAGATTTTCAAGCCAGCGCAGGTATTCGGCGGCGTCGCCGGCGCGGATCGAGGCGAGGGCGGTGCGCTTTTCAACAATGCACCAGAGAAGGAAGCGCTCGGCTTCCTTTCGATAGTTGGCGAAGGTGTTGGGGTTGCCTGCTCGGGCATTGAGCCAGATGCGGATGGCTTCGAGGTCGTTGGCAGCGTTGAGCGCGCAGCCCGCGAGCGGCGCACGGTTGATGCCGGCAGAGCCGTCAAGTTCGGGCGGCAGCTGGATTTCCTCGAGCGGACGAATTTCAGGATCGCGCTGCGGGAGCGCGCGCGGCGTTTTGCACTGGCCTGCGGCGCCCGCAGCCTGCTGCGCAGGCTGGCTGCCGGCGCTCCCGCGCTTGCGCGCAGCCCCTTCACGCCCGGCAGGCGCCGGAGCGCGCCCCGGCAGAAAGAACCGCGGCGTCACTTCGCCGATGCCGCTTCCCCAGCGCTGAAGCCAGATCATCAGCGCAGTGGCGCGATTGGCGCCGATGCCGTCGAAATAGCGGAACCAGCCGGCCCCCTGCGTTGCTGCGCAGTCGTAGAGATCTTCGAGCGTTTCGAGCCCTTTGGCCGTGAGCGGCTGCGCCCAGTCGGGCGGCAGGACCGCTTCAAGCGATTCGTCGTATCGAAGCGGGCGCTCTGGGAGAACGGCCGAAAGCGATGAAAAGTCGTCTGTGCTCATGCCGGTGGCGCGAAGAGTGAGTGGAAGAAACCGAGCATATTACGACGGGGCGGCTGCCGCAGCGCCTCGCACGCGCATGCATTGCGTGGGCCGCACGCCGTTTTCAATGGTGTCTGCGCCACTATACTTCCGAGATGTCTGTCAAAAAAACGCAGATTCTTTGCGCTGAAGACCCAGAACACGCTTTGCTTCACTGATGCCGCTTCGATCACTCTTTCGCCGCCGTTGCTCTCCGGACCGTCCGATGCATGATATTCGTTCACGCCTTCAGCTCTTCAAGGCTGCTGCAGCGCTCGTCCTCTTTGCAGCGGCAGCCTCCCAAGGTGCGGCTTCAGCAGAATCGGGTCGCTCCGAAGGCGGCGCGCGCCCGCCGGTCGCGAGCTCCTTCATCGGCATGGGCACCGCTACGGGAACGCCTTCGGGCGACGTTCGCGCAGCCATTCAGCCCCAGCTCCATACGCTCGGCGTTCCGCATGCGGTGTCGGCGGTTCCCGTCGATCCGAAGGATCTCTTTTCGCTCCCGACGCCGATGGAGCTGCGCCGGCCGCTTCGCATCGGCATTCAGGCTTCGCTCGGCGAAAGCCAGTACGTCCCGTGGCTCGCGTACACGGCAGCGCAGCTGCGGCATGCGATCGGACAGAACTTCGTTCGCATTCTCTGGCTCGACGACAGCTCCCTCATGCTGGGCGTTCAGAGCCGGCAGCTCGACTTTGTCGTGAGCGATCCCGATACGGTGCTGCGCGCGCAGCGCGGCGACGCCATGGAGACTCTCGCTTCCTTTAAGCCCGTTGAGGCAGGGCGCGCGGAGGATTCGCAGGCGGGCGTCGTCTTCATGAAGCGCACAGGCGCCGGGCCGGCGCCCGAGAAAAGCCCCATTGAAGCTTCCGTTGATGCAATCCGCGGCAAAACCATTGCGGCGCTTTCGCATGAAGGGCTGGCCGGCTGGCTCGCGCCAGCGGCAATGCTCATGCGGCATGACGTCAAAATGGAGCAGCTGCTGCGAAACGTCACCTTTTACGGTCCGAGGCCAGAAGCGGTTCTTGATGCTGTGCTCGCAGGGGAAGAGCGCGTCGGCTTTCTGCCGAGCTGCGTTCTTGAAAGGCTCGAAAAGGACGGGCGGGTGTCCATCGCGCGCGATCTTGTGATCGTCAAGCCCGTCAAAAACGACAAGCTTGCCTGCATTCACTCCACGGCGGCTTACCCGGGCTGGAGCTTCTCGACGCTGCCGACCACCGATCCTGCGCTCAAAAAGAGCATGAACGCGCTTTTATATTCGATGACCAACGAGCGCTACGGCGGGGAATGGACGCTGCCGGCGCTCAACCGCACGGTTTTCGACATGTTCTACGAACTCAAGATCGGTCCCTATGCTGATCTTGCGTCCTGGAGCTTCGAGCGCTTCATGCGGGAGAATGCCGAAGGGCTGGCCCTCACGGTGCTCGCAACCTTCATTGTGATCTCCTACGTGGTGAGCCTTTCGGTGCTTGTGCGCCGCAAAACGAAGGAGCTTCGCGAGGCGCTCGCAGCGCGCGACCTGATTGAGGCTGAGGCCGCGCAGTCCCGTGCGCACATTGCCAATCTGGAGCGTACCGGGATTGTCGGGCAGATGTCGACCATCATCGCGCATGAGCTCAAGCAGCCGCTTTCGGCCATCATGAACTACGCCAACGGACTGCACCGTCGCACGAAGGCGGGCAAGTTCGATCAGGAAAGCTTCAACTGGGCGCTCGAAGAGATCGTCTCTGAAGCCGACCGCGCCAGCGAAATCGTCAACCGCGTCCGCGCCTACGCCAAGCATGACTATCCGCCGCGCAAGGTGACGGATCTCTGCGACGTGATTTCAAATGCCATCACAACCTTCCGCCGCTCGCGCCAGACGAAAGCGGAGATTGTGGTGCGCGTGAGCCGCGGCTCAATGGCGGAGGTCGACGCCTGGGAAATCGAGCTTGCGGTGCTCAACTTGCTCAAGAACGCCGCAGATGCCGTCTCGGGCGTCTTTCACCCGCAGATCGAAGTGGCGCTCGAGCCGCTCGACGCCAAGACTTGGGCGCTTACGGTGGCCGACAACGGCCCGTACCTCTCCGACGAGCAGCTCGCGCTCTTCTTTAAGCCCCTTCGCACGACGAAGGGCCCCAAGGGACTCGGCCTCGGGCTATCCATCATCGCCAACATTGCCGAGCGTCATGCCGGACGGATCACCGTGGAGCGAAACGGCTCGCGCGGGGTGAAATTCACGTTCACGCTCCCGCGCGTCGCGCAAAAAGAAGAGCCTATTGAGGCGCTGATGCTGCCGCCCAAGCTCTCCGTGCTGGAGGGCTCCCCGGCGGCGCCGGGTGAAAAGGCCGAGAAGCCCCATTAGCGGCCATTGCTATTAAAGCCATATCAGAACTGCCTGTCTTTTTCCAACGCAGACGGCCGCCTTCGCCATGGGGAAGGCGGCCGGTTGCGCATGCGCCCCTTTGACCAGCTTTTGCGAAGAGCGTTGAAGCGCGCTTGCGCTCTCTCTGAAGCGGCTCCGCTTCGCGCCGCGCCTCGTTTTTTGGTTTCGAACTGCAGCGTCAGGTGCTCGCATTCCGAAAGTAGAGCACTTGCGCGAAAAGGCGTAAGCGCTTCACGCGCACATCCGCGCAGAAGAAACTGCTGCCGCTGATTGCAGCTTAAGGACGGCATTCAAAGCAAAAAACGCTCTAAATCATTCCCGTTCGAAGTGCAGATAGTGCTGTTTTCATCGAAACAGAGGCACCGCTCAGGCACGGGCTGCACGTCGAATTGCCTAGCTCTCGCATCAGAAGCTGTACCCAGGTCCTAGTGCCGCGGTATGAGTGGCATGCATCCGAGGCAGGAGGCCGTCGACTAAGGGTCGCTGTTTGAATCTACTTAACTATTAAATCATCGGAATTCATAGAAAATGTTTAAAAATAAGCATAGGATAAACCCGTACACGAGATGAAGCTTAAGGTCGGTTCACAGCAGTTTCAGGTGTTTACGGAAGTTTTGGGTGGAGAGCTTAAGAATTGAGTTCGATAAGGAAATGTTTGTTTGAATACGGATTTAGCGGAATCTCCCATTCCATAAAACGGAAACAAATGCTTTGTAAATGCAGGAATGGCCTTAAGAATTACCATTAAATAGGTAGAAGTGTTCGGTTTTATCGAATATCACGTATGAGTAGGAGGCGTGGCCCGCAAAAGATATAAATTTCTATAAATTACAGATAGATAGATGAAAAATACTCCAAAATGTATAGAAGAGTGGAAGCGGGGTCTCAAAAAAGATTCAGGCGAAGAGAAAAAGATGGCAGGGTTGCGCGATGCCTCTTTCTTAAATCGAAATTTAGGAGTAGATAGCAGGCGTGGTTCCGCGAGGGACTGCTTTTGACCTCAAAGAAGCCGATTCGAAAGAAGAGGCCCGATAAACCCCCCTACGAAGAGACCCGTAAGGAGCTAAATATGACCAAGCAACACAAGCTTCTGTCTCTGGCCGCTTGCCTCAGCACCGCTTTTGCCGCGACGGCTTTTGCCGCTGACGCCCCGGCTGCTGCCGACAACCAGAAGGTTGATCTGCCGCGCACGCTCGAAGGCTACGTCTCTCAGGACAAGGCGTTCTGGGACTACCTCAAGGCGAATCACCCCTACTTCAAGAACTACTTGAAGGAAGGCCGTGTGGTCGGCAAGTTCACGATGTCCGACCGCAACGAAGAATGGGTTGAATTCGGCGGCGGCGACAAGTACGCCGAAAAGACGGGCCGTCACACTGCCGTGACGTATCGTCTGCCGTATGAATCCTTCCTCGACCTGCCGAACAAGTTCGTCGGCCCGAAGAAGTGCGGCGAATGCCACCCGTCCCAGTATGAAAAGTGGGAACGTTCGCGTCACAACAAGATCGTCCGCTTCCCGGAAGAAGCCACGGAAGTCGGCGGCGACATGAAGAAGCCGCTCTACAATTCCAAGGCCTCCGTCCTGCCTGAAGGCATTGAAGACGACGACATCTACGTCATCATGGGTACGCCGCGCACGAAGTACGGCTTCGTCGACAAGTGGCTCGTCCGTGGTACCTACCACGTCGAAGGCGGCAAGCTTTCGAACGGCACCGGCAAGATGGTCGCCGGCGGCAACCAGTTCTCCCGCAACTGGGCTGAACACATCACGCCGGAAGTCGCCAAGAAGATCCATGAATGGGATCCGACCTTCCCGACCAAGCTCGAAGACTTCGGCGCTCAGTCCTCGAACGTCTGGGGCTTCAACTCCTATGGTTCTTCGAACCGCACGCAGGCCATGTTCCAGCCGGGCTCGTCCTACTGCGAAATCTGCCATACGTGGAAGTTCGACTTCAAGAGCCAGGATGAGCTCTACGCCGCTTTGGGCGACGCCAAGAAGCTGCGCGCTCACACGGTTGCGAAGGGCGTCTCCTGCGAAGAATGCCACGGTGCCGGTGCTCACCTTTACGGTGCCCGCGGCGCTGGCATGCCGTCCAACTGCGAACGCTGCCACCAGCGCTTCGTCTACAACGCCGACGATGCCGCCAAGAACTTCAAGACCCCGTTCAATTCCTACTTCAAGAGCTTCTGCCCGGCCTGCGGCACGGAAGGCTCGCAGTCGCACTACACGAAGCACTATCAGAAGGGCATGCGCTGCACGACCTGCCATGACCCGCACGAAGTGACCTCGAACGACTGGGCTTCGCACTACACCGTTCCGAACCTCAAGAAGGAATGCCAGGACTGCCATACGACGGCTGCCTACTTCTTCTCGAAGGGCGGCACGCACAGCCGCAACAGCTGCACGTCCTGCCATATGCCGATGATGGGTTCGTGCGAAAACTTCGCCTCGATCCAGCGTCCTGACATGGCCGGCTTCGACAATGTCCGCCGCTCGCACATCTGGCGCATCCTGGTCGACCCGGAAAAGAAGTCGATCAACCCGCCTGACGGCGCCAAGGACCGCAAGCTGACGAACCCGAAGGGCTGGCACCTCACGAAGGACGACGGTCGTCCCTACCTCGACCTGATGTGGACCTGCGGCCGCACCGCCTTCGCCGACAAGTATGTCGTCGATGCGATGGGCTGCCACAGCCCGATCCAGTCGAAGTTCCCGGAAAGCTTGCGCTTCAAGGATCAGAAGACCATCTACAACAAGGTTGTTGCCTGGCAGACCCCTGTGAAGGAAGGCTACGCCAAGGTGATCGCTGATCTCACGAACATCAACGACATGCTCAAGATCACGAAGCTCTCGACGGCCGACCGCGCGCAGGCGCAGCTCTACGCTGAAGAAGCCCGCATCAACGCCGCCAAGATCAAGGACGACGGCTCCTGGGGCGTCCACTCGCCGCAGTTCTCGAAGCAGCTGATCGAAGAAGCGAAGGTTTACTGCGAACAGGCGCTCGCCATCATCAACGGCGCGAGCAAGACCGCTCAGAAGTAATTTCTTTGCGAAACTTGCCTGACTTTCGAGAAAAGTCGCTAGGCTAAAGAAAACGCCGACCGCGTAAGCGGCCGGCGTTTTTCAGTTGTTGGGCGCCGAAGCGGCGCAGATCGGGAAAAACGGATGCTGCAATCTGCGCGTGAATAACGTCTGCTTAATTTTGTATCGATAAGCTGAACAAATAAGGCATCAGTGTGCGCTCCGTTTGAACAACGTCCGCGGCTGATCGCGCGCCCAATCTCAGTTCAGGTGGAAAAAATATGAAGACCAAGCTTTTAGCGCCCGTTTGCGCAGCCATCGCAGCTTTGTCGGCGATTGCCGCCGCACCCGTTCAGGCTGCAGAAGGGCAGACGGTTCAGCAGATGCGGCAGGCGATCCCGCTTTCGCTCGGCCGCGTGGCAAAGGTGCTCGGCCAGCCCGGCGTCTACATCTTTGACTGCAATCCCGAAGACATCTACGAACAGAGCCATCTCAAGGGCGCCATCAAGACGAATGTCGTCGGCTGGGAAAAGCTGCTGCCTGAAGACAAAAAGAATACCTTCCTCATCTTCTACTGCATCAACCGCCTCTGCAACGTTTCCTTCGAAATTTCCCAGGTTGCGATCAACATGGGCTATGAGAACGTCTACCTGATGCCCGACGGCATTCAGGGCTGGGTGCAGCACGGCTACGAATTCGAAGGCACGGGCCGTCAGGATCCGGGCATTGCCGCAGCGAAGGCGCGGCGCGAAGCGCAGAAGTAAATCCTTCAAAACGTTCCGACACAGCGCGTCAGCGCCGAAGAAGGACGTCATGCTCTGCGGCCTGAGCGGCCGCAGAATTTCCCCCGTTGATCTCTCACGTCTTTCTCGAAGGAGGAATTCCAAATGAAGAAACCCGCATTTTTCTCCGGCCTGCTGATGCTTGTCGTCGGCGCGCTCCTTGCGCTAGCAGCGATGTTCTGGCTGCCGCACTGCGGCGGCGAAAAGCCGATGCGCTGCATCTGGATGCTTCATGCCGTCTGCGGCGTGGGCCTTGTCGTCGCGATTTCGGGCGTGCTGATGCAGTTTGCCGCCCGCGGCGTCGCCATGGGACTGCAGATTGCGAATGTGCTCAACGGTCTCCTCGTCGTTGCGCTTTCGACGTTCTTGATCGGCGCCTGCCCGAATCCGCTCATGCGCTGCCACACCGTGACGGAGCCGATTCTCGTCGTCTGCGGCGCCGTGCTCGCGCTTATTGCGCTCGTTGATTTCTGGCGTCTTTCCAAGAAGCAGGACTGACGCTGCTTCTGAACGCAAGTGATTCCGCTGCGTCCGGCACAGGCTGAAGCGTTTGCCGGACGTCAAGCGGCTTTCCCGCTCATCCCGGCGGGTCTTTTTTCATGGTAGGAACAATGCCGCCTCTCTCATCACTACGCATTGCGCTCGCCAATCTCTCGCAGAAGCCCTTCCGCTCGATGAGCCTTGCGCTCATCGTGGCGATCTTTTCCTTCATGCTCTTTTCCGGCACGATGGTTTCTGCGAATCTGCAGGCGGGCATTCAGTCGCTTTCCGCCCGCATGGGTGCGGACCTTCTGGTTGTGCCGCAGGGCCAGGGGAAGAAGGTTGAAAGCGTCATTCTTCGTGCGGAGCCTTCGACCTTTTATGTGGACGAGTCGCTCCTTGGCGTCGTACAGACGATCGACGGCGTCGCGCAGGCATCGGGCCAGCTTTTCATTTCCTCGCTCGACGCGCAGTGCTGCTCCGTCAAAGTGCAGCTGATCGGCATCGACCAGGCCACCGACTTCGTGGTCGGCCCCTGGCTCAAGAAAGCGTCTGATCATCCGCTCAAGGAGAACGAGGTCATCGTCGGCGACTACATCTACGGCGAGATCGGCAGCGAGCTCATGTTCTACAACCAGAAGTTCAAGATCGTCGGCCGGCTCGAGCCGACGGGCATGGGCTTTGACTCCTCGGTCTTCATGACGCTCGACATGGCGCGCAAGCTCGGCGAAATTGCCACGCCTGAAAAGAGCGAGGAAATTGCGAAGTCGCTTTCCGCAATTCTCGTGCGCGTCAAGCCCGGCGTTGATCCGATTTCGATTTCGGACGGCGTGCTCGACAAGCTCGGCCTGCGCGCCAATGTGAATTTCGTCTTCGCTTCAAACATGATGAGCGATACGTCTGCCAAGCTCCAGAAGATCGTGGGCATCATGTATTCAGTCGCAGGCGTCTTCTGGCTCATTGCCGCGCTCGTGATGTTCGTCGTCTACTTCTTTGCCTTCAATGAGCGTCAGAAGGAGTTTGCGACGCTTCGCGCGCTCGGCGCATCGAAGCGCCGTGTGATCGGGATCGTGCTCGGCGAGGCGACGATTCTTTCAACTATTGGCGCGGTGGTCGGGATTCTTTTCGGCCTCATCGTCGTCAACTTCTTCTCGGTTTCGATTTCCCGCACGATCGGGCTGCCTTATCTTGCGCCTGAAGCTGGCGCTTGGGCGGAAGCTTTCGTGATCGCGCTCGTCGCAGGCGTCATCACCTGTCCGCTGGCGGCGCTCCCGACCGCGTGGCGCATCGGCCGCAAGGACATTTACACGTCGCTGCGCGAAGGAGAATAAGGATATGCCCAATCTCATCGAAGTGAAAAACGTCGGCAAGCGCTACGAGCGCGGCGGACGACCCTTCTGGGCTCTGCGCAACGCCGACCTCACGGTGCGCGACGGCGAATTTGTGACGCTGCTCGGGCGCTCGGGCTCCGGCAAGTCGACGCTTCTCAACATCATCGTGGGGCTCCTCTCGCCCACTGAAGGCGAGGCCGTCCTTTGCGGCGAAGCGCTTGCCGGCATGAGCGACGAAGCCGCTTCGGAACTTCGCAACCGCGCTGTCGGCTACGTGCCGCAGGGTGCGGGCGTCCTCTCGACGCTCACCGTGATCGATAATGTCCGTCTGCCGTGGTACCTCTCGGCGCGCGGACCGGAGCCGGCCGGCCGGGCGCAGAAGCTCCTCGACGAGGTCGGGCTCGGCGAGCTCGCAAACCAGTATCCGAGCGCGCTCTCTGGCGGCGAGCTTCGCCGCGTCGCCATTGCGCGCGCGCTCATGTGCGAGCCCAAAGTGATCGTTGCCGACGAGCCGACTTCAAGCCTCGACGCGCAGACGGCCGAAGAAGTGGTTGCCATCTTCCGCTCGCTCGCCGACAAGGGGACGGGCGTCCTGATGGTGACGCACGACACCTTCAGCATCGGTGCCTCCGACCGTCTTTACGACATGGCTGAAGGCGTTCTCACCGAGCGGCCCGCTCAAAAGGGCGGCGATCCCGCTTAAGGTTCCCGGCGCTCTTCGCCCGCTACAATCCGCCAAACAAGACCGAACCCATTTCTCGTCAAGGAGATTCTCAACATGCTTCGTCGTCAGTTCATGGCCGCCTGCTTCGGCGCCGCCCTGATTGCGCTTTCGAGCGGCGCGAGCGCCGCCGACAAGACCGACTGGAAGGAACCCTTCCCCGTCAAGGGCAAGGTGACGGTCGTCGACTTCGGCGCCCCCTGGTGCGCCGGCTGCCCGGAAACGGAACAGGTCATGAAGGATCTTCAGAAGGAATACGGCGACAAGGCCGCCTTCATCGTCATCAACATTGACGAATACCGCGGCATTGAAGACAAGTACCTGATCGAAACGATGCCTTCGCAGATGTTCTATGACAAGACGGGCGAGCCGATCTGGATTCACAAGGGCCAGATCGATCACGACACGCTTCGCGAACGCGTCGACATTCTTCTTTCCGGTCCGGACGAACCCGAAAAGAAGTAATTGTTTGCGCAGCCCTGCCCGATTGTTCCGCTTGGAAGCTTTCGGGCGCTGAAAGAAGGAAAAGCCGCCGGAGACCCGACGGCTTTTTTGCTGCCTGCAGCTCCCTTCAGTGGCCCTCTGAAGCGCTCCCAGCATAGGTCGCAAAAAGTCCGCGCAGCCAGACGAGCGCCGGATCCAGATCCGTGCGCTCGTGCCAGATGATGCGCGTGTGATAGAGCGTTTCTTCCTTTCCGCCCGGTCCGTAGGGCAGCATGACGAGCGGTTCGCGCAGGTAGCTCGAAAGCGCCTGCGCGGTTTCCTTGGGCAGAATTGCAGTGAAGTCGGTGTGTTCAAGGAGCGCGGGCACAGCGAGGAAGTAGGGCATCGTGAAGGCCGCATTCTGGATGCTTTTGCCGAGAAACCGGCGCTCGTCAAGCAAGAACTGCTGCCGCTCCTTGACGGTGCGGTTGGCGACGACGATCTTGCGGTACTTGGCGATTTCTTCGAGCGGCAGTTCGTGATGCACATGCCAGTACTGTTCGAGCGGATGGCCTTTGCGCACGCAGAGCGAGTACGTAACCGGGTAGAGGCGCTTTTCTCGGAATCCAGGGAGAATCGGGCGCGTCGACGGCAGCACAGCAAGATCGATGTCGCCGTCGGCAAGCTCATCGAAAAGATCGTCTTCTATCTGTCGGATTTCTACCGACACGTCGGGTGCGATTTCGCAGAGCTTTTCGAAGACGCGCAGCATGACGGCGAAAACCGCATTGTCGACGGCGCCGATGCGGAAGGTTCGCTTGAGCTTCGCAGGCGAAAACACTTCCGGCTCCACCAGATCGCTGCTCGTTCGGATGAGATGGCGCAGAACGGCCGCCAGCGCGAGTGCGCGCGCGGTCGGAATCATGTTAGGCGTCGAGCGCAGAAAAAGCGGGTCGCCAAAAATGTTGCGAAGGCGTTTGAGGCGACGTGATGCGCTCGAAAGATTGCTGCCTGTCGCTTTGGCTGCTTCGGTGAGGGATTTCGTGTCGATGAGCGCGCACAAAAATCGCATGTCGCCGAGCGAGAGCTCGTCGAGCGCTTCAAGTCCGGCGGGACGGTTGGTCATGAATGATTCCGAAAGCATTGTTCGCTTTTGTCAATTGGGATTCGCAATAAACGCAAAAGTCCTCTGGAACGTCTGCGTTCAAGAAAAACGGGCGGATTCCTAGAATTCTACGTGTTCCCAAGATTGATCAGATCGGCTGCGCGCGAGGCGAAGGGCGCTTTTCCCCCGAAAGCGGCGCTGCGGTTTGTCCGCCCGGATCGGTCACGGGTCGTCAACCATGAAAGGAGCAGTAGAAATGAAAATTCGTCAGACGATTCTCGCGGGCGCCGTCGCTTTTGCGGCTGCGGCTGCATTTTCGAGCGGCGCCATGGCTATGGGCGGCGCGAGCGGCGCCCATGTGACCTATCCGACTTCGGGCAAAATCGGCGCCGTCGTCATGAACCCCTACAAAATCGCGCCGCTCACCGCCGTGATTCGCAATGGCGGCTATGTGCTCACCGACATTACGGTGCGCATCGTTCCGAAGAAGGGCGGCCAGGAAATCAAATACAAGGTGAGCGACGCGCAGGCCCGCACCCACGGCGGCATTCCCGTCTTCGGCCTTTACGGCGGCTACCGCAACACCGTGGAGGTCTCCTATACGAAGACCGCCTTCGGCAAGTCCGAAAAGGTGAAGGAAAGCTACAAGATCTATGCGCAGCCCGCTTCGATTCAGCAGGCCGGTTATGCCGGCGTTCGCGATTCCTTCTTCAAGGTCAACGTGAAGAAGGTTGACAAGGAATTCTCCGATCGACTCATCCTCGTCAACAACATGATCGCAGCGCCAGCAGATTCAACCCGCGCTGTTTGGAACAACCCCATGGGCGGCGCGCTCGAATGGAACCGCTATCCGCAGAACGCGATCATCGACACGAAGGGCGAGATCCGCTGGTATATGGCGCCCGATCCCATTTTCGACTTCAACGACATCTACAAAGCCGGCATCATGATGGGCTTCCGTCAGAACAAGGACGGCGCCTTCACCTGGGGCTACGGCCAGCGCTACGTCAAGTACGACCTGATGGGCCGCGAAATCTGGAATCACCGCCTGCCTGACGGCTACAACGACTTCTCGCACGCAATGGATCCGATGCAGAACGGCCACTATCTCGTTCGCGTGGCCTCTTCCGACGTCAAGCGTCCCGACGGCAAGCACGTGCGCACGGTCCGCGACGTGATCATTGAAGTGGATGAAAACGGCGTCGTCGTCGACGAATGGCGTCTCTTCGACATTCTCGATCCGTATCGCGACGTTGTTCTCAAGGCGCTCGACCAGGGTGCCGTGTGCCTCAACATCGATGCTTCGAAGGCCGGGCAGACGATGACGGCCGAGCAGCTCGCCGCCCAGGACCAGAACGATCAGTTCGGCGACATCGTTGGTTCTGGCGCAGGCCGCAACTGGGCGCACGTCAATTCGGTCGACTATGACCCGACCGACGACTCGATCATCATTTCGTCCCGCCACCAGTCTGCCTTGATCAAGATCGGCCGCGACCATCAGGTGAAGTGGATCATGGGCTCGCCCGAAGGCTGGAGCGACAAGTTCAAGGACAAGGTTCTCACGCCTGTTGACAAGGACGGCAAGCCCATCAAGTGCGAAGGCTCGACCTGCGAAGGCGGCTTCGACTGGTCGTGGACGCAGCACACCGGCTGGCGCATCGACTCGAAGTCTGACAAGAACATCTTCTACCTGTCGGTCTTCGACAACGGCGACGCGCGCGGCATGGAACAGCCGCCGATGCCCGACATGAAGTATTCGCGCGCCGTGATCTACAAGATCGACCAGAACAAGATGACGGTCGAACAGGTTTGGGAATACGGCAAGGAACGCGGCCACGAATGGTACAGCCCCGTGACGTCGCTCACGGAATACATGCCGGACAAGGACTCGGTCTTTGTCTATTCGGCCACCGCAGGCGCTGCCTTCAATTTTAAGACCGGTGCCTTCGAATCCGCCCCGAATCCGTACATCAACGAATTCAAGTGGGGCGCGAAGGAGCCTTCGCTTGAAATCCAGCTTGAGAACACGTCCGGCTACCAGGCCATGGTGGTCGACGTTGAAAAGGCCTTCAACGCGAAGTAATCTCGCGGAGTTCTGCCGGGCATGCGGCGCTTGTGCCCGAAGCCCGGCAAGCCGTCAAAGGAAAAGTCCGGCGCACGCAAGTGCATCGGACTTTTCCGCTTCTTGAGAAGCAAAAGAAGAGAAGCCGCCTTCGGCCTATGTCGCCTATTTCGCGCCGGGCTGCTACACCCGCACGAGCTCGATGCCTTCGGCTTCGCCGAGATTGCGGCTGTAGCGCTTCTCCCGGACATTGTTCCAATGCTCGTGCACGCCGAGACTTTCGACGCGTCCGCCAAGGCCGTCCCCGTAATGCGTGCCAGAGGGCGGATCGCCGGCCTGCGCCGCTTCATGGAGATAGTTTTCGACGCCGGTGTTTCCCGCAAGCGCGAAATTGCGGCTCACCATGTTGGGCTCGTTCATGAGGAAGTCGGCACCGACGGAGTCGATAGCGACGGGGTCCTGCGACGCAAAAAGGCTTGCGCAGAAGCTGCCTGAGAAAGGCGGCATGGACCAGCGGGCCGCTTCGGCCGTGAGCGACACGCTCTCGCCTGTGGCGGTGAGGAGGCCGTCAAGGAGGTAAAGCACGGTCTTCCCGCCGAGATGCGCGTGCGCCATGAGGTCGACAAGCACCGAGTAGTCGCCCGCGGCGGCGCCTGCCACGTTGCCATGGAGGCCGGCAGCTTGGGGTGCGCGCATGCGGTCGCTATTGACGAAGGAGCCGAAGTGGTTCTTGCCGCAGAGCGTGAGGCCGTAGCAGTGGCCCTTGAGATTTGCGAGATTGATGAGGTAGCGTGCCTCAACAACGCAGCGCGGCAGATAGGAGGTTTCTCCGCGGATGCGTCCCGCCCAGCGGATCGGCATGGACTTCTCGGGCGCTGCGTCGAGCGGACCGCCCGGATCGCGGTGCCGGAACACGACGCCAGCCATTTTGCCGGCCGATACATGCTGCATGAGATATTTCGGGAATACACGGCCTGCATCGTAAAAGACAATATCCTCAGGTGCAACGCCGGCATATTCGACGAGGCTCTCGAGGAGCGCCCGCATGAGAGCAGCGCTCCCATAGCTTTCTTCCGTAAAGCCCGGCGCATCGCTGCCGTACGCGCCCGAGCCGTTCATGTTGACCTTGACGGCGATCTTTTCGCCGTGTACATAGCCGGCTTTCAGTCCTCGGCGGCGGTTGTGCGCTTCAAAGAGCTTCTGCCAGGCGCGCTGCATCTGCAGGGCTTCAGGGCGCCCTGAGCGCGCTTCGGGGACGGCTTCGCCGGCGAGCGCCGCAACGGCGCGATCGAGCATGCGGCGAACGACGGCCTCATCGTAATGCTCAAGCTCCCACCAGTAGCCTTCGCCTGTCCAGTGGACGGCTGCGGGCTCGTGCGACCAGACGACGCGTCCCGGCATGGCGCCGATGCCGCGGCCGAGCGGCCGGTGGCGGGGAAAAGTGGACGCTTCGGCGGCTGGGGAAGCGCTTCCGCTCTGATCAGCTGCGCCGGCGGCAGATAGTGCGCTGGCAGTGGCGGCGGAGGCGGCAGCGGCGAGAAGGGTGCGGCGCGAAAACGACATGATGCGCTCCAAAGACTGATGACGTCCGTTGATCGGAGAAAAGCGCCCGAAAGCTTCAGAAAACGACAGAATGGATAGAAAGGCTTCGCTTTCGGGCGGTGCCATGCTCGTCATTATCCTGGCCGCGGCACTAAGATATCAAATGCTTTTGTTTTCCTAATTTCCATGCTTCATAAGCATGGAGCCGCTGCACCAGAGGAACCCAATATGGACGTCCGCGTACTTCGCTATTTCATTGCCGCCGTTGAAGCGGAAAGCATTTCGGGCGCTGCCGAGCGCCTCCATCTGACGCAGCCGACGCTCTCGCGCCAGTTCATGGAGCTCGAGGCAGAGCTCGGGCACAAGCTTTTTGTGCGCTCGAACCGCAGGCTGCGCCTGACGCCCAAGGGCGAGCTCTTTTTCGAGCGTGCGCGTTCGATCGTGGATCTCTGCGACCGCACCAAGCGCGAAATGCTCGAAGAGGACGAGCTTTCGGGCGAAATTCGGATTGCCGCGGGCGAGACGCCGGCACTGCGGACTTTTGCCCGGGCGGTGAAGCGCCTGCAGGATGCGGCGCCGAAGGTGCGCTGCGTCGTGGTGAGCGGCGCGGAGCCCACCGTGAAGGCGGAGCTCCACTCCGGACTCACGGACCTCGGCGTCTTTGTGGGCACGGCCGATGTGGCGAACTACTCCACGATCCGCCTGCGCTCGAAGGACGTCTGGGGGGTCCTCACGCGCAAGGACGGTCCCTTTGCCGGCAAAACGCGCCTTGAAGCCAAGGACCTCGTCAACGAGCCGATCCTCTGCTCGAGCCAGGCCTTTGAGCGAAACGAATTCGCTGGCTGGCTCCACTATCTAGCGGAGGACTTGCGCATCGTGGGCACCTTCAATCTGCTCTACAACGCCTATCTCTTTGCCGAGGCTGGCGTCGGGCACGTGCTCGCACTTCGCGGCATCGTCAATCCCGAGCCCGAAAGCGGCGTCGTGTGGCTGCCGCTCTACCCGAAGCTCGAAGCTGAAGTGGTGGTGGCTTGGGAAAAGAACCGGCGGCTCACGAAGCCCGTGCAGATGCTCCTCGACTTTCTGCGGGAGGAGGAAGCGGCGCTCGGACCCCTTGAATAAGGCGCTTGCGGCTTGCTGTGCCTGCTTTCTGCCTTTATATGCCTAACAGGCATGCATCCGTATTAATAGAAAGTATTTGTTATTTGAAAGCGTCGTCTCTACACTTCAATCGCGGCCGGCAGACATTCCTGCGGACTTCAAGCCCGCAGGGCGGCGCCGGACGAATTCCTTCAATGCGGGGCGCGCGCCTCAGCGGCCGGTGATGGAAATGCGGGCGCGGGTTCTTTTGAGTGAGGTTTATGACGATGCTGAAGAAGACTCCCTGCGCGGCCGTTCTGATGGCGGCATGCATGAGCGTTTCAACCATTGGCGCAGCAGCGGCTGCGCCTGTCGAACCGAGCGTCATCACGCCCGAAAAGCTTGTTCTCGAAACGAAGTGGGACAAGGTTTTTCTGCAAAGCGACAAGGTCTCGCACGAAAAGATTGTTTTCGTGAACCGCTACGGCATCACGCTTGCCGCAGACCTCTATAAGCCCAAGGCAGCGCCGGCCGATGGCGGCAAGTACGCAGCGATTGCCGTGAGCGGACCTTTCGGCGCCGTGAAGGAGCAGTCTTCCGGGCTTTACGCGCAGACGCTCGCCGAACGCGGCTTCCTCACGATTGCCTTCGATCCGTCCTTTACGGGCGAGAGCGGCGGCAGCCCCCGCTACGTGGCTTCGCCCGACATCAATACCGAGGACTTCAGCGCGGCGGTTGACTATCTCTCGACCCGCGAAGACGTCGATCCAGAGCGCATCGGCATTCTCGGCATCTGCGGCTGGGGCGGCATGGCCGTCAACGCGGCAGCGATGGATACGCGCATCAAGGCGACCGTTGCCACGACCATGTACGACATGAGCCGCGTCAATGCGCGCGGCTACTTCGACAAGACGGATGAAAG
>CAJMKD010000027.1 GCA_905213905.1 uncultured Sutterella sp. | reverse complement strand
CGCCTCAAAAGTGAGCCGGCCGATTTTCGCCAGATCCAGTGCGCCGACGCCGCTTTCAATGCGTTCGGGCCAGGAAAGCGCATAAGCGATCGGCGTCTTCATGTCCGGGTTGCCGAGCTCTGCGAGCACGGCGCCGTCCGGGAAGCTCACCATCGAGTGAATCACGGATTCGGGATGCACGACCACGTCGATGCGCTCGCCCGGAACGCCAAAGAGCCACGAAGCCTCAATGACCTCGAGCCCCTTGTTCATGAGCGTGGCGCTGTCGACGCTGATCTTGCGGCCCATCGACCATTTCGGGTGCTTCACGGCCATTTCGGGCGTGATCCCTGAAAGATCCTTCCGTCCGCGGAAGGGGCCGCCCGAAGCAGTCAGAATGATGCGGGCGGCTGCGCGGGAGCGCGCCGAAGCGCTCTCGAGGCATTGGAAAACTGCGCTGTGTTCGCTGTCAACGGGCAGAATCTTGGCGCCGCAGGCTGCGGCCGTGCGCATCAGGAGCGCGCCGCCGCAGACGACGCTTTCCTTATTGGCAAGGAGAAGCCTTTTGCCGGCCTGCACGGCGGCAAAGGTCGGCGCAAGCCCGGCCGCGCCCACGATCGCCTGCACGACCTGATCGGCTTCTGGATCAGCAGCGAGCTCGGCCGATGCCTCGGGGCCCGCCATGAACTCAATGCCCTCGAGTCCGCGCGCCTTGGCGCCTGCTGCGAGCTCATCGAGCTTCGAAGCGTCCGCCAGAGCGACGCGCTTCGGGCGGAACTCTTCGGCAATGTCGAGAAGCGGCGCAACGCGGCTGCCGCCCGAAACGGCATGAAGCGCGTACGCATCCTTGTGCATTCTTAAAAGATCGAGCGTCGAGCGGCCGATGCTGCCTGTTGCGCCCAGAATCGTGATGTTCTGCTGCTGAGTCATGATGCTTGCTGTAATTTCGTCCAAATAATCGTATTGCTGCCGCGCGCAAGGGCCTTCTGCGGTCGGATGCGCGCTCAGGCCGTGCGGGGAGCCGCCTCAGCCGGCGCGCGCTCAAGCCGGATGAGCGCAATTTCCGATGGCGCCCCCAAGCGAACCGCAAAGCCGTTCCAAAGGCCGGAGCCAGGATGCACGTACATGAGCGCGTCCTTGCCGGGAAGCTTGCGGGGATCCGTGCGGTAGAACCCGCGCACGTAGTTGCCGTTCATCACGGCGACCACCTTGTCCATGCCGAAAATCTGGCCGCCGTGCGTATGACCGGAGAGCTGAAGAGAAAAATCCGCCGCCGCCCGATAGCGCGGGAAGAATTTCGGCTGATGCGCCATCAGAATGCGAAGGACATCGGCGCCCTCAGGCGCGCCATTGAAAGCCTTGGCAGCGTCAGGAAGCTCGCGTCCGAATCTCGCCGCCATCGGATCACAGACGCCCGCCAAAACAAGCTTTGCGCCCGAGATATCGAACACCACATGTTCGTTTCGGAGCATTCTGATGCCTTTTTGGGCAAAAATGGTCTCCCAGCGTTCATATTCACCGTACTGCTCGTGGTTGCCGTCGCAGCCGTAAACCCCCATTTCGGCCTCAAATCGGCCGAAAGGCTCAATATCTTCAAGCCGACGCTCGACGCGCCCGTCAACCAGGTCGCCCGTAATGAGGATGAGCTTCGGCTTGAGCGCATTCACCCGCTCAACAAGCGTCTGCGCCCAGCTTCGCGTCAGAAGCGCCGAAAGGTGCGTGTCGGAAAGCTGAACGAATTCGAAGCCTTCGAGCGCCTCGGGCAAATCCGGCACATAGGCCGTGCGGCGGCGCACTTCGGGCACCTTGATGCCGCCCGCGAGCGCCACGCCGCCCAAAGCTGCGCCTGCAGCTGCAAGACCGAGCGCAGCGCGGCGATCCTTCTGCACGGCGCGGTGCGCGCGCTCGCCGCTTCTGCCGGCGAGCACTGTCAGAAAGACAACGGCTTCGCGAAGGACGACGAGTCCCGTGAAGAAAAGCAGAAACGCCTCAAGCGCTTCCTTGACGACTATCACGCCGTGCGGAAGCTCGGGCGAAACAAGACCGCCGAAAAAGAGGGTCGCCAACGTGGAAAATGCGGCAATCGCAATGAATAAAAGCGCAATGAGGCATTTGACGGAACGGCGGACATCGAGCGGCAGCACGAAGCGCCACAGCACGATGAGAACCATGATCCAGTGAAAAATGGCAAACCGCATGTCGGTCTTCCGATAAGCAGGAACCTTCGGCATCAAGCCCGGGCGGAACTGCTTTGCCAGCAGAATGCGTCGGGCGGATTCCAGTGAATGAATGGGAGGCGCGGCGTGCGTGAAGCGCCTTTGCACCATGCGCTTCAAAGCCGCGAGCGCGTATTTTAGCGAACCGCTTTCGCACGTCGGCACGCCGCCCGAAGCGCGGCAAGTTTATGAAGCCGCTATTTGGTGAACGCTCGTTACAAACGACTGCGCCCGCAAAGAGTCTCGAGCGCGGCCCAATTGCGCAAAAGGCGCCGATCAAGCACGATCGGCGCCTTTTCCGGGATTGCGGACTTCTGAAGCGGCGAGCCCATGCTCATCCGCTTGCAGCGTCGCAGCGAATTACTTGCCGCAGCAGCAGCTCGACTCGGCGCTGCAGTCGGCAGCCTTGCTGCGCATGGCGCGCAGGAACCAAAGCTGCTTCATGAAGCCGCCGATAAAGCCTTCGAACATGCCCTGAACTTCGAAGTCATCGGCTTCTGCCGCTTCGTTGCGGATTTCGCGCGCGAGCTCGAGCATCTTCTGCATGTCGGCTTCGACCATCGCCACGGCTTCGCAGCAGTCGAAGGCGCGGGGCTCGACCTCTTCGATCGTCGCCCGCTCGAGGAAGCCCTTCATCGAGGCGGGCGGCATGTCGTTGCGCATCTTGAGGAGTTCGGCAACGCTGACGAAAGCTTCAAAAGCTTCGTCGTAAAGCTGCGCGGTGTATTCGTGAACCGGACGGAAGTACGGGCCAACCACGTTCCAGTGGATGTTGTGGAGCTTCACGTTCCAGACAGCCAGATTGGCAACGTAGGTTTTGATCTTGCAGGACTTCATCATGATATTTCTCCTTGCGACCATCGTCGCAGTTCGAGAGAACCGATGAAAGCGGGGCTGCTTCCGAAGCAGCCTGAATAATTACAACTTTCTATCGGATCTCTGCTTCGATAGAATCAATATAGTCTTAAACGCTATCGATGTCAAGCAATCCATAGAAATATTTTAAACAACGGCTGGGCATCCTGACTTCGTCGTGCGAGCGCTGTCGTAAATTCAAAGGCCGGATCGGTTGCCGGTCCGGCCTTTAAGCAACTCAGCAAGACTGATCTTCTGCACCGCTTTGGCGCTCGCAGTTCTATTCATGCTCATATTGTCGTTTCGTCAAAATCAGCTCTATGCTTCGGTTTCTTGAAGGCGCCGGCAGCAAATGTACAAGAGCCGCCAGCTTCGCTGCGAGCGCTACTCAATCTCGTCCTCAAGGCGGTCCACTAGGCCCTCGCCTTTCGTCGCCTGCGCAACGGCTGCTTCAAAGGATGCGGCAGCTTCCACAGGAATCTGCACCTCATAAGAAGCATCAAATCGAAAATCGGTCGAGAGAATCCGCCCCTGGGCATGCGCCACCAGATATTCAACCTGTGAAGCCTCATGGGGCGCGACGGAAACAACGAAGCGCGCCATCTTTTCGCGCGTCTTCACGGGGAGCGACGCAAGCCCAAGCTTCACGCTTCCCTGATAGGCACGAACGAGGCCGCCCGTGCCGAGGAGAATGCCGCCGAAGTAGCGCGTGACGACCGCGGCAATTTCGCCCACGCCGCTATGAAGCAGCGCCGTCAGCATGGGCCTGCCGGCCGTTCCCTTAGGCTCGCCGTCATCGCTTGCGCCGATGCGGGCCGTGTCGCCGGGGGCGCCTGCCACATACGCCCAGCAGTTGTGGGTGGCATGCGCGTGCTCTGCGCGAATTTCGTCAATAAAGGCTTTCGCCTCCTCGTTGGAGGAAACGCGCGCCATGGTCACGATGAACCGCGAGCGCCGAATGGTCTCTTCGGCGCGGTGACGTTCGCCGGGCCCAAGCGCCGGCACAGCGTAGTGATCTTCGCTCATGCCGCCCTGGCTACTTGGAGAGCATGACGGCAAGCATGATCCAGGTCGCCGCCGGCAGCACCGGGAGCGTCGCGTCGAGGCGATCGAAGAAGCCGCCGTGCCCAGGGAGCAGATGCGAGGAATCCTTGATGCCGGCGAGGCGCTTGAGCATCGACTCCCAGAGGTCGCCCGCAATCGAAAGCGCCACGAGGAGCGCAAGCGTGACAACGCCCCAGAAGAAGCCTGCTTCGTCAAAGAGGAAGTTCGTGAAGACGTTGGTCTGATCGCAGAACCAATACGTCAGAAGGAAGAAGATGATGACGATCACGTAGGCGCCGATCGCGCCTTCCCAGGTCTTGTTGGGCGAGATCGCCGTGCACATCTTGTGCTTGCCCCAGGCGCGGCCGCAGAAATAGGCGGAAATATCGGCGCCCCAGACGATGAGAAGCACAGAAAGCACGAGCACCCAGTCGCCCACTTCAAAAAGATAGAGCAGCGACAGGTATGCTGCCGGCACAAAGACAACAGCCGAAATCACGCACTGCGGCACGGTCACTTTGAAGCCCGTCGAACGATGGAAAAGCTCGGCGAAGAAGATGACGATCCAAGCGATCATCACGAGGCCGTTGACGATGAAGAGGAACCACTCCATGCGCGGCAGCGCACCTGCCCAATAGAGCGAAAACTGCGTGATCATCTCGACGGCTGAAACAAGCGCAGCCGGCACAGGGCCGAGGTTGCCGATGCGAAGCCACTCGTAAAGCGCAAGGCCGAAGCCGATCGCCATCACGCCCGCAAAGCAGAGCGGTCCCGCCCAAACGGAAAAACAAAGCACGACGAGCAGGACGAATGCCGTAATCACGCGAAGCATCAGCATCGGAGAGAAATCCTTTTCGAAATCGGGAAAACGGGTCCATGCGCGCAGGAGGCGCGCAGATCCCTTCGGATATTCGAAGGATTTTAACGAAAAGGACGCCGCAACAGTGCAAGACGCACTGCCTGCGTGCGCGGCGCGCGTCCGTGCGCCTTAGATTGCGCCCGCCCGAAGCTGCTCGCTTGTCATGCCGAAGCGGCGCTCGCGTCCTTCATACCACAGCAGCGCTTCATCGAGATGAGCAGCGCTGAAGTCGGGCCAGAGGCAATCGGAAAAGTAAATCTCGGCGTAAGCCGCCTGCCAAAGCAGAAAGTTGGAGATGCGTTGCTCGCCGCCCGTGCGGATGAGGAGATCCACGTCGCCGTCGGACGCCGTTGCGAGCCGCGCGGCAATGTTTTCCGGCGTCACGGGGAGCCCTGCCTCGACTGTTGCGGCGGCAGCCCGGCACATGTCCCAGCGGCCGCCGTAATTGGCGGCAATGTTGAGCCGCATGGCCGTGCCGGATGCCGTTGCGTCCTGCGTTTCTGCAATCGCCCGCTTCACATCGGCAGGAAACGGCTCGAGCTCGCCCACAACGCGAAGGGCGACCCCGGCTTCCTGCAGGAGCGGCCGCCAGTCGCGCAGCCCAACGGCAAAAAGCCGCATGAGCATGGAAACCTCCGCTTGCGGCCGGCGCCAGTTTTCGCTTGAAAAGGCGAAAACGGTGAGCACGCCGACACCGCGCTCGGCAGCGCGCTCAACGAGGCGCTTGAGCGCAAAAACACCCTGTCGGTGGCCTTCGGCGCGCGGCAGATGGCGCGCCTGGGCCCAGCGGCCGTTGCCGTCCATGATGACGGCGAGATGATGAGGAATGGCGGAGCCGGATTGCGCGGGCATTTTTCTCAAAAGGCAAGAACGGTTTCAACGAGCGGAGCAAAAGTTTAGCAAAGCGCGATCGGGCGCTTCAGCCGAGCTGGCGGGCGCATTTCGCAACGAAAAGTTGCTTCGCCGCTTGAAGCCCCGAATCCGAAAGGCAAAAAGCCCGCCCGGGCTTTTCTGCTTCGGGCGGGCTTGCGGTTCACAAAGCGATCGCGCTTAAGCGCAAAAGCATCAGACCGTCATGATTTCCTTTTCCTTGGCTTCGAGGACCTTGTCGATTTCAGCGACGAAGCGGTCGGTGAGCTTCTGAATCTCCGTTTCATAACGGCGCTGGTCGTCTTCGGAAATTTCCTTATCCTTGCAGGCGCGTTCAACATAGCTGTTGGCATCGCGGCGCAGATTGCGAATGGCAACCTTGGCATCCTCGCTGAAGCCCTTGACGATCTTCGTGAGTTCGCGGCGGCGCTCTTCATTGAGCGGCGGCAGCGGCACGCGAATGAGATCGCCCGACGTAGCGGGATTGAGGCCGAGATCGGATTCGCGAATGGCTTTTTCGCAAACCTTGACCATGTTCTTTTCCCACGGCTGAACCGTGAGGGTGTGCGCGTCGCCCACGCCGATCTGAGACACCTGGTTGAGCGGCGTCGGGCAGCCGTAGTAGTCGACCTTGATGTGATCGAGCAGCGCGGGGCTGGCGCGGCCCGTGCGAATCTTCGTGAATTCTTCGCGAAGCGATTCGACCGTGCGGCCCATTTTGAATTCGGTCTGCTGGAGATGTTCGGCAGCTGTCATTTTTTGGATTTCTCCGAGAGTTGAGTCACGAAGGGCGGCATCGTCGGCCTCAATCGGTGAACTCTGGTAGTAGCGGCTTCAGGCGGCGATCCGTCCGTAACGTCCGGTGCGCCCCATTTACGGAAGACGCCCGCATTAAAAGATCTTGTGCACGCGCCGGATGCGCAACGAGCCGGCAGGCGCCGGCTCGAAGGCGGACGTGCATGAAGTAGATTTTAGCAGTGAACCAGCGTGCCTTCCTTCTCGCCGAGGAGCACGCGCTTCAATGCGCCCTTCTTGTTGATGTTGAAGACCTTGATCGGCAGACCCTGCTCACGGCAGAGCGCAAAAGCGGTCGCATCCATTACTTTGAGATTCGAGCGAAGCGCCTGATCGAACGTAATTTCGTCGAACATCGTCGCCGTCGGATCCTTCTTCGGATCGCTCGTGTAGATGCCGTCGACCTTCGTCGCCTTGAGAACAACGTCGGCGCCGATTTCCGCGCCGCGAAGCGCAGCGGTCGTGTCGGTCGTCATGAAGGGATTGCCCGTGCCGGCGGCGAAGATGACCACGCGGCCGAGGCGAAGATGACGCAGCGCCTTGCCGCGGATGTAGGGCTCGGCCACCTGCTCGATGTGCAGCGCCGACTGCACGCGCGCTTCAACGCCGTTGTTGCGGCAGCAGTCCTGCAGCGCCATCGCGTTCATCACGGTGGCGAGCATGCCCATGTAGTCGCCCGTGGCGCGGTCCATGCCGGTCGCGCCGAGCGCAACGCCGCGGAAGATGTTGCCGCCGCCCACGACGATGCCGATTTCAACGCCGAGGTCGACGACGCTCTTGATTTCCTCAACCATGCGCTGCAGAACGCCGCGATTGATGCCGAAGGCGTCTTCGCCCATCAGGGCTTCGCCGGAAAGTTTGAGAAGAATTCGCTTGTAGACGGGCTTCAGAGTTTCTTCTTTCTGCTGATCCATTTTTCTGCTTCCGCAATAGAGGATTGTCACATTGATGCTTGCAGCTTTTCCCAAGCGGGCAAAGCCTTCGCAAATTGCGGAGATTATACGCGTTAAGGCCAAGTACCTAGAGGAGTTTTTCCTGGATGACGCGTTTTGCGGCAAGCCTGCTCAAGTCAATCGCTGAAATTGCATTACAAAAAAAAACGCAGCCTCCCGAATCAGGAAAGCTGCGTCTTTGTCAAAGGGAGCCTCGCGAAGCGCATGGCTCCCGATGCCGGCAAGAGAAGAATTAGGCCTTCTTGGCGGCAGCGGCCTGAGCGGCGACTTCAGCAGCGAAGTCGTCCTGGCGCTTTTCGATGCCTTCGCCCACAACGTAGAGGGCGTAGCCGGCGCATTCAGCGCCCTTCGACTTGAGGAGATCGCCCACCGACTGCTTGTCGTTCTTGACGAACGGCTGGTTGACGAGCGTGACTTCCTTCAGGAACTTCTTGACGGAGCCTTCGGCGATGCGTTCGAGCATGGCTTCGGGCTTGCCGGCTTCGCGGGCCTTTTCAACAGCAATGCGGTGCTCCGCAGCGATCATTTCGGGATCAATGCCGGTTTCGTCGATGGCCTTCGGCTTCGAAGCGGCAATGTGCATCGCGATGTCGTGAGCAACTTCGTCGTCGCCGCCCTTGATGTCGACGAGAACGCCGATGCGCGAGCCGTGGATGTAGCTCGAGAGCAGGCCCTGGGCTTCAATGCGTTCGAAGCGGCGGAACGTCATGTTTTCGCCGATCTTGCCGATGAGGGCCTTGCGGACATCTTCAACCGTGCCTTCGCCGAGCGGCAGCGCAGCGAGAGCAGCGAGGTCGGCCGGGTTCTTTTCGGCGACGAGCTTGACGGCGTCCTTGGCCATCTGGATGAATTCGGGATTCTTGGCAACGAAGTCGGTTTCGGAGTTGACTTCGAGAATGGCGCCCGTCTTGCGGTCTTCGGAAATAAAGACAGCGACGACGCCTTCGGCGGTGATGCGGCTAGCGGCCTTGTTCGCCTTGTTGCCGAGCTTGACGCGAAGGATCTCTTCGGCCTTGGCCATGTCGCCGTCGGCTTCCGTGAGGGCCTTCTTGCATTCCATCATCGGCGCGTCGGTCTTGAGACGCAGTTCCTTGACCATCGCGGCGGTAATAGCAGCCATGTTCAATCTCCCTGAAATAACAGTAGGTGGGTGACTTTAAATCTTTGCTATGCGAAGGGGGCCCGCAAAACCAGACCCCCTCCTTCGAAAAGACCGTTCCGACGCCTTCGAGCCCGAAGGCGTCTCAACGGCCGAACGCTTGCAGTTTACTGCAGGCTTATTCGGCAGCCGGGGCTTCCTCGGCGGCCGGCACTTCGACGAATTCTTCGTCGGGGGCGGCGGCTTCAGCAGCTTCCGTGGCGCTGTCGGCGCGGCCGGCGATGATCGCGTCGGCGATGCCGGAAGCATAGATGGCGACGGCCTTCGAGGAGTCGTCGTTGCCCGGGATCACGTAGTCGATGCCTTCAGGGCTGCAGTTCGTGTCGACGACGCCGATGACCGGGATGCCGAGCTTCTTGGCTTCCTGGATGGCGATCTTGTGGTAGCCGACGTCAACGATGAAGAGCGCGTCGGGCAGGCCCGTCATTTCCTTGATGCCGCCGATCGACTTGTTGAGCTTGGCGACGTGGCGCTGGAAGTCGAGGGCTTCCTTCTTCGTGAGCGAGGCAACCGTGTTGTCTTCGAGCTGCTGCTCCATGTCCTTGAGGCGCTTGATCGTGCCGCGCACCGTCTTGAAGTTGGTGAGCGTGCCGCCGAGCCAGCGCTGGTCAACCCAGCAGCAGCCGGCGCGCTGCGCTTCTTCGGCGATGATTTCGCGGCCGCCGCGCTTCGTGTCGACGAAGAGGATCTTGCCGCCCTGAGCAGCGAGCTGGCGAGCGAACTTGCAGGCTTCGTCGAACTTAACGACGGTCTGTTCGAGGTTGATGATGTGAATCTTGTTGCGGGAGCCGAAGATGTACTGAGCCATCTTCGGGTTCCAGAAACGGGTCTGATGGCCGAAGTGGCAACCCGCTTCGAGCATTTCACGCATGCTGACCATTTTGAATTTCTCCAAGGTTTTAACTGACACGAGCGGCAGGAACTGCTCCTTCTTTTTGAAATGAGCGGCACCTCGGGTGCGCGTCGTGCGCTGATTGACGCTCCGCCCGAAAAAACGGCAGAGCCATGAAACAACCTGACCTCATTGACGCAGCTGCGTCCGGCAAGCGCGGCAAAAAAAGCGCCGCCATTACGCTCGCAATGAAATCAGGCGGCGAATTTTAACGGCAAAGCCGTTCGCTTTTCAACCAAAGGCTGCAGAATTTTCGCGCCTTTGCCGCGCGCCGGCTTCAAAGCGGATCCGCTCGCTTCACTTCGAGCTTGATCCACTCTTTGTAGCGGTCCACTTCCGCTTCGATTTCGATCGGCTGATCCTTCGCGATGTTCGACCAGTCGCGGTCGTCGTCGAGCTCCACCCTGATCGACTTGCCCGCCTCATCGACGAACTCATACTTGTCGTCCTCGAGATGCCGCGTAATGCGGCCGCGGACGACAACGCGGTCTTCGTCGCGCGCCGTCTGCAGAATCTGCTCGACGCTCGCGGGCGTGCGGGCGGCTTGAGGGGCCGCGTTGCCGGAACCCGCAAAGCCCGAAGGCCCGAGCGCCCAGACATCTGCCGAAGCGGCAAGCGACAGCAGCAATGCGGCGCTGCACGCCGCCCAGCCGGCTCGCATCCGGCCAATACGCATAACTTTCATATCATCTGCAGAAAAAATCGAGCAGCTTGCGAAAAATCGCCTGAAGGCCGGATCGATCGCGCAAGCCCGTCCGGCGCTCGCCCAAGCGACCGGCGAAAGCCGCACCCGGCTGCTCTCTCTCGGGTGCGGCTTCCCGCTGCTATCAGCGCTTCTTCAAAGCAGCCTGCACGGCCGGCTGCTCGGAGATTCTCATCGAGTTACTTGAGGGGGCGCGCAGCCTTGACGTCAAGCTCGGTGCTGTTCCAGTCGCGGTCAACTTCAGCGCGGATCTCGACAGGCTGGTCCTTCACGATCATCGACCAGTCGCGGTCGTCGTCAAGTTCTGCCGTGATGGCGTTGCCCGCTTCGTCGACGAATTCATACTTGTCGTGCTTGATGAGCTTCGTGAACTTGCCCTTGAGCACCACAACCTGGTCGTCGTGGCTGTTCTTCAAGACGTCGGCAACGGTCGTTGCAGTCGGTTCAAATCCCTGCGGGGCGCCTGCCGGCGCGTTGAAGCCCGAAGGACCGGCGGCGAAAGCGGTCGAAGCCATCACGGCGGCTGCTGCGGCAGCGGTAAAGAGCGCGGCAAAGTTCTTCTTCGTCATTTTTTCCATTCCTCTTTTTTGTTGGATTCCAGCAGCCGGCGCCTCTGTGCGCCGTCGTGCTTTTTTCTCAGGAGAATCCGGCCTTTGCGGTTTTCCCTTCCGGTCGTTTTCTCCTCCCTTCATGCTTCGCAGTTTATCGATCGAGAATTAGAAAAGAATGAGGCTTCTCTTAGCCGCGGCTTAGCGCCTTTCATGCCGGCGCGCCCTGCCGGTCCGATGCGCGCGGCCTGCAGCTCGAAGCCAAGCCGCACGGCTATCAGCGCCCGCGGCCGAATCGCTAAAATGTGCGCACGCATCCGTTCGCGCAGCCCCGTGCGGCCATTCGTCCGCCCGCTGCGCACGGACTCCGCGCGCCGACGGCATATCGGCTGGCTCGCGCCGCATCAGCTGCGACGCTTTCAAGACGCCGACACGCCAGCCGCCGCGCTTCTTTCACATGCAACATCAGCGGCAGAGCGCACTTTTGTCGCCTTTGCCTCAAGCATTCAGTTATCTACAAAATGGCTATCAGCATCAAGACTCCGGAAGACATTGCGGGACTGCGCATTGCAGGCCGTCTCGCAGCCGAACTGCTCGACTACCTCACGCCCTTCGTGAAGCCGGGCGTCACCACGGCTGAGCTCGACAAGCTCGCCTACGACTACACGGTGAACGTTCAGAAATGCATCCCGGCCTGCCTCGGCTACCAGCCCGAGGGCATGACGCCCTACCCCGCCACCACCTGCATCTCTGTGAACCACGTGGTCTGCCACGGCATCCCGAGCGCCAAGAAGCTCAAGGCGGGCGACATCGTCAACATCGACGTCACGAGCATCAAGGACGGCTACTACGGCGATACGTCCCGCATGTTCCTCGTCGGCAAGCCGACGATCGCCGGCAAGCGCCTCTCGCAGCTCGCCTTTGAAATCATGTGGGCGGGCATCGACGCCGTGAAGCCAGGCGCGCACTTCAACGACATCGGCATCGCCTGCCAGGCCTACGCCGACCGCAACGGCGTTTCCGTCGTGCGCGACTACGGCGGCCACGGCATCGGCAAGGGCTTTCACGAAGAGCCGCACGTCAACCACTTCCCCGTGCACCGTCCGACGCCCGTGCTCGAGCCCGGCATGGTCTTCACTGTCGAACCGATGGTGAATGCCGGCCGCTACGGCGTCACGATGCTCGGCGACGGCTGGACCGTCGTCACGCGCGACCGTTCGCTTTCCGCGCAGTGGGAGCATATGGTGCTTGTCACAGAAACGGGCTACGACATCCTGACGGTGAGCAAGGGCACGCAGGCGCCGCCCGCTTTCGTGAAGGGCTGGAAGCTCCCTGAGAATCTCTAAGCCGCCCATTCGCCATTGCGCCTGCCGAAGAGAAGTGCCTCGGCAGGCGTTCCTTTTTCTGCCGCCCAACGAGGTACGACATGCCGTTTCTTCTCAGCGCCGACGATGTCGCGCTCGTCAAGTCCCGCTTTGCTGCCGAGCGCGAAGCGCTCTCGCGCGACTGGCGCAGCCAGACAAGCGAACGCGACCCCGACCGCTTTTTTCTGAAGCACGCCGAGGCACTCGACCGTGCGGTGACGGACCTCATTGGGCTCGCTGATCTGCCGCAGGCGCACATCGCTGTGGCGGCCGTGGGCGGCTACGGCCGGCGGGAGCTCTTTCCTTTTTCGGACATTGACCTGCTCGTGCTTCTTGACAGCCCCGGCGACGAAGCGCTTTCCGAGCGGATTTCCGCCTTTCTCGCAGCGCTCTGGGAGCTCGGCCTTTCGGTGGGCGCATCGGTTCGAACGCGCGAAGAGTTCCTCGCCGAAGCCGCCAAGGATGTGTCCGTTGCGACCACCTATCTTGAAAGCCGCCTCCTTTGGGGCTGCGCACCGCTCTTTTTCAATGCGCGCGAAGACTTTTACGCCGAACTCGACGCACGCGCCTTTTTCCGCGACAAGATGTTCGAGCTCGCGCGGCGGCACCAGCGCTACGAAGACACGCCCTATTCGCTCGAGCCGAATCTGAAGGAGTCGCCCGGCGGACTGCGCGACATCCAGGTCTTTTTCTGGTGCGCCCGCGCTGCCGGGCTCGGAGCCAACGCAGCGCAAATGCGCGCATCGAACCTCATCACGCCGCGCGAAGAGGAAACGATCGAGAGCTGCCTCAGCTTCCTGAAGATGCTTCGCATCGAGCTGCACCTCGTTGCGGGGCGTCATGAGGACAGGCTTCTTTTCGACTTCCAGGAATCGGTCGCCGAAGGCCTCGGCTACCGGCCGACAGGCGTCATGCGCCGCTCGGAAGCGCTGATGAAGCGCTACTACCTGCACGCGAAGTCGGTCTCGCAGATGTCGATCATTCAGCTGCAGGCCATTGCCGACAGGCTCCTCGGCAGCAACGAAAAGGCGACCCCCGTGCGGCTTGAGAGCGCTTTTGTCGCCCGCGGCGATGAAATGGATCTCATCGACGACGAGGTCTTCATCCGGGATCCCAACGCCATTCTGAGAACCTTCATCGTCTTTGCGACGCACCCTGAGCTCACCCGCATGTCCACGCGGCTTCTGCGCGCGCTCTGGGGCGCTTCGCTCACGATGAGTCCGGCCTACCGGGGCGATCCGTCCAACAAGGCAACGTTCCTTGAGATCCTGAAGCTCTCCCGCGGGGCCTACCACGCGCTCAAGATGATGAACACGTGGTCGATTCTCGGACGCTTTCTCATTGCATTCCGGCACATCGTCGGGCAGATGCAGCACGACCTCTACCACATCTTCACGGTCGACCAGCATACGCTGCGCGTCGTGCGCAACATCCGGCGCTTCGCCCGAAGCGAATTTGCGCACGAATATCCCTTCTGCTCGCAGGTGATGGCAGAAATTCCGGAGAACTGGCGCGTCGTCGTCGCCGGGCTCTTCCACGATATCGGCAAAGGGCTCGGCGGCCGGCATGAAATCGTGGGCGCGCAGAAAGCAGCCGATTTCTGCCGCCGCTTCGGCTTCAGCAAGGCAGATGCGGACTTCATCGTCTTTCTCGTGCGCGAACACCTCACCATGAGCCGGATCGCGCAAAAGGAAGACATTTCCGACCCGAACGTCGTTGCGCGCTTTGCGGCGCTCGTCGGCACCAAGGAGCGCCTTGACGCGCTCTACCTCCTCACGGTGGCCGACATCCGCGCCACGTCGCCCAAAGTCTGGACGCAGTGGAAATCGCAGCTTCTCGAAACGCTCTACCGCCAGACGCTTGACGTGCTGCGCGCGCAGGTCTCGGGCGAAGCGGCGGTCCCGAGCGCGAAGCATGCGCTTCAAAAACGCACCGAAGAAGCGATCGCCATGATGGCGGGCAAAGTGAGCGAAGCCGACCGGCAAACCTTCTGGTCAACGCTCGACGTCGTCTACTTCATGCGCCACACCGCACGCGAGATCGCTTGGCACGCCGAGGAAATCGCCGCGCGCTCCGCCTCACCGGAGCCGCTCGTGCGCGCGAAGCCCTCGAACGACCTCGGCGGACTGCTGCTGCTCATATACCTGCCAGACCGCAAGGACCTTTTCCTGCGGGCCGTCGCCTTTTTCGGACGAAGCGGCTTGTCGATCGTCGATGCGCGGATTCACACGTCGAAGACCGGATGGGCGCTCGACACGTTCCTCGTCACCGACACTTACGGGCGCTTCGGCGAAGCCGAGCAGCTCAGAAAGCTCGAGCACGATCTCGCGCAGGCGCTTGTGAGCGACAAGCCGCTGCCGCCGGTGCCGAAAGCGCGTCTTTCGCGGCGCTCGCGCCACTTCCCAACGCGCCCCGTCGTGCTGATCACGCCCGACGAGTCCGGCCGCGCGCATCTTCTCAACATTGTTGGCACGGATCGCCTTGGGCTCCTTTTTGCCATTTCAGCCGTGCTCGCGCGCTACGGCGTCAATCTGCAGACGGCCAAGATCGCCACGCTCGGCGAGCGCGCCGAAGACGTGTTTCTCATCGACGGCCCGGCGCTTCAAAACGATGAAACGCTTCTCAAGCTCGAGGCCGAGCTTCTTGAAGCAATAGCTGCGCCGGTGCGCTAGCGCTCGGGCGCCTGCTCTTTGAGAGCCCGTCCGCGAACGTAGACGCGCTCAGAAAGAGGCTTGCCGTCGCGGAAGGTCGTGATCGTCGTGCGCTCGCCCGACTCTACGCGAAGCCGTCCCGTGAAGGGCTTCATGTCCGGGAGCGTAACGGCGACGCCGCCCGAAAAAATCACTTCGCCGGGCGTCGCCGCCGGCAGATGGAGCGCAATCGTGCAGCGCACGCACCAGAGCGCGATGAGAAGCACGGCGGCAAGCAGCGCGCCCGCGGCCCAAACGACAGCGCCCGAATGCACCGCCGTGAGCCCTTTGCCCGTCTTCATCGCAAGAAAGGCTGCCGCAAGCGCGAACACCATGCCGAAAACCGCGCCAGCGACGGCATCGCGGAACGCGCGGCTGCCGTGCGCCTCAACGGCGCGCTCGGGGTTGGCCGCATCGTAGCGGATCGCCACGCGATCGCCCGGCGCAAGACGGGGCTCGCCTTCGGATTTCGCAACGAGGCGCGTCTCGAAGGCCTCTCCCGAGGGCGTTTGGTAGGCGACGACCTCTCGGTAGCGCTTTTTGAAAACATCCATGTCGTTTTCGCGCGTCCGCACTTCCTCCACGTCGACGCGCACGACCGTCGCTTCTGTCAGCACGCCCGTCTTCGAAAGGCGATTCGCCTCAATGGCTTTGCCGGCCGAATAGAGCGACCCGCCGAGGCCGACAAACACGAAGGCAATGGCCGCAAGAAAGAAAACCCAAGTCATCACGATGCGTCCTGTTGCGCGCCTTGACTGAGAACTGCGGCGCGAATCGAAAGAAAAGTCTCCGCTCATGCGAGCGAGCTTACCGCGCAAAAGTCCTCTTCGGCATCCGTGAATCTATCTGCGCAATAGCCTCGAGAACTATCTGAATGAAATGAACATTCAATTGGAAATTTTTATCGAATTTCACTTACGATTTGGCCGAGTCAATGAAGCGATCCCGCTCCATCCCTCTATTGAGGCCTGTTTCAGGCCTGCCCACAAGGAGATCCCCAAATGACCAAGCTTCGTCCGTTTGCCGCCGCTCTCTCCGCGGTCGTCGGCTTTTTCGGCCTTGCCGCCTATTCGGCAGGCGCCGGCGCCGCCGAGCCCGTTGACCCGATCGAGCCCGTTGAAGTCAAGAATCCCGCGCTCGTTGAGCTCGGCAAGATGCTCTTCTTTGAGCCGCGCCTTTCGCGTTCGGGCTTCATTTCCTGCAACAGCTGCCACAACCTTTCGACGGGCGGGGTCGACAATCTGAAGACCTCGATCGGCGACTTCTGGGCCCGCGGCCCCATCAACTCGCCGACCGTCCTCAATTCTTACGGCCAGGTTGCGCAGTTCTGGAACGGCCGCGCCAAGACGCTCGCCGAGCAGGCCGCCGGACCGATCGCCAATCCGCTTGAAATGGGCTCCACGCATGAGCATGCCGTGAAGGTGATTGGCTCGATCCCGGGCTACGCCGAGTACTTCAAGAAGGCCTTTGGCGATGAAAAGGTGGACATCGGCCGCATCACGGAAGCGATCGGCGAATTCGAACGCACGCTCGTGACCCCCAATGCACGCTTCGACAAGTGGCTCAAGGGCGACAAGAACGCCATCACCGCCGAAGAGCTCAAGGGCTACGAGCTCTTCAAGGCCTCGGGCTGCATGATCTGCCACAACGGCGCTGCGCTCGGCGGCCAGACCTTCCAGAAGATGGGCCAGATCCGTCCCTACAAGACGACCAACACCGATGAAGGCGTCAAGGCCATCACCGGCCGCGACCAGGATCGCATGACGTTCAAGGTGCCGCTGCTGCGCAACGTTGAACTCACCTACCCGTACTTCCATGACGGCGAAGCCGCCACGCTCGAGGAAGCCGTTGAAGTGATGGGCGACATCCAGCTCGGCAAGCGCTACACGAAGGAAGAAACCGCACGCATCGTCGCGTTCCTCAAGACGCTCACGGGCGAGCAGCCGAAGATCGTCTATCCAGTGCTTCCGCCGAGCGGCCCTGAAACGCCGAAGTTCGATCCCTGGGCGCAGAAGGACGCCGCAGCCAAGTAATCGATTCGACTAAAGGATCCATTCGACCGGGACGCGCTTTCGCCAAGAAGCGCGTCCTTTTTTTTACAGCAGCAAGCCGCTGAAAACGTCGCCCATTTGTCCTGCGCCGCCAGTGTTTGTTGCGTCATAAGGCGACATAAATTCTTCTTTTGCCGACAAATGCGCGACAACTAAGGACTCTCATTTATGTTCTCTCGGGCCGATGCAAAAAAAGGCGTCCGAGCACTTTTTACGCAGACGGTACGCCTCGTAGAATGACCGGAAACGTCGGACGAAATCGCAGCGAACGACAGGCCGACAACCCTCTTTCGGCGCTGCGGCCCCCGTGCCGACAATACATTCTGAGGAGAACTTCAACATGTCCTTCAAGCGCAAGCTTCTTGCCGCCGGCTTCGTGTCGGCCCTTTTTGCCTCGTCCCTCGCCAGCGCCGCCCAGACGTACGTCGTCGGCACGGGCGCGACCTATCGTCCCTTCGAATACGAATCCCCCACGAAGGAGTTGATCGGCTTTGACGTGGACCTCATGAAGGAAATTGCGAAGGCTGCGGGCTTTGAAGTTGAGTTCATCAACACGCCCTTCGACGGCATCTTCGCTGCGCTCAACAACGGCGACCGCGACATCGTGATGTCGGGCCTGACGATCACGCCCAAGCGCGCCGAAGCCGTGGACTTCTCGAAGCCCTACTTCCTCGCCCATCAGCTCATTCTCACCAACAAGAACCTCAAGATCTCGAGCCTCAAGGATCTTGAAGGCAAGCTCATCGCCGTCGTGAATTCGTCCGCCGGCGACATCGCCGCCTCGAATCAGTTCGGCAAGACGTCAACCAACATCCGGCGCTTTGACAACACGCCGCTTGCGCTCGAAGAGCTTGCCAACGGCGGCGTCGACGCCATGATCGGCGACGTGGGCGTGCTGCAGTGGTACGTCAAGCAGAATCCGGACAAGGCCTTCAACCAGTGCCGCGATCCGGGCTTTGAAGAACAGTACTTCGGCATTGCCGTCGCCAAGGGCAACAAGAAGCTCCTTGACGAAATCAACAAGGGCCTTGACGGCGCCGTCCAGTCGGGCGCTTATCAGAAGGTTTACGAAAAGTGGTTCGGCGGCCAGGCCCCGAAGCTGCCCTGATGCATCGCTTCTGATGTAATGCAAAACCGCCGTCGGCGCGCCCATTAGAGCGGCGCCGACGGTTTTTCGTTGTCAGGAGAATCAGATGTTTGGGTTCCGCTCCGACGTAATCATCGAATACTGGCCGCTCTTTGTGAACGGCGCCTTCATGACGGTGAAGATCACCGTCATCTGCGTGCTGCTCGGCATGATCTTGGGCACGCTCCTCGGCATGGGGCGCCTCGCGAGCGCCCGGCACGAACCGCTCAAGGGACTGCTGCACTACGGCGTTCGCTGGCCTGTGGCCGTCTACGTGAGCTTCTTCCGCGGCACGCCGCTTTTTGTGCAGATCTTTCTGATGCACTTTGCCGTGCTCCCGCTCTTCATTCATCCCGTTGACGGGCTGCTGATCGACGGGCCGCTCGCGCGAGAAATCCGCGCCAATTACGGCGCCGTCCTCGCCGGCATCTGCGCCATCACGCTCAACTCCGGCGCCTACATGTGCGAAATCTTCCGCGCCGGCATTCAGTCGCTCGACAAGGGCCAGATGGAATCGGCCCGCTCGCTCGGCATGAGCTACTGGCAGGCGATGCGCCACATCATCCTGCCGCAGGCCTTCCGCCGCATGCTCCCCGCGCTCGGCAACAACGCCATCGCGATTCTGAAGGACTCCTCGCTCGTCTCCGCGATCGGCCTCGCAGAACTTGCCTACGCCGCACGCACGGTCGCCGGCGCATCCGCCCGCTATTGGGAACCCTACATTACGATTTCGATCATCTACTGGGTGATGACGCTCCTGCTCGCTTGCGGCATCCGCAAGCTTGAGAAACGCCTCGGCCGTGGTGACGAAGGAGTCTCCGCATGATTACCGAAAAAGATCTCCACAACGGCGCCATCGTCGACATCGTTCATCTTCGCAAGGCTTTCGGCGATCACGTCGTGCTCGACGACATCAACCTCTCGGTCAAGCCCGGCGAAAAAGTGGTCGTGCTCGGCCCCTCCGGCTCGGGAAAGAGCACGATGCTGCGCTGCATCAACGCGCTCGAAGTGGCAACCTCCGGGCAGATCTTCGTCAACGGCAACGAAATTACCCATCCGCGCTGCAATCTCAACAAGATCCGCGAGCATCTCGGCATGGTCTTTCAGCGCTTCAATCTCTGGCCGCACAAGACTGTGATCGAAAATCTGATGCTCGCGCAGCAGATCGTCCTCAAGCGCGGCCCGGAAGAAGCCCGCAAGCAGGGGCTTGCCCTGCTGAAGCGCGTCGGCCTGCTCGAGAAGGCCGACGCCTATCCGGCCAGCCTCTCGGGCGGCCAGCAGCAGCGCGTCGCGATTGCCCGCGCGCTCGCCATGGAGCCCAAGGTGATGCTCTTTGACGAGCCGACCTCGGCGCTCGACCCCGAACTCGTGGGCGAAGTGCTTGCCGTGATGACGCACCTCGCTGAGACCGGCATGACGATGATCGTCGTCACGCACGAAATCGGCTTTGCGCGCGAAGTGGCCGACCGCGTCGTCTTCATGGACGGCGGCCACATCGTCGAAGAAGGCAAGCCCGAAGACCTTCTCGTCAACCCGAAGGAAGAGCGCACCCGCACCTTCTTGAAGCGCGTGCTCTAAATTCGGCGCGCCTTTGCTCGGCCAAAGCCTTCGAGTCGTTCTGATTCGAAGGCTTTTCTTTACTTGGCGCCGCAAACTTCGAGAAGAGGATTCGGGCCTGCGCAGCTGCGCTTCTGCTATCTTGGATCGCCGCAGGAGTTCCGCCCTTTTTGCCATGACCAAAGAACGCATTTACGTCGACGAACCGCTGCCGATCTTTGAAGGGCCGAGATGCATCGGCCGCCCCGCCAGAGAAGATCGCGCCGCGCTTATGACGATGTCCGAACGCTACGCCCAAATGCGGGCGCTCGCCTATGAGCTGCGGGGCCACGCCCGGGCGGAGGTCTTCTGCCGGCAGGCGGCCTACATGAACGACTTTGAAGAAAATGAGGACATCCGCGCCTCTTTCTTCTGCTACTACCCGACTTTTGCCGAAATGAGCGCGCGGGAGCTGCGCGCCTACTACGCCTGGCGCACCGCCTGGCTGCGCGGCGCGCGGCGCGCGACGTCGCTCTCCTTTGCCTACGTGCGGCTTTACGAACTCATCAACAGCATCGGCAGCCCGACGCCCGAAGCTGCTTTTGACGCGCTCGTCGCGTTCGTGGACGACTACAAGCGAATCGACCGCAGCATTGCATTTCACGCGCGCAACTGGATCAAAGACTTCATCATTTATCACGGCCTCGACCGGAAGCTTCTCGCCAAGCCCCAGCGCAGCGAAACGGAAGAGGCTGCGCTTTCGCTCCTCGAGATCGGCTCGACCGCGCCCAAGCTTGTCTTTGCCGCTTTCCGCAAGCTCTCAAGCTGGCCCTTGAAAGGCGCCTTCTTTGAAGCCAACGCCGAAAAGCTTGAGCGGCTCATTCTCGCCGTCATTCGCAAGCTCTCCCTCACAACAACCGAAGCCGGGCAAAACGCGCTTGAAGCGGTGATCGGCCCGCGCCTTCGGCTCTCCTACCAGCCCTTTGCCGCCGCCGTCTTCTGGGACCGCCGCCTCAGGGAAGACCGTGTGTTTGAGGCCGATCCCATGGTGCGCTACCGCTGCGCCAACGGCAGGTGGCTGCGCGAAGTGCTCTCGGTGCCTGGACGCGGCAAAAACCCGACGCTCGGCAGCCTTGCCAAGCGCGTGGAAGGGCTGCTGCGCGTGCAGCTGAAGTTTCCCCGCAAGCTCGCCATTCCGGACGTGCCCCCGCTCATCGCGCACATGATCGACGAAGCGTTTGAGGAAGAAGCCGCGCGCGAGCGCGATGCGGCGAACCCCGTTCGCACGCTCGACTTCTCGCGCTTAGGCGCCATACGTTCGGCTGCGCTTGAAACGCAGGCGAAGCTCATCGTGCCCGAGGCAGCTTCTGAGGACACATGCCCCATCGAAGCGGCTGCTCCCGCGCTCGAAAGCCGTGAGGCGCCCGCACGAGCTGAAGCGGCACCCCCAGCCGGCGCGCCGACTGCGGCTGAAGCGCCGGCAACCAACTGCGCATCGAGCGCCGAACCGGCTCACAGCGCCCCTGAAGGCGCCGCAAGCGCATCTTTTTCCGGGCCCGCGCTCACAGGCGCCGAAGCGGCGCTTCTTCGCGCGCTTCTTGCGGGCGAGGATCCGGCACCCTTCATAGCGGCGCTCGATCGCTCGACGCCTCGCATCATCGACGACATGAACGAAAAGTTCTTCGACATCGTGGGCGACGCGGTGCTCGAAGAGGCGAACGGCACGCTTGAGCTCATCACGGATTATGCTGAGGATGTTGAAGCCGTTCTCGAGACGCTTCCCGAAGAGGCATGAGCGGCGCTCTAGCCTTCGCGGCGCTCGGGCTCTCAGCAGCCCCAGCCCGCGCGGCAGCGCTCCCGAAAACGCACGACTGCGCGCACCAGCCATCGAATGAAGAACAATTGAGAAAAGAGGCGGCGGCTCAGGCTGGCAGCATGCCAGGAACTGAGCCGCTGAAAGATTGATGACCGAACCGACCGAAACGATCCAGCAGCGCGCGCCGCAAAAGAGCGCTCCCGCGCGCGTCCCGAAGCGCATCGCGAAAACCATTCTCAATGCCCTCAAGGGCGGCGTCGTGCCGCGCATCGGGCTCCCCTACATCGCCGTCGGGCGAAAGGCGGAAATCGATGCGCTCTTGGCGGACGTGGCCATCATCGAAGAGGGCGGCGCGTCGTTTCGCTTCATCGTCGGCAAGTACGGCAGCGGCAAAAGCTTTTTGCTGCAGACGATCCGCAGCCATGTCATGGACCGCGGCTTCGTCGTGGCCGATGCGGACCTCTCGCCCGAGCGGCGGCTGCACGGCACCAAGGGCCAGGGGCTTGCCACCTACCGCGAACTCATGCAGAACCTCGCAACGCGCACGATGCCGGAGGGCGGCGCACTTTCGCTCATTCTCGAGCGCTGGAGCGACGCGATCCGCCTTGATGCCGCACAGGCCGGCATCACGCCCGAGTCGCCCGGCTTTGCCGCCAAGCTTGAAGCCTTCATCCTGCGGCGCGTCACAGCGCTTGCCGAAGTGGTGCACGGCTTCGAGTTCGGGCGCGTTCTTGCGCGCTATGTGCTCGCGCAGGCGGGCGCCGCCGGCGCAGACGACGAGGAAGTGAAGAGCCTCGTTCTCAAATGGTTCCGAGGCGAATTCGCCGCCAAGCAGGAAGCCAAGGCCGCGCTCGGGGTCAACCTCATCGCCACCGACGAGAACTGGTACGACTTCCTGAAGGTCTTCGCGCTCTTTCTGAAGCGCGCGGGCTACAAGGGCCTCCTTGTCCTCATCGATGAGCTCGTGAACCTCTACAAGATTCCCAACAGCGTCTCGCGCCAGTACAACTATGAAAAAATCCTGACGATGTACAACGACACGCTTCAGGGCAAGGCGCACCACATCGGCATCGTGATGAGCGGCACCCCGCAGTGCATCGAGGACCGCCGCCGCGGCGTCTTCAGCTATGAGGCGCTGCGCTCGCGGCTCGAATCCGGCCGCTTCTCGCGCGAAGGACGGCAGGACCTGATGTCGCCCGTGATCCGGCTCGAGCCGCTCACCGTTGAGGAGCTCCTCGTGCTGATTGAAAAGCTCGCCGACATGCACAGAAATCTCTACGGCACAAATCGGACCATCGACGAGAAGTGCCTCGCCGAGTTTCTGCGCGTCGAGTACGAGCGCGTCGGCGCCGGCGAACTCATGACGCCGCGCGAAATCATCCGAGACTTCATCGAGTTCCTCAACATCCTCGCCCAGCACAGCGATCTCACGCCCGAGGCGCTGCTCGCAAGCGACGAGTTCCATTCGGCGCCGGCATCTGCGGCGGGCCGCCCGGACGACGACCAGTTCGTCGAATTTGACATTTGAGGCGCTGCTTCTTCATGAACGTCTTCAGCCGATACGCCCCCTTCATTCAGGACTACATCTACCGCAGCCGCTGGACGGCGCTTCGCGCCGTGCAGGCTGCCGCGGGCGACGTGCTCTTCAATACGGACGCGCATCTGCTTCTTTCTGCCTCGACGGCCTCGGGCAAAACGGAAGCCGCGTTCTTTCCGATTCTCACGCTTCTCTCGGAAGCGCCGCCCGACTCCATCGGCGCCCTTTACATTGCGCCCCTCAAGGCGCTCATCAACGACCAGTTCGCGCGCCTCACGCCCTTGGCCGACGAGGCCGGCATTCCTGTCTGGGCCTGGCACGGCGACGTGTCGCAATCGCGAAAGCAAAAGCTCCTCAAGCGCCCGCGCGGCATTCTGCAGATCACGCCCGAATCGCTCGAGGCGCTCCTCATCCGCAAGCACTCCGACATCGTCCGCCTCTTCGGCGACCTGCGGTTCATCGTGATCGACGAAATTCATTCGCTCATGCGCGGCGACCGCGGCGCGCAGACGCTCTGCCTCATTGAGCGGCTCTCGAGGCTCGCAGGGGTCGAGCCGCGCCGCATCGGGCTCTCCGCCACAATAGGCGACATTGACAAGGCGGCCGCCTTTCTTGCGGGCGGCACCAAGCGGCAGACGCTCGCGCCCAAAGTCGCCGAAGGCCCGATTCGCTGGCGCCTCTCGATGGCGCACTTCTTCAAGGCGGGCGCGCAGGCGGCAGAGGCAGCCAACGCCCCTTCGCGCTTTGCCGGGCTCCCCACGCCCGACTGCCCCTCGGCGCTTGCCGCGCCAGCGCCCGATGCTTCAGGCGCGATGGCGCCTCTCGACGCGCCGGACGACCGTGCGCCCGAGGGTGCAGATCCCGGACTCGCCTATATCTTCGAGCACACGCGCGGACGCAAGTGCCTCGTCTTCTCGAATTCGCGCGAAGAGGCCGAAGCCGTGACGACTTCGCTCAGAAGCTACTGCCGAAAGCGCGGCGAGCCCGAGCGCTTTCTCATTCATCACGGGAACCTCTCGAGCTCGATTCGCGAATCGGCCGAAGCCGACATGCGGGACGAGTCGCTGCGGGTGACGACTGTGACGACAGCGACGCTTGAGCTCGGCATCGACATCGGACGGCTCGAGCGCGCCTTTCAGATCGATGCGCCCTATACGGTGAGCGCGTTTCTGCAGCGCATGGGCCGCACGGGCCGGCGCGGAGCGCCCCCGGAGATGTGGTTCGTGATGCGGGAAGACGTTCCCGAAGCGCGCGACATGCTGCCCGCAACGATTCCCTGGCGGCTTCTGCAGGGGATTGCCGTCGTCGACCTTTACGCAGCGGACCGCTGGGTGGAGCCGGCTGATCTCGAACGGCTCCCCTACAGCCTTCTCTACCACCAGACGATGTCGACGCTCCTCTCCTCGGGCGAAATGACGCCAGCAGCGCTTGCGCGCCGCGTGCTCACGCTCGCGCCCTTCCGGAAAATCACAGCCGACGACTACAAGTGCCTGCTGCGACACCTGCTCGAAACCTCGCACATCGAGCGCACGGAGACGGGCGGCCTCATCGTGGGACTCAAGGGCGAGCGCATCACCGGCACCTACAAGTTCTACGCAGTCTTCAAGGAAAACGAGGAATACGCCGTTCGCAGCAGCGAGGGCGAGCTCGGCACAATCGTTCGTCCGCCGCCCCCGGGCGAAAAAGTGGCTATCGCAGGCCGCGTGTGGCTTGTCGACGAAGTCGATCTCAAGCGCCGCGTCGTCTACGTCACGCTCGTCGAAGGGCGCGTTCCCGCCTTTTTCGGCCTTTGTCCGGGCGACATTCACACGAAGGTGCTCGAACGCATGCACGACGTGCTCACGGGCGGCAAAGCCTATCCGTACCTCATGAAGAATGCCCTCGCGCGGCTCACGGCCGCCCGGGGCGCCGCCATGCGCGCCGGGCTGAGCGCAAAGCCCCTCGTGCTTTTAGGGGGCCGCACCTGGTGCCTCTTTCCCTGGCTCGGCACTTATGCCTTCATTGCGCTTGAGCGCTTTCTGAGAATCAAATGCGGCAATCGCCTCGGACTGGAAGCTTTCGAGTCGTCGCGCCCCTATTTTCTGCAGTTCCGCATGTCGGTTTCGGCCGCCGATTTCTTCAGCATTCTTGCGGAGGAAGCTGCGAAGCCTTTTTCGCCGCTAGAGCTCCTCTACCCGGACGAAAACCCGGTCTTCGACAAGTACGACGAGTTCCTGCCTGCCGCGCTGGTGAGGAAAGGCTTTGCCTTCGGCGTGCTCGGGATCGACGACATGAAGCGGCGAATCGCGCAATGGCAGGCTTCGGGCTTGTGCACGGCGGCGTCCGCAGCGGCAGCAACAGCGGCAGTGACGGCGCCGGACTCGGGCGAAAGCACTCGCCCGCCAGCCGATGATGCGTTCGAGCTGTGTCCCGAGAAGTCGCCCCGCTACGTCGCCAAAGCTTGAGGCTCATCCCACGGACTCCTGCCGCGGGAGGAGCTTTTGCGCCTCAGCTTAAGACCGTCCAAACCACGGTGAATCAAAATCTGAGGCATGCTGAACGACGAACACCTTCTCCGAGAATTGCCGCGCCTTTGCGCCCGCCGCATCCGCCTTTGCGCGGCGCTGCTCTGCGCGCTTCTTGCGCTCGCGCAGCCTGCGTACGCGCTTCGCATCGCTGCGGCCGAGGGGCTTGACCCTGAAGCCGTTCAAGCAGTCGAAGCCGCACAGGCGCGCGAGCCGCAGGGCGCGGCTGACATTCTGGCGTCGGAAAAGCGCAACGCTGCCCCCGTTCGGATCGCTGTTGTTGAGTCGTATGCGGGCGAGCCGAAGTCGCGCTTCATTGCGGCGACGGTTGAGCGTCTGCGCTCGGGGCTGCGGCCAAGGCCGATTCAGATTCAGCCGCTTGCCGCAAGCGAAATCGATGCCTACACGCCGCAGGGCCGTCTTGCGCTTGCCACCAAGTACGATCTTCTCATAGCGCCCTCGGAAATCCTGCTCCAGGATGAAACGCTCGGCGGCTTCACGCGGCTTGTGACCAAAGCAAGGCGCGCGGGCGACCGCTATGCGGATACGGGCGGCACGACAGTCATCGTCCGCGCCGACCGCACCGATCTGCGCACCATCGAGGACCTGGCGGATAAAAAGGCAGCGGCGCCCGCTTCGCACGTGCTCTCGGGGTGGCTTTCGCTCCTGGCGGAAATCAAGACGCTCGGCTTTGACGAGCGGCGCTTTTTCGGCGCCGTGCAATTCACGGGCGATGAAGCAGCCGTAATCAAGGCTGTGATAGAAGGCCGCGCCGACGCGGGCATGCTCCCCGTCTGCCGGCTCGAAGCTTATGCACGCTCGGGCGCCTTTCCGGACGCAGCGCTTCGCGTTCTCAATCCGCAGCCCACCACGACGCTCGCCTGCCTGCGATCGACGTCGCTCTATCCGGAAACCGTCATTGCGGTGACCGATGCAGCCGACGAGCACTTAGCCAAAGTTGCCACGCGCATTCTCCTCGAGATGCCGCCCGTCAACGAAAGCGAGTGGATCGTTTCACGCAACCACGCCAACGTCGTTCGCCTCGCGCAGTCGCTCGAATACGGCCCCTATGAAAACCTGCGCCGCAGCCGCCTTCTCTTCGTGCTGCGCGACCACCTGCCCGTCATTGCTGCGATCGGGCTCTTCATGGTTTTGCTCCTCACGAACGAATGGCGGCTTCATGCGCTTTTGCGAAAGCGCAGCCGCGAGCTTGATGCGACGGAGCGCGCCAAGGCGCGCGCAGAGAAGACGAGCCGCGACATGCACGAGCGGCTTCGGGCGCTGCAGACGCGCGGCATGATTTCGCATCTCTCGAGCATGGTCGCGCACGAGCTCAAGCAGCCGCTCGCAGCCATTCTCAACCGGTGCGACGTGCTCAAAATGCGGCTCAACGATGCGCTCAACGACGACGAGGAAAGCGCTGAAGCTGTTCTCGGCATTGAAGGGAGCACGAAGCGCATCGCTTCGATTGTCGAGCGCGTGCGCGGCTATGCCAGAGCTGAAGAAACGCCGCGCGAGCGGTGCGAGCTCAATGCAGTGCTGCGCGCCGCCATCAACACCTATCTTTTTGAAACGCCCAACGGCATGCCGGTCGACTTCTCATCGAATGCGGCAGCCGTGCCGGTTTCGGGCGTTGACATTGAACTCAAGCTTCTCTTTCTCAACCTTATTCGGAACGCGGGCTCTGCCGCTGCCCAGCTCGACGCGCCCTCCTTCGTCGACGTCGACATCATCCTCACGGATCCCGACTGCGCGGTCGTGCGCATCGCCAACGACGGCCCAACCATCTCGGACGTCGCCTTCCGGCGCATTTCAGACGGCACGCCCGGCTTTGCCTCGGCAACGGGCGGACTCGGCATGGGTCTCTCAATCGTTCACCTCATTGCCGACCGCCACGCAATCGAGCTGCGGTTTCGTCGCAGGAAGCCGGGCGGCCTCGTCGTTGAGGCACGCGTGCCTGTGCTTGCGCCTGCGAGCAGCACCGCTCCGACCACTCCTAGGAATCAAGAATGAACCACACGCCCGTCATCCGCATCGTCGACGACGATCGCGATCTTCTCGAGAGCCTTCGCGCCTGTCTCTCGACTTTTGCCTGGCGCATCGAAACCTATGAAAGCGCCGAAGCGTTTCTTGCCGGGACCGACTTCGCCGCACCAGGCTGCCTCATTCTCGACGTCGCCATGCCTGGGATGAAGGGACCGGAGCTGCAGCTCGAACTCAAGCGCCGCGGCGTTGAAATGCCGATCATCTTTCTCTCGGGGCACGGCACCATCGCCATGGCGGTCGCCGCCATGGCGCGCGGCGCGGCAACCTTTCTTGAAAAGCCAGTCGAGCCGCAGAAGCTGCGCGAAGCGGTCGTGCTCGCCATGTCGAAGCTCATCACGATCGAGCGGGAAACGAGCGTCGCGCGCGATGCCAGAGCACGGTTTGAGACGCTCACCGAGCGGGAAAAGGAAATCGCGCGCCTCATCACGAAGAGCCTTCTCAACAAGACGATCGCCGACAAGCTCGGCATTTCGGTGACGACAGTGAAGACGCATCGCGCCAACATCTTTGCCAAGCTCGGCGTCAAAAGCGCCGTGGAGCTCACGAAGCTCCTCGTCCTTGTTGAGGATTAGCGCTTTGGCAGCGCAACCTCCGGCGCCGTCCGCATGTGTTCGCTTCAATCGAACAGGAACGCAGCATGCGGACGGTTTTCTTTTCTCAGAAAGCGCCCTCCGATCGGCTCAAAATCAGCATAAAGAAAACCGAACGGTGTGTTTGTCCATTTTAAACATCATAAAAATCAAATATCTGCAAATCCGATCAGACCTAGGACTCCTACCGTGGCATGAGGCGCTCATCTGAAACGATTCTTAAGCTTCTGCTCAGGTTGAATACTTCGAAAGACTTATGCCGTTCGACGGTGTTCCACCGGTCGGGAGCGTCGACCTCCGCTTCCCGAAAAGAGCACTGATCTCCGCTCTTTGCCGCCCGCTTGTGCGGACGGTCTGATGGGTCGGACTGTCGGCGCCCCGCCGCCGATCGGAAGACGCTTCGGAGACCGTATTTAGGAGAAACATTATGAAGCAACATAAGTACATGGCGCTTGCCGCTTCGATCGGCGCACTCTTCGCCGCTTCCGCCGCCATGGCTGCCGACACGCCTGCCAAGGCTTCGTCGGAAACTGCAGTCGACCTGCCCCGCACGTTGATGGGCTATGTCGAACAGGAAAAAGACTTCTGGGATTACCTCAAGGCCAATCACCCCATCTTCAAGACCTACATGAAGGAAGGCCGCGTGGTCGGCAAGTTCACGCGCTCGGACCGCATGGAAGAGTGGGTTGAATTCGGCGGCGGCGACAAGTACGCCGAAAAGACGGGCCGTCACACTGCCGTGACGTACCGCATCCCCGCAGATTCGTTCCTTGACATCCCGAACAAGTTCGTCGGCCCGAAGAAGTGCGGCGAATGCCACCCGTCCCAGTATGAAAAGTGGGAACGCTCCCGCCACAACAAGATCGTCCGCTTCCCGGAAGAACTGACGGAAGTGGGCGGCGACATGAAGAAGCCCCTCTACAACTCCAAGGCTTCCGTCCTGCCGGAAGGCATTGAAGCCGACGACGTCTTCTTCGTGATGGGCACCCCGCGCACGAAGTACGGCTTCGTCGACAAGTCGCTCGAGCGCG
>CAJMKD010000026.1 GCA_905213905.1 uncultured Sutterella sp. | reverse complement strand
CGGAGCTGAGGAAGCACCCCGGAGTGAGTCTTGTTGCATGCCGTCAACGCAGCTGTGAGAGGATTGAGCAATTTTCACCCCCCTCACAACTCAGGCTGGGCTAATGAACCGGCAGGTTGCCCTACCAGTTATGAGAATTAGCCGAAAAATGCACGTCTCTTTCAGTGTTCCTAGTGCCGCTATTTCATTTTTGCCAAAAGCAGGCCGGCAATTCGGCGCGTCAGCGTGCGCGGCGCAAGCTGCGCGACGACTGCGACGAATGCGTTGAGCGCGCCTTCTACAGCAACAGGCTTTCCGGCCATCATGGCGCGCCAGCCGAAGCGCGCAACTGTGGCGGCGTCTGCGGCATATCGGTCAAAGGGGCTGTCGGCTTCAAGGCCGGCTGCGGTTCCGAAATTCGTTCGGGTCGGCCCCGGACAGAGCGCTGTGACGGTGACGCCCGTGCCTCGAAGCTCTTCGCTCATGGCTTCGCTTGCGCTCAGCAGAAATGCCTTGGTTGCGCCGTAGACCCCAAGGTTGGGGCATGGCTGAAAGGCCGCCGTCGACGCAACGTTCAGAATGCGGCCGCCGCCCTGCGACCGCATGGCGCGGCCCATTCGCTGCGCAAGAAGGATAGGCGCGAGCGCATTGAGGGCGATCATCCGTTCGCATAATGCGTCGTCCTCGTCAAGAATCGGCCTGAAAGCGCCGAAGCCGGCATTGTTGATGAGCACGGCTGGCGCGCCGAGTGCTTCAAGCAGTACGTCGGCGAGTCTTCAGCCGACTTAAGCAACGCTCAGGTCGGCCGGCCGAATAACGTCGTCGCGCCCCGTCTGCTTCTTCACGATTGCGGCTGTTTCCTTTAGGGCTGATTCTCGCCGTGCACAGAGAACGGGCGTCAAGCCGCTGGCTGCAGCGAGGAGCGCAAACTCTCTGCCGAGACCGCTCGAAGCGCCTGTAATAAGCGCCCACGCGCCTAGGTTTTCCGCAGGACTTGCCTGCGGGGCTGTTGCGCTGCTTTTCACTGAATGGGTCATGTTGTTCTTCCGCTGATATGGAAAGATTGTGCCGCACTTTCGCCCAGATCGCGCTTAATCCGCATTTGCATGAGCCGGAAGGCCATTCGAACGACTGCGTCGCGCGGTCGTTGCGCGGCTATAATCCGCAAATGCGAATTAAACGCATTATTTTAGGATATTCATCATGTACAGAACGACATTGGGCGTTGAAGGAATGATGTGCAGCATGTGCGAGCAGCACGTGCGTGAAGCAGTGCAGAAGGCGCTTGAGCGCAATCTCATTGAAGCGAAGAAAGTGACTGCCTCGAAGAGCCGCAAGGAAGTCGTCGTGATCGCCGAGCATCCCGTCGACGAACGGCTGATGCGTTCCGCTGTTGAAGCGACGGGCTACGAGACAACGCACTTCAGAAGCGAGCCGCATGTCGAGCACGGCCTTTTCGGACGGATTGCCTCTATTTTTGGTCGCGCTTGAGCATGCCTGGGATTTCGAGAGTCGGCTGCGGCTTGCCCGATCGGCATCAAAAGAGCAGAATTCAAGGATGCTCAGGCATATTGCCGGGCGTAGAAATACCCAATTAGGAGCAAGAATAAAAATGAAGTTTGTTAAAGCCGGTGTGCTCGCTCTTGCGGCCGCTCTTTCGATGGGTGCCGCCATTGCTCAGGAACCTGTCGATCCCCAGCCCGCGCAGCCGCTCACCTACACGAATCCGGCCTACCAGAAGGTCACGCCCGATGTTGCCAAGCAGATGATGGCCGAAGGCGTTGTCCTCATTGACGTTCGCGAACCCAACGAATTCGCGGAAGGCCATGTTCAGGGCGCCGTCAATGTGCCGCTTTCTACCTTCAAGCCCGGCATGAAGCTTGAAGCCGTGCCCAATCTTGAGAGCAAGGTCCTTGTGCAGTGCAAGTCCGGCGTCCGTGCTGAAAAGGCCGCCAAGATTCTCGTTGAATCCGGCTACAAGCACGTCTACAACGCCTACGGCACCAGCCAGTGGAAGTTCGGTCTGGTGAAGTAATCCGGCTGACGTGCTAGGGCTGCATTTTCAATGCAGCGCCGCCGCTCTATTCGCCTCATCTTTCGTTTTTTCGAAGATGAGGCTTTCTTTTGGCCGCGGCGCTTGCATTAAAGCGGCCCTCGGCTTTGTTCGTCGACGCCGGCGGCGTGCTCGATTAGACTCAAGCTGTTACCTGCCGATAGGAGGGCGACATGCATTTTCCGCACATTCCTCACTTTCATTTCGGCCTGCCGCCTCATATATTTCACAACCTGCTTTCGCTTGCGCTGATTGCCGGACTTGTTTATGTGTGCGTTCGCCTTTTTTCCAGCCGCAAGGATTGAACCGGTCGCTGAGCGCATCAAGTTCGAGCGGCTTTCCGGCGCGTAGCCGCCCGTTGAAATCCGGCCTGCCTCAATTGTGAAGGCGGCCCCGTCAAACTCGTTGCGAAAAAAGCGGCGGACTGCTGTCAGTTCGCCGCTTGGATTTTTGTTCAGACTTTTGACTTCAGGCGCCGCTCAATCGAGGAACGCCCGCTCAAGCATCAATTTTCAAGATACGCGCGGTAGAAGTCGTAGCCGCCGTCGGGCGTCGGGTAGAAGTCCTTGAGCTTCGTGCTGCAGGCGGCCGTGTTGTCTTCAAAAACGAGCCAGGCCCAGGGCGCATCGTTCCAGATGGTCGTCTGGATGTCGCCGTAAATGGCTTCTCGGCCGGCTTCATCCGTCACAGTGAGCGCTTCGTCAAGCAGCGCATCGACCTTCTTGTTGCTGTAGTAGCCTTCGTTGGCGAGCACCGGCGGGCAGTTCTTCGATTCAAAGATCGGACGAAGCGCCCAGTCGGTATCGGACGACGTCGACCAGCCGATGTAGTAGAGCTTCGACTTGGCGTCTTCCGGGCGCTGCACGCTTTCGATCATCGCGACGCGCTGGCCGGCTTCGAGCGTGCGGAGCGTCACGCGGATCCCCACCTGCGCGAGCTGCTGCTGCAGGAACTGAATGACCTTCTGAGACGTGGTGTTGTTGTAGCCCGACCAGAGCGTCGTTTCAAAGCCGTTCGGGAAGCCCGCTTCCTTGAGGAGTTCGCGCGCCTTCGCGGGATCGTAGGGCCAAGGGCCGAGCTTCTTCGCAAATTCGATCTGCGAGGGAATGACGCCCGTGGCGGGACGTGCATAGCCCGAGAATGCCACTTTGCAGAGCGCGTCCTTGTTGATCGCGTAGTTCACCGCCTGACGCACCTTCGGATTGTCAAAGGGCTTCGCCAGATTGTTCATGATCATGTAGCGCATGATGACAGAAGGCTGAACGATGACGTTGACGTCCTTTTCCTTCTTCATTTCGCCGATCATTTCAACGGGCATGGTGTGAATGAACTGCGCCTCGCCCGTGCGGATCATCGCAGCGCGCGTGGCGTTCTCAACCACCGGCAGCCACGTGATGCCGTCGAGCTTCGGCAGGCCCTTCTGCCAGTAGTTCGGATTGCGCACGACGACGAGCTTCTCGCTCGGGTTGTATTCCTTCAGCAGGAAGGGGCCCGTGCCGCAGGGCTCAAAAGCAATGTTGCCGTTGCCTTCCTTGATGGCGCTCGGGCAGACCATCTGCACCGTGTTCGAAGCAAGGCGCTGAATGATCGGGGAGAAGGGGCGCTTCAGAATGATTTTGACCGTGAGCGGATCCACAGGCTCAACCGCCTTGATGGGCTCGTACATGTTGCGGCGGGTGAGGCGGTTCTCGGGGTTGAGCAGCCGCTCAATGTTGATCTTCACGGCTTCGGACGTGAAGTCGGTGCCGTCGTGGAACTTGACGCCCGGACGCAGCTTGATCGTGTAGACAAGGCCGTCGTCGGAGACCGTGTAGGATTCGGCGAGCTGCGGCACGAGCTTGAAGTCCTTGTCGCGCGTGAAGAGGCCTTCATAGAAGGACTTTGCCACCTGGCGCGAGAGGCCGTCGGTTGCGTTGTAAGGGTCAAGCGTCGTGAAGGAAGAGGCAACCGCCACAGTGATGGTGCCGCCGGAAGCCGGGGCATTCGCCGTCTTCGGCGCATCTGCGGCAGCGGGCTGCGCATTCGAGGTGCTTGAAAAGCCGGTGAAGGCAGCCGAGCCGAGGAGGCCAGCCAGCGCGAGCGCCGCAGCAGCGGCAGCGAGTTTGCCGAAGCGAGAAGCCGAGGAGCGCGGAGCGGCGGAATTCGTATTCGTCATGATGTTCTTCCCTGAAATGGAGTTTTTTCGTTTTTCGGTTGCGCGCCGCCGTGCGCTTTTGCTGAGAGCAAGCGGAATCAATCCCAGCGCTGCGGCTTTCAAAAGAAGCAGCATGCTTGAAGCGTCGGCGGAGAAATGAGTGCCGGAAGCGTGATGCGCCGCGATAGAAGTCAAGCGGCGGCGACATTCCGGTTGGGCGCTCGGCTGCGCAGGAACTGTCTGAAGGGCTTTCGCCTCAAGCGGTCTGCGAGCGGGGAGCCCGGGCGAGCGAGCAAAAGGAGATCACCGCTCGTTGCGGTGTCGTTCGCCTAAGCGCAGGGAAGAATCTTCAGTGTCGGGAATGAACGGGGAATTCGAATCCGCTTCGCGGAACGACAGACGACGAGAGTCTGAGGAGGAACGGTCTGAACGAACGTCTGCGCCGACCGTTGAGAAATTGTTGTTCGTCATCTGCATGCCTCTTCGAGAAAAAGAACGCCGCCACAGGATCCCGGCGTTCGATTGCCGCAGCTGACCTCCGTCCCGTCGCTCCGACGCTCTTTCCTAATCAGGGACGCTGTCGGGAACGGCATATGACGAAAGCCGCTTAAGGCAGAGAATACGCGCATGCGCTGCGTCCTGCAATAGTGCGAATTGCCTAGAAGAGCATGTTGCGGTACGAATTGTCGCGGAATAAGGCTGCCGGCGCCGCGCGCCCGGCCTTCGGGCGGCCCGGGAACGGCGTAGACTTCGAGCTTTTCCGTCCCGATCAATCATGCGTTCTGCCGGACCTGCTTGACGCCGGCTTTTCTCTCTTTCATGACTTTCTTTGCCAAACGTTCGCTCCTCAAAGAGGACGAGAAGGTCTTTCATCCGCTCACATTTGCGACCGCCGTTGCGTCGCTCATCGCCTGCTTCGTGGTTTCATCCGTGCCGATTCCGATGATGGCCGTCTGGTCGAAGACGCTTTCGCTCACGACGGCAGAAATCGCAATGACGGTCGTGAGCTACTTCGGCGGCTGCGTTGCGACGCTGCTTTTCTTTGCGCGGCTCTCGAATTTCTTCGGCCGCAAGCCCGTCGTCTTTCTCGCGCTCCTTTTCGGTGCTTCGGCGAGTCTCTGCTTCTCTTTCGCGCAAACAGCTTCGCTTCTTTATGTCGGGCGCCTTCTCCAAGGGCTCTCCTGCGGCTTCGCGTCGAGCGCGGCCATGTCCTGGGTGGTTGATTCTGCGCCCAAGGAAAAAGCCTGGCTCGGCACGGCGCTCACGGCAGCCGGGCCCAACATCGGGCTCTCGATCGGGACGCTTCTCGCGGGCGTGATCCTCGCAGAGAATTGGCTTGCGCCTTCGCACCTTTTCGACGCGACGGTGGCGCTTCTTCTTGTCGTCGCGTGCTTCGTCGTTCTCTCCAAGGAAACGATGCGCTTTGGCACCGAAGCGCTCGGCAGCGTTCTTCTCCCGAAGATTGCAATGCCGCGGCGCCTTCTTCGCATATTCGGCGTGAGCGCAGCAGGCTTTGTCGGCACCTGGGGGCTCGGCAGCTTTTTCCAGGGCTTTGCCGCGCAGCTGAGCGAGCTGGTTTTCGGCGGCGCCGATGCGCTTTATGCGTCGGTGACGTATCTGCTTCTCATCTTGCCCAATGCATGCGCCGGCGTGCTGATCGGACGATTTGCGCCGCATCGCGTGATTCCGATCGTGATCACGCTCTTTTTCCTTGCAGGCACGACCGTTTTCGGCGCCATTGCGCTCGGCAGCGCGCCGCTCTTCATGGCCTCCGTCGCCATTGTGGGCGCATGCTCGGGCGCGACCTGCTCGTCGTCCCTCAAGTTTCTCCTTGTCGACGCGACGCTGCGCGAGCGCGCAGGCGTCATCTCCGCGCTCTATCTTTCCGCTTACGTCGGCTCGGGGCTGCCCAATTTCGTGGTGGGCCTCTCGGGCGAAGGGGCGACGATGCAGGCGATCTCGATCGGCTATGTGCTTTGGATAGCAGCAACATGGGTGATCGTTGCGGGCGGCCTTCTTTGCGTCAAGCGAACGGCGTCCGCTTCTGAAGCGCTGCGCTTCAAGGATTAATCGCCGTCACCATTTCGTCATCAACTCTTCACCAAAGCGCCATCGACCCGCCATCGGCGCGTCATGCGCGGCGGGAATAATTCGGAGCATCAGTTTTTCTTGCGTGCGAAGCGCCGCCAGTGCTGGCGGCGCTTCGCTCCCTCAACGAACGATGCTTCAGCTCGACAACATAGGCAAGGCGTACGGCGCCAAACGAATCCTCGAAAACATTTCGCTCACGATCAACAAGGGCGAGATCGTCTCCATTCTCGGGCCTTCGGGCTGCGGCAAAACGACGCTCCTCAATCTCGTGCTCGGCCTCACGAATGCGACGACCGGGCGCATTCTCTTCGACGGCGAGGATCTCACGCATGTGCCGATGGAAAAGCGCGGCTTCAACATCGTCTTTCAGGACTACGCGCTCTTTCCGAATCTCAATGCATACGAAAACATTGTCTACGGCCTCAGGAACTTTCCGGACCGCTCCACGCCCGCAGAGGTGAACGATCTCATCGATTTGCTCGGACTGCGCAAGCATCTCGAGCAGCGCATCGATGAGCTCTCGGGCGGTCAGAAGCAGCGCGTCGCGCTCGCGCGTACGCTCGTGATGAAGCCGCGGCTCCTCCTGCTCGATGAGCCGCTCTCGGCGCTCGACGGCCTCATCAAGGAGTCGATCAAGGAGCGCATCCGCAAGGTGGCGCGCCAGCTCGAGCTCACGACTCTCATCGTGACGCACGACCCTGAAGAAGCGCTCACGCTCTCGGACAAGGTGCTCATCATCAACGAAGGGCGCATCGCGCAGTTCGGCACGCCCGTTGAAATCGTCAACTCGCCTGCCGACGGCTTCATCCGCCGCTTCATTCTCTCGCAGCTCACCGTGAAGCGAGACAACATCTTCAAGCTCTTTTCGCTCGAGACGCTCCCCGTCAACGCGCAGCGTGCCTCGGAGCTTGCCGCTTCCTGACCGGAATTCAAGCCGTCTCAACCGCTGCTTCAAGGGACAAGGGACGCATGCCCCGTCCCGCATTTCCATCATCCGGAGAAATCAACGTGTCCGCTTACCCTGATGCAGGGCTCGCGTCCGAACCCGCCGGCGGCCGCTTCCTCGGCGCCTTCCGGCAGGGGTTCGCCCGGTACCGCGACGCTCGTTCGGAATATCAATTTGCGTTTCTGCTTCTCGTGGCGCTCTTTGCCGTCGTGCTGATCTACCCGATCGCGACGGTTCTTCTGCAGTCCTTTGAGCGCGACGGCGCGCTCACGTTCGCCAACTGGACGGAAACGCTCGGCGACCCGAAGTTCCGCACCACGCTCGCCAACAGCTTCACGGTTTCCGGCCTCTCGGCGCTCGTGGCCTCGATTCTGGCGTTTCTCGCCGCTTACGGACTCACCTTCACGAACATCAACGGCCGGGTCAAGAAAGGCGTGCAGCTCCTCTTTCTGCTGCCCCTTTTTCTGCCGTCGATCACGTACGGCTTCGCCGTCATCTACTCCTTCGGCCGCATGGGGCTCGTGAGCCAGCTGTTCGGGCGCCTCCCGTTCTCGATCTACGGCTTCTGGGGGCTTCTCATCACCGACGTCGTTTATGCGCTGCCGCCCGCATTCCTGGTCCTCTACAACGCCTTCCGTTATGTTGACCGGCGCTTTGTGATCGTCTCGCGCGTGATGGGCGACAAGCCTTGGCGCACCTTCTGGATGACGGCCGTGCGCCCGACGCTCGGCGCGTTCCTTTCGGCCTTCGTGCTTTCCTTCTTCCTCGCCTTCACCGACTTCGGCATTCCGGTTTCCATTGCCGGCCAGTACAACGTGATCGCCACGGAGCTCTATCAGACGATGATGGGCGCGATTCCGAATTTCGGCGCCGGCGCCGTGATCGCCATCTCGATGCTGGTGCCTTCGGCCGCGGCCGTCTGGGCGCTCAAGCGCGCCGACAGGCGCAACTTCCGCTACAACCAGATTTCCGAAGCGGCGCCCATGCAGAATCGCCTGCGCGACGGCCTCTTCCTTCTTTACTTTGCGGCGGTGGGCGTCGTACTTCTCGCGATCTTCGCCGTGATGTTCGTCGTTCCCTTCGTCGAATACTGGCCGTACAAGCCTCAATTTACGCTGCGGCACGTGTTGGCGGTCTTCGCCGACGACACCGTCTGGACCTATTACGGGCGCTCCGTCCTCGTGGCGGTTCTCTCGGCCGCGATCGGCACCATCGTCTCCTTTGCGGGCGCCATGATCCGGGCGCGCTCCGACATGCCCGGCTGGTGCCGCACGACGATGGACGGCATCGCCATGCTCACCTCGACGCTCCCCGGCATGGTGCTCGGCGTCGGGTATCTCTTCGCCTTCAGCGGCACGCCGCTCCAAAACACGCTCCTCATTCTCATCATCGCCAACCTCGTGCACTTCCTCGCGACGCCTTATCTCATGGCGACGACGGCGCTCTCGAAGATGAACGCCGGCTGGGAGACGACGGGGCTGCTCATGGGCGACAGCTGGTTCAAGAGCGTGCGCCGCATCATCGTGCCCAACGCGCGCACGACGCTCATCCAGATGTTCGAGACCTACTTCATCAATGCGATGGTGACGATTTCCGCCGTCGTCTTCCTCACGGGCACGCAGACGATGGTGCTCACGACCCGCATCAAGGAGCTGCAGTACTTCGAGCGCTTCGACGCGATCTTCGTGCTCTCGCTCTTCATTTTCTTCACGAACGTCGCAGCCAAGCTTCTGCTCGACGCGCTCGCCCGCGAAAGGGCGCCGCGCCGGTCTTAAGCGCGAGCGGCTGAGGCCGCTCGGCGCTGCATGCGAAAACCATACCCATACGAAAACCAACGAATCCATACGCTAAAGGAAACTTTCATCATGACCTTCCACCTGAAATCCGCTTTCCTTGCCGCAGCTGCGGCTGCGCTCTTCCTCTCGGGCTGCGGCGACAAGACCGCTGCGCCTGCCGCAGAGAAGGGCGCTGACAAAACGGCGGCTGCCGTGCAGGAAGCCGCGCCCGTCATCATCTACTCGAACGCCGACGAAGAGGCCCAGCAGGCCATGAAGAATGCGCTTGACGCCAACGGCTTCAAGGGCAAGTACCTCATGCAGGGCTTCGGCACGTCCGAGCTCGGCGGCAAGCTCGTCGCCGAAGGCACCGGGATCGAAGCCGACGTCGTCACGATCTCGACCTACTACCTCGAAAGCCTGCAGAAGCAGAAGAACATGTTCGCGAAGCTCGCGGCTTCGTTTGACACGATCAATCCCGGCACCGACTACTACGCTCCGATTCTGGGCAACTGCGGCGCGCTCTTCGTCAACACCGAAGTGCTGAAGGCCGACAACCTGCCGATGCCCGCTTCGATTGCCGATCTCGCCAAGCCTGTCTATGCGGGCCACATTTCTGTCCCCGACATCATGGGTTCGTCGACCTCGTGGCTCATGACGCAGGCGGCGATCGCCGACAAGGGCGAGGCCGAGGGCGTAGCGGAAATCCGCGCCATTGAAAAGAATGCCGGCGCGCACCTTGAAAAGTCGGGCTCCGCGCCGCTCAAGAAGATTCGTGCGGGCGAAGTGGCTGTGGGCTTCGGCCTGCGCCATCAGGCGGTGGCCGACAAGGCCAAGGGCCTGCCGATTGATTACGTCGATCCGACGGAAGGCAACTTCACGCTCTTTGAAGCGGCAGCCGTCGTCGACAAGGGCGAAAAGACCAATCCCAACGCCCAGAAGGTGGTTGAAACGATTGTGAAGTTCGGCCGTCCGGAACTGCTGAAGTTCTATCCGGTTGCGATCTACAAGGGCGAAACGGTGGAGGCGGCCAACAAGCCCGCCTATCCGAAGAGCTTCAGCGAACCGCTCACCGTGGAGCTCCTTGAAAAGCACCAGAAGCTCGTGAAGGGCGAATAAAGCCCCCGAAAAGACACTGAGAGATCAATAATTGCAGGCAGCCGCGCTTCTGATTCAAGCGCGGCGCCGATAGGCCGGCAGTCAGCGCAAGCCGAAGCCGGCCCTTCCTCATTGAACGGAAATCCAAAATAATCATGTCCGAAAACGTAATTCGCGACCCGAATGCCTACAAGCTCCTTACGCCGGGTCCGCTCACGACCTCGCTCTCCGTGCGCGAAGCCATGCTCGTTGACCGCTGCACCTGGGACGACGACTACAAGGCGATGACGCAGGACATCCGCGCCCGGCTGCTGAAGCTTGCGCATGCCGGGGAGGACTACAGCGTGGTGCTCATGCAGGGGTCGGGCACCTTCGGCGTTGAGTCGGTGCTTTCGTCCGTGCCCGGAAAGGACGACTGCGTGCTCGTGCTCGTCAACGGCGCCTATTCCGTGCGCCAGTGCGAAATCCTTGAGCGATACGGCATCAGGTTCGAGCGTCTCGACTTCTCCTGGGATGAAATCCCGTCCGCTGAGAAAACGGCTGCGTTCCTTGACGCGCATCCGGAAGTGACGATCGTCTCGATGGTTCACAACGAAACGACGACGGGCCTCATCAACGATCTTGCCGCCGTGTCCGCCGTCGTGAAGCCCCGCGGCCTGGGCTTCTTCGTCGACGCGATGAGCTCGTTCGGCGCTGTCGACATCGACGTGCCGGCGCTCGGCATCGACTTCATCGTCTCTTCGGCCAACAAGTGCATTCAGGGCGTGCCCGGATTCTCCTACATCATCGGGCGCCGCGAGGCGATCGAGGCTTCGAAGGGCAATGCCCGCACGGTGTCGCTCGACCTTTACGATCAGTGGCGCGTGCTTGAAAAGGACGCGGGCAAGTGGCGCTTCACCTCGCCCACGCACGTCGTTGCGGCCTTCCATCAGGCGCTCCTTGAGCTTGAGGCCGAGGGCGGCATCGCCGCACGCGGCGCGCGCTACGCCCGCATGAACAGCCGGCTGCGCTCAGGCATGGCCGAGCTCGGCTTCACGGCCTACATCGCGCCCGAGCACCAGGGGCCGATCATCACGACCTTCTTCTATCCGAGCGAGGATTTCGACTTCAAGTCGCTCTACGCGTACCTCAAGCAGAATGGCTACGTGATCTATCCGGGCAAGCTCACCGACCGCGACACGTTCCGGCTCGGCAACATCGGCGAGATTTATGACGAGGATGTCGACCGCATCCTTGCGATCTTCCGCGCGTATGTTGAGGCGCACCGCGCCGCCCGCTGAGAAGGAGAATCGTCATGCAGAAAATTGAAGCCGTCATCTTCGACTGGGCGGGCACGACCGTCGACTTCGGAAGCCTCTCGCCCGTGTCGGCCTTCCGCGAAGCCTTCCGCATGAACGGCATCGAGGTGACCGACGAGGAAACCCGCGCCCCGATGGGCATGCTCAAGATCGACCACATCCGCACGATGCTCGCGATGCCGGCCGTTGCCGAGCGCTGGACGAAGGCGCACGGCCGCGCCCCGCAGGAAGCGGATGCGCAGGCGGTCTACGCCGTCTTCGAGCCTGCGCTCATGAAGGTGCTCGACCGCCACTGCGATCTCAAGCCCGGCCTGGAAGCGTGCGTCGGCGCGCTTCGCGAGCGCGGCATCCGCATCGGCAGCACCACGGGCTTCACGAGCGAAATGATGAAAATCGTTTCAGCCGAAGCTGCGAAGGCGGGCTATGCGCCCGACGAAATCGTCACCGCCGATCAGGTGGGCGGCTTCGGGCGGCCCTATCCCTACATGATTTTCGAGAACATGCGCCGCCTCAAGGTCTCGTCCGTTGATGCCGTTCTGAAGGTGGGCGACACCGTTTCCGACATCCGCGAAGCGATCGCCGCCGGCGTGACGCCTGTGGGCGTCATCGAGGGCTCCTCCGTCATGGGGCTCTCGCGCGCAGAGTGGGATGCGCTTGGCGAGGCGGAGAAGAACGCACGGCGCGAAGCTGCCGCCGAGGTCTTCTGGCGTGCGGGCGCGCGCTACGTGATCGGCCGCCTTTCGGCGCTCCCGGCCCTTGTGGATGCGGTGAACGCGTCGCGCGCCGCCTGATGCAGGGGCGCCTGCGGGCGCCTCTCTCGAAAATCCTCTAATCTCTGAGCTTCGGGCGTGCGTCTTCTGCGCGCGCCCCTAGCGCATTTCTTCTTTTCAACCATGGATGCCGGAGGGCGTCCTGCGAGCGGCTGAGCCGCCTCTGATGAGCGGCCTTCGACCGAGCGCAGCACCTGCCCGCCGCCAATATCGAATGTCAGACAACTTCTTCCGCGCCAATGCGCCGCAGGCGCACGCCGCTTCCGGTTTTCCTTTCCGCCTTTCAACGGGCGCCATGCCTGCAGTCGTCGCCTTTGACCTCGACGACACGCTGATCACGGGCGACAGCCTGCTCCTTTGGCACGAGTGGCTCTATGAAAAGGGCATCGTGCCCGAACGGCGCTGGCTTGATGTGATCGAGCGCATGATGCGCGAATATCACGAAGGCCGGCTCGACATGGCCGCCTCGCTTCGAGAACTGATGCCCGCGGTTTCGGGGTTCGACGAGGCGGCGCTTTCGGCGCTTCTCGACGAGTTCGTCGACGAGCGGATCGTGCCGAGAATCCGCAAGGAAGGCCGCGCCCTCATTGCGGCTGCGCAGGCCGAAGGCATGCCCGTCGTCGTGATTTCAGCGACGTGCGCCTACATCGTGCGGCCCGTTGCCCGCCGTCTCGGCATTCTCGATCCGGCAGACGTGCTCGGCATTGAGATGAAGACGCAGGACGGGCATCTCACGGGCGAAATCGACGGAACGCCCTCCTTCCGCGAAGGGAAGGTGGTGCGGCTCGCCGACTGGCTGGCAAAGCGCCGCCCGGGCGTGCAGCTCGCAGACGTCTTCTTCTTTACCGACAGCGCCAACGACTTGCCGCTCTCGCTTGCGGCGGGCGGCGCCGCATTCGTGAATCCGGATCCGGTGCTCGAGGCGCTGGCGCACGAGCGCCGCGCGCCCGTGCTCTTCTGGCATTCGCCTTTTGACGAAGCGGCGTCCGCCGGACGCGGCCGCCAAGATGCCGAGGAAGAAGGCCGCGCCGCCGAGGCGATCGATCTTGACGATCCGGACAACGCCGACGAAGCCGCTGACCCGCGCGCGGGGCGCTTCATGAAGCCGCATCATCCGGGACTTGTCCGTTCGGAAGCCGACGACGAGGACGACTGAGCGCAGGGCTTTCCGAGCTGTTCCCAGACACTCCGGGCGCGCGTTTGTGCGGCGCTCTCGGCGTGCCGCCGCGGCGCGGTTTTTTAGTGAAAACAATTTCTTCACCTCTATTCCTCTTTCTTTTGCGGCCTCTCAGGCCCGCTAGCGGAAAGCCTCTAGGGGGTTTTCGGTAAGCCCTCTCGAAGGCGTCGGCCGCGGCGGCCATAATCGAAGAATGGGATCGTCCCGTCGGGCGGTCCGCACACAATAGAGGAGAGATTCGAGATGACGCTCGAAAAGATTTCGCGCCGAACACTCGGCGCCGCGATTGCGGCGGCGGTGCTTGCGCTCGCCGGCTGCGGCGGCGAGGAAAAGCCCCAAGGCGCCGCGCCGCAGGCTTCGGCCGACGCGCAGAAGACGCTCATTCCCATCGGCATCGTTCAGCTCGTCGAGCACGATGCGCTTGATGTCGCAGTGCGCGGCATCATCGACGGTCTTGCCGAACGCGGCTACAAGGAAGGCGAGCGCATCACGATCGACCGTCAGAATGCGCAGGCCGACCAGTCGAATCTTCACAACATCGGCACCCGCTTTGCGAGCGCCGGCAACAAAGTGATCTTTGCCGTGGCAACGCCCGCTGCGCAGGCCATGGCAACCGCCGCGAAGGACATTCCGATCGTCGGCACGGCCATCACGGACTTTGTTTCCGCCAAGCTCGTCAAGAGCGACGACGCCCCTGGCGGCAATGTCACGGGCGTCTCCGACATGGGCCCGATCGAAAAGCAGTTCGAGCTCCTCGCGAAGCTCGTGCCGAACATGAAGACCGTGGGCACGAGCTACAACTCGAGCGAAGTGAATTCCGCCGTTCAGGTGAAGCTCTTGAAGGACGCGGCCGCAGCGGCGGGCGTCGAAGTTCTGGAAGCCACGGTGAGCAGCGTCAACGACATTCAGCAGGCGGCCACAAGCCTCAAAGGGAAGGTCGATGCGCTCTATCTGCCCACGGACAACGTGATCGCCTCGGCCGTTCCGGTGCTTGCCAAAATCGTCGATCCCGCCAAGATCCCGACCGTCGCGGGCGAAGTCGGCATGGTCCGCAACGGCTGCCTCGCTTCCGTTTCCGTCGACTACTACACGCTCGGCAAGATGACGGGCGAAATGGGCGCGGACATTCTCGACGGCAAGTCTATTCCGGCGAAGATGCCGATCCGCCGCCAGCTCGACGGCGAACTCGTGATCAACATGAAGACCGCCAAGGCGATCGGGATCACGATTCCAGAAGAGCTTCTCTCGAAGGCGACGAAGTTTGAATGACAGTTCCGCGGGGACGCGCTTCTCTAGCGCGAAGCGCGCCCCACGTCTGCATCGATATCGATCCGACAACAAAACCGACGGCGGCCTATTTGGACTGACGCGTGCCGCCTGAGCGTACTTAGAAGGGAAAAATGAAATGCTGGAACTGATGTTCTCCACCGTGGGGCAGGGACTCGAATGGTCCGTCATGGCGATTGGCGTCTTCCTCACGTTCCGAATCCTCGACGTTGCCGACCTTTCCGTTGAAGGCACCTTTCCGCTCGGCGCGGCCGTTGCGGCTACTTCGATTGCCGAGGGCCTCGGCATCATCCCCGGGTATCTCTTGGCGTTTCTCGCGGGCGGCGTCGCGGGCGGCGTCACGGGGCTCCTCACGACGAAGCTGAGAATTCCCGCGCTCCTCTCGGGCATTCTCACGATGATCGGCCTCTATTCGGTCAATCTTCACGTGATGGGCAAGGCCAACGTGGGGCTCTTGCAGGACGAGACCGTCTTTACGATCGTCGAGAAGCTCGCGCCCGTGGGCGTTGCGGGCAGCGCCCTCATTGTGGGGTTCATCCTCGCCTTCATCGTCGCTTCCATCATCTACTGGTTCTTCGGCACCGAAATCGGCACGGCCGTGCGCGCCACGGGCTTTAATCCGCAGATGGCGCGCGCGCAGGGCATCAATACCGACGCCATGGTGGTGCTCGGGCTCGTCGTCTCGAATGCGCTCGTCGCCGTTTCCGGGGCCACGGTCGCGCAGGCCAACGGCTTTGCCGACGTCGGCATGGGCACGGGCACGATCGTGATCGGGCTTGCCTCCGTCATCATCGGCGAAGTGCTCTTTTCGCCCAAGTCCTTCAAGACGTCGCTCATTGCCGTCGTGCTCGGCTCGATCGTCTACCGCATCGTGATTGCGCTTGTGCTCGAAATGGGGATGCCCCCGAACGACCTCAAGCTCTTCACGGCGGTGCTCGTCGCCATTGCGCTCTCGCTGCCGCTTCTGAAGACGAAGCTTTCGGCGCGAAGCATCCGCGGCTGACCGCTTGGGGCCGCTTCCATCAGGTAACAGTCACGAAGGACCAGAAAAAATGCTTCGCATCGAAAACGTACACAAGACCTTCTTTCCGGGCACACCCAACGAAAAGAAGGCGCTCCGCGGCGTCAGCCTTTCGCTCGAGCCGGGCGACTTCTGCACGGTGATCGGCTCGAACGGCGCCGGGAAGTCGACGCTTCTCAACGCCGTTGCCGGCGTCTTCCCGATCGACAAAGGGTCGATCACAATCGACGGCGTGGATGTTTCGGGCATGCCCGAGCACAAGCGCGCCGCCTTCATCGGACGCGTCTTTCAGGATCCAATGCGCGGAACGGCCGCCGGCATGATGATCGAGGAGAACCTCGCCGGCGCCGACCGCCGCGGGCGGCGGCTCACGCTTCGCTGGAGCGAGCAGAAGGCGAGAAGCGAACACTTCCGAACGCTCCTGCGCGGCCTCGGCCTCGGTCTTGAAGACCGCATGACGGCGCACGTCGGCCTTCTCTCGGGCGGCCAGCGCCAGGCGCTCACGCTCCTCATGGCGACGCTTGTCCGGCCGAAGCTTTTGCTCCTTGACGAGCACACCGCCGCACTTGATCCGAAAACTGCGGCCAAGGTGCTGGAGATTACGGAAAAAATCGTTAGAGAACAACAGCTTACGACCCTGATGATTACACACAATATGCGGGATGCGCTCCGTCTCGGGAACCGTCTCGTCATGATGCATGACGGCCGTCCGATCCTCGATGTGCGCGGCGAGGAGAAGGCAAAGCTCACGCCTGTCGATCTTCTCGAGTTCTTTGAAAAGGCCGGCAGCGGCGTCTCGGACAAGATGCTCCTGAGCTGAATCCTGGCTTGCGCGCCGGCAGAGATGGATGGGCGCCGAAGAGGCCTTCAGCGTCCGCTTGGGTGCCGCATAAAAGAAAGCCCGTTCCCGATCTTCGTCGGGCGCGGGCTTTTCTTCAAGCGGCCGCTCAGAGGGCCGCGCCGGTGCGCGGCACTGCCAATCAGGGCAGATCCGGGTCCGCGGGACGGCCGAACCACTTCTGGTGGAGCTTCTCGAACGTGCCGTTTGCCTTGAGCGTCTTGAGCGCTGCGCTCATTTCGTCGTTGAGCTTCGCGTTTTCCTTCGTCGTCACCATGGCGAACTGGTCGGCCGTGGCGATCGGCGAAAGGTGCAGGGTGTTTTCGGCAATGGATTCGTTGCGCGAGCGCAGATAATCCGTGACGGGCTTGTCGTTGATGACGGCGTCGGCGTTGCCGGCGAGCATGTTGAGAATGGCGTCGCCCGCGCTCGCGAAGGTCGTCACCTTGGCGCCTTCAATGCTCTTGGCGTACGTCATGGAGGTTGAGCCAAGCTGCACGGAAATGCGTTTGCCCTTGAGGTCGTCGAAGTCCTGGATGCCTGCCTTGTTTTCCTTCGGCACAACGATCGTCAAGCCCGAACGGTAGAAGGGGATCGTGAACTTCAGTCGCTTGGCGCGCTCGGGCGTGATGGAGAACCCGGCGGCGCCCGCGTCGACAGTGCCGGAAATGAGCGCCGGAATAATGGCGTCGAAGCTGAGCGACTCAAGCTTGAGGTCCTTCTTCATGACTTTGGCCATCTCCTTGACGAGATCGACTTCAAAGCCCTGCAGCTCGCCCGTGGCGCTGTTGTAGAACTCAAATGGCGGGAAGGTTCCTTCGGTGGCGACGCGCCACGTGTCGGCCGCGAGCGCGCCGCCCGCGATGCCTAGGAGAGCGAGAAGGGCCGCACTTTTGCGGCAGAAGGCGCCGATTTGCATGGTTGGTATCTCCGGTTCGCAGATGCGTTAGAAAAAAAGCTGTTTGCCTTGATCGGCGCAACGCGCTTGGGCGCGCGCACGCCGTGCGGCGGATTCGAGCCTCTTGGGGCGCCTGCCGAAGCCTCGGTTGCCTGAGCTGGATTCCTCGCCCCTGCGGGGAAGCGGGCTCAGCACGTTCGGCATGCAAAGCGCTGCGGGCTTCTTTTTTCGTCGGAGGGCTGCCGCCGCCCGTCGCTTTCTCGGGGCGGGCGGCTCAAGCGCTCCGCGCTGCCGCATGGGAAAAAATATAGGGGTGCGCGGGCCCGGGGAGCGCAAGGCCGCGCAGAATAATCCGCGCACTTTTGCGCATGGCGGCACGCCTCTAGTCCGAAGTGCCGAATTGTCGAGAAATGTGAACGAAAGGGCGTCAATGGGCGCTTCTGCGCAGGCTGCCCATGCGCGCCAAATTCTGTTTTTCGGCGTCGAGCGCGGCGCCGGTCGCGGTGCTTGGCGCCGCGCAGGTGCGCGCTTATGCCGAACGGGCGCAGCGCATTTTTTGCCGCGTTTGCCGGGCGGACGGCGGCGCCTGGGCGGCATGAGGGCGGCGCTTTTCCTGCGCCGGACTCAGCCTGCAGATAAAATGGCATCCATTCCATCGGAGCCGCCTCTCCCTGAAGCAGCGCTTCCGACCCATTTTCAAAGCATTTCTAGGAGCGCCCGAGCAGATGACGCCGCCCACCCACAGCGAAGAGTTGATTCGTACGGTCATGATGAAGGACCCCGCCTGCAGGAGCGCTGCGGCGGTTGTGCTCGGCTCGCCCTGCTATCAGGCGCAGATGCTGCACCGGGCGGCGCGCTGGTGCCGGCTGCAGGGCTGGCCCGGACTCGGCGGCCTCTGCTCGACGATCGGCCGGATGCTCTCCGGCATCGATATCGATCCCACGGCCAAGATCGGCCGCCGCGTCTTCATGCGCAGCGGCCTCGGCGCCGTGATCGGCGCTGGGGTGGAAGTGGGCGACGACTGCGAAATCGGCGCTTTCGTCGTTGTCGAAGGTGATCCGAAGCGCGGCGCCGCACCCGTGCTGGAGCCGGGCGTGGTGGTCGGCGCCGGCGCGCGCATTGCCGGGGCGCTTCGCATTGCCGCTGGCGCCGTGGTGCCTGCCAATGCGGTTGTGACGGCTGATTTTCCGCCGCCCGCAGCGACGGTTGCTGAAGCGGCGCCGCAGAACGTGCCCGACGCGCCCAACACGGCTGAGCTCGAGCGCCTTGCGGCGGAAGCTGAAAAGCGCGTCGCCGACTTTGATGCGCAGGTCGACGCGGGCCGCGTCAGTGAGCGCCGATGATGGCGCTGGTGCGGCAGGGGCTGCTGCCGGCGCGAGCGGCCTGAGACGCCTGAAACGCCCTTCGCGGGCGTTTTTTATTACTTATTAAGTAGAGTGTTTGTACTTATATTGGCGAAGCCGAAAGTAGGCTTTCTGATCGAAAACATCGCTTCTTGGCTTTCGTTTTTGCTGATAAATCGATCATTTCGCTCGAATCTGTAAGGGCCTTGCAAAAATTGGTCCGATGTCAACACTTCCGAGGGCTCTGCTTTTTCTGCCATTGCGCGCATCTCGAAGGAGGTAGATAATTCAGGCAGTTCGAATCGGAGCTCCGGCTCCGGATCGATGCGGCGCGTGCGCTCCAGGCTTTCGCATGCCCCGGCCAGGTCGCAGACCGGCGGAGGGCTCGGGGCAGCTGAGGCGCGCGCATCGCGAAAGACCCATTGACAGAGACCAACCGCAGGCCGCTCGCCTTCGCTCAAAAGGAGAGGGCGGCGGCTCGAAAGAAAGGCAAAAGCAAAATGGCTCAGACTCCCGAATTCAAGTACGCGCCGATGTTCCAGCACGGCAAGGATGACACCGAGTACTACCTCCTCTCGAAGGACTATGTCTCGGTTTCCGAATTTGAAGGCCACCCGGTTCTCAAGGTTGAAGCCGAAGGCCTCACGAAGCTCATCAACCGCGCCTTCACCGACGTCAACTTCATGCTTCGCCGTTCGCACAACGAACAGGTCGCCAAGATCCTGTCGGATCCGGAAGCGAGCGACAACGACAAGTATGTCGCGCTCACGTTCCTGCGCAACGCCGAAACGGCCGCCAAGGGCGTGCTGCCCTTCTGCCAGGATACCGGCACGGCCATCGTGCACGGCGAAAAGGGCCAGTGCGTCTGGACGGGCTTCTGCGATGAAGAAGCGATCTCGAAGGGCGTCTACGACACCTACACGAAGGAAGCCCTGCGCTATTCGCAGAATGCGCCGCTTTCGCTCTACGAAGAAGTGAACACGAAGTGCAACCTGCCCGCTCAGATCGACATCGAAGCGACGGAAGGCATGGAGTACAAGTTCCTCTGCGTCGTCAAGGGCGGCGGCTCGGCCAACAAGTCCTACCTCTATCAGGAAACGAAGGCGCTCCTCAACCCGGGCCGCCTCCTGCCCTTCCTGATCGACAAGATGAAGAGCCTCGGCACGGCTGCCTGCCCGCCGTACCACATCGCCTTCGTGATCGGCGGCACCTCCGCCGAGCGCACGATGATGACGGTTAAGCTCGCTTCCTGCCACTACTACGACGATCTCCCGACGACGGGCGACGAAACGGGCCGCGCCTTCCGCGACGTTGAGCTCGAGCAGCAGCTCCTCGAAGAAGCCTGGAAGATCGGCCTCGGCGCTCAGTTCGGCGGCAAGTACATGGCCCACGACGTCCGCGTCATCCGCCTGCCGCGCCACGGCGCGAGCTGCCCGGTCGGCATGGGCGTTTCCTGCTCTGCGGACCGCAACGTCAAGTGCAAGATCAACAAGGACGGCCTCTGGATCGAGAAGCTCGACGACAATCCCGCGAGCCTCATTCCTGCGGAATACCAGAAGGACGGCGAAGCGGGCGGCGTGAAGATCGACCTCAACCGTCCGATGAAGGAAGTGCTCGCCGATCTCACGAAGTACCCGGTTTCGACCCGCGTTTCGCTCACGGGCACGATCATCGTCGCGCGCGACATTGCGCACGCCAAGCTCAAGGAACGCCTTGACCGCGGCGAAGACCTGCCTGACTACATCAAGGATCATCCGGTTCTCTACGCCGGCCCGGCCAAGACCCCCGAAGGCTATGCCTGCGGCTCGATGGGCCCGACGACGGCCAACCGCATGGACCCCTATGTTGATCTCTTCCAGTCGCACGGCGGCTCGATGGTCATGATCGCCAAGGGCAACCGCACCCAGGTCGTCACCGACGCCTGCAAGAAGCACGGCGGCTTCTATCTCGGCACGATCGGCGGCGTTGCGGCCGTGCTCTCGAGCAGCAGCATCAAGAGCATCGAATGCATCGAGTTCCCGGAACTCGGCATGGAAGCGGTCTACAAGATCGAAGTGGTCGACTTCCCGGCCTTCATCCTCGTCGACGACAAGGGCAACGACTTCTTCAAGCAGCTCAAGCCCTGGACGATCAACGTGAAGCCCTGCTGCGCGAAGTAATCGCCGCTTCTCACTGCGCTCGCGCCGGGCGGGAAAGACCCGGCTGAAGCGCCGATGAAGAAAAGCTAGGAGCCGGTCTGCCGTTTTGACGGCGGCCGGCTTCGCGTTATCTGCGCGCCAGCCGCCCGGCACGTTCGCCGACAGGCTCTGCGCGGGCCGAACTGAGGCGCGGCTCGAGAGCGGATAATGTCGCCTTGGATGCGGCGCGGTCCTGCATCGCAGGACGCTGCGCCAGAATGGAAAAAAGGGAGGCGCGCCACGAGTGCGCTTCGAAGGAAGGAAAACAAATGCTCACGCATGACGAATATGTTCGCGAAATGGTCGCGAACCGCCGCACGCTTCACAAGCGCCCTGAAGAAGGCTGGACAGAATTCGAAACGACTTACTTTCTTGCAAGCCGCCTGCGCGCCTTGGGGCTCCGGGTCCTGCTCGGCCGGGCGGCGATCAATCCGGACGCCGTCATGGGACGCGATCCGAAGCTTGTTGAAGCGGCGATCGAGCGCGCGCTCGCGCACGGCGTGCCGCAGTCCTTCATCGACGAAACGGAAGGCTTCACGGGCTGCGTTGCCGTGCTCGAGACGGGACGCCCCGGTCCTGTGACGGCGCTGCGCTGCGACATCGACTGCGTGCTCGTCACCGAACTCGATGCGCCCGAACACCTGCCGGCGCGCGAAGGCTTTGCGTCCGAGCGCCCGGGCTTCATGCACGCCTGCGGCCACGATGCGCATTCGGCCGTTGGCCTTGAGACGGCCCGCTGGGCGGTCGAGCACAAGGATGAACTCTCGGGCACCATCAAGTTCCTCTTCCAGCCGGCTGAAGAGGGCGTGCGCGGGGGCGCAGCCATGGCAGCTTCAGGCATCGTCGACGACGTCGACTGGCTCCTCGGCGCGCATATCGGCACGCACTGCCGCCTGGGCGAAATCGGCCTCTGCCGGGGCGGCTTCCTCGCTTCGACGAAGCTTGACGTGCACTTCCACGGCCGGCCCTCGCATGCGGGCTCCGACCCGGAAAAGGGCCGCAGCGCGCTGATGGCCGCCTGCGCGGCAGCCATGATGATGCAGGGCATTCCGCGCAGCGGCGAGGGGATGACGCGCATCGCCGTCGGCCGACTCAACGCGGGCGAAGGCCGGAACGTGACCCCGGTGCACGCCGACATGCAGCTCGAAGTGCGCGGCGAAACGCCCGCCGTGAACCAGTACATGGTCGAATCGGTCGAGCGGATCGTCGAAGGCGTTGAAAAGTGCTACGAAGTCGAAGGCAGCATCGTGCGCGCAGGCGAGGCGACGACGCTCCCCGTCTGCGATGACCTTCTTGAAATCGTGCGCGAGGTGGCCGAGCAGGTGCCGGGCGTGAAGCGCGTGCTCGACGTCTCGAAGCCTTCCGGGAGCGAAGACTGCACGATGCTCATGCACCGCGTGATCGAGCACGGCGGCCGTGCGGCCTATGCGCTCTACGGCGCCAATCAGAATGGGCACCACCGCTCTGACTTCGACATTCAGGATGAGGAGAGCCTGCCGATCGGCTTCGGGCTCTTTACGGGGTTCCTGCGCCGCATGAACGGTATCGCTCTCTGATATTTGGAGGCCTGACGGCCGATCGGCGCGCCTGCGGGGGCGCCGACCGTGCCGTCCGTCTCTTGAGGCGCCTTAGCATGCCGCCCGGAGAAGGGGCCGCTCGCTATCGCGCTTAGTCCACCCAGAACGAAATCGTGGCCGTCGTGCCGTAAAGCCCGACGTCGCGCTTCGCGTCGCCCACGCGGCATAGGCCCCAGTAAACGGTCGAAGCGGCGGTTTCTCTTCCGGCCGTGCTGCGCCATTGGCCGAGCGGCGCTTTCTTATTCCATTCGAGCCGCTTCTCGGCTCCCGTGCAGAGCGGTTTCTCGTCAATGTTGTAGACGAGCCCGATGCCGTTGAAAATGCCGCCCTGCTCGTTGGTGAAGCGCGCGAGCCGCGGATCGGCGTTGTCGATTCGCTCCGGATAGATTCGGATGTAAGGGAGCTTTCCCGATGTGCCTGCGCCGCTGCGGCAGACGACGGAAACCTGAGTCGAAGCGACTTGGGCGAGCGTGCCGGGCGCGCCCCGCTGCGGCATGTCGCTGAAGCGGATGTGCGAGGGCGAAGCCGAGAGCGTGCAGTGGCTCACGATGGTGATCGGCTTATCCGAACAGACGAACCCCTTGTTGCCGTCGTATTCGGTCCGCCACGGTGAATTGGCGGCGATGACGACGCGCTTTGGGAAATGGAAGGACTGCGCATAGTCGCACCCGCCGCCGGGGCAGACGAGGTAAATGCGAAGGTTCTTCGCTGAGAAATCGAAAGCCGCCGACTTTGCGGGCTTGGGAAGCAAAACGGAAAGAATCGCCGGACCGTTCGGCGTGATCTCTGCCGGATCCATCGGCAGATCATAGGTGCGGGAGCGAACCACGCCGCTTCCCGAAACCGTGATTGTGCCGGTAAGGCCGACATATAGGCCGCCCCCGAGCGGATAGGGCCAGCCCGGCACGGGCCGCCCGGTGGCTTCGTCGAGAATCACGAAGTCGATTCGGTCCTGGGGCTTCTTGGCCGTGAGCCTGAGGGTCGGCTCAAACTTCTTCGCATTGGCGGGCATCGCCCAGATGACGCCAGCAGAAGCAAATGGGAACTTGTCCCGGAGCGCCTCTTCGAGCACGATGGATTCGGCAGGAAGCCGCGAGCACTCGGCGGCCGCTTCTTCTGCGCCAAGGGCGAGAAGCCCTGCCGCGCAAAAAAGGAGCGCGGCGCCCGTGCTGCGCCAAGATCGGCGCCATCGCGTGAAGAAGGCGAGGCCTTCGAGCAGTTTTTCAATGCTTTCCTTCATAAGACGATCCTCGTTGCTGAGACATCAGTGTCCAGGTTTCAATTCGGGTGGCGGGTTTGATTGGGTGTGTTCGGGCTTTTGTGCTGCTTCAGTCCCTTCAGCGCCGTCAGCACGATCTGCACTTTCAGCGCCTTCAGCACCTTCAGCACGATCAGCGCCATCGGCAGTTGCCCGGCAGACGAGCGTTTTTTCAAAAACCGACGCGTCGTGGTGAAGAGCCTCGTCTTTGACGAGCGAATAAGGCGCCCAGCAGGCGTGCCGCTTCCCGCGCGTCTCCCACACGGCTTCCACGACGCCCGTGACGGGCGCTGCGGCAAAGTAGGCGCGCCCGCGCTCGTTCACGACCGTGTCCATGCCCGAGAGGAGGCCTGGGGCGACGATGCGCACGATCGCGCCGAAGGGGAGCGCCTCGCCGTTTTCGAAGGTGATTTCGGGCGCAAACTGCCGGCCCTTCATGGTTTCGTAGGAAACGGCGAGAACGGCGTCGTCGGCCGGCACAAGCCGCCGAACGTAGACAGGCATCATGACGTTCGCGGGCACCGTGTTCGGGTTGATCGTGATTTCGTTCATGCGGTAGTTGTTGAGGTCCGTGATGAAGAAGCGTCCGCCCGAGCGGGTGGCAACGGCAAACTGCTCGGGCGCCGCCTCGGGGGCGTTCGGAACTTCAATGAGCGCCGAGGCGCCGTTGACGCGCTTGGCGGCAAAAAGGCCGTAGCCCGTGCCGACGAGGCTCCCTTCGCCGAAGAAGGCAAGGCGGTCGGCGCTCGGCTCGTGGGAAGCCGAGACCGTCGCGCGCCCGTAGCGTCCTTCTTTGGAAAGCGATCCGTTGAAGGATTTGCTCCCGTTGCCCCTTGAAGCCGAGAGCGCGTAGCTCCATCGCTGCTTCTCGCCGAAGACGCCCGAAAGGCCGGCGTTTTCGCGAAGCGCCCCGTCGCTGTCGCGCTCAACGCCGAGCGTGAAGTAGTGCGAAGAAGCGCCCGGGCCGCGCAGCGTCGAGAGCGGAATCGTGAGATTCGCAAAAAGGAGCGTTTCGCGCTCGCCAACCGCGCCCCCAGAATAGGTCGTGCGCGAATGCTGCGCGGAAAGCGACACCGTCATCCCGTTCCAGTAGGTGGAGAAGATGGAGCTCACGTTGACGCGGCGCCGATCCGATGCCCACCGGTGGTAGGTGCCGCTCAGGTGCCAGCTGCCCAGGCCCGCGAGCGACTGCGAGAGCGAAAGCGTCGCTTCGTCGCGGGCTGCGTCTTCCTGGCTCTCGCGGCTCAAAGCCTCCCCGGCGCGGCGCGAAAGGGCTTCGGAGAGCGTGAGGTAGCGCCCCGAGAGCGAATGCCGCCAGGCGGCCGAAAGATAGGAGCCGGTGGCTTGAATGCGCTTTAGCCACTGAAGCGTCGTGCGCATGCCGGTCTCGTCGCTCAGCGTCCCTCGGCCCTCTGCGCGGCTTCGGTCAAGCTTCAAGGCGTACGCCCCCGCGGCGCCGGCGTTCATCGCGAGGCCCGCGGTAGCGCTTCGGTAATCCTCGCTCGCCATGGCGCCCGCAAAGATCGATAGGTCCCATGGCAGCCCGTAGCCGATGCCGCCCGAAAGGACGAAGGGCTTCTCGCCCGCCGTGTTCGAAGTGCCGCGCCAGCGGCCGGCGCTCGCCGAATAGTGCACGCGCCCCGCGCGCAGCTGCAGCGGCGTCTCGAGGTACGGCACGGAAAAAGTGCGCTCTTCGCCCGTTTCCTCCCGGATGGTGACTTCGAGGTCGGTGCCGCTCGTGAGTCCCGGGAGGTCCGTGAAAGTGAAGGGCCCCGGGCGGACGTTCCGCTCGAAGACGATTCGGCCGAACTGCCGAACGGTAACGCGCGCCGAGGTCTGCGCAATGCCGCTCACGACCGGCGTGTAGCCTTTTTCAAGCGACGACATCATCGTTTCGTCGTCGTAGAGCTCGATCCCGAGAAGCGGCACGGAATCCAGGTAGAAGGCCTGCGTGTGAATTTCGCCAGCCTTGAGGCGCGACTTCGCTTCGCCGAAGACCCGCGTGAGGAAGATGCTGCCGCGGTCGAAATCGGCTGCCGCCCGGCCCGTCGTCCGGTCTGCAGAAAAGCTGCCGCTCCCGAGGAGGCGCCATTCGTTGAAGTTGAGGCGGCCGTCGAGGCTCAGGTACGCGTGCTGCGCATCTGCTGCGTCGTAGCGGTTCCATTCGAGGTTCGTCTGGTAGTTGAGGATCGCCGCCGGAATGCCGTAGGTCCAGCTCGGCGGCGGCAGAACGCCGTCATGCAGGCCGAAGGCCGCGAACCAGCTGCGCGGAATCGAAATGTCTGCTCGCCCCTTGATGACGTCAAAGCTCGTCTTCGCGCCCGGGATGAGATCGCCCACGTTTTCAACGAGCTCGAGCGGATCGCGGTCCTTGAGCTGCGGGAGTAAGTCGAATTTGAGGTCCTGGATGAGAAGCGCCATCGCTTGAACGCGCACGCCGATCGAGCCGTCGGGCCGGTGGTAGAGCTCGACGTTCTGGCGGCTCACGAAGCGGTCGTTCACGTAGACGTCAAACTGCCGGCGGCCGACTTCCGACTCGGCCTGTAGCTTCGCAAAGTCGATTTGGCCCGCGCGATCGCCAAAGAGCGCCCGGAGCGCACGCGGACTGAAGCCGCTTCGAAGCGCCTGCGCTTCGCTGTCGCTTCGGGCATGTGCGGCGCTCATGGGGGCGTTTGGCGTGCTTTGCGGGGTTGTCGCGGCTGCCTCGCCTGCCCAGACGGCGTGAAGTGCGCCCGAGATCAGAATCACGAGGCTCGTCTTGGCAAAGCGCGCCGGAGCGCGTCGGTTAATCGCCAATGCGGATCTCCCGCACGGGCGTCGCCATGCCTGTTTCCGCGATCAGCGAAAACTGAAAGCGGCTTCCTTTCCGACAGCCGGGCGCCTCGAGCCGAAGCGCGCTTTTGGGCGCAATCATCGGCTTCGGGCCCGCGGGCAGCAGATTGCGCCCGTTGAGCTCGGCCGAAGCAAACGTGCCCCAGTAGGGCGAGGAATTGCGCAGATGTAGTCCGTCGCTGCTGCATTCGGCCGTGAGGCGCTGCCGCGCTTCTTCCACGCCGAAGGCTGCAGCGAGCGCTTTCGGGCGGTAAAAGAGCTTGAAGCGACCGGCGAGCGAAAGCTCGAGCGTGGTCTGCGCCAGCGCTTCGCTTGCAAGAGGCGCGAGAGAGGGCAGAATCCGAAGCGCTGCGACGAAGAGGCTTTCGACGTCTTCCGGGAGATGCCGGGCGAGACGCACGATGCGAAACGGAAAAGTTTCGCCCGGATGCAGAATCCGGAAGGCCGGGGCGCACATGAAGTCGTCCGTGGTTTGGCCCGCTTCGCGCCCGACGCCTTCGAAGGGCTCCACGGCGAGCGCGACGAGGTAGTCGATGTCGCCCAAGTTGCGCACCGAGAGCGATGCCGAGGGCCGCCCTTCATCAAAGATGATGCGCGTGGCGAGCACTTCAATCGGCGCTCGTGCTGGCATCTGAGCTTCGCCCGCATGCGCTGCCGCGAGGAGCAAGGACGCGAGAAGCGCAGCGAGGAACCGGACCGGAGAGGCTGAAATGCCGAGGGCGCTATTTTTCATTGCGCACCTTTCGATGCAGCTGCAGCACGGCGCCATAGTCGTCAATGGCGGCCCAGCGCACGAGGACGGTTTCCGGGAACGTGCGCTTCAGCTTGAAGCTTCGCGTTTCGCCGGGCGCGAGAATGCCGTCGGCGAGCTTTTGATACGCCTTGTCGACGCCGATCGTCTCGATGGTGACGTAGAGCTTCGAGGGGTTCGTGACCGTGAGGAAGCCCTTGCGGATTTGCCACACGAGTTTTTCCGACGCTTCAACGATGTCTTCCTGGAGTCCCGCCGGCCGGTAGTGGAGCTTGATGCGGAAGGCGTAGGAAACCTGGAGCGTATTGCCTTTGTCGGTGTAGTTGCCCGGCTCCGCGTGCGTCTGGAAGTAAAAAAGCGATTCGCGGTCGGCGGGGTAGTTTTCCGGATGAATGAGCGTGGCCTGAAAGCGGGTTTGCTTCCCAGGCGGGCAGAAGGCCACGGGCGGCGTCACGATGAAGTCGTCGGCCGCAGGCGTGCCGTCGAGCGCGAGCACCTCGCTTTTGGCAAGGTACTTTGTGCTGCTGGTATTCGTGAAGATGGTCGCGGCGCTCATGCTGCCGCCGGCCATGATGAGGCGCGTGTCGGATAGCGAGAGGCCGTCGGCCGCTGCTGCCGTTTGGGGAACGCCTGCGAGCGCGGCAAGCGAGCCGATCGCAGCGACCGCAGCGTGCGCGGCCATGACGCGGGTCTTGAGCTGAATATTCATCCGGTGGAAATTCCTTCCGGGCGCGCCGCGAGGCGGGCGCCCGGCGTCGCGCGCAGCATGCGCGCTGAGGTTGATGCCGGGAAAGCGGCGGGCTAGAACGTCTCGAGGCGGACCGTCATCAAGCCTTCCACGCGGCCCGTTGTCGGCGCGGCATCGCTCGTGCGCTTCATGGCTGCCTTGAATCGGAGCATCGCGCCTTGGGAAATGTCGCCGGTTTCGGTCGTGTAGGCGAACTTGTCGAGCGTGATCTGCTGCGTGCCCGAAGACGTTTCGTCAAAGAGCGGGGTCTTCGCTTCGGTATCGGTCTTGCTCTGATAGTTGATGAGAATGCCGATGTTTTTCGCAGCATTGCCGACCGCGCCGTTGACAAGGAGCCCGTTCGACTGTGTGCCGCCTATGTAGTTCATATCGGTGAAGGTGAGGCGGACGCGGTCGGCGGGCAGGTTTTCGCCGTCGTCCTTGGTCGTGATCTTGCAGTCCGAAATCTTGAGCTCGAAAGGCTTGGCTTCCGTTGTGGTGCTTTTCGACGTGAAGTAGGAGGTCGGATAGACGCCGAGCTGCACGGCTACGCTTGTGGAGCTGGAATCAAAAACGCATGCCTGATCGGTAATTCGACCCGAAAAGGAGATGGTTGCGGTGTTGTTGCCGGCATCGGCTGCAAAGGCTGCGCTGCAAGCAAAAGCAGAGAGGACTGCGAGGAGGTGCGGTTTCATTGTGATTTCCTGAAATGGAGAAACGAAAACCGCATTAAAGCAGGTGAAGCAGGGAGATGATCGACAAAAAGCCTACGGAAAAATGACTATATTGTCTTTTTATGAAATTAGTATTAACCCTAGTAAATAATCGAAAACAAGTCGCAATCCTCGCAAACTAGTGATTATTGGCAAAACTTACTAGGGAAATCAGCGTTTTTTATTCAATACGCAAACCTATACCTCACTAGAGGTATTTATGATCGTTTACGTTGAACAAGCGCTTTTCGCTTGTTTGGTTTTCATGAAAACCAAGGGCGAGCGCCAATGCTTCAATCGGCTTCGTCTGCGATTTGCGCGCGGACAGCGCCCTCGAAAAGGCCGCGAATCCAGCAGTGCGCTGGATCGAGATGCTTGTTTTCGGTCCAGACCTGGAAGACTTCGAAGTCTGCGACGCCGGCAGCCGCTGCCGGGAGCCACGTGACCGCGTAGTGCTCGCGCGCGACTTCAGCGCCAGCGAGGGGCGCAAGCATGACGAGATTGGTTTTTTCAACGAGGGGCAGCAGGTCGTAGCCGGATTCGGATATCACGACCGGTTCGGGCAGCGTGGCGACGACGCGCTCGAGCGTCGGGAGCCCCGCCGACGCATTGATCGCGATGCTGCCGCGGGGGAAGTCATTGAGCATTTCGGCTGCAAGCGCACCGCCGTTTTCCCGCGCGGCGTCAATGAGCGGGTGGCCGCGCCGCATCAGAACGACGGCGGGCGAGCGGAAGAGGCGCGTCTTGCGGAAGGAAACCGGAATGTCGAAGGCGGTTGTGAGGCCGATGTCTATCCGGCCTGCCTTGAGGTCGTCCCAGAGGTGCGGCGTGCGGTGCGCGAGCGTGATGCGAAGCTGCGGCGCGCGCAGCTGCATCTGCTCGAAAACGCGCAGCAGAATGTTCGGCATCACCAGGCCGCAGGAAGCGATGTAGAAAGTGCCCGAAATGTTCTCGGGGGCAAAGACGGCGGGCGCGAGCAGGTCGTCAAAGGCTTTGAGGTAGGCGTCGAGCCTCGGCGTCATCCGAAGCATGGCAGCCGTCGGCTGCAGGCCGGACGCCGTTGTGGTGAAGAGCGGCTCGTTGAAAACTTCGCGCAGCTGCATGAGCATGCGCGAGGCGGAAGAAACGCTGATGCCGAAGTTGGCCGCGGTGGCGCTCAGCTTCTTCGTTCGCAAGAGATCGTCGAGAAGCCGGAAGTGAGTTGCGGATAGTCCGTTGGCGCGGGAAGCCATGCCTGCCTCGAGTGAAAAGAGAGGAGCGCGGGCGCGGGGCATTGCTGCAGAAGCAGCGAGCGAGCGGGCGCGGCGCGATGATTCGCGGGAAGTTTACCTGCTGCCCTTTCGGGCGGTCTTGGCGGCCGCAACGCAAGGGCAGGAGAGGCAGGAAAAGGATTTTCAGTCGTTGCAGATGAAATCGGAAATCTTGCTGCCAATTCGTCAGAAGCTGCAGAACAGATACAAAAAGTGAGCGCAGCGGTAGTTGAGGCTGTGAATGGTCTGGCACAAGAGGCAGAAAATATGGTCGAATTTGCGGGAATAACTGCTATGGATGGTTATCAGCAGTTAGTGGAAATGAGTGAGTTTTACAGCAAAGATGCTGGTGATATGAATGCCATTATGGAAGATTTCACAAGTGCTGCCGGCGAATTGCAGAAAGCCATGGATGAGATCAAAGAATCGACTACAGCAGTCAGTGCTGCTGTCGAAGAGAGCGCAAAGGGCATTGTAAATGTGGCAGAAATGTCCACAGATCTTACAGGAAGTGTGGGAGATATCGAGAAAGCGGCTGATCATAACAATGAGATCGCAGATCTGCTTGATACTGAGGTGAAACGGTTTAAGCTGGAGTAACGGAGATTGTAAATCATAATTGAAATAAAAAATCGTGCGAACAGAAACGTATCATGTTTGCACGATTTTTTTATCAATAGGTGTTCAGTTCATAACATAATGAAAGAAATCAACGGCATTCTCTTTGTTATCAGCTGCGTATGCAATTCCGAAGCAGACCGTTCCGGTGTAGTAACCGTAGTCAGAAAGCCATTGGTTGTCGTTCAGTTCCAGACCGCATGGGAGTGTCTCACCGGTTTCGGAATCTGTTGCATAGACTATCAAATCTTTGAACTGAA
>CAJMKD010000025.1 GCA_905213905.1 uncultured Sutterella sp. | reverse complement strand
TGACGACCCGGCGGCGGCCGAAGATGCCGAGTCGGAAGCCGAGCCCGAGGCAGAACGCGACCCCGAACGTCCGGAACCCGTCATCCCGGCCGAAGCGCGGCTCGCCTACCTGCGCGACAAAACGCGGGAGCAGCTCGAGTTTTACGACGGCCTCGTCGACCTCTATCCGAACCGCCCCCAGCAGCCCAATAGCGCCGGCGACTTTTGGAAGTACGTCGGGCGCGGCACGCTGCTCAAAAAATGGCTTGGCGCATCAACGCCCCAAAGCTTTTCAGCCGCCGTTGAAGAACTCGAAGCCGCGCTCGCGGCCGGCAAGCCCGCCCTCTCCGGCCCCTTCGGCGATAACATGGCGGAGATCAGCCGGGCATTCGGCTTCACGCCGCTCGATGAGGATATTTTCTGCTTCATCCTCGGCGGCCACGCCGACACGCTCCTCTCGGGCGTGCTGAGCCTCTTCGACTTCTCGCAGACGGGAACCGACCTCATCGTCGACGTGCTTGCCGCTGCGCTCAAGGAACCGGCCGCACGCATCCGCGCTGCCTTTCGCCCCGATTCGGCGCTCATCCGCTCGGGCCTCATTGCGTTTGCCGAGTCGAACGACCATTCGTTCGCCGAACGCTTCCGCTTTCTCGACAAAAGCAAGTTTCTGAGCCTCACCTCGACGCGGGTGCCGCTCGACTCGCTCATCGCTTCGACGGCTGCAGCCGCTCCCAAAAGCACCCTCACGCTCGGCGACTACGAGCACTTGCCGAGCGTCCGCCGCATCGTGATCCCGTACCTGCGTGAAGTCGCTTCTGCAAAGCGCCCAGGCGCCAACATTCTGCTCTACGGCCTTCCCGGCACCGGCAAGACCGAGCTTTCACGCACGGCAGCCGACGCGCTGGGCTTGAAGCTCTTCGAGGTCGCCACCGACATGCAGGAAAACGAAACGCCGCGCCTGCAGCGCTGGAAGACCGCAACGGCATTCCTTGCGGGCGCCGAAAAAACGGTCCTTGCCATCGACGAAGCCGAAGACGTCTTCAACGCAAGCCTCGCCGGGAGCGAGGGCCGCTGCATCAACAAGGGCGAAATCAACCGGCTCCTTGAAACCAATCCGGTGCCGACCTTTTGGATCACGAACTGCATCGAGGCCATTGATCCCGCGATGATCCGACGCTTTGACATCGTGCTCGAAGTGCCGATGCCCGACGCAGCCGGCCGGCGCCGCATCGTGGAAAAAGCGTTCGAAGGGCGCCTCTCCGAGGGCGCCGTGCACCGACTCGCCGAGACGCCGCGCCTTGCGCCTGCCGTGCTCAACCGCACGGCTGCGGTGGCGCGGATGGCGGGCTTGAGCGAAGGCGGGCTTTCCGAAGAGGACGTCCTCGGGATGATCGGCGAAACGCTTCGCGCCCAGCGCTTTGGCGACGTCACGGACCGCGCCGCGATTCTCCCCGAGTGCTACGACCCGGCTTTCGTCAATTCGGACGTCGATCTTCTCGAGCTCGCCCAGGGGCTTCGCACAGCGGGCGGCGGCCGGCTTTGCCTCTATGGGCCGCCCGGCACCGGCAAATCCGCCTTCGCTGCTTGGCTCGCTGAGCGCCTCAACCGGCCGCTCCTGCGGCGCACCTACGCCGAGCTTTCGAGCTGCTGGGTGGGCGAGACAGAAAAGCTTATCGGGAGCGCCTTCCGGGAAGCCAAGCGCGAAAACGCCGTTCTCCTCATCGACGAAGCGGATTCCTTCCTGCGGGACCGTTCGCTCTCGCAGCAGAGCTGGGAGACGACCCAGGTGAACGAAATGCTCGCGCAGCTCGAAAACTTCGGCGGCTGGTTCGTCGCAACGACGAACCTCGTGGAGGCGCTTGACCCGGCGTCCCTGCGCCGCTTTGACCTCAAGGCGAAGTTCGGCTTTCTGAAGGCCCGGCAGGCCGAGCGCCTGGCGCAGAAGATCCTCGCCCAGTGGGGCCTCGAACTTGATCCGGAATCCGCCGCGCGCCTCGGCACGACGCAAAATCTCACGCCCGGCGACTTCGCGGCCGTCCGCCGTCAGGCAGCTTTCCGCAAGGTTGCGGATGCCGCCGACTTCGTCGGCCGTCTTCGCGAGGAAGCTTTGCTTAAAGGGAGCGCCGGCGCACGAATTGGGTTCCTCTGAGCCCCATCCCGCCGTGGCATGCCGTCCGCATGGCGGCGGTCGTTTGGCGGCAGTGCGCCGCAGCGCGCCATGTCGCCGCGCTGAGGGCCGGCGGCAAGAGCGGCGCCGGCCCAGGCATTGAAAAAAACGGTTATTGCGAGCTGCCGCAGCTTCTTCCGAGGCATTCGGAGTAAATCGCGTATTCCTCGTCCGTATGCGTGCAGAGGACGACCTCGCCCGCAAAATCGTGCGCGCGGATGACGGAAAGCGCCGTCTCTGCGGCGAGTCGCTTCGGGAAGCGGAACTTGCCCGTGCTGATGCAGGGGAATGCGATGGAGCGGAAGCCGCGGTCTCGCGCGATGTCGAGCGCCTTTCGATAGCACTGCGCGAGCTTCGCTCTTTCGTCCGCCTCGCCGCCCTGCCATTTCGGGCCGACCGCGTGAATGATCCAAGGCGCCCGCAAGCCGAAGCCAGGCGTCAGGACGCAGTCGCCCGTCGAGGCAGCGGGAAGCGTCATGCAGTGAAGAAGAAGCGCGCGGCCGGCCGCGCGATGAATGGCGCCGTCGACGCCGCCCCCGCCCGTGAGCGAATTCTTGGCGTGATTGACGACGGCATCCACGTCAAGCGTCGTGATGTCGCCCTGAATCAGTCGAATGCGGGCCTCTTCCATTTCGAACCTCTCCTTTGCTGCATCGCAGCTCTTTCAGATGCCGGCAGATTATCGAAGCCAGCGGCGTTCAATGCCGCATGCGAAATAAGCCCTCTTCAAAATGACAAAACGCCGCATCGACGGCGCTGCAGAACGAATCCATCATTCTCGCGCGTCGATGCGGCGTTGAAGAGGCCGGCGGCATTGATCGCCGCCGGCCGCATTCTGACTCAAAGCCTATTGCGGCGCCGGTGCTAAAACCGGAACGCCGCATTCGCCTCTATCAGAAGTTCCAAGTTGCGCCGGCGTTGACCGACCAGGTTTCATCCTGTTCGCCGCCGAAGTTGTGCTTCACGGTCGACCAGAGGCGGGAATCCTTGCCGGTTTCCCAGGTCATGCCGAAGACCGCGTCGCACCAGGTATCGTCGCCCGAAACCGAGTAGCGGATCTTAGCGTCGTAGCCCTGCATGGAGCCTTCGCGGTCGCCGTCAAACTCGTGGAGCACGTCGGCGCCGATCCAGAGACTCATGCGCTGGCCGTTGTCGCGCGTGAGCACCTTGCCTGCGCGCAAGCCGATTCGGCCGATCAAGCTCGTCACGTCATCGGCTTCGACCTTCACGCCCTGATTCGACGTGTAGTCGTAGTCGCCGATGTAGGTGAACTGCAGCTGCGCTTCAGGCTCAATCCACCAGGCCTTTTTCGTTTCATAGCGCCAGCCGGTTTCGGCGGATGCCGCAGCTGCCCAGTAGTCGAAATCGCCCTTGACCGAATAGAGCGTTCTGTCCGGACGCTGATAGACGAGGTCGGTGTCGGCGTCGTACCAGCCGGCGCGGCAGACGAGGTCGAAGTAGAAGCCGTTGTCCGCAAGATAGGTGCGGTAAGCGCTCAAGCGGTAGCGATTCGCTTCGGACTTGCCGTCGCCGATGCTGTAGTCAACATCCGCGCGCGCCACGTCGAGCGCAAGACCCTTCATGACGCGGCCGTCTTCCGTGCTTTCGGCATATTCATAGCCCATCTGGAAGCCGTCCGTTTCGGCGTCGAAGTCGTCCATGCCGAAGTTGTTGTGCGTGTAGCGGATCCACCAGCCGTCATCCTGCGAGCCGTTGTAGACGGCTTCGCCGCGGCGATCTCGCATCGTTTCCATGGCCGTCGCCATCAGATAGCCGAGGTTGGCGCCGAAGACGCTCGTGCCGACAACAGCCGGATCGCTCTCGCTCGTGCCCGCATCGGTGATGAACCAGTTGACGTTCTTTTCGTGCCACTCCTGCTGCTGCAGATAGGTCCACGAACCTTCGCCGTATTCTGTGTGATTTTCACCGGCGTTCTTTTCATCCTTTTCGACGCGGTAGTACGTGTAGGTCGTGCGGCCGGGCCCGTAGGACGAAGCATGAACGACGACGTTCTCAGGCACGCGTGCCACGTGGACGAAAGTCCGCGGATCATTCGGATCGACGCTGAGGTTCTCAACAACCGTTTGTTCGCCATTCTTGTCAAGCGTGTTCCAGAAGGCGAGGTTGAGGTCGAATTGTCCATCCACCGGCTTGTTTTCATGGTCACGCATCTCGTCGATGATCACGAGGTCGTGATTGGCCTGATCCTTGGCGTACATGTTGATCGTGCCGCCGCTCCCGGAGAGAGCCTGAATGCGGAACTTCTTGACGCCATCAAGTTCGAGCGTGCTCTGCGAACCAGCTTTTGCCACGTCCTCAGCCGTCGCGCCCAGAGCCGCCTGCGCCGTATTCATCAGGAAATCCTTGCGCAGGTATGAGAGATCCACGACGCCGCCATTCAGCGTGAGGTGATAAATACCGTTGTCGACAGTTGTATAGTCGTCGGTTTTTTCGTTTTGGTAGGGAATGCCTCCGTTTTCTGAAAATTCAGCAACGAGATTCAGATCGTTAATGCGGTCTTTATCAACATCATTTTGATTATCAGCGCTGTGTGCTTCGATCGTATCATTTTGTTTCCAAGTATCATTGACCTTTTCATAACCAGTTTCATTCCAGACATGCAGGTTGTACTGATCGGATTTGTCTAGCAAATCATAATTTTCATTGGGTGTAATGTTGTTTCCGCTGCCTATAAAGAAGTTATCTGACATTACGTCGAAATTCCAACCGCACCAGGTTTTAACCGGATACCACGTAGCGCCGTTGCTTAAAACGATGTTGGCATTGCCGCCGAGAGAATTCTTTTCTTGTTCATACTGGAAGTCACGCCAAGCTTCAAAGCTTTCTTTCTCATCCCAAACAGAACCTAACGTTTCTTTTTGGCCTACGCGATGGCGTTCATAAACATTACCAACCAACGTAGATTCGGGATTAGTCAGAATGACGTCAACATAACTACGGGCAACTGTGTCAGCTGCGTTATTAAATCCTGATCCTGCATTGCCAGAAGCCCCCTTTCCTAAGGTATTACTGTTCGATCTCTCGCCGTTTTTAATACCTGAAATGATATCGCCTCGGATATCAAAATACCCTTGTCGATCTTCATCTGTTAAAGTCACCGTAGAACCATGTGCAGAAATCACTGCAGTACGCAGATGCTGATCACGACCGTCAGACTCTTTAGAAGTTGCCTGGTCCAGATAAGCTTCTAAATTTTCATCTAGATTTTTAAAAAAATCCCCTGATAGCTTGCCTGCTGAATCAAAAAGACCACTCTCTGCATCCTCTACTACATAAGGTGATTTTCCGGAATAATTATCTGACCAACTCCAGATTCTGGTTGCCGTATTGTTCGATTTATCGGTTGCAACGGTAATCTCACCTTGTTTGAGCGGATCCAAAACCCCCAATGAGGATGCTGCAGCAATAGCGCTGACCAGACGGTGATTATCGCGTCCTTTCACAAGGATATCTGCGCCGTCATGGAATACAACGCTGCCGCCTTCGTTGGCAAAGACGCCAAACGCTTCATTCAACAGTGCTGGTTCTGTAGATCCAGCATTGGCCTGTGTTGTTTCAGCCTTATTCGGCATATCCGTTGCAGTAACACTGACAACAGAGTGTTTGTTAAATTCGATTAAACCGTATTTAGAGATACCTTTTTCATCATTCAAATCAGCTGTAAGCTTATCCTCCGAATTCTTAAGAAAGATATACTTAAAAATTGAGTTATTATATGCACCAAATGCCGTATACACACCAGATGCAATGTATTCAGGTTTTTCAGCATTATTTTTTACATTGTCTTCTTGTTGACTTGTATAGTCAAAATAAAAATCACTAATTAAAGAAGTACTATCTTCAAATGTAATCCAACCTCTTTTATTGCTCAGAGATAAGCCTATCAAAGCATTGCTATCGCCTGAATTAGTTTGCCTTACAACGGAATTCCGAGTAACTACATTAATTTTGTCTGAAGCAGAATCAAATATAAAATGTTTTAATATCGCATCCGCATTATTATATGTTAATGTATCATTTCTAAAATTAGCAAAAAATACCGAATTATCTGAATTGTTATTTTCGTTTTTTTTGAAATCCCAGCCTACGTTAAAAGAACCTTCTGCAGTAATTTTTAAAGCTACGTTTTGAGTATTGCCTATGCCTGACGTTGGATGCCATATGTTAGAGCCTTCTTGTCTTGTCAATGAATAATATTCTGACGTAATTCCCAATACTGGTTCCCACCAACGAATAGCAACATTTGACCCGGCATCTCCATCTAAAAGAAATATTGAATCATTATTTTCTTGATCCCAAGAACTAGTAGTAATAGCCGTAGGTTTCAACGTTACTGTAATTTCAAACCAGTCTGATGATCCATTTTCTGGAACCTTGGACGGTTTTCCAGCAACCGCCGTCTGCGCAGCGATAACGCCAAGCGCTGAAGCCATTGCAGCGGACAAAAGAACCGATTTACGGACAAAACGATGGGCTGCATAATGCGGAATGATTTTTTTTGCAGTCATTTTTATTTTATGCATAGTTGTAATTCAATAAATTGTTTCTTTGATCGCGCTTACTGTCGGCGAAACGGTCACTTCATCCGACTAAGGTAGCGGTCACGAATTGCGGCAAAATGCGTCAGCGAAGCTGGGCAACTGCGTCAATGCGAACGCGGACGCTGGTTGTTATCCATGTCCTGGTTGATATTCGCAGTAGACCTCTGTTCCTCAGGTATGGTGTTAATCCTTGCTTTCACGCAGAAGCTTTTTGAAAATAAGGTACCCCATATTTGCAGAAAACCCTGCTCCACTCATTTTGAAAATAATTATTTTTATTTAAAAATCAATGTGTTCGTTTTATCTTTTAATATCCGTTTCAACCCTTATTTATTCTTGAATTTATCTGTAAACAAATGGATCTCATTTGATCAAAATTTCTAGAAACGGCATTTAGGGTTTACGATATAAATAGACTTCGTTGTTACTTCAAAACAGGAATTAATAACCTTTTATTATGTTTTTAATAATGTCAATATTTACTTAATATAAATATTATTCGCGTTTTATTTTAAATATATTTAACTATATTTAAGTTTGATTCCCGATAAGGCATCGCTGAATCCTCACTCCATCGAATGAATACATATGCCAGCATCCCACTATCCCTGCCCTGCAGACTTAACTGTTTCTCTAATAAATGCTCTGCATTCCTTCTTTTCTATATCGCTTCTTCTAAAAACGCTTTGCTACGACCAATTCTGCATACATAAATGCGGCACGACATTTGATGCGTCGAAGGCTCAGACTGCGGCATTCATCACGCTGCATTTCATGCGATAAAGCAGATAGGAATAGAGCCTCGTCTGAACAATGACTCTCGCTTTAGACAAACAAGCACGCGTCTCGAATACCTTGAGGCAGCAGCTTTCGGCCTGCCTCAATGAAGGTGATGACGCTACCGAAAACGCGCTCTTCGGCCGCAAGCTCATTCCGCCGTATTCCCTCTTATCGAACCTCGCATATCGCGTTCAACAATCGAAAGCGCTTTGTTAACTCCCTTTCGCTTCAGCCTGCGTTTGTTCCCCAGAGGAGAATCCCGTCGAGAAACGCCCGCGCCCCCGGCATGGCGCTCTTGCCCCAAACTGCCCCGTAGACGGAAAGGAGCCGCCCTGACCGATGCCGAACATAGCCCGCGAGCGTTCTTGTCGTTGCGAGCGTTCCGGTTTTGGCATAAGCCGTGACGCCCGGCAGTCCCCGCCGCTTCATGGTCCCGTCCACGCCAACCTCCGGCAGGCTGCGAAGGAAATCCGACCAGCAGGGCGAGTGCTGCGCATATGAAAGCAAATCACCCATGAGCTGCGCGTCCACGCGGGCGCGCGAATCAAGGCCGTCGCCGCCGCCGATCACGAAACTCTCGTGCGAAATGCCTCTGCCGTCAAGCCAGCGGTCAATCACCGCCGCAGACGCTTCGGCTGTGCGTTCTTCCGATAGCGAAAGAAAGAGGCTTTCCGCACCGGGATTGATCGAATCCTTATTGATGTCGCGGACAAGCGAAGATACGGACCGCGACCGCCGCGCAGCCGCAAGCGCGTAGCCCTCGCTCTTAAGAATGGCTGTCTCCAGAGGATCGGCGCTTGACCGAAGCCGTCCGTTCCAGGTTCCGCCGAGCGACGTCCAAATTGTTCGGATCGCTCGCTCCGCAAACGCGTCGGCCGTTTCGAGCGACATTTGGAGCTCTTCCTTCCCGCAGGCGCCTGGATAACCGCCGCGAAAGACGACGCGTTTTCCGCCCGACGGAAGCGCGAGCACATCGCGCTCCAATCGATCGTCCCAGTCGACGCATCGGCCCGAGAGAAGCGGCACCGTCTTCTGCCAGTCAATCCCATCAAGCGCGGGCGACATGCGCACGGCGCCCGTGCCGTCCGCCTGAGGCACGAATGTGAAAGTGAGGCATCGGTCACCGATCGTCATCGCATCGGGCCCGACGCGCCAGCGCTGCTCCCAGCCGGTGCGGCGCAGGTGCGCTGAAAGGGGCTTCGGCTCGACCGCAGCCGCGCTCGGAAAATACGAGCGGTCAATGAGAATATCGCCCTCGATCGACGTAACACCGCCCGCCATCAGTTCGCCCAGCATCACTTCAAGGTCAGAAGCCGTGAAGCCTGGGTCGCCGCCCCCCGCCAGAATCAGGGCGGGCAGCGCAGTATCGGCGCTTCTTCGCCGAAAAAGCCGCGTCTCAAAGCGAAAGTCGCCCGCTCGTTCTTTCAAAAGCTCAAGCGCAGCGAGCGTCGTGAAAAGCTTTGCCGTTGATGCGGGCGCATGAGGAACGCCGTCGTTGAAGCGCAAAAGCGTCCGTCCGCTCGAAAGATCGCGGACATCAATCGCCATGCCGTCAAAAGGCACCCGCCAATGCCGCGCCGAGGCGCGAATCATCTTGGGGAGGTGCGCTGGATCGTCTGAGGGCTGCGCACCCACAGCTGCACCACCAGCTACACCCGCAGCCGCTGCATTGGCGGCTTCGCTTCGAAGGAGCAGCGGCATGCCGGCCATGCCTGCCAAAAGTGTTGAAAGGAACGCGCGGCGCTCGAGAAGCGGCTCCTGGATGTCGTCATGCTTTTGGGCGTCGTCTCTTGGCATCGAAATTCCTTCGGCTCATTCCAAACTGAAAAAACGGGCGCCCTGATGCGCCGGCTTCAGAACGGTAGCACGAACGCCGTGCCAACTTCTGCCAATCTCACGCTAAAAGCCGTCGTCTCAGCAGCATCTGGCTGCAGCACTCCGCCGCGTCTTGACACTGTTATGAAGTGACTCGCCGAAAAGCTGCGCGGTCTTTTCGGCTCTTTTGACACTTGCCAAGAGCGTCACAGCAAAACTTCGACAAAGCAAATGCCGTCTGAACGGATCAGGTCATATATCAAGCATGCAGCGCCTCAAGGACCGCAGGATCTTCATTGACGTCAGTTTCTGTGAGGGCCGTTGAGAGAAACCGCGCACCGCCATGCCATGCGCGCAGATTAGCGGAACAGGCAAGGGCGCCGCTGCGATCCGGTCCTCTGGAATCGCAAGACGACGCCCTTGTCTGCTAAAAGTGCTCTTCAGATGATTCAGGCAGCGTTCCGCTTGGCTGCATTGCGGCCGGCAACGCGCCCGAACACCACGCAGTCGGCAATTGAAACCGTCCCGAGGCGCACCATGCCGTGCACGCCGCCCGTCGCTTCACCGGCCGCGTAAAGCCCCGGAATCACTTCGAGATCCGTCGAAATCACCTCGGCCTTCGGATTGATCGCGAGGCCGCCCATGCAGTAGTGAACGCGCGGCCAGAGGCGGCAGGCGTAGAAAGCGCCTTCGTTCGGAACCGTGTCGTCGAAAATCTTGGCATTGAAGTCGGCATCCTTCTTCGCCTCAATCGCTTCGTTCCAGCGCGCCACCGTCGCCTTGAGGCCGGCGGCGTCAATGCCGTAGCCTTTGGCAAGTTCATCGAGCGTGCTGAACTTTTTGATCGCGCCGTTCTTGAGCCCGGCTTCAATTGTTGAAGGCGGAACCCGCTTGCTGTTGGCAACCGACACCAAAAGCACAGCCGGATGGCCCGTCGCAATGATGGCATCGGAGCGAACTTTGCGGTTCCCGGTTTCGTTCACGAAGCGCTTGGCTGTTTCCGGATCGACCATGAGCCCATAGCCCACGGCCGCTTCAACGAACTTCGGGCAGACGCCGAAGCCTTTTTCGTCGGGCGAAGTCCAGGGCCCGAGCTGAATCCAATCCATCAGCACGTCCGCTGCGCCAATTCGCTGCGCAGCCATCATGGCGTCGCCCGTCGCGCCGGGCTGATTCGTGGAGTCGAGATTCGGGCCGAGGCGCGGGTCGTGAAGCATGCGCAGCTTCACATTCTGAGAGAAGCCGCCGCTGCATATGACGACGCCCTTTTTGGCGCGGACATAGATTTTCTTGCCGGACGCTTCCTTGGGGAAGGCATACCCCTTCTGAACCTCTGCGCCGATCACAGCGCCCTTTTCATCGAGCACGAGGTTCGTGAGGCGGCTGCGGGTCTCGACCGGGACGCCCAGCTCTTTGCATTTCTTGACCATCGGTCCGATCATGTTCGCGCCCGTGCCGTTCATGTAGCAGGCCGAACGCGCCACGGAATGCCCGCCCTGGAAGCCGAGGCGGTCGAACTTCACGCCGAGAAAGTCCTTGGCCCAGCGATACCCGTCGAGCGCGCCATAAGCGACGACTTTTGCGCATTCGACGTTGTTGAGGTTCCCGCCGGACTTGAGCATGTCGGCCAAAAGGAGCTCGGGACTGTCCTTGATGCCGGCAGCCACCTGCAGATCGTTGCCAGGCGCAGCGAAGCCACCCGCAGAAAGCACGGAATTGCCGCCGATGACGGCCATTTTCTCTATGCAGAGCACTTCTGCGCCGTTCGTTCTGGCTTCAATCGCGGCCGCGAGCCCGGAAAAGCCGGATCCCACAACCAGCACGTCGACCGTGCGGTCCCACTTGGCCGGCGCCTTGATCGGGCGCGCTTCCGCCCGGCCTGCTGCGCCGGCGCAAAGTCCGGCTGCGCCGAGCATCCCGCCGATCGAAGCAGAGAGGAAGGAACGTCGATTCAAATCGGTCATTTGTTTGTCTCCTTTTGGAAATGCATCAAACGCACTCGAAGCAGCGCGGCGTGCAGTTTGGTCGATGCCGCCGCTCTTATCTCATGCCTGCCCGAAAGCGCATTGGCAAAGGAGTTTATGACTTGAATTTGATGCAATAAAGGGCAAAAATATCAACCTTAACTTGCGTTTTTCACAAGTTTTGACGCCACTGCTACCCCAACCTTCCAGGCCATGAAACTTCCAGAAAAAGACGCGCGTCGCTTTCCGCCGATGCGCGCCTGGCGGCTCTTTGAGGCGATCTACGAGAAAGGAAGCCTCGCCGCTGCTGCGGATTCGCTTTCGATCGAACTCTCCGTCGCTTCCCGGCTGATAAAGAGCCTCGAGCTTTACGTGGGCGCGCCGCTCCTCGACCGCAGGAAGCGCCCCGTCGAACCGACGTCTGCCGCCGATCGGCTGCACCCGCATGCGGCAACGCTGCTCCAAGCGGCAGCGGCGCTAGAGGACTGCCTCTCCGAACTTCGAGAGCCGCTCCCGCGGAAGCGCTTTCGCCTGAGCATGCCGGCCACTTTCGCCGACGGCGCCCAGCCCTCGCGCATCCATGCCTATGAAGAAGCCCATCCCGGGATCAGCTTCGAGCTCTTCACCTTTCGAGACGAATTCGATGCTCTGGCCGGCACCGTGGACGCTGCCTACATTCCGTACTGGCCGCAGCCGCTCGAAAACATCACGTCGATTCCCGTCTTCCGATCCGGCACCTGCCTGCTGGCCGCACCGAGCTATCTCGCCGCACATCCCAAGCTTGAAAGCGTCGAGGATCTTGTTCACCACAAGCTCCTGCGCCGAACGGGGCGCGGCTACCCCGTCACGCGCTTTCTATTCAGCGGGAGCGAAGCCTATGACCTTGAAAGCGGCGAGCGAAGCTCGATCAGCGAAGCGCTCCGCAGATCGCATCCAGCGGGACAGAACGCTCGGCAGCAATTGGAAGGCATCAAAGCCCTCAAAGCCCTCCCGGCCGCGCAGCTCGGGCCCTATCCGTCGGGCGTGCGAATCCTGAGCGGCGACGCCCTCTCCTGCCTCCAAAGCGCACGCGCGGGCGAAGGCATCGCAGTGGACCTTTCACTGCGCTTTGTTGAAGACGATCTGCGAAGCCAGCGGCTTCTTCCGGTGCTGCCGCCCTGGCGTCCTGCGCTCTGGACCAATACGCTCGCCGTTCGAGCGGAAGCGGCGGAGGATCCTGACTTTCTCGCTTTTGTGAAATGGTTCGTGAAGACGGAAGCCGAACCCGGCCTTGCGCGCTGGCGCTGCTGGCGAAATGTCTTTGGAGAAGACGCTTCGCTGGCGCAGCGCCGCGGCTTTTGATCTTTTTTTGCCGGCCGGCGCGCGGCCGGCCGCTCTTTCGCCCTCAGCGAAGCAGGCCCCCGCTTCGAGCGCTTGCGGGATCTGCTTCGCTGACGAAGTTTTCCTCCTTCTATTTAAGCGCGGCGTTCCTGGCCGGCATTCGTGCCGGCAATCTGACCGTAGACAAAGCAGTCGAGAAGGGCGTTGCCGCCCACGCGGTTCGTCCCGTGGATGCCGCCCGTGATTTCGCCCGCGGCATAAAGACGCGGCACGACGTTGCCCTGCCAGTCGAGCACCTGCGCCTTGACGTTGCAGGAGAGGCCGCCCATCGTATGATGCACGGTCATGCCCGTGTAGCAGGCCCAGAAGGGGCCGTGCTCGATCTTCTTCGTCAAGTTGCGCGCCGCCTTCCCGAAGTCTTCGTCCTTTCCTTTCTCAACGAAGCTGTTGTAGCGGGCTACGCCCTTCTCTAGCCCTTCCGGATCGACGCCCATCTTGACGGCGAGCTCTTTGAGGGTCGGCGCGGTCCAGGCTTCGTTGATCTTGATGCCTTCCTCAACGGACTTGTGTACGGCCGAGTTGTAATTCTGATAGGTGTCGTTGTCGACCACCGTGTAGGCGTAGCGCTCAGGGGTGCCTAACACGGCGTCGCGAATGACGTCGCGGCGGCTCCCTTCGTCGACGATGCGGTTGCCGCGCTTGTCGACGTAGATCGACTCGGCGACGCGCGTGTTGAGGATGATCTTCATCTTCTTGCCAGCGGGCGTGCCCGGCGTCGACTGAATGAAGTCCATGCCGACCAGGTAGCCGCCCACGCGCACGGCCGCCATCATCACGTCGCCCGCGGTCTTGTTGGGCAGGTTGTCGGTGCCGAGGCCCGCGACGCGCGGATCATGGAGCTCCCGCAGGTACTGATTGGCGCTGAAGCCGCCCGCGGCGAGCACAACCGCCTGACGGGCGCGGATGTAGCGCACGCCTTCCTTGGTTTCCACGCGCACGCCGCGCACGTCGCCCGACTCCGGCGTGTCGCGGATGATGTCGGTGACTCGAACGCCCTTGCGGATCGGCACCTTGCGCTCGTCGAGCGCCTTCAAAAGCACGGTGATGTAGCCTTTGCCTTTCGGCATTTCAGGCTGATGCGCTCTCGGATAGAGGCCGCCGAACATCTGGAAGACGTTGTCCTCGAACTTCATGCCGAGCGACTCGAGCCAGGTGATGGCGCCGTAGGCGTTTTCGCAGAGCACGCGCACGCGCTCCGGATTGCCGCGGAAGTCGCCCGCTTCGAGCGTCTGCTTGGCATGAAGCTCGGGGCTGTCCTTGATGCCCTGGCGCGGCTGGCGCACCGGGTCGGCCGCATTGATCTGCTCCTGCGCAAGCTGCGTGTTGCCGCCCGGGAAGGCGAGGCGCTCGAGCACCACGACCTTCGAGCCCTGGTCGGCCGCCTTCACCGCCGCGGCCATGCCTGCGCCCCCCGACCCCACGACCACGACGTCAAAGGTTTCGTCCCACTTGGCGGGCACTGCGGAGCTCGCTTTGAGGTTCGGTTCCGCCTTGGCGGCTGCGCCCATGCCGAAGCGTCCCGACATGCTTCAAAGATAGCAGCAAACCCTACGCGCGTAAGTTGCCTCACCGCAAAAAGGAGCCCAAAGCGTGCGCTTTCGCGCACTTCAAAAACCGCACGCGCCAAAATGGAAAGGTCCGCCTCGGCAGAGCGCCGGGACGGACCCTTCGGAAAGTTGTCTAGAAGCAGAGCGCTTCAGCCTTCTCAGGCTTTCTTGCTCGCAGCTGCGCGCGCTTCGATCTTGTCCATGAAGCTTTCTTCTTCGCCTTCTTCATGCCAGCCGTGGAAGATCGTAGCCATGATGGGGCCGGAGATGTTGTGCCAGAAGGAGAAGATCGCGGAAGGCAGCGCCGAGAGCGGGTTCGCAGCAAAGTGCACCGTGGCGAGCGCGACGCCGAGGCCCGAATTCTGCATGCCGACTTCGATCGCGAGGCACTTGCGCTTGGCGAGGTTCATGCCCGTTGCCTTCGCAAGGAGGTAGCCGAGGAGCATGCCGAAGCCGTTATGGAGGACAACGACCGCGAAGACAAGCGCACCGGCCGAGAGGATCTGCGCGCTCGAGGCGGCGACGACGGCGGCGACGATGAGGACGATCGCGACGACGGAGACGAGCGGGAGGACCGAAACCGCAGCATTGATGCGTTCGCCAAGCACCTTGTGGACAACGACGCCCAAGGCGATCGGGATCAGCACGATCTGAACGATCGAGATGAACATGCTCATCGGATCGATGTCAAGCCACTGGCTCGCAAAGAGGTACATGAGCGCCGGGGTGACAAAGGGGGCGAGGAGCGTCGTGCAGGACGTGATCGTGACGGAGAGCGCCACGTCGCCGCGCGCCAAGAAGGTCATCACGTTCGAGGCGGTGCCGCCCGGGCAGCAGCCCACGAGCATCACGCCGACGGCGAGTTCCGGCGGGAGCGAAAAAACGAGGCAGAGCACGTAGGCCGTCACCGGCATGATGACGAACTGGCCGAGGACGCCGATCAGCACGTCTCTCGGGTGCTTGAAGACTTCACGGAAGTCGTCGGGCGTGAGCGTGAGGCCCATGCCGAACATCACTATGCCAAGCAGAATCGTTACCCATCCACCCAAAGGCTTGCAAAGATCAGGGAACGCGTATCCGATAATGCCGAATACGAGCACCCAAAGCGCGAATGTTTTGTTGACGAATCTGCTGAGTTTGGCTAGTGCGTTCATTATGGTTCTCTCTTAAATGCTGTGCTCGATGAGCTGAATGCCGGAAATCGCATGATCAGTTTCCGAAACGGTTGAAAAAGCCGACGCGGGCGCTTCTTGGGTCGTCCGGCCCGCTGCAGCCGGGCTGCCGAAGCCGGGGCGAGGCGCTTCTCGCCGATGCGCTCGATGACGATGCAAAACGCTGCAGCGCCAGTCGGCTTTTCCATTATCAGCACGGATGCCCTCTGAAGAACGCGCCTTCGCCCCCGTCGCCCAAGCCAAATTTTCAATTTGCCTGACTCGACGCAGTGAAACTGAGATAAGACGCCTAAGACAAAATGTTTACCTTTGCAATTTTCCGGTTTTCGCAAAGCGTCGATTCGCTTCAAACCCCTTGTCTTCAGGGTCTTCTGGAAAATGCTCTTTTGCAATAGCGAAGAAACTGCAAAATTTGACTCAGATCATTTCCGACAGGCGAACTCCCCTTACTTCACGCTTCAGCGCCGCTGACGCCGATCGATACACTTTTGATGGACACCCGTTTTTGATGCGTTTCGGGTTCTTTTGCGCGACTTGCATGCTTTTTGGAAAGTGCTTTTTTAAGTGCTTCAAAGCCGCGCACGACCCCGCCCGACGCGAGAGCCGGCTGCGAGCGCATGAGCGGCACGCGAGCCGCAAACGCCGCAAACATCGCGAACGTCAGCAGCGTCAGAAACGCCGGAAACGTCAAAGAATCTCATACGGCCAAAGGCCCCACAAGGCGCGCGCCGGCCGCGCGGACCGCAAGTCCTCAGGCCGCCGCCCTAGGGGCCCCTGCCCGCTGATTACATATAGGAGAAGAGCATCACCATGCGAAGCGACCGTCTCACCAAAGGCAATCAAGCCGCGCCCCAGCGCGCCATCCTGAAGGCGCTCGGCCTTTCCGACGAAGAAATCGCCCGACCGCTCATCGGCATCGTCAACTCGCAGAACGACATCGTCCCCGGGCACATGTTCCTCGACAAGGTGACCGAAGCCGTCAAGATCGGCGTTGCGATGGGCGGCGGCACGCCGATCGTCTTCCCCGCGATTGCCGTTTGCGACGGTCTCGCCATGGGGCATGCCGGCATGAAGTATTCGCTCGTCTCGCGCGAGCTCATCGCCGACAGCGTTGAAGCGATGGCGACGGCGCACCCCTTCGACGGGCTCGTCCTTGTCGCGGCCTGCGACAAGAACGTCCCCGGCCTTCTCATGGCCGCCGGACGCCTCAACATTCCCTCGATCGTCATTTCCGGGGGCGCCATGCTTGCCGGCCGCATGACGTGCGGCCGCCGCCTCTCCTACTCCGACATCGCCGAGGCCGTCGGCGCCTTCAACGCGGAAAAGATCGACCGCAAGACCTTCATCGAAATCGAAAACAAGAGCTGCCCCACCTGCGGCTCCTGCTCCGGCATGTTCACGGCCAATTCGATGAACTGCCTCTCCGAAGTCCTCGGCATGGCGCTCCCCGGCAACGGCACCATCCCGGCCGTCATGAGCGCGCGCTACCGCCTCGCCAAGGAAGCGGGCATGAAGGTGATGGACCTCGTGCGCGCCGATCTCAAGCCGCGCGACATCATGACAGAGGCTGCGTTTGAAAACGCGCTCGCGGTCGACATGGCGCTCGGCTGCTCGACGAACTCCATGCTCCACCTCCCTGCGATCGCGCATGAGTGCGGCATCAAGCTCGCCCTTTCGGTCGCAAACGAAATCTCGACGCGCACGCCCAACCTCTGCCACCTCGCGCCTGCGGGCGAGAGCTACATCGAAGACCTCGACCGCGCGGGCGGCATTCCCGCCGTCATGGCCGAGCTCAACAAGATCGGCGCGATCCACACGGAACCCGTCACCGTGACGGGCAAGACCGTGGGCGAAAACATTGCGGGGGCCGAAGTGCTCGACCGCAGCATCATCCGCCCGGTCGAGGATCCCTTCGGCAAGGAAGGCGGCATTGCGGTCTTGAAGGGCAACCTCGCCCCGGACGGCTGCGTCGTGAAGCGCTCCGCGGTCGCCCCTGAAATGATGCGCCACACGGGGCCGGCCCGCGTCTTCGACTGCGAAGAGGACGCGATCGACGCGATCTTCGGCGGCCGCATCAAGCCGGGCGACGTCGTCGTGATCCGCTACGAAGGCCCGAAGGGCGGCCCCGGCATGCGCGAAATGCTCAACCCCACCTCCGCGATCGTGGGCTCGGGGCTCGGCCACTGCGTCGCCCTCATCACCGACGGGCGCTTCTCCGGCGCGACGCGCGGCGCAGCGATCGGCCACGTTTCGCCGGAAGCGGCCGTGGGCGGCCCGATCGCGCTCATCCGCGAAGGCGATGAAGTGACGATCGACATTCCCGCCAACACCATCACGATGGCGGTCTCCGACGAAGAGCTCGCACGCCGCCGCGCCGAATGGACGCCGCGCGCGCCCCGCATCACGACGGGCTACCTCTCGCGCTACGCGAAGCTCGTCACCTCCGGCATGTCGGGCGCCGTGCTCGAATAACGCGCGCCTTCGCCGCAGTGCGCCCGCCGCAGAAGCGGCAGGCGCGCTGGGCGCCAAAGCAAACGGTCCTTTTCCCGAAGGAAGAGGACCGTTCTTCTTGAGAGGCTTGCGCTCTGAGTGCTTTGAGCGCTATCAGCACTTTGAGCGCCTATGCGCTCGCTCGCATCACTTGAGGAGTTCGGGTTCCGGCGCGCGGCCGAACCACTTCTCGTAAATCTTGTCGAACGTGCCGTCGGCCTTGAGCTTGCGCATCGCAGCGTTCATCTCGTCGCAGAGCGCCTTGTTGTCCTTCGCGGTCACCATGGCGAAGTTGTCCGCCGTAGCGAGGACCGGCAGGTGCACCGTCTTTGCGGCAAGCGACTTGTTCTGCGCGAGGATGTAGTCCGTGACGGGCTTGTCGTTGATCACCGCGTCGCAGTTGCCGCCCACGAGGTTCAGAATCGCGTCGCCGGCGCTGTTGAAGGTCGAGACTTCCACGCCCTCGATCTTCTTGGCGTAGGTCTGCGAGGTCGTGCCGATCTGCACGGAAATCTTCTTGCCCTTCAGGTCATCGAAATTCTTGATCTTCCCTTCATTCCCTTTGGCGATGAGGATCGTGAGGCCCGACTGGTAGAAGGGAATCGTGAAGTTCACGCGCTTGCCGCGCTCGGGCGTGATCGAGAAACCCGAGGCGCCCGCGTCGATCGTGCCGGAAATGATGGCCGGAATGATGGCGTCGAACCCCATCTGCTCGAGCTTGAGCTCGCGGCCCATCACCTTCGCCATCGCAGTGATGAGATCCACTTCGTAGCCCTGCATGCCGCCCGTCTTGCTGTCGTGGAATTCAAAGGGCGGGAACACGGCGTTCGTCGCGACGCGGAGCGGCTCCGCGGCGGCGGCCGAGCCGATCGAGCCGAAGAGGAGCGCTGAGAGCATGCCGGCGACGGCGGCGCGGCGTGTGAACGTGCTGAACATTTTATTTTTCTCCGGGAAGCAGGCTCCCCCAATGCCGACCCTCGGGATCGGAGAGGCGCCTGAGAAAATTCTCTTGGTGAAATCTGAGGGGCTGCGGGCGCATCGAGCGCCCCGTCCGCGTCTTCAATATAGAAGCACGGCGCGGCGCTGTCTCGCCGCGGGGCGCAATTTTATCGAAAAGCCTGAAAATAACCGCTTTTGCAGGTTGTTCGTCGCCAAATGAAGGCTGTTGCACACAATTCCTCAACATTTTGTCGACATAATCCAGCCATTTCGCCGCCCGAGGTCGGCGGAAAGTCAGGGCGCTCGAGCGCACTTCCCTCACCCGCCTCTTGAATTCCCGGCCATCGTCCCCATATGGGTCCTTAGAAAAGAAAATCGCGCGCCGTCAGCTTCTGCGGGCTTCACGCCGATCGCCCCCGGAGCGAATGAGGCGCGCGTCCATTGGAGGAACAAATACAAATGGCCGCACAGGTTCACGGCTTCCAGACGGAAGTCGCCAAGCTTTTGAAGCTTCTTGCCAATTCGCTTTATTCCAATAAGGAAATCTTCCTGCGTGAGCTCATCTCGAACGCGTCGGACGCCATCGACAAGCTTCGCTTTATGAGCATCACGAACCCCGATCTCACCAAAGACGATCCGGTGCTTCGCATCCGCGTGCGCGCCGACAAGGACGCGGGCACGCTCACGATTTCCGACAACGGCATCGGCATGACGCTCGAAGAAGCCAACCAGCGCCTCGGCACGATCGCCAACTCCGGCACGGAGGACTTCCTCTCGAAGCTCTCGACCGACGAAGCGAAGTCGAGCCAGCTGATCGGCCAGTTCGGCGTCGGCTTCTACTCGGCCTTCATCGTCGCCGACCGCGTGACGGTGCGCTCGCGCGCCGCTTCGGCCGCCCCCGACCAGGCGGTCTGCTGGTCTTCGGACGGCACGGGCACCTACACGTCGGAAGAAACGGTCAAGGCCGACCGCGGCACGGACGTGATCCTGCACTTGAAGAGCGACGAAACCGGGTTCCTTGACGACTGGACGCTTCGCGAGACGATCACGAAGTACTCCGACCACATTTCGACCCCGGTCTACCTCTGGGAGCCACCCAAGGCGGACGACAAGAAGGAAGACGCGCCCAAGGACGGCGAATGGCATCAGGTGAACGACGCCAAGGCCCTCTGGACGATGTCGCCCAAGGACGTGAAGGACGAGGAATACAAGGCCTTCTACACGCACCTCACGCATGAGTATGTCGAGCCCCTCGCCTGGGCGCACAACCGCGTCGAGGGCGACCTGGAATACACGTCGCTTCTCTACATCCCGGGCGAAGCGCCCTGGGACCTCTACAACAACCCCGAGGAGCAGAAGGGCCTCAAGCTCTTCGTGCAGCGCGTCTTCATCATGGACCGCGCCAAGGCGTTCCTGCCCAACTACCTGCGCTTCATCCGCGGCCTTGTCGACACGAACGGCCTGCCGCTCAACGTTTCGCGCGAGCTGCTCCAGGAGAGCCGCGTCGCGGCGAAGCTCAAGAAGGCGCTCACGAAGCGCTCGCTCGACATGATCGAGAAGCTCGCTGAGGACAAGGAAAAGTACCGCACCTTCTGGACGGCCTTCGGCCGCGTCTTGAAGGAAGGCGTCGTCGAAGATCCCGCCAACCGCGAGCGCATCCTGAAGTGCCTGCGCTTCCATTCGACCAAGACGATCGAATCGGGCGACGCCGAGCTCGTCTCGCTCGACGAATACATCGCCCGTGCGCCCGAAGCGCAGAAGAAGATTTACTTCCTCATCGCCGGCAACCGCGAAGCGGCTGAAAACTCGCCCTACCTCGAAACCTTGAAGAAGAAGGGCATCGAGGTGCTCCTCCTTTGGGACCGCATCGACGAGTGGATGATGAGCGCGATCACGGAATATGCCGGGAAGGGCTTCGTTTCCGCCACGGCTGCCGACCTTGAGCTCGGCGACCTTGCCGACAAGGACGAGGAAGCGGCGGAAGCCGAAGCGAAGAAGGCCGCCGAAGGCGACGTGGAGCGCCTCAAGAAGGCGCTCGGCGACAAGGTCGAAGGCGTGCGCGTTTCGACGCGCCTCGTCGACTCGCCGAGCTGCGTCGTGGGCTCGAACGACCAGATGCTCACGCCGCAGATGCGCCGCATGCTTGAGGCGGCCGGCCAGCCGGTGCCCGAAGAGAAGTTCACGCTCGAAATCAACCCGAAGCACCCGCTCATTGCGAAGGCGCTCGCTGAAACCGACGAAAAGCGCTTCGCCGATTGGGCGGACGTGATTCTCGAAGAGGCGCACCTCGCCGACCAGGGCACGCTGAAGGATCCGGCGGGCTTTGTGAAGCGCCTCAACGCGCTGCTCCTCGGATAACCGGTTCATGAACGCTTTCTGACGAGCGCTTGGAATCGCTCGCCAGGAAAGCCTGCCGAATCCGAACTTCTTTACCGAAACAATTTCCCCAGGAAAGTCGCCCGCGGCGCGCTGTGCCGCGGGCTTTTTTTCGTCCCGCCTTCAGCAGGCCGGCCGCCCGCCTGCGCCGATCGAGCTGCCGCCAAAGGCAGCGACCCCAGCCCCCTGCCAGGGCTGCTGCGCCTCTCCAAAGCATCACGCTGCTCTCCTTCGACGGAAGAAGCAAAGCTTGAGGCTTGCAATTCGTTCGCACACGAACTATCATTCGCACCATATTGTTCGTATTCGAACTTTTATTGGCGATCTATGCCGCCCCTCGCTCTGACGAGAGGCGCAATGACCACATTCCCTTTTGGAGAAAACAGATGAAATCTGCTGCTTCGCTTTTCCGCGCGCTGCCGACAGCCGCTCTGCTCGCGCTTTCCCTCGGCGCGAACGCCTGGGCCGCCAGCCTCCCGCTCGGCGAAGGCTATGTCGACATTGAAGAATCGACGCCCGACGTGCGCGTGCATGTCTGGGAAACGGAGGACTCGATGCGTTCCGCCGTGCTGGCGGTGGAGTCAAAGACGGGAGTAGTCGCCGTCGAGTCGCCCTCCTTCGTGAAGGACTTTCCGATTTGGCGCGATTATCTGACGAAGCTCGGAAAGCCCCTTGCCGCCCTCCTTGTGTCGAGCCATCCGGGGAGCGGCAGCGCGTGGTACGGCGACGCGCCGACGCTCGCGACCGAAGTCGGCCGCGAAGCAATTACGTCCGGCTCTCCCCGCGCCATCGCCGACGGCCTCAAGGCAGGGTACGGCGATGCCTTCGAAGCGCAGTTCCTGACGATCGAGAAGACGCTCCCCAAGGATGCGCCCGTCGACATTGCCGGCATCCGCGTCATTGCGCACGATGCGAGCGACGGCACGATCTTTGTCTTCCCGGCGCTAAAAACCGCCTACATTCACATGCTTTCGCACGACTACCATTCGATTCTGCTGGGCAAAGCCGCTGCCGAAGGCTATATCGCCGACCTCGAATACTTGAAGCGCTCGGGCGTGAAGCGCATCTGCTCCTCGCATCACGAACCGGAGGACGCCTCGGTGATCGACGCCAAGATCGCCTATGTGCACGACGTGATTCGAGCTGCTGAATCATCGAAGACCGCCGACGACTTCAAGGCTGCCGTCAAGGCGCAGCATCCCTCGCTCAAGGGCGATGCGTACCTCGACATGACGGCCGCGGGCTTCTTCCCGGCGAAGCACTGAGCGAAAACGAGCCAGAGCGAGCCACGCAGCGCTCTGCCGCCTGGGGGCTGACGGCCGCTCTTGAGCTCACGGGCGGCGCCCTGCGCCGCTTCCTGCCGAATCCTGCGCTCTCTTCGCCAGATGGCTCAGTCGTGCCTCGGATCGACGAAATATCAAGAAAAAACAACACCGATCCGAAGCGCAGATGCTTCGGCGAGCTTCCCTGGGCACAGCGGAAAGAAGCCCCCGTCTCCGTTGCAGAAGCCGAAAACCGCTACCGCCAGAACACCCATTCAGCCGCATTCAAGCGCCTTCAGCTGAAATCGCTTGGAGCGCAGAGACGGTCTCCCGCAACAATTTTATGCCCGCGCATGGAGTCAGGGTTTCCCTTGATTCGAATCATGCGATCGCGCGCCCTTTTCAAACGGGTGCTTTTCCCTTTTCGTCGCCTTGCAAGCGACCTCTTCAAGCAGACCGCCGATCCATTCACCCGGCTCGTCATATCGCCTGAATCCTTCTGCGAGTAGATTCGAGCCGCTGAGGCAATGAACTGCAAGAAGAGCGCCTAGCTGGGAAACGGCAGCTCAACGCCCGGCTCCTGTCGAGATCAGAACAGATACTTAAGGGCTTTCCTGTAATTCACTCTTCAGCTACCCTTATGAGGCGCACGAAAAGCGGCTCCACTGCTTTGCAGAAACTGAACCTGAGCTTCCTTGGAAGTTCAATGACCTCCTGCTTGCGCTTGCGCAGAGAGCTGGAAGATTGAAGGGATCTCCTCAAGCTCAGCTTCTTATGGAAACAAGATTGCGCAGCTTCGGCACATCTAACCTTTGATTCACTTGCACATTTTATGCATAAGTCGGGTAGGCAATTAATTTATGTTAAGTCTATACATTCGTGAACAGTTGGCTCTAGCCATCCGTGCTGGAAAGCTAAACGTCCCAAAGCGATCCATTGACACACTACAAGCCGGAGCATCCGATCAAAAACTCGGCAGACGCGAAAATTGACGGCCATAACATCCATGTCATCATTATTCGAACCATTTACTCTCTTGAATAGTCAATGAAAAACGGACCTTATTACTACGTTGCCGTAGAAAATTTTTCACCCGAAGAGTACGAGCCTACCACTGAGAAGATCCGCGTGCGTCCCTTGCCTGGACAAGGCATTGATCAAAACGCCCGCGTAGAATGCGACCGTTCTCACATGAGGCACAATTTCTCACTTGGGACTGTGTTCATCATCAAAGGCAAAATCACCGACCGCGAAGACGGTCCTGCATTTGTTTATTCCTATTTCGGTTGGCCGTACATAACTATTCCACGAGAAACGGCTTTGCAACTGATCGCCGAACAAAAAGTCGGTTTTTTCGAATCGGCTCTTTTCAATGGAATCTGTGATTTGAGAGCTTTTCCTATAAAGTTCTTTTAGCTGGGTAAATCCGAATAATTTAGAGAGATCGTTGTGAGCAGAACTACACCACCATACAATCAAAACGTTCCGGAAGATTTCCCCTTTCCAACGGAGATGTGTTTGGATGCATATTTTGAACCAAGAGATAAAGCTATCGGTGAACTAACCCATAAACAATTGCAAATTGTTGATGATTCATGCCCCAGGAATTTTGGAAACGAACCTGGCGTGATTAATTTAGCCTTTAAAATATCTGCGAAACGACGTGAAGCTATAATCGAAGAGTACCGAAAGCAACAGGAACGAAACAAAAAAGAACAAGAGCTACAACAGAAATATGCCGAAATTCAAGAGACTATATCCAAAACATTTCGAAAATATGAACATAAATGGAATAGGCAAACTAGCGACACATTAAACAAAAACCAAGAATACTTTACGAATATTCAAAAAAGTATTCATCTGCTTTCTACAAGATCTATTGAAACGCATCGAACCATTAATCAAATTCGAGAAAATACAGACGAAGGTTTTGAAGCGCTAAAAAATGCTATTAAAGACTGCTCCTTCAAACTTGAAAGGAAGACAGATGAAATCGCTCCTTGCATTGCGGAGATGCTGCTGAATTTGCAAACTGTTTCACTGCAGCGCAACGATGCCGCCTACACGCTCTTGCTGAAAAACATCCAAAATGCCCTCAACACGACTGAAAACAAGCTGGAGGAGCGTTTGCAGGACGCTGTGCTTGCGTCAGCCGACAACACCCACGAAACAGTGAAGCTCAATGTCGACAAGCTCGAGGAGCGCATCGAGCGGCTTGAATCTTCAATGGATGCGCTGAAGCTTCAAATCGACCAGGCCATCCACCTGCTTCAGCAGCCCAAAGAGCCAGCCAAAAGCCTGGGGCTGCCGGTTTGGATGTGGATCGCCATTCTGACAGTTATTGACATCATTACAGCCCTTGCGATTCCGGCTTAATGGTCTTTGCACCTCGCAATGGCTCGTCACACCGAGCCATTTGCAGGGAAATTTGCCGGGAATTCAATCTGATTCGCTTGGAATCGGCTGGAATCGGCTGCTCGTCTCTTTCTGTCGGACTGTACGACGATGCGCTTCATCCGCATCGCAAAGAGGCTCCCCAAGATCACCCGCCTGCGCTTGATGCCCCGAAATCCGCGGCCGCCATCGCCGCAGCTCCTAAAATAAGCGCATTCCGCACCGCACAAGCGGCGCTCACCAACATCGAAAACAATATTTAACGCCCATGTCCGTATCGCTCAAAGAACGCTGCAGAAAAGTCATCTCCCAGCAGAATCTCTCTGGAGAGACTGCCCGCCTTTTCACGGAAGACGTCAAGGACGGCGCCCTCAACGCGCAAACCGTCCGGCTTCTGCTCGACGACATGCGCCGGCCTGAGAAGGCCCCCGCCTGGCTCAAATCGCTCTGCGCGGATGCCGCGCTCAACGAGCGCGACGAAGCGCTCGCCATCGAGCTCCTTGATAATCTTTTCGCCATCGAGCCGTACGACCCGCTTCCTGAAGAGGAGCTCCTTCAATGCATGCGCCTTGCGGCGCTTCTCATGACGGCTTCGGACGCAGGGGCCGACGCGGATGCGCCAGCGCCCACGCAGCGATGCGACATCACTGCGGCATATGCGGTCGCAGGCGTCTTCGCATCGCTCAAAGAACTTGCTTTTCTGCAGCGGTACGGCCAAAGGCCCATGCCGACCGACGCCGACCTGCGATGCATTTTGGACATGCATGCCGCAGAGCACGTGATTGTCGCGGGCTTCGTCGATCGCTGCGCGCATCCCGACCGATACCGCCTCACGCCCGAAGATGCCGCGGCCTTTATCGATGCCGGCATCGATCTCGAAAACGAGCTTCAGCTCAACATTCCCTCGCTCGCAAAGCTCGCGGAAATGATCATCAGCCATCTCGAGAAGACGGATCCGGCGCTCCAAAACAGGCGGAACGACAGCCTGCGCTCGTCGCTCAAGGTGTATTTGGATCTTGAGGAGCGGCTCCTGCGCCGCTCGCAGCGCATCTGCGCCGCGAAAGACGAAATCGTCCCCGAAGACCTTGAAGCGCGCACGGAGAAGCTCGCAGAGCGCGCCGCGCCGTTCACGAACGCGGATTTGTCGCCCGAAGCGCTCCTGCGCTCGATCACGTCGCTTGCGGCATCCGGCGGCACGATGCCTGCCGCACGCGCGGCAGCGGACTTCATCCAGCAGCTCATTTTGAACAAGACGCCGCCCATGGCAAGCGAAAGCGCATGGCAGGCGCTCGAAGAGAAGTTCGCAGCCGAGCGCAAGGAAGAAACGCCGGCAAAGAAAGCGGGCAAGCAGGCGAAGAAGAGCGAGGAAGCCGACCTCGAAGCGCTCATGGCGCGCATTCTCGAGCTGCGGCAGCTTCGCCGCACGGGCGGCGCTGACGCGCTTCTATTGCAGGCGCAGGCGGCCGCGCAGGACAAAGCGCCGCTCGCCAACTTCGAATTCGTGCTCTGGCATTCGCTTCTCATTGCCGCGGCCATTGAATGCGAAGCGGCAGAGTGCATGGATCTCGCGCTTCAGATGGAATCGCGCCCGGAAGCGAGCCAGGTTGAAATGTCGGCCGAGGACGCCCGCTTCGACTACTGGCAATGCCGCCGCACGATTGCTGTCGACGACAAATCGGCGCTCGGCGACGTGCTGACGCGATTTGTATCGAATTTCCGAAGCGAATCGGATCCGTCGGTGCTCGACAACTACGCCGAGAATGAAAACCGCCGCATGAGGACGCTCTTCGGGCGCCGCAGTCCCGCGCCTGACGCCGAGCGGACGATTGCAGCGATGTATGACGTTTTCCGCGCGAAGAAGGCTGAGCTCACGGCCGCGAGCAAGCGCCAATCGGTCCTCGCCAAAAAGAAGGCGAAAGACGAGCTGCGCACGATCGCAGAAGCCTTCCAGAAAGAGCTCCAGGGCTTCATGCCGGCCGACCGCGGCCTCAGCTGGTGGTCGGCCGCCGTGATCGCGCAGTCGGCCCTCGCGCAATTCACCCACCCCAAGAAGGATCCGGCGGCTTTCTGCCGACAGCACGCCGCGCTGCAGATCGCCTGCGAGGCGACTTATCTCCTCGGGCGCGAAACCGCGCGCGTCCTCATGCCGTCCCTCACCGCGGCGCAGTCCGTCATCGTCCGCGCCGGGAGCGAACTCGATCGCGCGGGCTTCGATTACGACTTCCTCCCATGGCCCAAGTGCTTCGATCTGCCGTGGTTCCCCGAGATCGAGAAGCGCCTCGGCCGGATCATCCGCCACTTCGGTCCGCTTGAGCACTTCAGCGTGATTGAAGTCGCCGACGCGAAGGATCCCGACCTCGTGCACCTTGTGACGACCTGCATGAGCGCAAACCTATTTGAAGACACGCCGGGCGAAGACCACGAATTCTTCATCACCATCTCAAAGAAGGATGCGGAGCCGGCTGAGAAGTCCGGCAAGCGCTTAGAGGCGCTCCTTCCTGAGGCGGCGCCCTTCTCGAAGCTCGAGCTCGGCGCCATCCTGATGCTCTACACGGCCTACCACTCGTGCATCATGTCAACGAGCGGGAGCTTTCAAAGCGACATTCTCATCACGAACCGCGAGACCGAGGACGGCATCGACGAGCCGGTCGCCGACGCGCATTTCTCGGCCGCCTCGGCAAACGGCCCTTCGAAGACAACCGAAGACTACGTGCACGACAAGACGGTCCTGCCTTTGGTGCCGATGCTCCCCTACAAGGCCATCATTTCCTGCGATGACCCCGAAATGCGCCGGGTCGAGCCCTTCCAATACGGCCGCGGCCGCACTATGACGCTCACGGAATGCATTCCGCTCTACGCCGAAGAGCTGCAGTACGCTGCCGACTTTTCGCTTGAAATGCTTTTTGCGCGCTTCGGGCGCAGCGCCTTCACGCCGATGCGCCAGACGCGGGAAAACGCAGCGGCCGATTTCTATAAGGGCGAGCTGATCCCGCACGACAAGCTTCGCAACCTTCTCCCCGAAGGCGTCGAAGACGACAACTGCTTCGTGGATGTGCGGATTCTGCAGGCAGGCGCAGCGATCGACCGGTGCATCCACGCCGAGAGCGAGGACGGCGAAACGGTCTGGATCTTCCGCTCGGCGGACGCCCCGGAGGACGATCACTTCGATCTGCCCGATGCCTGGCGCAGATCCACGCTTTCGACGATCTGCAACTACGATGCCGCCGTGCGCCCGATTCTCTCAGCGCCCGCGGGCACCGCCTTTAAGCGCAGCGCCGACGGCCTCTTCGTGCGCGACATCGCCTACGAAACCCTCATGCAAGCGATCGCTTCGATTTCAATCGATGGCGGCGAGCGCCTTGACGCAAAAGCCGAGAACGTGCGGGAAACGCTCCAGTCCCTGCGCAGCATGCTGAGCGGCGCACCCCGTTCGGCGGAGCCGCGCCCGAGCGACGGCCTCTCGGACGAAGAGATCGAAGCCTTCTGGAACCGCATCGGCGAATATTTTGACGAAGGCAAGAGCGACGGAGGAGAGAACGGGTCCGGGCGCCGCGACAACTGATCAGCACCCGAACCATTCGCTCGCCCTGCGTGCGCGGGCTTAAGTCCGCGCGCAGCGCGCTGCTGGAGCAATCCCAGGCCGCGAAGCTTCAAGGCGCTTTGCGGCCTGAATTGTCTTTCCGCACCTCAGCCGATCGCATCCCGGCGAGATGATCCTTCGCTTCAGGCTTCCCGGCGAGAATCCGCAGTCTCTTTTTCGATGCCCTCTACAATAGGCGCATTTCGCCCCGCCTAAGCGCGGCTCAAGCAACTTCAAGCAACGTTTCAATCCAATGGCCTTATCGCTCAAAGAACGCTGTAGAAAATTCATCGCTCAGCAGAATCTCTCTGAGGAAACCGCCCGCCTTTTCTCGGAAGAGGTCCGGGGCGACGCGCTTCGCGCCGACACCGTCCGCCGCCTGCTCTCAGAAATGGCGGCGCCGAAGAAAACGCCCGGCTGGGTCAAAGGGCGCTTTGCCGAAGCCGCGCTTCGCGACGCGGACGCCCTGCTTGCGCAGAGCCTCATGACGGGCATTCTCGCGCTCGACGCGATGAATCCGCCCAATGAGGCGATTCTCCTTCAATACGTGTGCCTCGGCGCCCTTCTCATGAAGCGCGCCGAGGACGAAAATCAAAATGCGCAGGCGCCGGCGCGCCCCGTCCTTCGCCTCGACCTCGCTGCGGCGGATGCGGTCCTCGACGTCCTCACCCATTTGGATTTGCGCAGCTTCATGCGGACCTTCGAACCGGAGGCTCGCTTGGACGAGCCGAACCCCGAAGCCCTCCATGCGCTGCAAGCCGAAATCCATTCGCTCCTCCCGGCGATCGTCCGGCGGTGCTCGGACCCCGGCCGCTACGGCTTGACGCCCGAAGACGCGGCGTCCTTCCTCTTTGCGGTCATGGGGATTGAATACAAGCTGCAGCTCACCATTCCGGCGCTTGCCAACCTCGCCGAAATGATCATGGACGCGCTCGAAGCGCACAAGGGAAGCAAGAAGACGCGCCAGCGGCGAGACTTTGCCGATGCGCTCAAGCACTACTTCGAGCTCGACATGCGGCTCAGGCGCCGTACGATGCAGCTCTACGCGCCGATCGAGGCGCCCTTGCCCGAAGCGTTCGACGAGACCGCTGAGCGTCTCGCGAGGCGCGCGGCCAAGCTCACGAAAGTGACGGCGGCGCCGGAATCGATTCTGCGCGCGGCTGTGCGCCTCGAATTGAGCAGACAGTTTTCCGAAGAATCCGCCGCGGCATCCGACCTCGTGCAGAGCCTCATCCTCAACGAAAAGGTCGCCTTTGCGAGCGAAGCGGAGCTCGAGGCGCTCCGCGAGAGCATCCCCGAGCACCCTGCCGCCGACAAGAAAGGCAAGGGGCGCGGCGCGCGGCTCGAAAAGGCCATGGCGCACATTCTCGCGCTGCGCGAGCTTCGCCTTTCGGGCGGCCCCGACGCGCTCATCCATCATGCGCTCGCCGCAGCAGCGAACGCGGCGCCGCTCCCCGACTACGAATTCGCGCTCTGCCATTCGCTCCTCGTTGCCGCGGGCATCGAATGCGAAGCGCCCGAGTGCCTGGATCTGGCGCTTCAGATGGAATCGCGCCCCGAGGCGCAGCGCGTCGCCGCATCGCCCGAAGCCGCCCGCTTTGCCTTCTGGCGAGCCCGGCGCATTTTCAACGTCGCGGTCGACAGAGACATGCTCGCCCAAGCGATGGCGGCTTTTGCCTACTACTTCCCGAGCGATTCCGACACGTCGGTGCCCGACCACTTCGCCGGCAATGAGAACCGCCGCATGAGGACGCTCTTCGGGCGCCGAAGCCCCTCGCTCGAAGCCGAACGCACGCTCAAGGCGATGACGCTCAGCTTCAAGGCCCAGGCAGCGTCGGCCCGCAGCGCCATGAAGACCGCCGGGGAAAAAGCATCGGAAAACGAGCTTCGCACGCTCGCCGAACGGCTCGAAGCCGATCTCAAGCGCTTCATGCCCGACGAGCGCGGCCTCGAGTGGTGGACCGCCGCCGTGTTCGCGCAGTCGACGCTCGCCAAGCTCGCGAACCCCAAGAAGGATGCCGGCGAATTCTGCCGCCGCTACGCAGCGCTCGAGGTTGCCAGCGAGCAGGTTTATTACGCGGCCGAAATGACCGCCCGGCTTCTCACGAAGGAGGTCGCTCAAGCGCACGCCGCCTTTGATCAGGCAACTAATGTGCTCGAGCGCGAGGGGTTCGAGCTCGACTTCCGCCCCTGGCCGAGGAGCTTTGATCTTCCGTGGTTCCCCGAGCTCGAAAAGCGGCTCGGCCGGATCATCCGCCACTTCTGCCTCTACGAAACCTTCAGCGTGGCTGAGGTGGCCGACGCCCGGGATCCCGATCTCGTTCACTTGGTGACGACGTGCATGAGCGGAACCTTCTTTAAGAATTCGCCCGGCATGGACCACGAATACTTCATCACCATCTCGAAGAAGGGCGCGGATCCGGCCCCGGCGCCCTCGGAGAAGATCGCTTCGGCAATTCCCGCTGCTGCGCCTCTCTCGAAGCTCGAGTTCGCCGCGGCGCTGCTCCTTTATGCGGTTTACCGCTCCTCCATCATGACGCCCAATGGCGACTTCCAGGACAACATCATCGTCACGCACCGCGATGAAGAGGCTGTGGACGCGGCTCGTGCTGCCGGGATCGCCGACGATTACCTCCACGACGCGGCGCTCCTGCCGCTCGTGCCGAATCTTCCCTACAAGGCCGTCGTTTCCTGCGATCTGCCTGAAATCCGCAGGGTCGATCCCTTCCATTACGGCCCCGGCCGCACGATGCGGCTCACAGCGTGCGTGCCGCTCTACGCCGAAGAGCTCCAGTTCGCGGCCGACTACTCGCTCGACGTGCTCTTTGAGCGATTTGGCTGCAGCACCTTCACGCCGATGCGTCAGAGCAGAGAGAACGCCGTCGCTGACTTTTACAAGGGCGAGCTGATTCCGCACGAGCAGCTGCGGAACCTCCTCCCCGAGGGCATTGAAGACCTCACCTGCTTCGTGGAAGCGCGAATTCTGAAGGAAGGCGCGAGCATCGAGCGATGCGTTCACATCAGAATGGCAACGGGCGATGAAATGTGGGCCTTCCGCGCGGCGGAAGCCGGCACCGACGAACGGATCGGCCAGCCCGACGGCTGGCGCAGAACCAAGCTCTCAACGATCTGCAACTACGACGCGAGCATCCGTCCGATTCTCTCGGCGCCGAGCGGCACCGCCTTCAAGCGCGGCCCCAACGGCCTTTTCGTGCGCGACACCGACTATGAAGACTTCCTGCGAGCGCTCATGAGAATCGAGAGGGCGTCGGACGCCCGCGAGGCCGACGCGCTGATGCGTGATGCGATGGAAGCCGCCCAAAAGGCGGGCATCTTCCCCGCAGGCGAGGAAAGCCCCGCCGATGCGGCCGGCGGCCTCTGGCAGACGATGGGCGAGGACTTCGACGACGGGGAGGGCTCGGGCGGCCAGAACGGCGCCGGGCGCCGCGACAACTGATTCTCAAGCATGCCCGCTCGTGCGCGGCGCCGCCCGCGCACGTGCGCTGCCGCGGCATCGCGCCCAAAAGAGAAGGCTCAAGCGCGAAAAGCGCCTGAGCGCAACAGCGCTTCGGCCTCGAGGCCTTCACGCCGATGCGTCAGACGAGAGAAAACCTGGCCGCCGGCATTGTCGAGAGCTGGGAGCTGCTTCTGCGCAGCCATCGACGCCATCGCGAAGCGGCGCGGCAGCTGATCGGCCGCCTCGCTTCGCGCGCAGCCTCGCTTTCTTCAGGCAAGGCTGCGGCCGATCGCTTCCAAGTTCGACGCGAGGCGCTCGACAAAGCCGAGGCCCTCTTCGGGCGTTTCCATCGTGTAGAGCCGCACCACCGAGGCGCCCACCTCTTCGGCGAGCACCCGCGAAACAGCGGGTGAAGCGGCCTTTTCAGCAAAAATCGTCTTCACGCCCGCGCTGCGAGCAAAGTCGACGAGCCGCGCAAGCGCCTTGGGGGACGGCTCCCCTTCGGCGTAAATCCCTTCCACGCTCACCTCGCGCAGGCCGTAGTCCCGGCAGAGGTACCCGAAAGCGGCATGCCCCACGACGAAGTAGCGCCGCTTTGCGCTCTCGACCGCCGCGCGAAAATGCGCTGCCGGACGGGCAAGCGCGGCTTCAAAGGCTTGCGCGTTCGCCGCAAAATCGCCTGCATGCGCCGGATCGGCCTCAGAAAAGGCCGCCGCGATGCGCTTTGCTTCATGGCGCGCGCCCGCGGGCGAAAGCCAGACATGCGGGTTGAGCGCGCCGTGCGCATGGCCGGCGCTTCGAACCCGGCCGCCGATCCCCGCGAGAAATGCCGAAAGGGGCGTGCGGGATTCGGGAAAGAATAGTTCGTCCGATGCGCCGGGAAGCGCGCCCTGCCCGCCCTGAAGATCCGGATCGTGAGGACCGTCCGCGACGTCCCCCGGATGGTCATGAGCGTGTCCGGCTTCGTCCTCGTGATCGTGATCATGACCATGCTCGCTCTCGTGCTCATGATCGTGCTCATGGTCGTCAGCATGACCTTCTTCCCCGTGCGCATGGGGCGCTTCGCGAAGCGGCTCGATGCCTTCGGCCGCCTCGAGCACCAGCGCGTCCGGCCGATCGAGCGCAGCGAGGAGGCGCCCGGCCCAGGGCTCCATCCCGAAGCCGTTGAAGACGATGAGATCGGCTTCCCGAAGCGTCTCAATCACCGCAGGCGTCGGCTCATAGGCATGGGGCGAGGCGCCCTTGGGGAGAATCGTTTCCACCGCGGCGTGCGCGCCGCCCACGGCCTTTGCGATCGAAGCGACGGCGTCGATCGAGGCGGCGACGCGCAGCGGGCAGCTTCTTCGAGCGCCAGCTTGAGGCGCAGCCGCGAAGGCGAGAGGCGCATGAAGGACAGGCGGAAAAAAGGCAGGCGCTGCGAAGCCGAGCGCTGCTGCGGCGCCGCCTTCCAGAAGTTTTCTTCGGCTGATGCCGGGCGTTTGCTGCATGTTGATCTGCTCGAAAAGTGCTTGCGGCCCCTCGCCTGCAGGTTTTCCCGCAGGGAGGAGCCGTGCGAATTAGAATAGTTTACTTTCGATCCGGCTGCGGCCGAGAGCGGAGAGAGCGCGGAGAGGCGCGCCGTCCCCGAAGCGCATCCGAAGCGCGTCCGATGCCGCCCCCAGCATGCCGCTCGAGCCGCTGCGGAGCCTTTTGCCGCCTTTTGCCGCTTTTTGCTGCCTTTTGCCGCATGATTGACATTGCAGACCTTCGCTTTTCCTATTCGGGGCGCGCGCCCTACCTTCTCGACGGCCTCACCCTCACGGTGAAGCGCGGCGCCTACGTGTCGATCGCGGGCGAGAACGGCTGCGGCAAGACCACCCTCATGCGGCTCATCCTCGGCTTTCTCAAGCCCGTTTCAGGCACGATCCGCGTCTCGGCGCGCCGAATCGGCTACGTCCCGCAGACCACTGATTTTGCCGCGCGCGCCTATCCGATCACGGTCGCCGAAAT
>CAJMKD010000024.1 GCA_905213905.1 uncultured Sutterella sp. | reverse complement strand
TCAGACCCAACTGCAGCAGGACGCGAGCCTTCTGCGGGTTGAGCGTGCCGGAGGACAGGAAGCCGTACTTGGCGTCGTCAACTTCAGCGTCCTTGGTGGTGGCGCCCGTCGGAACGCGAGAGCTGCGAACCACGGCAATGCCGCTCTTGGCAGCCTTTTCAAGGATCGGCCAGATCGCCTTATGGATGTTGCCGTTGCCGACGCCGGCGCTCACGATGCCCTTGTAGCCGGCCTTGACGAGCGCTTCGGCCTGATAGCCTTCAACGCCTGCATGGTTGTAGACGATGCCGACCTTCGGAAGCTGATCGAGCTTCGTCACGTCAAAGGGCGCTTCCTTCTGAGCACGCAGGCCGACAGCTTCGTATTCAACATGGTTGTTGAAAATCGTGCCGACCTTGCCGAAGTTGCCGGCCTGGAAGGTTTCAGGCTGAACCGTATTGGTCTTGATGACTTCGCGTGCGCCGACAACAACGTTGTCCATGGCGACCACGACGCCCTGCTTCGCTGTTTCAGGCGTGGCGGCCGTCAGCACGGCATTGAAGAGGTTGCGCGGACCGTCGGCCGAGAGGCCCGTCGAGGGGAGCATTGCGCCGACAAGCACGACCGGCTTCTTGCAGCGGTTCGTGAGCTGCAGGAAGTAGGCGGTTTCTTCCATCGTGTCGGTGCCGTGCGTGATCACGAAGCCGTCGTACTTGCCGCAGTCGGCAGAGATGGTCTTCGCAAGCTTGAGCCAGACTTCATCCGACATGTCCTGCGAGCCGATGTTCGTCACCTGCACCGGCGTGACATTCGCGATCTTGGCAAGTTCCGGGACTGCATCAACGAGGTGATTCACCGACACCTTGCCGGCCGTGTAGGCCGAACCAGTCGACGAAGCGCCTGCGCCGGCGATCGTGCCGCCCGTGGCGAGCACTGCAATGTTCGGCAGAGAAGCGGCCATGGCGACGCCGGAGGCGGCGGCAATACCAAGAGCGATCAGCGTGTGCTTGATTTTCATTTCGAACATCTCCTTTGGGTGGGTAGTGTTTTTTTTGCGCTTGTCGGATTGGCCGACTTTTAAGGGATGTACGGCGTCCGCAACGCGTTTTGGTCCTGCGCCGAAGGCGTCGGATGAGACGGCTTCGGGAGCATTTGCGAGCTTGAGTCTATCGGTTGAGTAAAGCGATGACCGTCAATAAAACTAAGACTGTTGCCTTAGTTCAATAAAACTGAACAAAGGAGGGTAAATACCTATATTGTTTCTCAAATACAAAGAGCTGCTTTCGGAATTCATGTGTGCGCCTTGCGACTGAACGACACGATAAAAAATGGCGCCGAAAGACAGTCTCTTTGGCACTGATTGATCTATCGCGCCAAGAAGAAATGTGGCAAGAAATGCTCGAATAAAAGAGTAAGTGAATTTAGATATTTGAAAACTAAGAAAAAATAGTTTTTCTGGAAAAAAGATGTAAGCGGTATCTTGTGGCGCAGATTGACAATACCTTGACGTTTGGAGCGAAGTTTGAGCGGCGGGCGAAACCTATAGTTTTTCGCATCGAAAACGCGCAGGGAGGCGCGTTGGAATTCACTCAGATACTAGGAGATTGGAGATGCCCGGCTATCCGCAGGACTTGCTTTCGAATCGTTCCGTCGTCAAGCACGACTTCGCGATCATCACGCCTCAGGGGCGCGTCATCAACACGATTCCCGGAATCGTCGACACCAAGATGACGATTCTCTGCTCGCCGAAGATCGGCGCGGGCTTCGTGCAGCTCATCGGCACGCTCGGCCCGGATGCGCACACGGAATACCCGTATGCAACGGCCGCTCACGAAGAGTCCTTCATCTACGTGCTCGACGGCGCTGTTGAGCTCGAAGTGACGGTGGGCGAAGAGACGCGCGTCCTCACGCAGGGCGGCTACGCCTATGCGCCCGCGGGCGTCGGGATCGGCTTCCGCTCGAAGAACGGCGCCGAAGGCCGCATTCTTCTCTACAAGCAGCGCTACATCCCGCATCCGAAGGGACTTCAGCCCTGGGCGGTGTTCGGCAACATCAACGAAGTCGCCTTCCGCGACTACGACGGCATGGCGAACGTGCACGTGAAGGACTTCCTGCCGGTCGAAGAAGCGTTCGACATGAACATGCACATTCTTTCGTTTGATCCGGGCGCTTCGCACAACATCTGCGAAACGCACGTTCAGGAGCACGGCGCCTACATCTACGAAGGCCAGGGCACGTACCTGCTTGACGACACCTGGTATCTCGTGAAGAAGGAAGACTTCCTCTGGATGGGCGCCTTCTCGGTCCAGGCGGGCTACGGCATCGGCCGCGAACCCTTCTCCTACATCTATTCGAAGGACTGCAACCGCGACGTTGAAATCTGAGCGCGGCGCAGAGAGCACGAATTCATTCACAACCAAGACACAGCACACAGGAGCCGAAAATGGCGCTCGACCAGAACTTCAAGGCACTCGACATCCGCGAATATCTTGACGCAACCCACATGCGCGGCAAGAACATCACGTTCCTCGACGACTTCTCGCAGGACGAAATCATGAGCCTCTTCCGCGCTGCGGAAATGCTTGAGCCGTTCATGCGCACGGGCACGGATCTTCTGAAGGGGAAGGTGCTCTACACGCTCTTCTTCCAGCCGTCGACCCGCACGCGCTGCTCGCATGAAAACGCCATGCACCGGCTCGGCGGCAGCGTGATCACGGAAGCCGACCCGACGCACAACTCCTCCGTTGCGAAGAATGAATCGCTCGCGGATTCGCTGCGCGTGACGAGCGAATACGCGGACGTGATCGTGATGCGCCACCCGAACGACCAGGAAGCGCTTGCTGCGCTCGACGAAATCAAGGGCCACTGCGCCCCGGTGATCTCGGGCGGCTACGGCAACGTGACGCATCCGACGCAGGGCCTGCTCGACGCTTATACCTGCTGGCGCGCCTTCGGCGACCTCTCAAAGCTCACGGTTGCGATCGCGACGCCCGACCTCTCGCGCGCCCGCTCCGGCCAGTCCTTCGCGCTGGCGCTCGCCCGCCTCGGCGCCAAGATCGTCTACACGGGCACGAGCGAGCTGCGCACGCCGGAAATTGTTCGCCAGAAGCTCGTAGCGATGGGCGCGAACTTTGAAGAGCACTTCGACCTCACGATGAAGCAGAACGAAGAGCTTTATGCCGACAAGGGCGTGGATCTCATCTATCTGCCGGGCTGCTCCGTGAAGAAGGACGACCCGAACCGTGCGGACTTTGAAAAGAAGATGGCGAACTACTACGTTTCGCTCGACATGCTCAAGAGCATCAAGGCGAAGACGGGCAAGACGGTCGGCGTGCATCACTCGCTGCCGCGCAACCCGGGCGAATTCGACTTCGGCATCGACAACACCGAGCACCAGCTTTACTTCCGCGCGATCGGCTTCTCCGTGGCGCTGCGCATGGCGCTCCTCGCTTCCGTCGTGGGCGTTGCGTAAGCGGCTCATGAAGCGGGTGAGCTGACAGCGACGAAATTCCTGCGCTCAATCAGCTCTCCCGCTGCAGCACTCAATCGAAACAGAGGCGCGTCTCTCGATGAACGCAGAGACGCCCTTCAGGGAGTGTTTGTCTCAAAAAAACGGCACTCCAGTAATAAATTTCAAGGAAATCAACAAAATGCGTCTTGTTATTGCTCTCGGCGGCAATGCCCTTCTCAAGCGCGGCGAACCGATGCGCTGCGAAAATCAACGCGCCAACGTCCGCATCGCCTGCCAGCAGATTGCCAAGGCCTATGAAGGCAACGAACTCGTGATTTCTCACGGCAATGGCCCGCAGGTCGGCTTGCTGGCGCTGCAGAACAACGCCTACAAGGAAGTGCCGATGTATCCGCTCGACGTGATCGGCGCCGAGTCGATCGGCATGATCGGCTACATGATTCAGCAGGAGCTTGTCAATTTCGTGCCGAAATCCGCCAAGCTTGCCACGGTGCTCACCCAGACCCGCGTTGATCCGCACGATCCGGCCTTCCAGAATCCGACGAAGCCGGTTGGTCCTGTTTATGAAAAGGAAGAAGCGGAGCGCCTTGCCAAGGAGCACGGCTGGACGATTGCGCCCGACAACGACAAGTACCGCCGCGTCGTGCCGAGTCCCGAACCCAAGCAGATTTGGGGCCTTGAGCCGCTTCGCACGCTGGCTGAGAAGGGGTACATCACGATTTGCTGCGGCGGTGGCGGCATTCCGACCTACTTCGACGACAAGGGAAATCTGGTCGGCGCCGAAGCTGTGATCGACAAGGATCTGGCTTCTTCTTTGCTCGCTGCCTCTCTTGACGCAGACATGTTCATCATCGCGACGGACGTCGACGCCGCCTACATCGATTGGCGCCAGCCCACGCAGAAGAAAATCCGCCAGGCCGATCCGAAGTCGCTGCGTGAATTCGGCTTTGCAAAGGGCTCGATGGGTCCGAAGGTGGAGGCCGCCTGCCGCTTTGTCGAACAGACGGGCAAGACTGCCGTGATCGGCGCCCTTGACAAGATCGAGGACATTCTCGCCGGCAAGTCCGGCACTCGCGTCGTCGTTGAAAAGGGCGTCATTTACGAATAAAACCCTCCGACGAATGGGTTGTTGAGCATTTTTCTCTCGCCTTTGGCGCGGTCGGCAACCCAGAGCTGCCGACCGCTTTTTTCAACGCAAAAGCCGCGCAGATGAAACGGCTATGCGTATGAATGCTTAACTCCTTCGTATTTAAAGAATTTTTTAAAAGTAAAAAAGGAAAGTCAGGACGTAGCCTACAGCGAGTTGAGCCGCTCTCGGCTGCGAGAATTTTCGGCGCGAAAAGACAGACCTCAAAGATAGCAATCGATATGATCAACTGTCCGACCAAGCTACCACGGCAAGGATTTCAACATGGATGACGCAAGCAAGTTGCCCGCTACTGCAATCTCGGTCGACGACACGTTCCTGCCGCTCGGCGACAGCATTCTCGCGAGCTGGATTCGCTCCATTTGTCAGACTGTTCGCGGCTACGGCATTACGCCTGAATCGATCATGGAGCGCGTTGGCCTCGACGTGTCGCTTCTCTCGGTGCCCGACGCAAGGTATCCAGCCATGAACGTGCGCCGTTTTTGGGAGGCAATCATCACGTCGAGCGGCGATGAGCTCATTGGTCTGCGCTGCGGCCAGGAAATGCAGGTGGCAACGCTTCATGGGCTCGGCCTCGCTATTGTCACGTCGCATTCGCTTGCGCAGGTGCTTGACCTCACGGCGCGCTACGCCAAGATTATTTCCACGACCATGGAAATGAGTCTCGCGCATGACGCTACCGGCTCAACGCTCTATCTGCGCACGCTCCACGGCTATGAAGCCAAGCACGCGGCGCTGATGGCGGTGCTCGCCTTCATTCAGCGTCAGGCCAATTCACTCTCGCAGCACAAGGTGACGCCGATCGCGGTGCACATGCACCTGCCGCGCACCTCGGAAGAAGACCATAGACGGCTCAACGAGTATTTCGGCTGCCCCGTGGAAACGGATGATTTGGGGCCGGACTACATTACATTTTCCTATGCGGACGTGATGGAACCTTACGCCGGCGCCAATGCGATGCTGCGCGAAGCCAACGAGCACGTGGTCATGCAGTATCTCAACCGCGTTCGTCAGTTTTCATTCACGGTGCGCGTTGAGGAAGAAATACAGGCGATGCTCAAGGCAGGTGAAAGCGTTAAGATCGCCGATGTTGCTTCGCGCCTCAATCTTTCCTCGCGCACGCTTCAGCGCCGTCTTGAAGGCGAGGGCGCGACCTTTGCGGAGCTGCTTGAAAAGCACCGCAAGCAGCTCGCACATGATGCCCTGGCGCATACAGAATTGAGCATTACTGAAATTGCCTATACGATCGGCTTCTCCGATCCGAGCAATTTCTCCCGCACCTGCTACCGTTGGTTCGGCGCCTCTCCGGCAGCCTACCGCCGCCGCATCCGGCAGCTGCCTACCTAAGTAAGGCGCAGACGCGGGGCTTTTTTGGAGGGTTTCCATGCTGGTATTGAGTCCCGCTTATCACCCGCAGCCCGATGAGAAGGGCGCGCCTTGCCTCGTTGAGCAGCCGACTGCTCCCACTGACGAGGCCTCATGGCTCAATTCTGGTGCGTATGCCACTTTTTCAGCAACGCACGGCGGGATGCTGCCGGAGGTATTGAACGGCGTGCCGTTCACGAAAGAGACGCTCGGCGGGAAGATGCTTTCCAGGCTCTTGAAGCGGTATGCGCATTTCAGCGAGCCGCCGCTGCCGGCTACAAAAAAGCGTCTCACAAGCGGTCTTGTCATTGCGGAGCCGGACGGACGCTTCTGGCTTGTGCATCCGACGAACCGTTATGCGGGCGTGGCCGCCACTTTTCCGAAGGGACGGCTTGATGCAGGACTCACGCTTGTCGTCAATGCCGTGAAGGAGGCTTGGGAAGAAAGCGGCCTGATTGCGGAACCCGTTGCTTGGCTCTGCGACATTGACCGCACAAAGACGGTGACGCGCTACTACATTGCCAAACGGACGGGCGGCACGCCCGAAAACGTTGGCTGGGAGAGCCAGGCCGTCAGCCTCGTGCCTGCCGATGCGCTTCTCGACTTTCTCAATCGACCGAACGACCTTAAGATTCTTCCCTATTTGGCGCGCTGGCGCGCTTTCGCGGAACGAGCCTGAGCAGCGGACGCAGCCGCGTCGCAGGCGGCTGACGGCATCGACGGCGTTTTCGAAAATTTTTGAAAGGTCCGCTGAGGATTCAAGACTTGTTTCTGCGCGTCATTTTTTGCTGACGCGTTGGCATGAACGGCCATTCCAAACAAAGTTTCTGCTCTTCAAAATGAGCAGTGCTTTGAGAGGAAGAGGTTTTTCATGAAAAATCGGCTGGTACTTGCGCACGGTTTCGTCGTCACGATGAACGACAAATTCGACGTGTTCGAAAACGGGGCCGTCGTGATAGAAGCGGATCGCATTGAGGCTGTCGGTCGAGCCAGCGACATTCTTCAGAAGCCGGAATTCGCCGGCGCCGAGATTGTCGATTGTTCCGGGAAGATGGTTCTGCCAGGCTTGATTGACGCGCATACGCACGCGGGCCATTGCCTCAATCGAAGCCTCGGCATAGATACGCGCAGCAATTGGATGCCGTATCTGACGCGCCTTTATCACCATTGCACGACGCCCGACTACTGGTATGCCGAAGGCAGGCTCGCAGCGCTCGAGCGTCTCAAGGCGGGAATTACGTGCGGCGTCAGCGTCATCTCGAATGCTGCGCGCTGCGACGATCCGCGCATTATTGCGGCGCATGTGAAAGGCCATGCCGAGATCGGCACGCGAGAAAATCCTGCCATCGGCCCTTCCAATCCGCCTTTTCCGCGCTCTTTCGCCCAAGAAAAAGACGGGCGGCTGGTTGAGAGGCAAATTTCTTTCGAAGAGCTGATCGATAAGGCGGAAGAAGCTATTGCGCTCGTCAACGGATCCTGGAATGGTCTTATTGGCGCCTTCGCAGCGCCGTTCGTCATGGTGAGCTCCATCGAAGGATCTTCGCCGACGCCGGCGGATCTGGCCGTCAGGCTCGATGAGCAGGATCGAAAAATGATGAAGGCGATCCGCGGGATTGCCCGGCGGCAGCGCGTCCGCATTCATACGGAAGCTTTCGGCGGCATGATTCGCCTTGCTGCGCAGTCCGATGATGCGCTCCTCGGTCCGGACGTGCACGTTCAGCACTGCAAAGGCATTTCATTTGAGGAAGCGCAGATCCTGGCAGAGACAAAAACGAACGTCACGACGACGCCTTCGTGGCAGCAGCTTCACATGCGGTGTCCGGTGCCCGAACTCCTTGGGCTCGGTGTGAATGTCGCTGTTGCGACGGACGGCACCGCGCCTGCCATGGCTTTTGATCTCATTCGAGCAGCCCGGGACACGGCGCTCCTGCAGCAGGCAGCGGCCAACGATCCATTTTTGCTGCCCGCGGGCAAGTGCCTCGCCATGATCACAATCGATGCGGCAAAAGCCATCGGCAGAGAGACGGATCTTGGTTCGATCGAGCCGGGCAAGCTTGCCGATATCGTCTCCTTCAACCTTCGCCAGCCGCACCTTTCGCCCAATCTCATGCCAATCCATCAGTTGATGCTTTACGGAAACGCTGGGGATGCGTCGGATGTGCTCGTCAACGGTCGCTTTCTAATGAAGGATCGTGTTGTTTTGACTGTTTCGGAACAGGACGTTTTCGAAGCGGCAGAAAGCGCAGCCAAGGAGGCAATAAGCCGGGCCGGATACGAACGCCTTCTGAAGCCGGCAGACAATTTCTGGCGCGGCGTGCAAAGCCAGGTGAAGGCGCTGCGCCTGCCCTGACGGGCGACGAGCGCTGCCGCGCCGAGGCTTGACGTCGAAAATGGCCGTGGCAGCGCTCTGTAACGCCAAAGCCGCCCCGAGAGCGAGACGGCTTTGCGCTTTTGCGGCGCAAACTCAAGCAAGCTCGTTGATGAGCTGCAGGGCCATTACGCCGGCTTGCCGACCGTAAAGAGCACGATCGGCTCCAGGTGCTCGGCAAGCTTCATGCCGTCGCGCAGCGCGTCGTGGTCGAACGAGGCGCGCACGCAGCCCGCAAGGCCGAGCGCCGTGGCGGCCAGGTAGCAGGACTGGCCCATCGTGCCCGCGTCAACGAAAACGCCCGTCGGACGCGCTGTCTTTGAGCGTTCGCGGTCGGCGACGAAAACAATGGTGACGGGCGCGGTCTTGACGTAGTCGAACTGATACGACGTCGAAAGTTCGCGAACATCTTCGTCTGTCGTCTGCTCCAGGCAATTCTTTTCCGCATCAAAGCGCCAGGCGCCGTCGGCACGCAGCACATAGGCGGAAACGGCGCGCAGGTCGAGCGTGGAGGGGACGGTGCGGCGGCCGTCTTCGGCCGTAATGCCTGCGCATGCCCAGAGAAGAGCGGCAAGGGCTTCGTCGCTCAAGGCTTCGCTTGTGCACTGGCGATTTGTTCTGCGCTTGGCAAGTGCGCTGCCGAGAGAGAGTTCGAGCGGTGCGGGCTGAGGAAGCTGAATGATTTGGGTCATGGCGGAAATCCTCCTTTAAAAATCAGCGGTTTTGTTCAATGGCTTGAAGCAGTTCATTTTCGATGCGGATGCCTTCGGCAGCGCTCGCACGGGCGATGTCGAGCCTTCGCTCGAGAATGTCAGCTGCTTTGATGAGCAGCTGCGCGCATGCGGCAGTTCTGGAAGAATCGGTGCCCCCCGTCACAGTGAGGAATGCGGCCGCGCCCGGCTGCGTGATGTCTTCGCCGTAGACGGTTCTGCGCGAACGCGAGTCTCGCAGCGGTGTTTTGTCGTCAAGCGACGCCTTGAAGCCGAGTGCGCGCGCAGCGTCTTCAAGCGAAAGCGCGCACATGATGTTTTCTGTGCCGCGGCCTGCTGAAATCTTGAAGAGGGGCTCTTCCGGCGCAGGACGTTCGGCGTGCGCTTCAACGGCTGAACTCAAAACGAACCACGGCATGTCCCGAAGAATGATTGCTTCAGGCGCTTCATTTCGCTCGTCTTCGAGCGCTTTGACAAGGTCGAGCTGAAGCCGGACGGTAACTGGGCCCGCCGGAATGTCGGCAGAGAAGCGGCGAACGCGGTCGGGAATGAGCCAGGCGCAGGAAAGCGACGGGAGCACCTCAAGAACGGATGCCATGGTGGCTGCGGCCGGGCGCGACTCGAGCGCCGAGCGCGATGCGAGAAAGCGCGAGACGAGTGCCGCTTCGTCGCTTGATGCAGAAAAGAGGAGGCGCAGAAAGACAACGAGCGCGTCAAGCTCGCGGCGCGCAAGCGTTCCGTTTGCGCTCACACGCGCGGCGATGCCGAGGTGCGCGTGCTGCGCTGTCGTGTCGACGTTGGTGAATCTGGCGGGCATGACGTAGAGCATCAGGATTATTTGAATCGAGATTAGCCGCGATGGGTGTTGATTCACAGCGTGCTTGTATGTCAAGCCGATGTCTTTTCGCGCCAGGTCGAAAAAGCGAGAACACAGCTGGATTGAACGGATGAGAGACTGGCTGCTTTCGGACAACTTATGCGGTCTTCTTTTTCATCAAAAGACGTGTTTTGTCGACAAAAAACCACCAATAAGTTAAATCGAATAAGACATTCTGCCTAGATATCTTGCGGCGGTCTAAAGAGCGTCTGCGACCGGCCGGCGCCCCTGTTTTTTCGGCTTTCTCACGCCCATAATGAGTTCGGTCGAATGCGCGGACGGTCCGCGTCCGAACGGACGACGTGAATCTGATCCGGCAAATTTCCGCGCTGCGCGGCATCGGCGCAGACGCGGCTGCGATCCTCAATTCCTTTGATTATTTCGGTAACGGTAGAAAGTTATGTCTCAGACGATTCTGCAAAGCGTCCCGGTCGGCCAGAAGGTCGGCATTGCTTTTTCGGGCGGCCTCGACACGAGCTGCGCGCTTCACTGGATGAAGGTGAAGGGTGCGCTCCCCTATGCTTATACGGCCAACCTCGGCCAGCCCGACGAGACTGACTACGACGCGATTCCCCGTCGCGCGATGGAATACGGCGCCGAAAACGCGCGCCTCATCGACTGCCGCGCGCAGCTTGTGAACGAAGGCATTGCCGCCATCCAGTCGGGCGCCTTCCACATCTCCACGGGCGGGCAGCTCTACTTCAACACGACGCCGATCGGCCGAGCCGTGACGGGCACGATGCTCGTGACGGCCATGCGCGAAGACGGCGTCGACATCTGGGGCGACGGCTCGACCTACAAGGGCAATGACATCGAGCGCTTCTACCGCTACGGGCTTCTTGCCAATCCGAATCTCAAGATCTACAAGCCTTGGCTCGACGTCACCTTCATCAAGGAGCTCGGCGGCCGCGCAGAAATGTCCGCGTTCCTGCAGAAGGAAGGCTTCGAGTACCGCATGAGCGCTGAAAAGGCCTATTCGACCGACTCGAACATGCTCGGCGCCACGCATGAAGCCAAGGACCTCGAAGAGCTCGCCACGAGCATGAAGCTCGTTGAGCCGATCCTGGGCGTTCCCTTCTGGAAGAGCGACTGCAAGATCGAACCGGAAGTCGTCAAGGTTGCCTTCAAGGACGGCGTTCCCGTTGCAATCAACGATCAGCACTTCTCCGATCCGGTCGCCCTCATGATGGAAGCCAACCGCGTCGGCGGCCGTCATGGCCTCGGCATGAGCGACCAGATTGAAAACCGCATCATTGAAGCCAAGAGCCGCGGCATTTACGAAGCCCCGGGCATGGCGCTTCTCTTCATTTGCTACGAGCGTCTCGTGACGGGCATTCACAACGAAGATACGATCGAGCAGTACCGCATCAACGGCATCCGCCTCGGCCGCTACCTCTACCAGGGCCGCTGGTTCGACAGCCAGGCGATCATGCTGCGCGAAACGGCCATGCGCTGGGTGGCGAGCGCCATTACGGGCGAAGTGACGCTTGAGCTGCGCCGCGGCAACGACTACACGATCCTCAACACCGTCAGTCCGAACCTCACGTACGAACCGAGCCGCCTCACGATGGAAAAGGGCGACTCGATGTTCACGGCCGAAGACCGCATCGGCCAGCTCACGATGCGCAACCTCGACATCGTCGATACGCGCCAGAAGCTCGGCATCTACTCGAAGGAAGGGCTGCTCTCGGGCGGCGATCTCGACACGGTAACGCCGCTGCTCAAGAACGCCTGAAAAAGCGCAACGATATAATCGACGCATAACGCACAATCGCCCGGGCTTTGACGGTCAAAGTCCGGGCGCTTTGCGCTCGGAATTTCTGAACACAAAGCCAGGAGAAATTCGATGCCGGCGCAGCAACTGCAGGAAAAAGACAAAGCCGCAGAAGACAAAGCCGCAGAGCTTACTACGGCGCGCGAGCGCGAGTTCTACGCGCACGAAGAAGGCGACAGCGCCTATAAGCATGCCGCGGAGAAGACGCGCCTTTCCGTGCTGGGCTTTGCGGTGCTCCTCACCTTCAGCTTCTCAGCGATCGAGCTTTTCGGCGGCCTTTGGGCGAATTCGCTCGCGCTCATCGGCGACGCCGGCCATATGGTGACGGATTCGGCAAGCCTGCTCTTTGCGCTCATCGCCAATCGAATCGCCTCCAAAGGGGCCGACGATGTGCACAACTTCGGGCACGGGCGCGTTGAGGTCATTGCGGCATTCGTCAACGGGATCGTAATGCTCTGCGTCGTCATCTGGCTCTTTGTCGAAGCCTTCGAGCGCATTCAGACGCCGCCCCCTGTGTCGGGCGGCAGCGTGATGCTCATTGCCTTTGCGGGCCTTGTCATCAATATGGCTGTTGCCTGGTCGCTCTCGCGCGACAAGAAGAACATGAATACGCGCGCAGCGCTCCTGCACGTCATGGGCGACCTGCTCGGCTCGGTTGCAGCGATTGCTGCGGGCGGGATCATCCTTGCGGGCGGCCCGGCCATCATCGACCCGATTCTCTCCATGTTCGTGGGCGTGATGCTCCTGCATGCGACTTATGCCATTCTTCGCGACTCCGTTCGCGTGCTTCTTGACAGCACGCCCGAAGGTGTTGAGTACGTTGCGGTGGGCGAATTCATCTCATCGGTGCCCGATGTCACCCATGTTCACGATCTGCACGTCTGGACGATGAGTCCGGGGCATCCGGCGCTGCAGTGCCATGTGCGGATTTCTTCGTCGCGATGCTGGCCGACGATTCTGAACGAAATCCGCACCGGACTGCGCGACCGCTTCGGGATTGACCACGTCACGATTCAGCCGGAATGGACGGGCGGCTGCGAAGGCTGCGGCAGATCTTTTGCCGCAGGCAATGCGCAAAAAAGAGGAGACCTTCATTGATTCGCCGCCCCGAAAATTGCTGTTTGATCAAAAGCCGCCTGCGCCTCTTTGAAGCACGGGCGGCTTCCTTTAGAATGGATCGATCGGGGAGGCTCCGCATGGAGCTCCCGGCAGCTTCTGGCGCTCCGCGACGCATTGCCCGAAATAGCGGGCCTTTTCGCGGCGGCCGCTAGAGCATTCTTCGTATAATCGGCGCTTCGCAATTTATTCTCTCTCTGGTTGGAATTTTCATGACCAAGTACGTATTTGTGACCGGCGGCGTTGTCTCCTCTCTCGGGAAGGGCATCGCCGCCGCTTCTTTGGCGGCCATCCTCGAATCTCGCGGTCTGAAGGTGACGATGATCAAGCTCGATCCGTACATCAATGTCGACCCGGGCACGATGTCTCCCTTCCAGCACGGTGAAGTGTTCGTGACGGAAGACGGCGCGGAAACGGACTTGGACCTCGGGCACTATGAGCGCTTCATCTCGACGAAGATGCACAAGCCCAACAACTTCACGTCCGGCCAGATCTACGAAAGCGTTCTGCGCAAGGAACGCCGCGGCGAATACCTCGGCAAGACCGTGCAGGTGATTCCGCACATCACGAATGAAATTCAGGAATTCATCGCCCGCGGCGCCTCGTCCGCCTGGGACGGCAAGCCCGACGTCTGCGTGGTCGAAATCGGCGGCACGGTCGGCGACATCGAGTCGCTTCCCTTCGTTGAAGCCGTGCGCCAGATGTCCTTCCGCGTCGGCCGCAACAACACCTGCTTCATTCATCTCACGCTTTGCCCCTGGATTCCGTCTGCGGGCGAACTGAAGACGAAGCCCACGCAGCACTCCGTGCAGAAGCTTCGCGAAGAAGGCGTCTATCCGGACATCCTGCTCTGCCGCGCCGAACGCATGATTCCGGAAGGCGAGCGCGCCAAGATTTCGCTCTTCTCGAACGTGCCGATGGACTGCGTCATCAGCGTGGCCGATGCTTCGACGATTTATGAAGTGCCGCTCATGCTTCACGCGCAGCATCTCGATGAAATCGTCTGCCGCAAGCTCGGCCTCGAGACGAAGCCTGCGGATCTTTCCGCCTGGCAGCGCATCGTCGATCGCATCCACAACCCGAAGCACACGGTCACGATCGGCATGGTCGGCAAGTACGTCGACTACGCCGACAGCTACAAGTCGCTCAACGAAGCGCTTGTGCATGCCGGCATCCACACCGAAACGAAGGTTGTCACGAAGTTCATCGACTCGACGAAGATCGAGGAGAACGGCTGCGGCGAACTCGAAGGGCTCGACGGCATTCTCGTGCCGGGCGGCTTCGGCAAGCGCGGCACCGAAGGCATGGTGAAGGCGATTGAATACGCCCGCGAAAACAAGATTCCGTTCCTCGGCATCTGCCTCGGCATGCAGTGCGCGGTGATCGAGTTTGCCCGCCACGTCTGCGGTCTGGGCGGCGCCAATTCGACCGAACTTGATCCCGACACGCCGCATCCGGTTGTTGCGCTCCTCACCGAGTGGAAGGACCGTTCGGGCGCCGTGCAAAAGCGCGACGAATCGTCCGACCTCGGCGGCACGATGCGCCTCGGCCGTCAGGAAGTGCCGGTGACGCCGGGCACGCTCGGCCACAAGATCTACGGCGACGTTGTCGCCGAACGCCATCGTCACCGCTATGAAGTGAACAATGCCTATGTCGCGCAGTTCGAAGAGAAGGGCATGGTGATCTCGGCGAAGACCCCGGGCGAACATCTTCCGGAAATGATGGAGCTTCCTGATCATCCGTTCTTCTTCGCCGTGCAGTTCCATCCGGAATTCACGTCGAATCCTCGCTTCGGCCATCCGCTCTTCAAGGCCTACATTGAGGCCGCGCTCAAGCATCACGAGGCTGCCGCCTAAGGCCCTCAGACGCTTGGCATGCGGTCTCCGGTCCGCAGAGATCCCTGCAGCGGCAGCGCCGCCGCAGCCTCTGCGGCCGGGATTGCGAGGCAAACCCGTTCAACACGCCGCGCCCGAAGCGGCGCGCGCCATATTCGGAGGGCCCAATCGTGCAGCTCTGTGGTTTTGAGGTCGGCCTCAATCGGCCGTTTTTTCTGATCGCCGGTCCCTGCGTGATCGAAGGGGAATCGATGGCGATCGACATTGCCGCCCAAATGAAGGAAACGACCGACGCGCTCGGCATTCCTTACATTTTCAAGGCGAGCTTCGACAAGGCAAATCGAACGTCCGAGACCGGCTTCCGCGGCCCGGGCATGGAGGCGGGACTGCGCATTCTTGCGAAAGTGCGCGAAACGGTTGGCGTCCCTGTGCTCACCGACGTGCACACGGCCGATGAGGTGCCCTTCGTCGCCGAAGTGGTCGACGTGCTGCAGACGCCTGCTTTCCTTTGCCGCCAGACCGACTTCATTCACGCGTGCGCCGTTTCCGGCAAGCCCGTCAACATCAAGAAGGGGCAGTTCCTTGCGCCCGGCGACATGAAGAACGTCGTCGAGAAGGCGAGAGCCGCCGCTGCCCGTGCCGGGCTTTCGACGGACCGCTTCATGGTATGCGAGCGCGGCGCCTCCTTCGGCTACGGCAATCTCGTTTCCGACATGCGCTCGCTCGCCATCATGCGAGAAACGGATGCGCCCGTTGTCTTTGACGCAACGCATTCCGTGCAGCTGCCGGGCGGCAACGGCTCCTGCTCAAGCGGCAAGCGCCAGTTTGTGCCGGTGCTCGCGCGTGCGGCAACAGCCGTCGGCATTGCGGGCCTCTTCATGGAAACGCATCCGAATCCCGAAGTTGCCAAGAGCGACGGCCCCAACATGGTGCCGCTCGGCAAGATGCGCGCGCTGCTTGAAAGCCTCGTTGAAATCGATCGCGTCGTCAAAGCGCGTCCGTTCCTTGAGAACGAGCTTGCTTGAGGCCGCCGCATCCACTTTTCGAATTCTTGTTTTAGTTTCTGGGTTCGGCTTCGCCCGCAGCAGGGCCGCTCGAACCGCTTAAATCCCAAAAAGGAATCATCATGAGCGCCATTATTGATGTCCATGCCCGCGAAGTTCTCGACAGCCGCGGCAATCCGACCGTTGAAGCCGAGGTTGTGCTCGAAACGGGCGCATTCGGCCGCGCGATCGTCCCTTCGGGCGCCTCGACGGGCGTTCGCGAAGCGATCGAGCTGCGCGACGGCGACAAGGCCCGCTACAACGGCAAGGGCGTTCTCAAGGCGGTTGAAAACGTCAAGGGTGAAATTGCCGAGGCCGTTGTCGGCCTTGACGGCTGCGATCAGGCGAGCGTCGACCGCACGATGATCAAGCTTGACGGCACGGACAACAAGAGCCGTCTCGGCGCCAATGCGCTTCTGGCGGTTTCGATGGCAACGGCCCGCGCGGCGGCCGAGGAAACAGGGCTGCCGCTTTATCGCTATTTCGGCGGCGTTCATGCCGTGACGATGCCGGTGCCGATGATGAATGTCATCAACGGCGGCGCCCACGCCAACAACAACCTTGACCTCCAGGAATTCATGATCGTGCCCGCCGGCGCCACGTCCTTCCGTGAAGCGCTGCGCTGCGGCGCGGAAACCTTCCACGCGCTCAAGAGCCTCGTCAACAAGCGCGGCATGTCGACCGCCGTCGGCGATGAAGGCGGCTTTGCTCCCAAGATCGACTCGCATGAAGAAGCGATCGAGCTCATCCTCGAAGCCGCGAAGAACGCAGGCTACGAACCGGGCAAGGACATTCTCATTGCGCTCGACTGCGCGAGCTCGGAGTTCTACGACGGCACGCACTACGTGATGAAGAAGTCCTCGGGCAAGGCGCTCACCGCCGACGAATGGATTGAAGTGCTCAAGGGCTGGTGCGACCGCTATCCGATCATCTCGATCGAAGACGGCATGGCCGAAGGCGACTGGGACGGCTGGAAGAAGCTCACCGATGCGCTCGGCAGCCGCGTGCAGCTCGTGGGCGACGACCTCTTCGTCACGAATCCGAAGATTCTTCGCGAAGGCATCGAAAAGGGCGTTGCGAATTCGATCCTCATCAAGGTCAACCAGATCGGCACGCTCACGGAAACCTTCGAAGCAATCGAAATGGCCAAGCGCGCGGGCTACACCGCTGTTGTTTCGCACCGCTCGGGCGAAAGCGAGGACAGCACGATCGCCGACATCGCCGTCGGCCTCAATGCGGGCCAGATCAAGACCGGCTCGATGAGCCGCTCCGACCGCATGGCCAAATACAACCAGCTGCTTCGCATCGAAGAAGAGCTCGGCGAAGCGGCCTGCTATCCGGGCCGCGCCGCGTTTTATTCGATCCGCGGCTAACGGACGGCAGAGGACCACTTCCGCGATCCGTCTTCGGACATGATCAGGTTCTACATCCTCATCCTCGCGCTCGGCATCGGCGCGATGCAGTATCAGCTCTGGGCCGGTCCCTCGAGCTGGTTCCGCTATGCCGAGCTCAAGGCATCGCTTGCGGAGCAGCGCGCGGAAAACAACCGTCTGCGCGCCGCCAATGAAGCGCTCGCCGCCGAGCTCTATTCGCTCAGCAACAATCAGGACGCCATTGAGTCGCGCGCGCGGCACGATCTCAACATGGTGCGCCCGGGCGAGCTTCTTTTCCGCATCGAGACGCCGGAGGATGCGCGCAAGGGCGCCTTGGCGATCGAGCCCATGCCTGAAATCACGGCGGACGTGAAGCCGGGGTCAGAGCCCACCTTCGAACCCAAGAAGTCGGATCTCTACCATGCGCCCAAGCACTTGCGGGCGCCCAAGGCGCGGGACCGCCGAGAATAAGCGGAGCGCACCCTCGGGGACGAAAAAACGCCCGGAGCCGCCGCAAGCGATTGCGGCCGCTTCGGGCGCTTTCTTTTATTCAGGTGCTTGCTCAGGCCGTGGGCTTCTGCGCCGCGGCGGCAAAGAGCGCCTTCACGTCGACTTCGTCATAGGTCTTCGTCTTGCCGCAGAATTGGCAGGTGACGGTAAAGCGGCCCGCCTGCTCGGCAAGGATTTCCCGGGCTTCAGCTTCGCCCAGGGAACGCACGATGTTGTCGAAGCGCTCATCGGTGCAGCTGCAGCGGAACTGCGGCTTCGCCTCCATCGTCACGAGCGGCGATTCTTCCCAGAACAGACGGCGGTTGACGTCTTCAGGGCGAAGCGTGAGGAGCTCTTCGCTCTTGACGGTTTCAGCAAACATGCGCAGCCGCGACCAGCCTTCGGGGTCGTACCCTTCGGGAAGCTTGCCGCCCGTGGCGGGCATCTTCTGAAGCATGAGGCCGCCGGCGGCAACGTCGTCCGCTGCCAGACGCAGCACTGTTTCCACCTGTTCGGACTGCGCAAAATACTGTTCGAGCGCCTCAGCGAGCGAGGCGCCCGCCAGGGGCACGATGCCCTGGTAGGGCTGCTGGTCGCGCGTGCGGCCCGTCATGTCGAGGATGAAGGCGCAGCGGCCGCGGCCGTTGGCGTTGACGAGCGTCGTCAGGTCGGCATTCGGGTCGATGTCGCCTGCGTTGTCCCGCATGCGGACGCTCACTCGATAAGAGAGGTCTTTGCGCACCTCTGCGACAAGGAGCCGCACGGGGCCGTCGCCGTCGATCTGAAGGAGCACCGTGCCGTCAAACTGAAGCGCGGCAGCTGCGAGAAGCGCCGCGGCGCAGGCTTCGCCCGCCAGGCGGCGCGCCGCCACCGGCAGACCCTGGTGCTCGAGCGCGCGGGCAAGCGATTCATGGATTGCGACCGTTTCGCCGCGCACGTTGGCGCGGGAAAAGAGCAGTTTTTGAAGTTCGTCCATTATTTCGTCAAAAGGAAAATCTTGGATGGCGGGCATTGTAGCCGTTCGAGGACCGTGCGCCTTGGGTTTGCTCGGGCGGCTTTTGTTTGCTTTTGTTGAAGAATGGCGCCGGCAGGCGCGCTTGCCAAGCATTGCGAGCGCCTTCGAGCGCTTCAGCCGCCTTCGATTTTCTTCGCGAAGCCGCCCAACAAAGCGGCGGATTCGTTAGATTGAAGCTTTGCTCGCCTAAACTGCAGCTAGGCGCAGATTCGACGCCTTCGAATCAGAATCAAGCGCAGCTGAAATCAAGGAACGAAAAAATGCCGGTTGACATGCACATGCATTCCAGCGCTTCAGACGGCGCACTCGCGCCTGCGGCTCTTGTGGCGCTTTGCGCGCAGGAACGCGTGCGCCTGATGAGCCTCACGGACCACGATACGATGGCGGGCGTGCCTGAAGCTGCCCGTGCCGCCGAAGCGCACGGCATCGGCTTTGTGCCGGGGGTTGAAATCTCGACGCTCTGGGCAGGGCAGACGATTCATGTCGTCGGGCTAGGCCTGGATCCTGCCAGCACCGGCGTAGCTCAGTTTTTTGCCGACGTGAGCGAAAAGCGCGAGCGGCGCGGCCGCGAAATGGCCGCTGCCTTCGAACGGCTCGGCATCCCGGGCGCCTACGAAGGCGCCGTTGCGCTCGCGGGCGGCACGACCGAAAATCTCTCGCGCACGCATTTTGCGCTCTGGCTTCTTCAGAACGGATTCATTCGGAACTATCAGGAAGCCTTCGACAAATACCTGAGCCGCGGCAGGCCCTGCAGCGTTGACGTTGCCTGGCCGAGCGTGCCGGCGGCGGTCGACTTCATTTGCGCCGAGGGCGGCATTGCGGTGCTGGCGCACCCGGGCCGCTACAAGTACGAGAGCGCCTGGGCGGAAGCGGCGCTCCTTGACGCCTTCAAGCAGGCGGGCGGCCGCGCGATCGAAGTGACGTCAGGCTCGCAGGGCGAGCGCGCGAACGTGCATTTCGCTGAAGCTGCCCGGCAGATGGGCTTTCTTGCGAGCACGGGATCAGACTGGCACAGCGAGCGCTCGAAGCGGCCGCTTCCGGGCGGACAGCCGGCGCTGCCGAACGACCTGACACCCGTCTGGACTGCGCTGGGCTTTGACGCGCGAATCGAATAGGCGCATCGGCAGGGCGGATTTGCCGATTGCAACATATTTGAGCGATCGGTCTCGCTAAAATCAAAAGCCAGTCGTTTTCTAGTGAAGGATTTCAAAAGACATGCAGTCACTTTCGCATGCCGTACAGCTTGTCTGCGTCTACGCCATCCCCCTTATTTTCGCCATCACGCTGCATGAGGCCGCGCACGGCTGGATGGCGGCGCGGCTCGGCGACAAGACGGCCGTGATGTACGGCCGCGTGACGCTCAATCCGCTCGCGCACATCGATCCGATCGGCACGATTGCCGTGCCGGGCGCGCTTTTGCTCATGAGCGCGCTCTCCGGCGGGGGCGGCCTGCTTTTCGGCTGGGCCAAGCCGGTGCCGATCAATCCGAACCGCTTTCGAAACTATCGCTCCGGCATGATGCTGACCGCGGCGGCCGGCCCCGTGTCGAATCTGCTCCAGATGGTTTTCTGGGCGCTGCTGCTGAAGCTTCTCCTGATAGCAGGCATTTACGAAAAGTTCTTCATTTCGGTCTGCACGGCAGGCATCAGCGTGAATCTGATGCTGATGGCCTTCAATCTCATACCGATTCCGCCGCTCGACGGCGGCCGGATTGTTTCCGGACTTCTGCCCGACCGCGCTGCTGCGGCGTTCGACCGCATCGAACCCTACGGCATGATCATTCTTCTCGTGCTGATGGTGGGCGGGGGATTAAGCTTCTTTGTGCGGCCCTTCCTCATGTTCGGGCAGATGGTCGTCGAACTGCTGCTCTAAAGGTTGGACCAATGGCTGATGAATTCTTTGAGTCAGAAAGCGCGCCCGTCTGCGATTGCGGCGCCTTGATGCGTCCTTCGGCCTGGGTGATGCGCTTTGCCGGCCTTGTCAGCCGGCACGCCCGGGTTCTTGATGTTGCGTGCGGGGAAGGGCGGCATACCGCTTTCTTTGCGCTGCGGGGCGCTGCAGTGACGGCCGTCGACATCGATCTCAGGGCCGTTGAGTGCCTTGCGGGCGCTTCGGGCATCACGCTGGAGTGCCGGGATCTTGAAGCGGAGCCCTGGCCTTATGAAGACGAATCCTTCGACGCCATCATCGTCACGAATTACCTTCACCGCGCCCATTTCCCGCATTACTGGCGAACCTTGAAGCCGGGCGGCGTCTTCATCATGGAGACCTTCACGAAAGCCAACGGCCTCATCTGGGGACGTCCGAGAAATCCGGAACACTATCTTCTGGAGCGGGAGCTGCTTCGGCTGGCCCCTGAGGCGGCGCACATCGTTGCCTACGAGGAAGGGATGACGACCGAGGATCACGCCGTGGCGAGAATCGTCTGGACGAAGCCCGCGCCGGCGGAGCCCTACGGCGAGCCGCTCGGCACCCGGTGAGAAATTCGTCACTCAACCGTGTTGAGCTTATGCGGCTCTTTGCTAAAATTTCAAAATTGCGTCCGGCCGGGCCGGACATTGTTTTTCAGGAATCAGTTCAATGACCAAGCTTTCGCTTCGTCTCGCAGTGCTTGCCGCCGCCGCGACCGCGGTCTCCGGCTGCTCCGTTCTCGGCATCGACTTCACCGACGAGAAGGTGCAGTACGAATCGTCGAACTCCCGCGCCAATCTGGAAGTCCCGCCCGATCTCACGCCGATCGGCAACGACAACCGCTTTGCGGTGCCGTCGCGCACAACCGTTGTGAGCGCCAACGCCGAAGCCGCCCGCAGGCAGGCTGCCGCCGCGCAGGCCGGCACGCCTGTTGCGTCTGAAATTGTGCCGGCGACCGTGACCGCCAAGGTGATGAAGGACGGCGCCGACCGCTGGCTGCGCGTCAATGCCAAGCCTGAAGAACTCTGGCCCGTGGTTCAGGACTTCTGGCCCTCCGTCGGCCTCGTCGTGAAGGCGCAGGATGCCAAGACGGGCTACATGGAAACTGAATGGGCCGAAAACAAGGCGAAGCTCCCGCAGGACATCATTCGCCGCACTGTCGGCAAGGTTCTTGACTTTGCGTACTCCACGGGCGAGCAGGATCAGTACCGCGTTCGCATGGAGCGCAACGAAGACAACACGACCGACATCTACATCACGCACCGCTCAATGGTGGAAGTTGTGACGGGCGCCCAGAACGACAGCACGATCTGGCAGCCTGGTCCGAACGACCCGACGCTCGAAGCCGAAATGCTGCAGCGCCTCGCGCTTCGCATCGATGCCGAATTCAATCCCAATGCATCAGGCAAGTCCGATGAAGCGCTGGCCGAACAGGTGAAGCAGGATCTGCAGCAGCAGCCTGTGCCGCCGAGAAGCCAGATCGTCACGGGCGCCGATGAGAAGGCCGTCTCCGTCGAACTCTTCGAACCCTATGACCGCGCCTGGCGCACCGTCGGCCTCGTGATCGACCGCATGGGCTTTGAACTCGTGGACCGCGACCGCATCGCGGGCTACTTCCTCGTACGCTATCTCGATCCGGCCTACGAACAGAAGAAGAAGGACGAACAAGGGTTCTTCACGAACCTCTTCGGCTCCGACAAGGCGATCGACGCGCCCAATTACCGCATTCATCTCGCGGACGAAGGCGCGCATACGCGCATCACGGTTCAGGACGGCGAAGGCAATCCCGATCCGACGGGCGTTGCGCCCAACATTCTCACGCTGCTTGCCGAACAGCTTCGCTGATCGGACGAACGGAGTGCTGCGGCGGTTCGGCGCCTTTCGAGCTGAACCGCTCCCAGCACTGCCGACGGCGCTGCCGGAACGAGTCGTGCGAAGCGCGATTCGCCCGGCATTTTTTTCATGAGGACTTTCCCACCATGAGCGTTGCTCTCAACGAAGTGCTGACGATTTCGCCTGCAGGCCGTGCTTCGCGCGAAGCTTATTGGCTTTCGCTCTTTGCGGCGCTCGTCTTTTTCGGCCTGGCCCTCGTGGTGCTCGGCTTTTCGCCGGCGTGGTCTGCGCTTTTCGGCATGGCGTCCGAGCCCGTTGCAGAACCGACGGCCATTGCGACGAGCTTTCTGGGCGGCGTGCTGCTCCTTTTTTCGATTGTTTATCTTGCGAGCGCTGTGGTGAGGCGCCTGCACGACATGGCCGCAAGCGGCTGGGCGGCGCTTTTCCTGCTCATTCCCGTCGTCAACATTGCCGTGCTCATCGCGATCGGCTTTCCGCGCGGCACAAGCATGAATCGCTTCGGGCCCGATCCGCTCACGATTCGAACCGTGGACCGGAGAACGCTCGAAAAAACGCGCCGTGCTCGCGAAGCTGCCGAAGATGCCGAAGATGCCGTGCCAGTCGAAGCGCAGATGCGTGGCGAGGAAGTCGTGCCCGCAGTTGAAGCGCAGTCCTCCACTGACGCTGAGCGCAGTGCGCCGCAGGCGCAGGACTCGCCGGCAAGCGCCCTCTATGAACTTGCGCGCCTCAACTGCATGAACGAGTCGGATTCCATTCGCCTTCAGGTCAAGGTGCGCAGCGTCGAAAAGCTCCGAAAGCTCTTGAAAAAGGGGCAGATCACGCAAGCGCAATTCCAATTCTGGCAGCGGCGCATCATGGCGCTTTGAGCTTCGGCTTTCTGCGGAATCGAGACGAATTGACGCCATGGCGCGCAGCACCGACGACAACAAGAGCCTCATGGCGCGCAGCGCGCTGCGCCCCTCGCACCTTCTATACGTGCCTGCGGCGCTCGGCGCACTCTTCATGCGGCTTTACTGGCCGCAGTGCAGAATGGGCCGGCGGGCTTTTCTGAAAGGCTTTGCGATTTGGGCGCTTCTCGGCATAGGGTCCTATCAGCTTCTCGATCCGATTGCAGATGCGGCTTGGATCTCCGACGAAGCCATCGTTGCAGTCGCTCGTGCGCTCCCCTGGCTCACCGGCGCCTGGATGCTTGCGCTCATGGCGATGCTCGCGCGCCGCGCGCACGACTGGGGGCTTTCCGGCGCCTGGGCGCTTCTTGCGGAAGTGCCGGTCGCGAATATCCTTCTCATCGTTGCGGCGCTCACGGTTCCGGGCCGTCCCGGCGGGCGCGCCTGGCCGAGTTGGGACGAAGCGGACTGAAGCAGGGTGCGGGTTCAAATGAGCGGACTCAAAAAGCGTCCGCAGTGCGAGCGCTTCGCTATGATTGAGCGCACCGCGATTTTTATTTCAAGCTAAGAAATTAAGCAATGACGCATCAGCACGTTCAGAAGGACAAGCTTGTAACGCTTGCTGTCAAGATGGCCGACATGACCGGCAAGATTCTGGAGACGACCGGTCCCGAAGGGATCACTTACCTGCACGGCCACGGCGATATTTTTCCCAAGATTGAAAAGGCGCTCGAAGGGCGCTTTCCTGGGGAGGGCTTCACGATTGCGCTTCAGCCTGAAGAAGCCTTCGGCGAATACGACGACGAGGCAATCCGCATGGTGCCGCTCGAGCGGCTCGGCGACCCCGAAAGCATCGTGCCGGGGCTGCAGTTCGACGAAGTGCCGGGCGAAGGTTCCGACGGACGAATCTGGCGAGTCACTGACGTTGCAGACGGCGTGGCGATTCTCGAAGCCAATCATCCGCTCGCGGGCTATGGCCTGCAGTTTGAGGTGAAGGTGCTCTCCGTTGAAGATCCGACCGGCGAGGAGACAGGGTCTGACGACGTTGTCGTCCCGGGCTTCCTCGGACTGGCTGACAAGATCGTTTCTGAAGAGGACGATGACGAATTGCCGCCCCTGGGTGCCGAGGCGCAGGAGCCCGATGATTCTTCCATGGCCCGTCTTGCACGGCCGCCGAGAATCGTTCGCTGAATGCAATGAGCGGCGCCGAAAGTTATTGAAGTGAGCGCATGCTTACATAGCGTTCCAATCCTTTCGGCGCAATGTTTTCGGCAACCGCTCAGAAAAAGCGCTCGCGCCAGAGCGCAAGGGCGCGGTTGTGGAAGGCGCCGATGCTGTCGGCGCCGATGCGCGCAAAGCCGAGGTGAACGAAAGCGCGCTCGAGTTCGCCGAGCAGGTCGCTGTCGTCAAGGGGGCGCGCGCCCGGCTGCTTGCTCAGCTTCTCGCCCCGATCGTTGAGCACGAGCGGAATGTGCATGTAGCTCGGCGGCTGCGCGCCGAGCGCTTCGTAAAGAAGAAGCTGCCGCGGGGTGTTGTCGATCAGATCCGCGCCGCGGACGATGTCGGTGACGCCCTGAAAAATGTCGTCGACCACGACGGCAAGCTGATAAGCCCAGAGGCCGTCGGCGCGCTTCACGATGAAGTCGCCGACGGCTTTTTCAACGTTCTGCGCATAAGGGCCTGCGAGCCTGTCGATGAAATGCACCTCACGGTCCGGCACGCGGAATCGCCATGCGCGGACGGGCCGTCCGTTCGTGCCGCTGCGGCACGTGCCGGGATAAACGTTTTCGGGAAGACCGAGCGCAATGCATCGCTCCCGCATTTCCCGCCGCGAACACGCGCAGCCGTAGACCAGTCCTTTTTCCCGAAGCGTTTCAAATGCAGTTCGATAGGCTTCGCCGCGGTCGTGCTGCCAGAGCACCGGACCGTCCGAAGGCATGCCGAGGCGGGAAAGCGTCTCAAGAATGTCTTCGCCTGCGCCGGGAATGTCGCGCGGCGGATCAATGTCCTCGATCCGAACGAGCCACTCGCCGCCGGCGGCGTGCGCGTCGAGACGGCTCGCAAGCGCTGCGGCAAGGCTGCCCCGATGAAGCCGCCCCGTCGGCGACGGCGCAAAACGTCCGATGCGGCGCTTTTTGGAAAGCGGCTTTTCGCTTTGCGGCATGTTTACTAAAGGCATGGCTGCGGTCATTGTCAGTCTAAACTTGCATTTCAGATTCGAAGCATTCTAAGAAATCCGCGCGGCCTTCGATGCGGCTCTGCGCCGCTCTAGCGCCGCGGCGCAGGAAAAAGAGGGCAAAAAGCACAATGTCGACGTTGAGCACCCCAATACAGACTGCGCAAAGGGCGAATTCGCCGACGATGCGGGATGCGGCGCTGCTTGCCGCGATTTCGAGCCTCGGGCCCTTTGCCGCCAATACCTATGTGCCGGCCTTCAAGGCGATTGCCGCCGATCTTGGCGTCTCCATGGTGGCCGTGCAGCAGTCGCTGTCGCTTTATCTGGCCTGCTTTGCCGTATCGGCGCTCTTTGTCGGCGCGCTTTCCGATGCCGTGGGCCGCAAGCCCGTCATTCTCGGGAGCACCCTTATTTTTGCGGCGGCTTCCTTTGGCGCCATGTTTTCGAGCTCCATCGAAGCGCTTTATTTCTGGCGCATGCTGCAGGGCACCTGCGCTGCCGTCGGCCCTGTCATCTCGCAGGCCGTCATCCGCGACCGCTGGGAGGGTGCCGATGCCGCGAAGCGCATCGGGCGCACGGCGATTCTCTTTGCGCTGGCGCCAGCCTTGGCGCCGGTCGCGGGCGGCTGGATCACCGTGCTCGCGGGCTGGCCGGCAGTCTTCGCCTTTCTTGCGCTCTTCAACCTGCTCGTTGCGCTTTTGGTGCTGCGCTGCCTGCGCGAGTCGCTTCCCGCGGCACGGCGGCAGTCCTTCCGCCCGAGGGCGCTGCTTTCGAGCTACGGCGTCGCCGTGAGGCACAAGGCCTTCATGGCAGGCGCCGTCGGGCACGGCTTCGCCTTTCTCGGCACGATTCTCTATTCCGCCGGCGCCGCTGATTTCGTGCTTCACATCATGGGGATGGACGTCAACAGCTTCGGCTTTCTGATGGTGCCGCTCGTGGCGGCGACAATGGCGGGCGCTGCCGTCGGTCCCAGGATCATGCCCCGCATCGGCCGCTGGCGGCTTATCTTCGGCGGCATCACCGTGCTCATTCTCGCTGGCGTGGGCGGCATCCTTTTTGAATGGAAGGGCCTCGTCGCCTATCCGGCGGTGATTCTCTTTCCGATGATCTACAACTTCGCTGTATCTGCGATTCGTCCCGTCATGAACGTGATGAATCTTGACTGGTTTCCCAGGAACAGAGGGCTTGCCGCTTCCATTCAGCAGTTCTGCATGACCTCGGCCTTTTGTCTTGCGTCCTCGGTCTTCGTGCCGCTTGTGATGGGCGAAGCCTGGAAATACAGCGCCGTGATGCTCGGGGCAGCGCTGATGACGGGGCTCTTGTGGCTGGTGGTCCGGCGAGCGTCGCTGCGCATGCGCGGCGAATGAAGCCCGAGCGTTCATGAAGAAGAAAAATCCCGGGTGCCTGAGCGGCATGCCGGGATTTTTCTTCGCCGGCATTGCCTGCCGGCTTGGTCGGGCGGCGCGAGCCGCCCGGCGTTTTGCCTAACGACCGTCAGGCCTTCTTCGTTTCTACCTGCACGAGGGGGCCTTCCGTCTCATGGCTGCTTTTCTCGATGCTGCGGCCGGGATAGCGGACGGCTTCGTAGACGACGGGCTTCACAAGTTCAGGACGAGTATGAACCTGAACGAGTTCACCCGCATCGGCTGCGTTGTCGACAACAGTGCGCTTGCGTCCCGGATAAATGACGGGCGCGTAGCTCACGGTCGTGTCGAATTCGCTGCGGGTGTGAACCTGAACAAGGCCCGCGCGCGCGAGGTTTTCGCTCAACCCCTCGGCAACGGCAAGCGCCGAAAAGGCCGGTTCGGCAGGTTCGACGGCGGGCGCCGCTTCGGGCGCTTCAGGTTCAGCAGCCATTGCCGCTTCAACCGGCTGGGCATCCACTGCCGGCGCTTCGGCCTGCTGAGACTGCTCGCTTTCGGCCTGAGCTTCAGGCGCAGCGGCGTCGACAGGCGCTTCGGCAGGCGCTTCTGCGGCAGCAGGCGCTTCAACGGGTTTCTTCGTTTCGATCTGAACGAGCTTTTCTTCCTGGGGCGCCTCAGCCTTCGGCTTGCGGGCACGACGACGGCGCTCCTTCTTCGCAGGTTCGTCCGCGTTCTCGCGGAAAGCCTGCGAAACCGCCATGGAGACGGCCGAAGGCTTCGTTTCAATCTGAACGAGAGTTTCGGTTTCCTGGAAGCCGCTGAAGGCGGCATGGGAAGCCACTTCCGCACGCATGGCTTCAACAGGATCGACCGAACGGGGGGCTTCAACCGGTTGCGCATCTGCCGCTTCAGGCTTTTTCATCGCTTCGGGCGCGTCGGCAGGTGCCGCCTGGGCCGCGTCCTTCTTGGGCGCCGCTTCGGCTTCGGATGCAGCCGGGGCTTCCGTTTCGGCGGTTTCGGCTGCCGTTGCGGCATCCGCTTCCTGCGCATTGCGGCTGCTGCGACGGCGGCGGCGCGGACGGCGGCGGCGAGCGCCGTCTTCGGAGCCTTCGGCGGCATCAGCCGCAGCTTCTACCGTTTCAGATGCCTCACGCGCTTCAGGCGCTTCCAGCGATTCGCTGGGTTCGGCTTCCGCTGCGGGCTGTGCGGCGATCGGCGCCTCGTCAGCAGGTTTGGCTTCAGACGGCGCAGCCTCAGGCGCGGCGGCTGTCGGCTGCGCCTCGGGCGAGGCCGCTTCCTCTGCCTTCACTTCGCTCGGCGCTTCCTGAAGCGGGGCGTCTGCCGCATCTGCCGTGCGGCGGCGGCGAGAACGGCGGCGGGGCTTGCGCTCGCCCGACTGCTCGGCGCTTTCTTCCGAAACGACCGGCTGGAGGGCTTCGGCTTCAGGCGTCGTCTGAGGCGCCTGCTCTGCCGGCATGGCTTCAGCGGTCACCACGGCTTCTTCGTCACGAACCTGAGCGGCGGGCGCGGACGTTTCGACTGCCTCGGCTTCGCTGCGGCGGCTGCGGCGGCGCGCGCGGGCGCTGCGTTCGGTCTTTTCGGACTTCTCGATCTTTTCCGAACGTTCAACGCGCTCCGCACGTTCGCCTTCTGCGGGGCGCGTCTTCTGACGGGCTTCCTTGACGTCCTTTTCGGCGCGTTTTTCTTCCGGCGCACGTTCCGCACGGTCGGCACGTTCAAGCCGTTCGGCGCCGCGCTCGCGGCGGCTGCCTCGGCCGGCACGATCGCTGCGGCGATTGCCCCGGCGGCCGGCGCGTTCGCTCGAACGAGCGGCCTTTGCGTCTTCGGACTTCTTTTCGGCTTCGGGCTTTTCTTCCTTCTTTTCGCTTTCGCCGAAGAGGAAGGCAGCAATGCGAGCGAAAAGTCCCTTCTTGGGCGTCACGGCTTCAGGACGGACCGCCTTTTCGGCAGGCTTCTTTTCTTCCTTGGGCACATGAACGGGCGCAGGCTCGCGCTCGATCATGATGTTCTTGATGACGGGCTCCTGCTTCGTGCGAGCGGCCTTTTCCTCGGCCGACTTCTGCGCATAGGGGTCGTCGGCGCGCGTTTCGATTTCCTCAACGAGGTTGAAGCTCGCCACATGCTTTTCAAGGCGTTCGTCATCCTGGCGGATTCGCTCGATGTGGTAGTGCGGCGTTTCAAGATAGGTGTTGGGCACCAGAATGATCGGCACGCGGTGACGCGCTTCAAGCTTCGTGATGTCGATGCGCTTTTCGTTGAGCAGGAACGTCGCCACATCGACAGGCACCTGCGCCTCAACGGCGCCTGTGCCTTCCTTCATGGCTTCTTCCTGGAGGATGCGCAGCACCTGAATGGCGCAGCTTTCCGTGTCGCGAATGACGCCGACGCCGTTGCAGCGCGGGCAGGTGATGTGGCTGCCTTCGGAGAGCGCCGGGCGCAGGCGCTGGCGCGAGAGCTCCATGAGGCCGAAGCGGCTGATCTTGGCGATCTGGACGCGCGCACGGTCGAAGCGGATGGCGTCCTTGAGGCGCTGCTCGACGGCGCGCTGATTCTTGGGATCGGCCATGTCGATGAAGTCGATCACGATGAGGCCGCCGAGGTCGCGCAGACGCATCTGGCGCGCGACTTCGTCGGCAGCTTCGCAGTTCGTGCGGAAGGCCGTCTCCTCAATGTCGGCGCCGCGCGTGGCGCGCGCAGAGTTGACGTCGATTGCGACAAGCGCTTCGGTGTGGTCGATCACGATCGCGCCGCCCGAGGGCAGCGGCACCGTGCGCGAGTAGGCCGTCTCAATCTGCTGCTCGATCTGAAAGCGCGTGAAGAGCGGAATGTCGTCGCGGTAGCGCTTCACGCGCCCGATCATGTCGGGCATCACGTGCGCCATGAACTGGCGGGCCTGCTCGTAGATTTCGTCCGTGTCGACGAGGATTTCGCCGATTTCGGGCTGGAAGTAGTCGCGGATCGCGCGAACGACGAGATTCGATTCCTCAACAATGAGGAAGGGCGGGGGGTTGAGGCGCTTGAGGGGCTTGCCGTTCATCACGGCTTCGGTCGTGACGTTGACTTTGCGGCGGCCGTTTTCTTCAGTGACGAGCTCGTACTGGGGCTTGGCCGCATCAACGATCGCCTCCCAGAGCTTCAGGAGGTAGTTGAGGTCCCACTGAAGCTCCTCGGTCGTGCGGCCGATGCCGGCGGTGCGGGCAATGGTGGACATGCCCGAAGGCACGTCGAGCTTTTCCATTGCTTCGCGCAGCTCCTGGCGCTCTTCGCCTTCGATGCGGCGCGAGACGCCGCCCGCACGGGGGTTGTTCGGCATCAGAACGAGGTAGCGGCCCGCCAGGCTGATGAAGGTTGTGAGCGCTGCGCCTTTGTTGCCGCGCTCTTCCTTTTCAACCTGAACGATGAGCTCCTGGCCTTCCGTGATCGCTTCGCGAATCGTTGCGGTGCGCACGTCGACCCCCGCCTTGAAGTAGGCGCGGGAGATTTCCTTAAAGGGCAGGAAGCCGTGGCGGTCTTCCCCGTAGTTGATGAAGCAGGCTTCGAGACTCGGCTCGATTCGCGTCACGATGCCCTTGTAGATGTTGGACTTGCGGGCTTCGCGGCCTGCTGTCTCGATGTCGATGTCGATCAGCTTCTGGCCGTCGACGATGCCAACGCGGGTTTCTTCCGGATGCGTGGCATTGAAAAGCATTCGCTTCATTGAGCACTCCTTGAGGCGCCACTGACGCGGGCGAAGGACGTGCCACTGAAGTAAATTCAATCGTTCGCGCGCTCATTTGCCTTCATCTGCATCAAAAACGCCGCTATAGCCGCAAAACTGCGGCTGAGGCGCTCGGGATGCCCTGAAGCTTGTCGGTCCCTTTTCGAAAAAGAGCAGAAAAAAGAGCGCGCACGGGCCCTGAGCAAAAGGTCCGCGCCAACGACCGGCAAGTCGCGGAATGCGTGTCGGTCCGCAACACTGCGGCAGCAGCGCTGCGGACGCATTGGGGAGAGTCACAGCCCGCGGAGCTGAAGGTTTGGCGTCGCGCCCGAACCGCTTTTGGCGGCAACGCGGTCTCGTAGCGCGTCGCAGCGCTCTCTGTTGGGCGCACGACGCTCGACCCGGACGTCGGGGCGCGGTCCTTCTTCTCCGCGAGGGCTCGATCCCTCACGAGCAGTACCGCTTCGGACGAACGAGCGGCCGACAGCATCGGCCGCGGGGGTTCGTCCCGAATTGTTCTTCCAGCAGCCGTCAGGGCTCGAAGCAGCGAAGCCGGGGCGCCAGGCGAGGCGGAGGCACTCGGTGCGGCGCATCGGCAGCGACGGCTTCATGCCTTCAGGGCGGACGGGCGCATGAGAAGCGGAGCTGCGGGCGAAAGCGGCGACGGGATCCGGCTGGATCCTTGGCGGGCTCTGGCGGCGGAAGTGGGGCGCCGTTCGAAGGGGCGAGCTCTGATATCGACCGTTCCGACGATTCTGCCGCGCTTGGCTAAAAATGGCGGCCGCCGGCGGGAGCTTCAGCCCGTGACGGCGTCTTCTCCGCAGACAGAGGTCTGCAGCGACGACGCTTTCAGCGCGCGCCTTTTTTCGGGGCGGCGCGCTTACACGCAGTCCGCTCTTGCAACCGGGCGTCTTGAGGCCGAAGCGTCGGAGCGGCTCGGCCGCGCGAACGTCTCGATCTGCTCGGCGCCTTCGACTCCGAAGCGCGTGCGCTTTCGGCTGTCGGAAGAGCGAACGAAATTCTTTAAATCCGTGGCAACGGCCGATCGAATGCCTTCGGTCGGCCGAAGCTGCGCGCCGCAGACGGCGAAAAAGGAAGCGCACTCGCCGAGAGGCAGACACCTTATCCGTTCCATGGGGCGCCGCGGCTCTCTGAAAAGTGCTTCCCTCGGGCGCTCAAGCGGCTTCAAAAGCGCGAGCGCGGCAAGGGGGCCGTGCGGCGGAACGCCTTCGTCTGGAAGCGTGTCCGAATTCGGTCGGGCGCACCCGCTTTTTCGAAGCAGGCGGCACGCAAAACAAACAAAACCGTCCGATGCGCTCATCGGCCGAGATCGGCGGACAGGGCGCATCCAACGGAAACAAATTCAAAACGAAACATGCGACAATGCGCGCACTGCTCAGTGAGCCGCCCGCATCGGGCGCATGCCGATAGCGCCGAAGCCGCCGTCGTCAAAAACGGCGCCGTCCTCGGCGTGCGAAACGAAAGTATAGACGATGTCCGCACCTGCCAAAACAGAAATTACGCCTCTGAAGTCCGCCTCGATCTCGGTGCTGCCCGCCGACCGGGTTGCCTATGTTGAAATCGGCGAAGACGCTGCGGGACAGCGCCTTGACAACTATCTCGTCCGCGTCGCCAAGGGCGTGCCCAAAAGCCACATCTACCGCGTCGTGCGCCAGGGGGAAGTGCGCGTCAACCGCAAGCGCGCCAAGGCCGAGCAGAAGCTTGAAGTGGGCGACGTGCTTCGCATTCCGCCCATGCGCGTTTCGCAGCGCGCCGTGACGCAGACGCCGGCTGCGCCCTTTGCCGAGGGCGTGATTCCAGTGCTCTACGAAGACCGCCATCTTCTCGTCGTCAACAAGCCCGCGGGCATTGCGGCGCACGGCGGCTCCGGCATCTCCTACGGCCTCATTGAAAGGCTTCGCGCGACGCGCCCCGAAGAGCCGATGCTCGAGCTCTGCCACCGGCTTGACAAGGAGACGAGCGGCGCCATCATTGTCGCCAAAACCCGCAAGGCGCTCGTGCGCATGCACGACCTCATGAAGGCGGGCGGCGTCGAGAAGCACTACCGCACGCTCGTCGCGGGCGACTGGGTGAACGAGCGGCAGCATGTCCGTTTTCCGCTCGAGCGCTTTCTGCTGCCTTCAGGGGAGCGGCGCGTGCGCGTTTCGCCCGAGGGCATGAAGGCACATTCGATCTTCACGCTGCTTGAGCGCTTCGGCGACGTCTCTTACCTCGATGTGGAACTGAAGACCGGCCGCACCCATCAAATTCGCGTGCATGCGCTCGCGAGCGGCCATCCGCTCGTGGGGGACGACAAGTACGGCGACTTTGAATTCAACAAGGCCGTGGCCCGCGGCGATCTCGGCGTTCCTTTCAAGCGCATGTTTCTGCACGCGGCGCTTCTTCGCTTCGAGCACCCGGTTTCGGGCGAGAAGCTTGAAGTGCGCGCGCCGCTGCCTGCCGAATGCGAGGCGCTTCTCGCGGCGCTGCGCCGACGCGCAAAAGCCTGATGGGATGTCACCTGCCTTAAAAATAGGATAGAGCCTATTCATTTGATAATTTCAAATGTATTCGACTTATGGTCTGAGTCTACCTAGACTTTGTGACTAGTTCATATGGGCGTCATTCATTGCATTCGATGCCCGCCATCACAAAGACCCTAAGGAGAGAATCCATGTCCGATCAGGCTCAGCTTGTCGAGCGCTTTACGGACGTCATGGCGAAGTTCACCGCCTTCTTCGGAAAGCGTCTTCCCGATGATGTTTATGAAAAGCTGGAAGCGATGCGGCGTGTTCAGAAGAGCGAACTTGCCGAGCTTATCTACGACGCCATGTTCACCGACCTTGACATGGCGCGTGAGCGCAACGTGCCTTTCTGCCAGGATACGGGCGTCATTCAGTATCACATCGAGCTCGGCGCGGACTTTCCGATCCGCAACGAACTCGAGTCTTCGCTCAAGGAGGCCGTGCGCCGCGCAACGAAGGCGGCGCCGCTGCGCCACAACGCCGTGCAGATTTTCGACGAGCGCAATACGGGCGACAATACCGGCCACCGCATCCCGTGGATCGATCTCGAAATCGTTCCCAATTCATCGGACGCCGTGATCTACGCCTACATGGCGGGCGGCGGCTGCTCGTTGCCGGGCACTGCCAAGGTGCTCATGCCGGTTGAAGGCTACGAAGCGGTCGTGCAGTTCATTTTCGACACGATCTGCGAGCGCGGCGTTAATGCCTGCCCGCCGCTTCTCGTGGGCGTCGGCATTGCCGGTTCCGTCGAAGTCGCCGCGACGCTCTCCAAGCGTGCGCTGATGCGGCCTGTGGGATCGCACAATCCCAATGCCCGCGCAGCAGAATTTGAGCGCATGGTTGAGGAGGGACTCAACAAAATCAACATCGGTCCGGGCGGTCTGACGGGCGAACTTTCCGTCATGGGCGTCAACGTCGAGCAGGCCGCACGCCATCCGTCGTGCCTTGCCGTCGGCGTTTCGGTCGGCTGCTGGGGCCATCGCCGCGCGGCCATCCGCATGCATGCTGACATGTCCTATGAACTGCTTTCCCACAAGGGGGTGCAACTGTGAAGACGCATTACCTCACGACGCCGATCAAGGACGAAGATCTCGAAGGCATCAAGATCGGCGACATCGTTTATCTGAACGGCTATCTCATCACCTCGCGCGACGACGTGCACATGCGGCTTGTAAAGCAGCACCGGGCGCTTCCCGTGGATCTTGCCGGCAAAGCGATCTTCCACGCCGGTCCCATCATGGTGTCCTGCGGCAGCGAGTCAGGGAGCGGCTACAAGGTCGTTTCGATCGGGCCGACGACTTCGATGCGCATGGAAAAATTCGAACGTGAATTCATCCGCGACACGGGCGTGAAGCTCATCGTCGGCAAAGGCGGCATGGGTCCCAATACGGAGGCGGGCTGCCGCGATCACAAGGCGCTCCACTGCGTCTGGCCCGGCGGCTGCGCCGTTCTGGCGGCGAGCAAGGTTGAAGAGGTCGAAGCGCACTATTGGGAAGAGCTCGGCATGCCCGAATCAATCTGGGTGATGCGCGTGAAGGACTTCGGGCCGCTCATCGTTTCAATCGATACAACGGGCGCAAATCTCTTCGAGCAGAACAAGAAGGTCTTTAACGAGCGCAAGCAGCCGATCGTCGACGAAATCAATCAGCATGTCGACTATTTCGACTGAGGCTGATTCGGATCGGCCGCCCCCTCGCATTTAGCGCACGTTGCTGATCGAACCGTCTTTGCGGAGCGCTTCCGCAGAGGCGGCTTTTTCGTTCGAGGAAGTCAATTCTTAGCGCAGCAACGACCGGTACCTGGTCAATCGGCCGGTCCCTACCTTTTCAACCTTTCCGCTTCTAAGCAGCGCATTGACGGCGGAATTGGCCGATGTTCTTGAAATATTCAGCATTGTCATGACTTCAGCCATTGAAAGCACGTCGTGGCTTTCGAACAAAAGAGCGCTGCGCTCTTTCAGCGGCCGGGGCTCTTCGAGCTGAATTTTGGGCAAGACAATGCGAAAAACGCTTCGCGTTGCTTCCAATTTAGGCGCTGCGCCAGTGTTGGCGTACTCTCGCCAAATCATCGAAAAGCCTGAACCATAGTTTTTCATCCAGCCCAAGCGTCTGAAAATGTCGGCGAGGCGTTCATTGCGGCATTGGCTCACGCCTTCGAGCACAATATCCTCAACGCTGAGCCGCCTTGGAATGCGCCCGTAGGAAAGAAATTCGGCTCTATTCGGGAAGATGGAAACTTTTGTGGGCTCCGGCTGCGAGTAATCGCGGTGCACCGCACAATTGACGAGCGCCTCGCGCAAGGCTTTTGGCGGCCAGGCAAATTGCCGCTTGTTCGATAGCTTTTCTGTTTTCTCTATGACTTCCAAATTGACGGCAGCAAAAAAGTCAAACACCTGATCAATTTGCCGCAGAAGCGATCCAGAGACCTCACGAACAGATAGCGCCGCAGCATCCTGGGAAAAAATTTCGATCGCGAGCGATCTCTGATTTTGATCCGAAAGCAGCTCGCCGAGGTGCGTGTAGTAACCTGCGTCGTCCACGAGGCCCAGCGGGCGGTAGTGCGCAGGCGAAAAACCGACTTGATGCTTCCTGAAAATATCAGACGCTTCTGCGAATGACAGATCTGCCTTTCGGCTTAGCCTGGCTTCCCAAGACTCAGGGGCGCTCTCGCGAATCATGCCGCGCAATTCATCCTCATTTGCAGTGACAGACATTGCGCCGTCACGGACATAAGCGCCGCCCGTATACCGTTGTCCCTTGAACGCATAAGGGCGGTCTTCGCCCGGGTCGACTGAAACTCGCAGCAGATAGCGGCCTCTACCAGCGGCAATGACTTTCGTTGAAACAAGGTCGGTCATGACGGGTTCGGCGCCTGTCCGACAGAATTGAAGAACAGAACGCGAAATCTGATCAACTTCCTTTTTGCTCAGTCCTTTTGACGCTCCTTCATCGCTCATGCCGAAATAGAGCTTCCCGCCGAGCGTGTTTGCAAAAGCAATCAGCGTCTTTTTTGCCGTGTCGGTCCAAGCTTCCTGGAACGCAACACGGATATCCGCTTCTTCCGGCAGTTTTTCCATCATTTTGTCTTCGAAGAAGGCTCTTTTTCTGTCGTGCTATCAATTTCGGTGATGGCTTGATAGGCAAGAGAAGCAGCGCAATCCAAAGCGCTGGCAGAAAAGCTCGCGAAAGGGCGAGCTTGTCCGGAAGAGGTAAAGCCGCTCGGTTTAACAAATATCCGCGGAATTCCCCATCCAATGCGTAGCAAGGCGGAGCATTGGGTGGGGATGGATAGCGGACCGA
>CAJMKD010000023.1 GCA_905213905.1 uncultured Sutterella sp. | reverse complement strand
TGCGGCGGAAATAGGCAAAAGGTCGGTCGGGCTCATGCCATGCTCGGCGTCGCTTCAAGCGGAAAATCCTCTCTCAAGTAAGGCGCCCGAATCGCTGCAGGGCAAGCGCCGGGAGAGATCTCGAGCCAAGCTTCGCTCGCAGCTGAATCGAACGGCGCCAATGAAATTCAGAATCTGGCTTTAATCCGAAGAGAGATTTTTCATCATGACAACTGCGATCGAAAAAGTCCGCCTTCCCAACGGACACATGATGCCGGCCGCCGTTTTCGGCGTTTATCAAGTGAAAGACGCGCGCGAATGCCAAAAGGCCGTTGAAGACGCGCTTGCGGCAGGCTACCGCGCGCTCGACACGGCCGCCTCCTACGGCAACGAAGCCGCCGTCGGCGCCGCCATCAAGGCGAGCGGCATTCCCCGCGACGAACTCTTCATCACGACGAAGCTCTGGGTGGAAAACGCGAGTGAAAGCGGCGCCCGCCGCGCGGTCGACCGCTCCCTCGAGCTGCTTGGCCTGGACCGCCTCGACCTCTACCTCATCCATCAGCCTGTCGGCGATGTGTACGGGGCCTGGCGCACCATGGAAAAGCTCTGCATCGAAGGCGTGCTCGGCGCCATTGGCGTAAGCAACTTCATGCCGGACCGACTGGTCGATTTCGCGCTCCACCAGACGATTCGCCCGATGGTCAACCAGGTGGAGATCAATCCCTTCTGCCAGCAGGCCGATGCACTTCCCGTGATGGCGGAGCTCGGCGTGCAGCCGGAAGCCTGGGCGCCTTTTGCCGAAGGGCGAAACGGCCTCTTTGAAAAACCCGTCCTCGCAGAAATCGCCCGCAAGCACAACCGCACGGTCGGCCAGGTTGTGCTTCGCTTCGTGCGGCAGCTCGGCGCCATCGTTGTCGCCAAGACCGTTCGGCCCGAGCGCATGCGGGAAAATCTCGACATCTTCTCCTTCACGCTCGACGAAGACGACATGGCGAAGATCCGCGCGCTCGACACGAAGACGAGCCAGTTCTTCTCGCACCGGGATCCCGCCATCATGAAGTGGATGTCGACGCGCCACATCGAGCATTGACGCCAAGCTTCACAAAAGCCGCGCCGGCTTGGCGCATCTGGCCAAAAGCAGCGGCCGCCACGCAGTTCGGCAAACGGCATAACGCGAGACAAGGAGAAATCATGGCCAAGATCCTTCATTCTCAAATCGGGCGCAGAAAGGCGCTCCTTTGCGCCGCCGCACTTGCCGGCGCGGCAGCGCTGCCCGCTTCGGCCGGCGAACGCGCCCTCAAGAGCGCAGCGGCCTCCAAAGAAGCGAAAGCGGCCGCGGCGCCCTTGGTCCTCCAAGACCAGGGGAGCTTCACCGTAGGCGGCGGCCGTCTTGCGCACCCGGGCGAGTTTTCGCCCAAGCGCTTCCTCTCGCCTGAAGGGCAGCGCGCCTACGGCGACCATGCCTATGTCTTCTACCAGAAGCCGCTCGAGGAGACGGGGCTCCCCATCGTCTTCCAGCACGGCGGCGCGCAGACAAAGCGCACCTGGGAGTCGACGCTCGACGGGCGCGACGGCTTTCAGAACATTTTTCTGCGCAAGGGCCGCAGCGTCTATCTCGTCGACCAGCCGCGCATCGGCGAAGCCGGCCTGTCGCTAGCCGCTGCGGGCGACGCCAATCCGTACGCCAAAAATCCCCTCTTTGCGGACGTCACGCTCCACGAGCTTTGCCGCATCGGCGTCTTTCCCGGACGCTTCGAGCATTCGCAGTTTCCGCCCGGCGAAGCGGCGCTTGAAGCCTTCCAGCGGTGCTGGACGCCGTACGCAGGGGCGCTGGACGACGACGTGAGCGCCGATGCGCTCGCCGCGCTCTTTTTGCGCACGGGCCCGGCCGTCCTCTTCACGCATTCGATGGGCGGCTCCGTCGGCTGGCGCACGCCGCTCAGAACGGAAAACGTGCGCGCCATCGTCGCCTTCGAGCCGGGGGGCGCGCCTTTTCTTTTCCCGGCAGGCGAAGCGCCCGAGCCCGCGAAGGCGGTCTTCGAGCCGGTTTCGGCCGTGGCGCAAGAAATACCGCTCGAAGCGTTCCGCCGGCTCGCGCGCGTGCCGATGCTCCTCATCTACGGCGACAACATCGCTGAGAAGCCCTGCGCGCTTGTGGGCCCCGACAAATGGCGCAGCGAACTCGACATGGCACGCAAGTTCGTCGCCGCAGTGAACCGCCATGGCGGCCGCGCGGAGCTCCTGCATCTCCCTGACATCGGCATCCGCGGCAATACGCACTTCCTGATGAGCGACCTCAACAACCGCGAGATCGCCGAGCTCGTCGACGCGTGGCTCAAGAAGCGCGTGCCGGGAGCGGTCAAGGCCTGAGGCGGGAGCGGCAAGCCATGCGTCCGGCGCCTTCAAAGGCCTGTCCGCGCGCGGCGGAATGCGCCCGGCGTCGTCCCGAGGTGCTTCTTCACGTAGCGCGTGAAGTAGGATTCGGACGAAAAAGCGAGGGAATCTGCGATCGACTGGATGCGCTCGCGCTTGTCGCAAAGCCGCCGCGCGATCTCCTGAACGGTGAAGAAGTCGATGAAGTACCCTGCCCCGCGCCCGCTTGTGCGCCGGCAGAGCTCGGAGAGGTAATGCGGCGACACGCAAAGGCGCGCCGCATACCAGCCGAGATCGCGGTGCGTTCTGTAGGCGCCCGCCGCAAGGTCGTTGATGAAGCGGCGCAGGAGCGCCGCGGCGCGGTCCGGCACGTCCTTCGCGCTCGAAGCCCGGGCATGCCAGTCGTAAAGGTCGAGAATGTGCGCCGCGAGAAGGTGCCCGAGCATTTCCTCCCGGAAAAGATGATCCTTTTCGTGCTGCCGCGCTTTGAGCCGCAGGAGATCGACGCGGCACCTTTCAGCGGCCTCGGGCGTGAGCTTCATGACGGGATTTCTCAAAAGCGACATGTGCCCGACGATGCCGTAGCTGCTGCGAAGGGCGAGGCGGCTGCCGACATCGGCCGAGAGCGTCATCAGAATCGCCTCCAGATCGGCGGAAGCGGCGAAGTCGCCGGCAATGGCCGCGTTCGGAATGATCGCGTAGTCGCCCGGCCCCAGGTTGTAGTGCACGCCGAGCTGCAGAAAGCTGAGGCTTCCTCTGATGCAGAGCATGTGCACGATTCGATCGGTCGTCCGGCATGCCGCAAGCGCCTCAATCCCGCACGGAAAGTCAATGAGCTCGTCGGCGCCCGCCGGCTGCGCTTCGTTGGCGCCGAATGCTTCGAGCGAGGGCGGCGCGCCTCGCTTCGCACGCTCCTTCTTCATGCGGCACCTCCTTTCAAACGCCGAAAAGTGACATTTTTGCCCTTGTTTTGCTCTGTTTTTGAAAACGTCGAAATTTTACGATTGTCCGCGTGGGGCAGAAGCGATCTGCCAATCTCATCAAGATATTTAAGGGATTATCCGCTATGAAGACAGTTCGGCTCAATAACGGCGTCATGATGCCCGCGATCGGGTTCGGCGTTTATCAGATACCGAAAAGTGACACAAAGCGCGCGGTTCTCGACGCGCTCGAAGCCGGCTACCGGCTGATCGACACGGCGGCGAGCTACTTCAACGAAAAGGAAGTGGGCGAAGCGATCCGTGAAAGCGGCCTCAAGCGCGAAGAAGTGTTCGTCACGAGCAAGCTCTGGGTCCAGGACTACGAATACGATGATGCGCTGCGCGCTTTCGACCGTTCGGCCGAAGCGCTCGGGCTCGACGTCGTCGACCTCTACCTGCTGCACAAGCCCTACGGCAACTACTACGCCGCCTGGCGCGCGCTCGAGCGGCTCCTGAAGGAAGGCCGCATCCGCGCGATCGGCGTGACGAGCTTTTCGAACGAGCGTCTTCAGGATCTTTTCCTGCACAACGAAGTGAAGCCCGCCCTCAACCAGCTCGAGACGCACCCCTTCTTTCAGCAGCGCTCGGCCGACCGCTTCCTGCACGCCGAAGGCATCGTGCACGAAGCCTGGGCGCCCTTTGCCGAAGGCAAAAAAGGCATCTTCACGAACCCGGTTCTCACGGCGATAGCGAATGCGCACCACCGCAGCGTCGCAGCCGTGGTGCTGCGCTGGCTCAACCAGCGCAACGTCGTCGTCATTCCGAAGACCGTGCGCCCCGAGCGCATGAAAGAAAACATCGACATCTTCGGCTTCACGCTCACAGAGGCAGAAATGGCGGCCATTGCCGCGCTCGACGAAGGAAAGAGCCCGATCTACGACGACATGGACCTTGCCACCGTCCGCGCCATCGGCCTGCACCGCATTCACGACTGAAGCCGGCTTCGGGCGGCTGGTCCGGCGCCGCAGCGGCTTCTTGACATTTTTCTTCGAGGCATAAGGTCATGACAGAAAACGCCACTTTTACGAACACTGTCGACGCCGCCGAGCGCCCTGCCGATGCCCGGGCTGAAACGCTCCGGCTCGACATGATCGAGCGCGTGCGAAGCTTCGTGCGCAGCGGACGAGACGCCGAAAAGCTCATTCCCGGACTGCACCTGAGCTACGTCGAGCAGCCGACCAAGGCGCCCAACTGCTTTTACGTGCTCTCCGTGGGACTCATCCTGCAGGGCGAGAAGCACCTCATCATCGGGGAGAAAAGTTACCGCTACGGCACGGGCTCCGTGATCGTCACCTCGGTCGACATGCCGACAACCTATGAGCTCATCGGCGTGAAGCCCTCGCAGCCTTTCGTGTCGCTCTCGCTGCGGCTCAACCCTTCGGTCCTCGCAGAACTTCTCGCCGTCGACGAGAGCGATCCCGAGGAAGTGAGCGAAGTCTTTCACGTGGAGCCTTCGCCCATCGAAATGCTCGAAGACTTTTCGCGCCTCCTCGCCCTTCTTGAGCGCCCCAAGGAACTTGCGCTTCGCGCGCCGATCTTCGTGCGCGACATCCATTGCCTTGCGCTCTCCGGGGGCGGCGGCGCCGCGCTGCGTGCGCTATATGCGCCGGGCACCGTCGGCCAGCGCATCCGGCGCGCCATCCGGTGGCTGCGCGAAAACTTCCGCGACCCCGTTTCCGTCGAAACGCTCGCGGGCGTTGCCGGCATGGCGCCCACCACGTTCCACCGGCACTTCAAGGCCTTCACGTCGCTTTCGCCCCTCCAGTACCAAAAGCGCCTGCGGCTCTACGAAGCGCAGCAGTTTCTGCTGCGCGGCGACGGCGACGTCAATTCCGCCGCCTACGCGGTGGGCTACCAAAGCCCGCAGCAGTTCAACCGCGAATACAAGCGCCTTTTCGGCGAGCCGCCCGGAAAAGCCGCCAAAAGCCGCCGCAGCGAACTCTACGAGCGGCTCAAGGACTGAATCCGCGCAGGCATTTCTCGGTCGCAATCAGCTGCGGCAGGAAATGGCAAAAACGAGAAGCGGAACCTGCAAATTCCCGACAGCCTGAGGCACTACGCTTTCATTCAAGGCAAAGCAGATCACAAGAACAAATTCACCTATTCAGCATCCCGAATTTCATGACGCAAAGGAGTTTCTTATGAAGACCATCACCCAATCCGCCTGCACGCTGATCGGCGCCGCGGTGCTTGCCGCCGGCCTGACAGCGCCCGCTCACGCAGCGCTGAGCGAAAAGGAAAAGAGCATCGTGCCGATTGCCGCACTTACGGCCGCAGGCAACGAAGCCGCGCTCCGAAGCGCCCTCGAAAAAGGGCTCGGCAACGGCCTCACCGTGAACGAAATCCGCAGCGTGCTCGAGCAGATGTATGCCTATGCGGGCTTCCCGCGCAGCCTCACCGGGCTCGGCGTCTTCGTGAAGCTTCTTGACGAGCGCGCCTCGCAGGGCATTCACGACAACCGCGGCCGCGAAGCAACGCCGCTCCCCGAAGGCACCTCGATTCGCGAGCTCGGCACTAAAACCCAGACGGCGCTCGTCGGCCGCCCGGTTTCGGGCCCCGTCTATGAGCTTTCGCCCAACATCGACACGTACCTCAAGGAGCACCTCTTCGGCGACATCTTCGCCAACGACCTTCTCAACTGGCGGGAGCGCGAAATCGCCACGGTGTCTGCGCTCGCAGCGCTTCCCGCGCCCGCGCAGCTCAAGTCGCACCTCAACGTCTGCCTCAACGTCGGCTTCACGCCGGCGGATCTCGCGGAATTTGCCGACCTTGTGAAGGACGCCACGAGCGAAGAAACGGGCCAGCTCGCCGCCCGGACGGTCGACGAGGTCGTCAAAGCCCGCAAGTAAGCGCCGGGCGCATCCAAAGGATTTGGGCGGGCGGATGCCGCCCGCGAGCGAAAGCGAAGCGGCCTCGTCCGAATAGGCTGGCGAGGCGCTTCAAGGGGGTTGCTGCGCCCAAATTTCACCCGAAAGCGAACGCACAACCTCAAGCCGCCCCTAAGAGCGGCCGAAACACCCATCACACAAACCAAAAAAAGGAATGCACATCATGACAAAGAAGCTCATCGCGGCCGCCGCAGCTGCCGCCTGCATCGGCGCCGCCGCATCGGCCTGCGCCGCCGACGCCAATCCCTTCGGCCTTGTTTATCAGGGCGCCATCACGCAGAACGTGCCGGGCGAAGTCAACATCCACCCGGTCACCTACAAGCTCCACGGCCTCAAGATCGCCGCGAACGTCTATACGCCTGCGGGCTTTGACGAGAAGAAGGCGTACCCTGCGGTCGTCGTGGCGCACCCCAACGGCGGCGTCAAGGAGCAGGTCGCGGGCCTCTACGCGCAGCGCCTTGCGGAACTCGGCTACGTGACGATTGCCGCGGACGCCGCCTACCAGGGCGCGAGCGAAGGCGAGCCGCGCCACACCGACAAGCCGCAGCTGCGCACGGAAGACATTCACGGCATGGCCGACTTCATCTCGACCTATCCGGGCGTTGACGCGAAGCGCCTCGGCGCCTTCGGCATCTGCGGCGGAGGCGGCTACACGTTGAATGCCGCCAAGTCCGACAAGCGCTTCAAGGCGGTGGCAACGCTTTCGATGTTCAATTCGGGTGAAGTGCGCCGCAACGGCTACATCAATTCCGGCCTTGACACCATCGCAGAGCGCCAGCGCGAAGCCTCTGACGCGCGCGCAGCTGAAGTGACGACAGGGAAGATCTCGATTTCGGGCAATGTCGACTTCGATGCGCTCACGGACGAATCGATCGCCAAGATCCCGACCGACCTCTATCGCGAAGGCATGATCTACTACGGCCGCACGCACCGTCATCCGAATTCGACCTTCGCCTACACGACCTCGAGCCTGATGGACCTCATGACCTGGGACGCGCGCGACCAGATCGAGCTCATCAACGTGCCGCTCCTCATGATGGCAGGCGACAAGGCCGATTCGCTCTACATGACGGAAGAAGCCTTTGCCGCAGCGACCGGCACGAAGGACAAGGAGCTCTTCAAGATTCCGGGCGCCACGCACATTCAGACCTACTACGTGCCTGAATACGTCGACGCCGCCGTCGGCAAGCTCAAGGCCTTCTTCGGCCGCACGCTCTGACGGCGATCAGCCGCACCAAGCATGACCAGTCCGTTCGTCGGGCGACGTTTCCGAAGCGCCGGTGCGCCGCCCAAACGAACGAAGCCCAAGGAGAGAACGACATGAGAAATCCGCTTTCCATCGGACGCACGGCGGGCGCAGCGGCGCTCTGCCTTTTCCTGGCGGCATTCGCGGCCGGAGCGCAAGATTCGCAGGGCACCGCAGCAGAAGCGCAGGGCCAAACGGTTTCGAGCGTCCTGCCCGCCGCAGGCGCGCTTGACGTGAAGCCCGACGAGCGCTGGCGCGCCGTCGACCCGAAGTGCTTCACCGGCAAGGCCTTCAGCCTCGGCGCCTTCCGGCAGCCCGCGCCCGCACGCGGCTACGGCGCCTACGTCTATTTCGAACCCGGCGCCAGAACCTTCTGGCACGTGCACCCGCTCGGCCAGACGCTTGTCGTCGTGGCGGGCACCGGGCTCACGCAGGCGCTCGAACCCGACGGCAACCTCGGCCCGGTTGCGGTTCTTCGCCCGGGGGACGTCGTCCGCTGCCCGCCCGGCATCATGCACTGGCACGGCGCCGCGCCCCATAGCGCCATGACGCACCTTGCGGTTTCGGAGAGCGACCCCGCCCGGCCCGTCCTCTGGCGTGATCCGGTCGATGAAGCCGCCTACCAGCGCGGCGCGCGCCAGGCGCTTGGCGAAACTGAAGCGCAAAGCCAGTAAACCGCACCCGCAAAGGCGCCTCAAACCAATCATCCGATCCGGAGAATACTCAGCATGGAAAAAAGACAACTCGGCCTTCGCGGTCCGCTCGTTTCAGCGATCGGCCTCGGCTGCATGGGAATGAGCCACGGCTACGGTCCTGCCGCCCCCGAAGACGACATGGTGAAGCTCATCAGGCTCGCGTTCGAGCACGGCGTCACCTTCTTCGACACGGCCGAATGCTACGGCCCCTATGTGAACGAGACGCTCGTCGGCAAGGCGCTCAAAGGCATTCGCGACCAGGTCGTCATTGCGACCAAATGCGGCATCCAGGTTGAAAACGGCGTGCAGAAGCTCGACGCAAGGCCCGAAGTCATCCGCCGCTCGGTCGAAGGTTCGCTCGAGCGCCTTCAAACCGACCGCATCGACCTCTATTACCTCCACCGCGTTGATCCGAAGGTGCCCGTCGAAGAAGTCGCGCTCGTCATGAAGGACCTGATCGCCGAAGGGAAAATTCTCGGCTGGGGCCTCTCCGAAGCCGGCCCCAAGACCATCGCCCGGGCGCAGGCCGTTTGCCCGCTTGCCGCGGTGCAAAGCGAATATTCGATGATGTGGCGCGAGCCCGAATCGCGAATCTTTCCGCTCCTCGAGAAGGAAGGCATTGGCTTCGTGCCCTTCAGCCCGCTCGGCAAGGGCTTTCTCACCGGGAAGATTCGTCCGGACACGACCTTCGGACCGCAGGACTTCCGCGTGAACGTGCCGCGCTTTGAGCGCGAAAACCTCGAAGCGAACATGAAGCTCGTCGCTTTTGTCGAGTCGCTCGCCGCCGAGAAAGGAAAGACGCCCGCGCAGATTGCGCTCGCCTGGGTGCTCGCGCAAGGGAAAAGCATCGTGCCGATTCCCGGCACGCGGCGCACCGATCGGCTCCTCGAGAATCTCGGCGCTGCCAAAGTGCAGTTCTCTGCCGACGAACTCGAGGCGCTCAATGCCCACCTCGCGGCCATTCCCGTCTCGGGCGACCGCTACAAAGGCGAATACGCCAAGCGCGTCGCCGAGTAGCCAGCTGCTTCAGACGCGCGCGAGAGAGGCGCCAAGCCCCAAACACCACAACATTTGAAGGATTCATCATGCAGAAACGCACTTTTCTACGTTCGCTTTCAGGCCTTGCCGCCGTGGCCGTCGCCGGCGCCGTGAATCTTCATCCCGCCCGCAGCTTTGCCGCAGAAGCTTCGGCGGCCGCGACCGCCTCGCCCGCCAAGCGGCGCATCGCCTTCGTCTATTTTTCGAAAACCGGCCACACGGCGAGCGTCGCCGCAGCGGCGCGCGCCATGACGGGCTGCGACGTCTTCGAAGTCAAGACCGTGAAGCCTTATCCGGCCGAATACGGTCCGACCACGGAAGTCGTCAAGGAAGAGCTCGAAAAAGGGGTCGAGCGCGAAATCATTGCGCCCAAGCTCAGCCTCGCGGACTACGACGTCGTCTGCCTCGGGACGCCCACCTGGTGGCACCACGTCGCCATGCCGCTGCAGACCTGGATCAAGTCGCAGGACTTCAAAGGCAAGCTCGTGCTCACCTGCAATACGCACGGGGGCGGCGGGCTTATGCACACGCGCGAAGACTTCGAAAAGCTCCTCGGGAATTCGGGCGCCACGCTCGGCACGCACCTGACGGTTTTCGGCGACGTTGCCGAAGACGACGCTGATGTTCGTCAGTGGCTCGCTGAAAACGGCCTTATCGGGAAGTAATCATGCACGCCTTCTCTTTGAAAAATCGGTGCGCAGCTGCGCTTCTCCTTGTGTTTGCAGCGGGCGCAGCGTTCGGGATGCGCCCCGTCACGATCGTCGACCAGGGGAGCTTTGCCGCGGGCGGCACCGTCGTCGCCGCCCGAACGGCCTACGACCCCTACCACCCCAAGGCCGAAGGGCAGACGCTGCACGGCGACCATGCTGTCGTTGAATATCAGGTGCCGGAAAACCGGCGGGCGCTCCCGCTCGTCATGCTTCACGGCGCGGGCCAGTTCTCCAAGACCTGGGACACGACGCCCGATGGGCGCGACGGCTTCAAGAACATGTTCCTTGAGGCCGGATACCCCGTCTATCTCGTCGACCAGCCGCGGCGCGGCAACGCCGGCCGCAGCACCGTTCCAGGGACAATTGATGCGGCGCCCGACGAAGGCTTCTGGTTCGGGCAGTTCCGCATGGGCCTCTGGCCTGCCTTCAACGACGGCTCGCAATTTCCCCAGGACGAGGCTTCGCTCGATCAGTTCTTCCGGCAGATGACGCCCAACACGGCGCCTTATGACGCGAAAGTGAACGCCAACGCGCTCGCTGCCGTTTTCGAAAAGACGGGCGACGCCGTTTTTCTCACCCACTCGCAGGGCTGCGGCATCGGCTGGCTCGTCGGAATGAAGAGTCCGCACGTCAAGGGCATCGCCGCTTATGAGCCGGGAAGCGGCTTCCCGTTCCCCAAAGGCGAAGTCCCTCGCCCCATTAAGAACGCGAGCTTTTTCGGCGACTTCAAAGCCGACGAAGTGCCGCTCGAGGACTTCCTGAAGCTCACGAAATTCCCGATCGTGATTTACTACGGCGATTTCATTCCGAAGACGCCGACCACGCACCCGCACAATGACTACTGGCGCGCTGCGGCGATGATGGCCGACGCATTCGCTGAAGCCGTCAACCGCCACGGCGGTGATGCGAAAATCGTGCATCTGACCGACATCGGCATCAAAGGGAACTCTCATTTTCCTTTTGCCGAAAAGAACAATCGCGCCGTAGCGGATGCGCTCGCTGCGTGGCTTCAAGAAAAGTCGCTCGACAAGCGTGCCTCTGATTGAAGATGCTCATCGGCAGGCCTCATGACACACAGGATCCATCGGGGCTGCCGCAGGCGCTCTTCTCGGAAAAATCTGCCAAGCGTATTGAAAATACGTATTTTTAAACGCCTGGTTTTCACCTCGAAGGCGGCATCGGCACTTCGCTTCCAATGCCGCCCTTTTCTTTTCCGATATTGGTGTAAACGCTAAGTAATTTCTTCGAACGCTTCGTTAAGATTGTCGGGATTCCGGCCGAGATGGGAGCACCACGAGCACCTGCGCCGGAATGACGAAGGAGCAGTTTCAGTCGAAAAGTTCTTCCTGCCTGGAAGCCAGCGGCCGAAGCTGCGTTTTTGTTTTCTTCAAAACTCAAAATGAAAAATTTTGTCATCAAAGCTTCGGCCGCAGTCGTGAGCGCCGCACTCTGCGCCATTTCCATCGAAGCGCTCGCCTGTTCCACCATCATCGTCGGCAAGGACGTCTCTAAAACCGGCAACATCATTGTCGGTCACAATGAAGACAACGGCGGACGAATTCTCACGGCCCAGTATTGGGTGCCAGCCGCCGACCACAAGGCGGGCGAAATGATCCGCTACGAGCCAAGCGCCGCGGAAATTCCGCAAGTCGCGCACACTTACGGCTTCTACTGGTCGCAGACCTATGATCCGGCGGGCGCTTCCTTCTCTGACGGCTTTGTCAATGAAAACGGCGTCGTGATCGTTTCGAATGCCTGTTCAGGCATTTACGATGACGACAAGCAGCCTGTCAAGGACGGCGGCATCGGCTACGGCATCCGCCGCCTTATGGCCGAGCGCGCAACGATCGCCCGCAACGCCATCGACATCGCCATAGAGCTGCTCGGCACTTACGGCTACTTTGATGACGGCCGCACCTACACCGTTGCCGACGCCAACGAAGCATGGCAGCTTGCCATTCATCAAGGCAATACATGGGTTGCTCGCCGCGTTCAGGATAATGAAGTCGTCTACATCCCCAACAACTTCATGATGGACAAGGTCGACGCAACCGATACGAAGAATGTGATTGTTGCCCCCGGCATGATTGAGCGGGCCATCAAGAACGGTCGCTACACGCCCAAGGAACCCGGCGTCTACAAGGACTTCAACTTCCGCAAGGCTGTCGCCCCGGACGAGCGGCGCTTTGCTTTTTACAATCAATCGCGCAATCGCATCGCCTGGGCCAAGATCACGGGGCGCACGATTGAAAATCCGAACGAATTTCCTTACAGCTTCACGCCCGAGCGCAAGTTCGGCGTAGAAGACGTCAAAGCGATTCTTCGCTCGCATGAAGACACCATCGGCGACGATCCGGGCTGGTACCATCACAACGGCTTCGGACTTTGCCGTCCCACGAGCCATGAATCCGTGGTCTATGACATCAGCCGAGAAAGTCCGCTGCTCATTGCAGGCTACCGCACGCTCGCACGCGTCTGCGAAACGCCTTATGTCCCGTTCTATCCGCTTGCGCGCCCGGCAGAAGGAACAGCGTTTCTTGACTGGCAAACTGCTCTCGCTGAGCAGTTTAAAGGAACGCCCTCGAATTTCTCGTACGATCCGGATTGGCTGAACTGGAAGTTCGTTGAAGCAGCCAACACGCTTGAATACCAGCGCGATGATCTCGGCGAAAACGCACAGTTCCTCAAGACGATCGAACAGCGGTGGAACAAGGAACACCCGGCCGTTGACGCCCGAGCTCAAGTGCTTCTCGAGGTTTCGCCCGAAAAAGCTGCCGAATACCTGCATGCGTACAACGTGCGCCTCTACGATGAAGCCGCGATGCTCGTCGGCGCGCATACCCAGTCGATTGCGCCGCATGCCGTGACGATCCAGGCCGAGGCGATCGACCCCAAGAGCGAAAAGACGGTTGAGATGGTCGTCTACGGCGACGAAACGCTCGATGCAGCTGCCATTGATCCGGCGAAGATCCACGCTGGCGTCGGCCGCGCATCGGTCGGTGCTGACGTCGTGCTCAGCGACCTCGCTCAGCCCGTCGCCCACACGCTCAAGGACGTGGACAGCGACGGACGTCAGGACCTTGTGCTCAGCTTCCGTCAGGATGAGCTTGCCCGCTACATGATTCCCGGCGCGACCTATGACGTCTGGTTCTATGGCTTTGCCGGCGAAAAGCGCATATGCGCCTTCGACAGCGTATTTGTCGCTTCCGAAGGCTACAAAGGACCGCAAAAGCGCACCCGTGCGCACGACATGTAAGTCTTAAGCCGTCAGCGCCATGAACGCTGATGCTTGGGACTCGAGAGCTTCGGCTCGCGCAGCTCCCGCAGCGTCTTGCTGCTGCGGGAGCTTTTGATTTTTTCCTCGTTCATCGCGCCAATAAAGATCTTTTCAGCACCGTACATATTCCCCATTTGTACGGTATTTATTGAACATGACGCCTCGCTCAGCCGCCACAGAATCCCTGCATTTTCGGCCAAACGCCATATGTATGGTCGCTGAGGACGCAGAACGACCACCGAACAGAAAAATAACCAATTGATTTTTCTGTGTTTTCAATTCTGAATCGAGGAAAAAGACTGCTGACGCGGCAAGACAAAAGAAGAGAGTCCGACGACGTTTTCTCCGATCGGAAAGAATGCTTCCAACCGAAAAGCAAGCCGCCCGTTGAAAGGCTCCGCCGAAGTCCCGGGCGCAGCGGTTCGACTTCATTTACCGACACGAACGGCAGACGCATTCCGCGCTGCCCCAAAGAGGAGAATCACAATGTCTTCCACCGTTCTTGAAAGCCGCATTTTCGCGAGCATGTTCAGCACCGAAGAGATGCGCGAAGTCTTTTCCGAAAAGGCCTGGGTGCAGAAGTGGCTTGACACCGAAGCCGCGCTCGCGCAGGCGCAGGGCGAACTCGGCGTCATCCCGAAGGAAAAGGCTGACATCATCAACAAGTACGCCAAGGCCGATCTTCTCGACATCGATTCGATCGGCGAATACATCAAGAGCTCGATCACGATCGTGCCGCTGCTGCGCGCCTTCAAGGCGGTGCTGCCGGATCGCGCTGGCGAATTCGTGCACTGGGGCGCCACGAGCCAGGACATCTACGACACGGGCCTCGTTCTCATGCAGCGCGATGCCTACAAGATCATCCTGCGCGACATGAAGCTCTGCCTCGGCTACTGCCTTGATCTCGCCAAGAAGCACGCGCACACCGTCATGGCCGGCCGCACGCACGTCGTGCACGCCATCCCGATCACGTTCGGCTACAAGGCCGCCGTCTGGGCCGACGAACTCGGCCGCGACATCGAACGTCTCGAAGAAATGGCCGACCGCGTCTTCGTGGGCGAAATGGCGGGCGCCGTCGGCACCCTCGCCTCGCAGCCTGAAAAAGGCCTTGAAACGCAAAAGCGCATGATGGAAATCCTCGGCCTCAAGGTGCCGACGATCGCCTGGCACGTCGCCCGCGACAATCAGGCCGAATTCACGAGCGTGATCGCGCTCTGCGCCGGCACCCTCGGTCGCATCATGCACGAAATCTTCACGCTGCAGCGCACGGAAATCCTCGAACTCGAAGAGCCGTTCTTCATGGGCAAGGTCGGCAGCTCCACCATGCCGCACAAGCGCAATCCGGCCGTTCTTGAAAACGTCCTTGCGCTTTGCCGCAATGTCCGCAGCGCCGCGCCGGTCGTGGTGGAATCCATGGTGAGCGAAAACGAACGCGACTGGGGCTGCTTCATCTCCGAATGGGAAGCCATCCCCCGCACCTGCCAGATGTTCGGCTGCGCGCTCGAAAAGGCGAAGAACATCCTCAAGAACCTCATCGTCTACCCGAAGCACATGGAGCGCAACCTCTTCGCGCAGAAGGGCCTCATGATGAGCGAATGCGTGATGATGCACCTTGCCGCCAAGCTCGGCCGCCTCACGGCCCACGAGATTGTCTACAAGAGCTGCATGGAAGCCTACGAAAAGGAAATTCCGCTCAAGGACGTTCTCATGAGGACGCCTGCCGTCGAGGAAGCCTTCACCGAAGACGAAATCGACCACATGCTCAACCCGCACACCTACATCGGCCTCGCGCCCGAATTCGTCGACCGCGTCGTTGCGAAGTGGGAAAAGACCGTCGCCTAAGACGGCGCCGGGCCGACGCCAAGCCGGCCGGCTGACAGCAAGACCCGCGGCGCCGAACCCAATCGGCGCCGCGCCATAGGCGCTATGCGCGCCACAAAAATGCACACCCTTCAGTCATGAACAAAGAAAAACTGATCCGCTGGGCGGTGCCGCTCGCCGTCCTCGTCGTCATCTGGCTGATGCCGACGCCTGAAGGCCTCAAGCCGGAGGCCTGGCACATGTTCGCGATCTTCGCCGCGACCATCGCGGGCATTCTTTCTTCGCCCATTGCGTCGGGCGCAGTGATGTTCATCGCGCTCGCTCTCACCTACTTCACGAAGACGCTGCCTTTGGCCGACGTGCTCAAAGGCTTTTCATCCGGCACCGTCTGGATGATCTTCTCGGCCTATGTCCTCTCGCTCGGCTTCGTCCAGTCGGGGCTCGGCCGCCGCATTGCCTACAAAACGCTGAGCCTTTTCGGCGGCTCCTCCTTGGGCGTCGCCTATTCGCTCGGCATTGCCGACCTCGTGATGGCGCCTGCCATGCCGAGCGTGACCGCACGCTCGGGCGGCATCATTCTGCCGGTTGCGAAATCCATCAACCAGGTGCTCGGCTCCGCGCCTGGCCCGACGGGCAAGCGCATCGGCGACTTCCTCATCATGACGTGCTTCCAGTTCACGCCGATCACGGGCGCCATGTTCCTCACCGGCATGGCAGCCAACCCGCTCTGCGCGACGCTCGCCAAGGAAGGCCTCGGCGTCAACCTCACCTGGGGCGAATGGTTCCTCGCCGCCGTCGTCCCGAGCATGATCTGCTTCATCGTGATGCCGCTCCTCACGTTCCGCTTCATGAATCCGGAACTGAAGCGCACGCCTGAAGCGAAGGTCATGGGCCGCGATGAACTCGCGAAAATGGGTCCGATGACCAAGCAGGAAAAACTGGTCCTCACGGGCTTCGTGATTGCGCTCGTCGGCTGGGGCACCTGCCTCATCACCGGGCTTGACGCCAACGCGATCGGCCTCGGCCTCGTCGCCTTCCTCTTCATCACGGGCGCCGTTGCCTGGAAGGATGTTCTCAACGACAAGGCTGCGTGGGACACGGTCGTCTGGTTCGGCGCGATCATTTCGCTTGCCACCGGCCTCACGAAGCTCGGCTTCATCAAATGGATGACGGTTGGCTTTGCCGCATCGCTCGGGGGCTTCGACTGGATGACGACCTTCATCATCCTCGGCTTCGCCTACATCTACCTGCATTACGTCTTTGCGACCGCTTCGGGCCACGTCGCCGCCATGTACGTGCCTTTCGCTTCCGTTGCGATTGCTGCCGGCGCGCCGGCCACGATGGTGGCGATCTGCTTTGCGATCTTCTCGAACTTCATGTGGGGCATCACGGAATACGCCGGCGGTCCGGGGCCGATCTATTTCGGCCAGGGCTACTTCGAACGCCCGCGCTTTTATAAGATCAACTTCTGCATCGTGACGACCTGCGTGCTCATCGTCTTCTCGACCGGCATGCTCTGGTGGAAGGCCATCGGCCTCTACTAAAAAGCCCGCTGCAGCTTAACGCCGCTCTTTTGAGTGCGCCCAGGGCCCGTCCTTCATCTTCCGAGCAATGAGGGATCGGGCCTTCGAGCGCTTTTTCGTTTTCATTTCCGGCCTCCGCGCCGGCATTGCCATGGTGAACCGTCCGCTTCTCTACGAAGAGCTTGCCCGTAAGCTCGCTCGCGCAATCAGCACAGGCCGATATCCTGTGGGCAGCTACCTGCCCAAAGAAATCGACCTCGTCAAGGAAACCGGCCTTTCTCGGCACACCATTCGCGCCGCGCTCGAAAAGCTCGAGCGCGCCGGCCTCATTCGGCGCACGCCGCACGTCGGCACCCGCGTCATCGCCAGCCGACGGCTCTCGAGCGTGAGCGAACAGATTTCGAGCCTCTCTGACCTCGACCGGCTGGCTTCGAAAAATCCCCGCAAGCTGCTCTCCTCAGGCGAAGTCGTCGTGAGCAAAGCACTTGCTGAAAAAATCCGGGTGCCCCCCGGCGAAACAATGCTTCGCTTTTCGATGGTGCGCCTCGGCGAAACGCCGCATGATCCGCCGATCGCCTGGACCACCGAATACGTCCGTCCGGAGTGGCGCAGCCTTGTTGCGCTCGCCCGCGAAAACCCGGACGAACTCATGATCGAATTGATTTGCTCGCGCTTTCGGGAGCATTGCACAGAAGTCCGCCAGACGATTGAAGCGACGACGCTCGGCGAAGAAGCCGCCAAGAACCTCGAAGCGCCGGCGGGGTCCCCTGCCCTTCGGATTTATCGGCAATATGTGAGCGAGAGAAAGCGCATTCTTCTGATCACCGTTTCCTACCACCCGGCCGATCGTTATGCCTTCAACCTCAACGTTCGAATCGACGGATCATGATCCGGAAGGCCTTCCCGCGATGAATTCCGCCCTGTCGTCATTTGACTAACGTCTTCCAAATCATTATTTTCTTATGACGCTTTGCCCGTCAGCACAGGCGCCGCTATCTCAGCGGGTTCCGCCATTGCTGCACAAGGCGGTTTTCTCTCGTCTTCACGCGCCGCTATAGACGCGCAGACGGCAGACTTCAGCGCTCAGGCGATTTGCTCGAGCGCTTTTTGTTCTGTCGGACCGGACTCACTTGACAGGCGCCTCGGCACCCTGAGCCGCGGCGTTTCGCCTGCCGCCCGCCCGGCCCATCCGCAAGTTTTGATTGTCCTTCCCGTCCCGGCTGCCGCCGCATGGCCGGGCTGGGGGTGTTTTTTCTCTCGTTTTCTGGAGGAGTACCCGATGGTTCAACGCATGCTCATCTTCTTTTTCGGCCTCTGCATGCTCTCGCTCGGCATTGCGACCACCACGCACGCCGAGCTCGGCACCGGCACGGTGAGCAGCGTCGCACTCGTTCTGAACCATGCCACAGGCCTCTCGATGGGCCTTTTCGTGTTTCTCACGAACTTTTTCTTCTTCATCCTTCAGATCATTGTCGACCCGAAGGCGATCTTTCAGAAGGCAATCCGCCAGCTGCCGATCTGCGCGGTTTTCGGCTTTGTCTTCGACATCGCCATGATCGTCACGTCCGTCGTGAATCCCGACACCTACATTGAGCGCATCGGCTTTGTGCTTCTCGGCACGGTCGGCGTCGGCCTCGGGATCGCCTCGATGGTCTTTGCGCGCATTGCCATTCTGCCGCTCGAAGGCGTGGTGCTCGCCGTGCTCGGCCGCTGGGGCGGCTCCTTCGGAACGCTTCGCATGGGGGTCGACATTTTCCTCGTCGTCGTGGCCGCGACGATTTCGCTTATTCTCTACGGCGAAGTGATCGGCGTGCGCGAAGGCACGCTCATCGGCGCGCTTTTGGGCGGACAGATCGCCAAGCGCTTCCTGATCGTCTGGGGACGCCTCTTTCCGAAGCACCGCGTCGTCGACTGAGCTTCCGACGGAAACGCCTCGAGCGAGCGCGAAGAGCCCCGAGCATCAAAAGAAAGCCCGAAAAGCAAGAAAGAGAACCGTTGCCGATGCTTCCAGCTTTCGGGCTTCTTTCATCAGATCAGGCCGGCCAATCGTTTTTCAGTCCGTCAAGCCTGATGCGGCGCTTCAAACGTCGTCATTCGTCGTAGCCAGGCACGTCGAGCGCCTCGCCGATGCGGTAGAAATGACCGCCAGCGACGTAATGAAGCGTCTTCAGTTCTTCGGGCGCCGTCTCGAAGAGCCAGTGGCCGTCCTTGAAAACGCGTTCGTCGGCCCAGGCGGCAACCGCTTCGCCGATGAAGAGATCGAAGTCTTTTTCATTTTCAGGACGCGCAACGCGCTTGAAGACCACCCACGCAGCGCATCCCTTCATGAGCGGCACGCCGCAGCCGGGCATTTTGAAGAACTCGGCGCCGCTCTCCTCGAGCTTCTTCGCGTTGTCGTTCTTCGAAACGCTGCCGAGATACATGGTTTCGCGCGCAACGCCTGCCGTCGGGAACTGAAGCGCAAAGCAGCCGCTCTTTTCAACCAGCGGGCGCGTGAAATGGATTTTGTCGATGACGACGACCGCCTTGCAAGGGACGAGGTCGAGGCACGTATTCCACGCGGCAGGCATGGCGTCGGCGACGCCCTCATGCTCCGCCGAAACAATGCACGTTGCGCCAATGTTGAAGATGCGGTAGATCTTGTCGGCGCTAACCGACTTAATGTGTTCCATAATAGCTCCTGGCACACTGTTGGAAGACTGCAGCCATCGCGCGCAAGACGCTTGCGGATTTGAAGCGCAAGCATCTCAAGCGCCTAGGCGCCCGAGCACGCGATGCCTGACAGTGATTTTCGAACAGGACGCCGCATCAAGGGAACCGCTTTCGCCGCAATTCTTGCCGGATTCTGCCGGCGCGCCGCTGCGGCTTCGCCGGCCGCGAAGCAGAATCAGAGCCTCAGAGCCGGTCGAGCCCGTAGGCGCGCACCGTGCGTTCTTCTTCAAGCCGCATCTGACGGGCCGCATAACGGCGGCAAAGATCCATCCAATCGCGGACATCGTCGGAGAGATACTTGTCGCGCTGGTGGCAGAAAGTGAGCTGGCGGTGAAAGCGATCCGGGAGCTCAATCCGGGAGAAAAAGCGTCCGTAGAAGGGATCCGTGAGGATGCGCTTGGAAATGTACGTGAGTCCGAGGCCCTGATAGACCGCGCGAAGAATCGCGTCGAAGCTGTTGAGCTCGGCGCTCACGTTCGCCACCGTGAGCTTCTGGCGCAGCTGCGTGTCGAAGAAGTTTCTCGAAGAAGACCCCTCCTCGCGAAGGATCCAGCGCGCCTGCGCGAGCTCTTCGTAGGAAATCGGACGGCCCGTGAGCGGATGCTCTTTGGGCGCAATCACGATCATCTCGTCCTCAAGCCAGGGTTCGGTCACGAGATCGGGATCCGTGACGGGGCCCTCGATCAGCGCCGTGTCAAGCTCAAATCGCGCCAGCCGGTCGGCAATCGTATGCGTGTTGGCGATCATCGCCGTCGGGAGCCACCCCTTTTCATCCTCGAAGCCCCGCAGCAGGTCGGCAATCATGAAGGTGCCGATCGTGCGCGTGCAGCCGACATGGAAGTGGCTGAACTTCTTTTCCGTCTTGAAGAGTTCGGAGATGCCTTTGGCGCGGTTGATCATTTCGTCGGCCTGCGGCATCAGACGGCGCCCTTCGGCCGTGAGGTAGATGCGGCCGCGGCTGCGGTCGAAAAGCTGCACGCCGAGACGCGTCTCCAATTCGGCGAGCGCCTGGGAAACGGCGCTCTTGCTCATAAGAAGCTGCTCGGCGGCATTGCCGATGTTTTCGCTCTTGGCAATGGCGAGAAAAACCTGCAGCTGACGAATGGTGACGGAAATCATGGGATGTGCCTGAAAAAAGACGCAGCGCCCTCAGCACCGGACTGCGCCTTCCGGTCGAAGGCCGAAGCATCCCGATCGGGGAAGCGGCGCTGCTGATCGCGATAAACCTAAAGAACTAGTTTGAATCATTCAGATTGACTTAACGGATTATACGAAATAATTCATTAAAACTGAACAGAACAACCCATTTTATTTATTACAATCCTCGACTTCTTAAAAACGGGCAATAAGGAATTTCTCTCACATGTTCCGCTCCATACACTACCGCTTTCGCGGCCTCCCGACGCCGATGGCAGGCCTCGCGCTCGGCGTCGCCAGCCTCGGCTGGTGCATGGAAAACGCGCTCCCGCTCAACGGGTGGGGCCAGATCGTCGGGGCCGTCATCGCCAGCGGCCTTCTTGCACTCCTCTTGATCCGCTTTCTGCTTCATGCCGACACGCTTGTGAAGGACCTCGCGCACCCGGTTGCAGGGAGCATCGTCCCCACCTTCGCGATGGCGCTGATGGTCGTTTCCCGCGCGCTCCTCGACGCTGCCCCGGAATTTGCCGTCGGCCTCTGGTGCACGGCGGTGACGGCGCATCTCTTTGCGCTCGCCGCTTTTGTCTATTTCCGCGCCAAGGAGCGGATTCTGCCGAACATGGTGCCCTCCTGGTTCGTTCCGCCCGTAGGCATCATCGTCGCGGACGTGACCTTCCCGGGCGTCGCGTCGCTCCTGCCCGTCGCGCATGTCCTCCTCATCGTCGGCATGTGCGCCTACGCGGTGATGCTCCCTGTGATGCTTTACCGTCTCATCTTCTTTGAAGAAGTGCCCAATGCGGCCAAGCCCACCATTGCGATCATGGCGGCGCCCGCCTCGCTCTCGCTCGCCGGCTATCTGACTGTCGTGAGCGAGCCCAATCTGCTGATTGCGGCCCTTCTCTTCGGCATTTCCATTCTGATGACGGTTGCGATCTACTTTTCGTTCTGGCGTCTGCTGCGCCTGCAGTTTTCGCCGGGCTATGCCGCATTCACGTTCCCGATGGCAATCGGCGCAACGGCGCTTTACAAGACCGCGGGGCTCGTCGCGCAATACCCCGGCACCGAATCCTACGTTTCGCAGCTTCGCATGCTTGCCAACTTCGAGCTGCTCGTCGCGACGCTCGTCATCGCCTACGTTTTCGTTCTCTATATGAAGAATTTGCGCCTTTTCATGGCGGCCAAGGCCTGATTCCGGCCTCGGAAGAGATAGGCCCATTCATTAGCAAGCGGGACGGCCAAGGCCGTCCCGCTTCATTTTTTCGGATGCTGAGCCCAAAGCCTCAGGCGGCTGCCGGATGCCGCTTTCCGGTGAGGCGCTCCACCTTCACGCACCAGAGCGCCGGCAGATAGTTCTTGCTTGCCGCAATGTACGCAGCATTTTCTTCAGCCGAACACATGGGCGCAAAACGGGCAAGGAGCAAATCAACCGCGCGCTTGATGCGCGCCGGCTCTGAAAGCTTCTGCGCCGTGCCGGCCGCCACGACGCTCTCATAGTCGACGGTGTACTTGCTGCCGAGCGTTTCGGCGCGGCCAACGAAAACGAGGCTCACGCGCGGATTGGCGCCCATGTTGAGCGCTTTGCGGCTCCCGGCAAAGGGCGTCGTATGAAAGTAAAGGAGCGGCGCATCAGCTGCGCTCTCCGGGTCGCGCACAACGCTCACCGGCACGCCGTAGGGATTGCCGGCCTCGTCGACCGTCGAAAGAACGGCGAATTCGGCCGCATCTATCAGCTGCAGTGCAGCTTCGAGCGGCATCGGGCAGCGGCGCTGCGCGACGGCGCTTGTATCAAGTGGTTCGCTCATCCGATTCTCCTAAGAAAATGGGGTCGAGGCGTTCCGGCCGATCTATCGCAATCAGCTGCCGGCGCGTTCGAGGTGAAGCGTCGACGTGCCCGGAATGCCGATGCTGGGACCAAAGGAAACGACGTAGTCGACGCCATTGTGCGCAAGCACGTCGTCCGTCTTGAGAATTTTGCCCGCTTCGAGCTCCACGCGCACGGCCGCCTCGAGGAGTTCGCGAATTTCGCCTGCGTTGAGCCCGCAAGGCTCCACCTCGATTTCAGGGAGCGCAAAGCGGCCGAGCCCGAACGTGCAGCCGTTGGGCGCAGCACCCTCCGCCTCCTGCCAGACGCCGAAATAGACGACGAGCTCTGCAGGGAAGCACTCGGGCTTCTCCTTGATCTGCGCAGCAGCGGCGCGGAACGCGGCAGGAGAAAAAATCTGCGCCGCCGTGGCGATCCCCATCACATTCGAGAGCTTCGAGAGGCTCGAGAGCACCTTGGCGTAAGTGCGGGCGTTTTCAGCGAGCGACGCCGACTCCGGGACGACCGCGGCAATGACGGCGCCGAGGTGATTGTGAGCGACCTCTTCGGCAAGCGGCCAGGCGCTTCTCGCCGCGTCCTCGCCGATGCGCGCCGAAAGCGGATGCGCCTCGAGCCCGAGCACGACGATGGAGCCCGCCAGGGGAAAAATCCATGGACGGCCGGCTGCGGGCAGCGGCACTTCAATCTTTTCGCCCCAGTCGGCCTCGAGCCGCTCGCGCAGACGTTCAGGCTCCCAGACGGGCGTCTGCAGCAGCGCAAAGCCCGTGAGCGCCGCCTCGTCCGCGTTCGGACGATGCTGAGCGGCTTCGGTTGTCGAAGTTGCATCGGTCATGAAAACTCTCCCAAGAAAATGAGCTCGAATTATAGGCGGCAGAGGCCTGAGCCGGCCCGCCAATGATGCGATTGGGCGCCTCGCTGCCGAGCGTAGCCGCGAGCCTTCTTGAATTCAGCAGGGACTTCCGCGTGCTTCGGCAGCTTTCTATCACTTCATCTTCAAAAACACCGTTTTTTCTATCCATCTATCAATTTGAGTGATAGCAAGATAGAAGCGATCAAGCGTTCAGCGAATCAGCGCCATTGTCTTCGGCCGCGGGCGCAGCTCGCGCTTTTTGAGCCGCAAGCGTGCCTAGTTTTGCCGAGGGCGGCGGCCTCTTCTTGCCGAATCGGCGCGAAAGAACCCCATGCGTCTCCTCGGCGCTAAGTTTCGCCCAAGTTCCGCGCCGATAAAATGGTTCGCATGAAGACGCCGCGAAAAGGAGCGGATTTATGCGGATTCTTTTGGTGGAAGACGACCCCATGATCGCCGAAGCAGTCAAGGGGGCGCTTACGGACGAAATGCACGCCGTGCAGCATGTCGCCAACGGCAAGAATGCCCTGGCGCAGCTCGGCCTCAACGAGTACCAGATGGTGCTCCTCGACCTCGGGCTCCCCGGCATGGACGGGATGGAAATTTTGAAGACGATTCGGGCGCGCTCGAATGATGTTCCCGTCATTGTTCTCACCGCGCGCGACGCGCTCGAAGATCGGCTCGCCGGACTTGACGCCGGCGCGGACGACTACCTGGTGAAGCCCTTTCACGTGGAAGAGCTTCTCGCGCGCATGCGCGCCGTGCTGCGGCGCCGGCGCGGCGCCACTGAAAACCGGCTCGGCAACGGGATCGTGTCGCTTGACGCCGAAACGAAAACAGCCTTGAAGGACGGCGAGAGCGTGCCACTCTCGCGCCGGGAATATGCGCTTCTGAGCGCGCTTCTTGCGCGGCCGGGCGCCATTCTTTCGCGCCGTGCGCTCGAGGACCGCATTTATGCCGCGGGTGAAGAGCCCGAAAGCAACGCCGTCGAATATCTCATCCATTCCCTTCGCAAGAAGCTCGGCAGCGACGTCATCAAAAATGTCCGCGGACTCGGCTGGATGACGGCGTCGAAGAAAAGCGCCTGACTATGTGATGGAAGCGCTAAGGGAGCTCGCTCGTGACGAATGACGCCGCCAAAAATAAAAAAATGACGCGCAGGGAAGCGCTGCTCGCGCGCTTCTCGGCCCTGAAGGCCGCGCTTGCCGAGCGGCTCTCGGCCGCTTTTGCGCCGCGCGAAGCTCCTCCCAGCGCAGCGCCCGGGAGCGCCCCGCCCTCGCTCGCGCGCCAGGCACTTCGCCTGAGCGCGCTGCTCGTGGCGCTCTTCGTCGTCATCTCGGGCGCAGTGCTCTTTGCCGTCGCCTACGACGAAGCGGCCGATCATCAGGACGACGTGCTCGAGGAAACGGCCGGCATGCTCGCGCGCTCGAACGTCGTTTTCTGGCACGAACCCCCTGCCTTTGAAGTCCTCTATATGGATGACGACGACTTTGAAGACAGATTTCTTCTTCGGGATTCGGATCCGAGAGCAGGCGTCGCCAAGGGCGAGGAAATCCTCGTCAACACCCTGCACAAAACCGGTCGCGCCCTGCGGCTCGCCGCTGAGAACTACATTCCGGGCGGGCACAGCACGATCGAAATCGACGGCGAAAGCTGGCGCATTCTCGTCGTCGGCCTCACGAACGGCAACCGCGTCGCAGTTGCGCAAAAAATGGAGGACGTCTGGGAAGAAGCGGCCATGGGGGCCGTCATGTCCGCCGTGCCTATTCTGATTCTGACGGTGCTCCTCTCGGTGATGCTTGCCCTGCTCCTCTGGCGCATGACCGCACCGGTGCGGCGGCTCCAGGCAACAATCGCGGGCAAGACGGGCGAAGACCTGACGCCTGTCGTCGACCCGGCGATTCCGGCAGAAATACAGCCCCTTGTCGAAGCCGTGAACGGCCTCCTTTCACGAATTGAAGAGCTGCGCCTTCGAGAAGCGCGATTCGTGGCCGACGCTGCGCACGAGCTCCGCTCGCCCCTTGCTGCGCTCTCGCTGCAGGCCGAAAGGCTTTCGAAGGAGCCCCTCTCCGACTCGGCGCGCGAGCGTCTTCAGAAGCTCAGAGAGATCATCGACCGCGCCGTGCGGCAGGTGAGCCAGCTTCTTGCATTGAAGCGCGCACAGTCGGGCGCGCGCTCGGGCGAAGCCCTCGGGGCGCACGCGCAGCCCGCAGCGGCGGACGTCGCCCAAGCGGTCGGCCGCGCTGTGGAAGACGTTTGGCCCGAGCTTGAGCGGAAGTCGCTTGAATTTGAAGCCGTGGGGCTCGAAGATGGCGCCCATCAGCTCCCGATGCCGGCCGACGACCTCTTCACGATTCTTCGCAATCTTCTTGAGAACGCCGCCCGCTACACGCCCGAAGGCGGTGCCGTGCGGCTCAAGTTTGACGCGCCAACCGGACGGATCACCGTTTCGGACTCGGGCCCCGGGATCCCAGAAGAAGAGCGCGGCCGCGTTTTTGACCCCTTCTACCGCGTGCTCGGCACCGGCGTCACCGGCACGGGGCTTGGACTTGCGATCGTCAAGACGCTCGCCGACAAGAACGGGTTTGCCGTCACGCTCGGCGAGGCTGACCCTCTCGCGCCCGAGGGCGCCCGCGGCCTCGCCGTCACCCTTGAGCCGCGGCCGTAGCGAAGCGGCGCAACAAGCCCGGCGACGAAAGCGCGCCGCGCCCGCTGTTACACTTTGTTGCACTCTCGGACTTTAAAAGTCTTCGGATGGAACCCATATACGATTACAGAAAGGAACGGTTCCAATGAGCCGTTCCGAGATGTTTTGATTCCGGTTCAGCCTCGAAGGCAAAGATCCGACGAATCCGAACGCCTCAAACGACGAATCGAATGCGCTCGAACAAATGCCTCGGCTGGTCGGCAATGGAGGTTCACCATGCTGTTTCCTGCACTTTACAACGAAAAGAATATGTTCGATGACTTCGATGACGCTTTCTTCCCGATGATGAAGCACGATCATCTCTTCGGCAAGAATGCCTCCCGCATCATGCGCACCGACGTTCGTGAAACCGCAACGACTTATGAATTCGACATTGATCTCCCGGGCTTTAAGAAGGAAGAGATCAATGCTTCGCTCAAGGACGGCTATCTCACCATTTCGGCAAGCAAGGGTGTTGAGAAGGAAGACAAGAACGACAAGGGCCACTTCCTGCGCCGCGAGCGCATGACGGGCTCCTGCTCGCGCAGCTACTACGTGGGCGACGGCATCACCGAAAAGGACGTGAGCGCGAAGTTTGAAAACGGCATTCTTCAGATCTCGATCCCGAAGAAGGAAGCGAAGGAAGAAGAGCAGCGCGCCATTACGATTCAATAATCGCACTGCGTACGGCTGAAGCGCCGGTCGATGCGGCTTCGCGCCGGCCGGTCTCAGCCGATCAAAAAGGAGGAAGCGCCTCGGTTCAGAACCGAGGCGTTTTTTTGTCAGAACAATGTCACGGGCATCCTTGAAGCAATGCTTTTGAATTTGCAAATCGTTCATTTACACATTGTTTCAATGCGCGCCTTTAAAACGCCTTGCCCCGCACCCATATTCATCATCAGAAAGAAGCAATTCTGATGATTCGATTCAGAATTGATTAAAAGCCGATCTGATTGCAAAGGCAGTTCATTTCGAATTGAACTTCGAAAGACTCGCTGCCAATTGGACGGCAACGGAGGTTTACCATGCTGTTTCCTGCACTTTACAACGAAAAGAATATGTTCGATGACTTCGATGATGCGTTCTTCCCGATGATCGAGCACGATCATCTCTTCGGCAAGAACGCAGCACGCATCATGCGCACCGACGTCCGCGAAACCGCAACGTCTTACGAATTCGACATCGATCTCCCTGGCTTCAAGAAGGAAGAAATCAACGCTTCGCTCAAAGACGGCTATCTCACCATTTCGGCGAGCAAGGGCGTTGAGAAGGAAGAGAAGAACGACAAGGGCCGCTACCTGCGCCGCGAGCGCATGTCGGGCGCCTGCTCGCGCAGCTTCTACGTGGGCGACGGCATCACGGAAAAGGATGTGAGCGCGAAGTTTGAAAACGGCATTCTTCAGATCTCGATCCCGAAGAAGGAAGCGAAGGAAGAAGAGCACTGCGCCATTTCGATTCAGTAATCGCAATGCCCTTGCGTTCGGCTCATGCGCCGGTCGATGCGGCTTCGCGCCGGCCGGACCTGAGCCGATCAAAAAGGAGGCGGCGTCCCGGCTGAAGCCGGGGCGCTTTTTTCGTCTGAAAACGCGTGCGAAGCACTCGTCAAACTGTCACGAAAGGCGGACCCAGCTTGCCGACCAGGCAGGAAGGCGTCTGCGCCTCGGCCTCAAGGCCGGCATCCCGCCATTTCGCCGGCCTAAAGCATTGCGCGAGGAACGGCGCGAGGAGCGCCGCTTGCTGCACCGCGAACCGCAAAAAGTGCGAGGCGCACTGCTTTCAGCGATTGGCAAGCTGGTCTGCCCGCGTGCGAGGCTCTTCGGCCATGAGCGTCACTCGGAAGGCTGCGCCCTTTTCAACCGGGAGAATTTCTGCGCGCCAGCCCAATCGTGCGCAAACGCGCGCAACGATTGAAAGCCCAAGCCCCTCGCCTTCGCCCGTGGCGGTGCTGCCGCGCGTGAAGGCTTCAAAAATCTTGCTTCGCTCCGCCGCCGGAATGCCAGGACCGTCATCGGACACCATGAAGCCGTCGGCCAGTTCCGTGAGGATGACATGCCCGCCGGCAGGCACGTAGAGCACCGCATTTTTGACAAGATTGTTGATCACCGTGCCGAGAAAGACCGGCGAAAACGAGCCCGGACAGGTCGCTTCATGCCGCAAGAGAAGCGAAACGCCCTTCTCGGAAGCCGGCTTCTGCCAGGCATCGGCAACAGACTCGAGGAGCCCCTTCACCGTATCGGTGCCGGCGCTCAGCTTCCCGGCTGCGCCGTTGCGGGCGAAATAGAGGAAAAGCGCCAGAAGCTCCTTCATGCGCTCGGTGTAATGGAGAATGCGGTCCGTTTGCCGGCGCTGCCGCTCATCGAGCGTCGTCATGGCAAGGAGTTCTGCACTCGACTGAATGACGGTGAGCGGCGTTCTGAGCTCATGACTCACGTCGCCCGTGAAAGCCTTCTCTCGCGTCAAAGCATCATTGAGGCGCTTGAAGGCGCGGTCGCACGTTTCTGCAAGCTCGCCGATTTCGTCATCCGTCATGAGCGCCGGGGCAATCGGACGGTATCCAACCGTGTCAATGGCGCGCGCAGCGAGCCTGACCTCCCGGGAGAGCCGCTCGACCGGACGCATCACAAGGCGCGAGAGCGCATAGCCGAGCGCAATGCTTAGAAGAAGCACAACAACAACAGAGGCCCAGGCCTGAAACCACATGTCCCGCTCCGTCGCCTCGAAGCCCTGCTGATCGCGAACGAGCAAAAGATCGCCGCCGCGCCAGACGCCTTTATAGAGAAAGACGGCCGGGCTTTCCGGCACCTCGTTGAAGCCGTAGCCGAATTCGCTGTAGCGTGTCGGAATGGGCTCGAGCCCCGGTCCGTCGCCGTATAGCGCGCAGGCTTCGCCGAGATTCGGCTGCTGTCCTGCCTCGAAATCCGCCACGGCCGTCTCGAAGACGTCTTCAAGGAAGTCGGTCATCAGATGGCTTTCCGCCACCTCGATGCTGTATTGAATCGCCATTGCGTAGGAGAGCGCAACAGCCGTGATGAGCACAGTGAAGGCAAGCGCAATTCGCTGCGCGAGGCCTCTGCCGCCGCGCACTGCGGCCTCTTTATCCGACGAAGTCATGACTGTCCGGCATGCTGACGATGCGCGTTCCTTTTAATCTTCGGCCTTTGGCGCATCAATCGACCAGCCGAGCGTCGGATGCGTGCGGATGAGCGCCGTCGGGAAAGGCTTGTCGACTGCCTGGCGCAGCAGGTAGAGATTCGAGCGCAGGCTGTCGGACTGCGGAGGATTGCCGTGCCAGATCTCGTGCTCGAGCGCTTCGCGGCTCACGACGCCCGGACTGCGGGTCATGAGCGTGCGCAGGATTTTGAGGCAAATCGGATTGAGCCGGATTTCCCGACCCGCGCGCACGACGGACAACGTCTTGAGATTGAGTTCCAGGTCGCCCACGCGCAGCCGCTCCGGACTTTCGCCGAATGCGCGCCGCAGCAGCGCCTCGACGCGTGCGCCGAGCTCCCGCAGCGCAAAAGGCTTCACGAGGTAGTCGTCCGCGCCGCTCGCAAGGCCTTCGACGCGGTCGTCGACGGCGTCTCGAGCCGTGAGCATCAGTATGGGCAGACGCTTGTCATTGATGCGGATGCGCCGGCATAGCGTCATGCCGTCCATACCGGGAAGGCCGATGTCAAGAATCAGAAGATCTATGCCTTCGCGGGAGAGCCGCTCCCAAGCATCGGCTGCCGTCGTGGCGGTTTCGACTCGCCAGCCTTTGATTTCGAGGAAATCGCGGACGTTGGAAAGAATGTCGGGATTGTCGTCGACAACCAGAATCGTCACGGACATGTTGCTCAACCGGTGCTTAATTGGAATGAAAGCCATAAGTCTAAGGAAGCTGAGCCAGGCCGCCGTGAAACGCCGCCGGCTTTGCGGCCCGGCCTTGGGCCGCATCAGCATCTTTGACGCAGTTTTGACGCTTTATTCACCAGCATTTGACGCAGCTGAAATCCGCCATTCAAAATGCGGCTTGGCGCTCAGCCTGCAGCGCCCCCGCAAAATCCAGTCAAGGGAGCGCCAAAGAGAAGTCCGCCCTGCCCGACGGCCTTCTCTATAATAAGATTTCGGTTTTTACTACGCGCTGCCGCAGCGGGCTCTCCAAGGAGCAATCCGCCTCAATGAACGCAGCGCGCCACTCATGAGCCCGAAACATGCGACGCTCGCTCACCTTCGCACTTATTCTCGTGACGCTTGCCTTCTGGAGCATGAGCCTCTGGACCCTTTCGGGGAGACTTTCGGGCGCCGATCTTCTCTGGGCGGCGGCGCCCTCGGTCATCGGCCTCATTCTGATGTTCGTGCTTTACGCCGCCAAGCGCATCTTTTCCTACAACGACGCCGTGCGCCGGCGCTTCTCGACTGTTCTGGCGCTTTCGCTGCTCGTCGTCGTTGCCTGCGTCTACGCTGACGCCTTCCTCCTCCATGGATCGCTCTTTGAGCGCGGTCTGGAAATTTGGCGCCTCGAGCTCTACGTCGATCAGCGGCTGCCCCTCACGCTCGCCTTTGCGGGCGCTGTCTGCCACCCTGTTCTCTTCATTGCTGCGGCAATTGCGCTCCTGGTGCTGCCGCCGCCGAAGAACGACTTTTTCCGCAATCTGCACTGATTGCCCTGCGCCCCAGGCCTTGCCGTCAAAGCCGCGCCGGAATTGGCCGGAACGGGCTCTCTATTGCCGCGCCTCGATAGAATGAATGGTTCAATCTTTCGTTCCAGAATCGGCCTGCACGAAAAATAAAGCGCGCCCGCGCAACTGAATTGCATCTTTTTTCGCCGGCGGCGCCTCGACGGAACCATCCAAAGAATCGAAACAGCGCAACATGGCAAAAAGACGCACTTACGGCAATACCTGGTGGGGCGCCACCTGGCTGCGAGCACTTGAATCCGTAGACCACGCCAACCGCCTCCCGCGCGGCAAGACCTACTGCAACACGGGCCGCATCGCGAGCTGCGAGTGGCACCCGGAGACGCGCACGGTCGAGGCCCTCGTGGACGGTTCGGCGTATTACCCCTATGAAGTGCGGATTTCGCTGCCGGCCGTGCCCCCGAAAAAGGCGGAGGCGCTCTTGAGCGCCATTGCGCGCGACCCTGTGCTTGTCGCAGAGCTCCTCGACGGAACGCTTTCGCCCGACGTCGCCGACATCGCGGCCGGCCTCGGCATTGAGCTCTTTCCGAAAAGCTGGCGCTCGATGAAGCTCTCCTGCAGCTGTCCGGACAGCGCGCACGTCTGCAAGCACATCGCCGCGGTCTTTTATGCGCTCGCCGACCTGATCGACGCCGATCCCTTCCTCATCTTCAAGCTTCACGGACTTGATCTGCGCGGCGCGCTCGAGACGCGCGGCATCGACATTGCCGACACCGTTAGCGCAAAGCCGCTCACGCTCGAAGCGCTGCTTCTGGCCGCCACGCAGGGGCGCGGCGACCCCGAGCCCGAAAGCGAGGAAGCCTCGCTCGCGAAGCTGCGCTCGATCCCTTACGGCCAAATCGACGACCTGCGCCCGACGCTCGCGAAGCTTCTCCCTGCGCGCATCGATCCTGCGATGAAGGAGAATTTCCGCGATGAAATTCTCAAGATGATCGACGCATCGGGCCGTGCCGTCCGCCGGACAATCGATCTCTGCGCCTTTGAGGCAGCGGCTGAGATGCTCGCAGAAGGCGACAAGGCAGAAGGCGCAGCAGACCGCACGGCGAGAACCGTGCGCACGGACTGGCCGGCCTTCCTTGAAAAAACGCTCGCGGCTTCGCCCGAAGCGCACCGGGCCATTGCGCCCGAGAATGCCAGCCTCGGCTTTGAAGTCGCATTTGACGAAGTGCAGGGCCTCACGGCAGTCCTCACGAGGACGTCGCGCCCGCCCCGCGCCCGCAAGGACCGCGTTGAGCGCTTTCCGATGGACGCAGGAAAGCTCTTCAGCGCGCTTCTCGCGCTCCCGGACGCCGATGCGCGCCTGCTCCCGCCCGCCGTCGAGTGCTGGCGGGAAATCACGACGGCGGCCGCGCGCCTTGTCGAAAAGGCTGCGATCGTGCCGGCGCTCATCGTGCCGAAGGATGTCGAACAGCCGATGCCGCGCTTTCTCTGGACGCCGGCGCTGCGAAGCCGCCCCGTGGCCGCGCTCTTTGAGTCGCTCGCGGCCGGCGCCGCCCCGTTCGCCGACGCGCTTTTCGCGGCGGGCACCGTCACCGGCGCCGGCCCCGGACGCGTGCGGCGAACCGTTTTTTTGGCGCTCGCCTCAGCCATCGGCGGCCTGCTTTCTGGCGCCTACGCCGCCAAAGCGGCCGAGCGCTTTGAGTCCGTCTTCATCTATGCGGCCATGGGGGGCGACGTCCGCTTTGCCGACGGCCGCTTCCCGGCGGCGGCCGAACGCGCCCTCACGAGAAGCCTGCGCGCCTTTCTTCTGGGCGACGCCTATCCGTGGCGGCCCGTGCTCACGGCGCGCGTGCGCGCCGACGGCGTGAAGCTCAATTTCGGCCTGCTCGGCCGGGCAGTGGATCCGGCCGCCATTGAAGCGCGCGAAACCTATCCCGCGGCCCCAGGGGACGACGAAGCGCAAGGCGCCTCGCCCGAGCCGCAGGCCGATCAGCCTGAAGCGCGCTTTCGCACGGACCGTCCGGTCATGCTGTCGCGGCTTTTGAGCGACGCGCGCTACGCCAAAGACCGGTTTGCTGCGCTCTCCATTCTGAAAACGCTCGGCGCCGCCTATCCGGCGCTCGATGAAATCCGGGCGCAAGGCGGCAAGCCCGTCACGCTCGAGACGTCCGAGCTCAAGACCTTCCTTTTCGATGCCGCACCACTTCTCGCTCTGATCGGCGTCGCGGTGATGCTCCCCGAATCGCTCAAGCGCCTCATGAAGCCGCGGCTCGTTGCCCATCTCGACTTGGCCGGCGGCAAGACGGGCGGCGCGGTTCTGACCCGAGACGCGCTTTCGCGCTTTGACTGGCGAGTTGCGCTCGGCGGACGGGAGCTCACGCGCGAAGAGATTGCGGACCTCGTCAAGCACGCGGGCGAAATCGTGCGCGTGGGCGAGGACTTCGTCTACGTCGATCCGAACGAAATCGCCGCCATGGCGAAAACGCTCGAAGAAGACACGCAGCCCTCGTATCTCGAAAAAATGCGCGCGGCGCTCACAGGCGAATACCGCGGCGCCGAAATCGACGTCTCCGAGCGCGTGCGCGCGAGCCTCGACCGGCTCACTCAAGTCGATGCGGTGCCCCCGCCCCCGGATCTGCATGCGACGCTGCGCCCCTATCAGGCGCGCGGCTTCTCCTGGCTCATGAAGAATCTGCGCCTTGGCATCGGCGCGCTCATCGCCGACGACATGGGGCTCGGCAAAACGCTCCAGGTGATCGCCGCCATCGAGCAGCTTAAGCTCGACGGCGAGCTCGAGAACGCACGCGTGCTCGCCGTCGTCCCGACAACGCTCATGACGAACTGGCTGCGCGAGACGGCCCGGTTTGCGCCTTCGCTCAAGGTGGGCCTCTATCACGGCGCAAAGCGCACGCTCGCCGCCGATCCGGCCGAGCTCCCCGACATCGTCATCACCTCCTACGGCACCATGCGCCGCGACGCCGAGAAGCTTGCCGCCGTCAAGTGGCGGCTTCTCATCCTCGACGAAGCGCAGGCCGTCAAGAACGCTGCGTCGGCGCAGGCGCACGCCGCCCGCGCGCTCGGCGCGCCGCAGACGCTCGCCATGACGGGCACGCCCGTTGAAAACCGTCTGATGGAATACTGGTCGATTCTCAATACGGTTCAGCCCAAGCTCCTCGGCTCGGCCGAAGACTTCCGGCGCACGTTTGCGCTGCCGATCGAAACGGAGCGCGACCCGCAGGCGGCCGAAGCCTGCCGGCGGCTCACGGCGCCCTTCATGCTGCGGCGCCTCAAGACCGACAAGTCGATCATTTCGGATCTGCCCGAGCGCAACACGATCGACCAGTTCGTCACGCTCACGACCGAGCAGGCGGCGCTCTACGGGAAAGTGCTCGCGCACCACCTTGAGCGCATCCGCAAGCTCGAAGGCGCCGCGCCGGCGCGCAGCGCGCAGGGTGAAGCCGGCGCGGCGCCGCAGACGCCCGACGCCGAATCCGCGAAGCGCATGCGCCGCGGCGAAGTCCTGAAGCTCATCATGAGCCTCAAGCAGATCTGCAACTCGCCCTCTCAATACCGAAAGACCGCTGCCGACCGCCCCGATTCCGGCAAGGGCGCAGCGCTCCTTGACATTCTCGAGCGCTGCCGGGCAGCCGAGCGCAAGGTGCTCATCTTCACGCAGTTCCGCGAAATGGGCGAGCGGCTTCAGCACTGGATCGAGCGTGCGACCGGGGAGCGGCCCGACTTTCTGCACGGCGGCGTCACGGTGGCAAACCGCCAGAAAATGGTGGACAGCTTCCAGAATGACCGCAGCGTGCGCACGCTCATCGTTTCGCTCAAGGCGGGCGGCACAGGCCTCAACCTCACGGCCGCCTCCGCCGTCGTGCACTACGATCTCTGGTGGAATCCCGCCGTGGAGGCGCAGGCCACCGACCGCGCCTACCGCATCGGGCAGCGCCGCGACGTCATTGTCTGGCGCTTCGTCTCGGCGGGCACCTTCGAAGAGCGCATCAACGAGATGCTTGCCGCCAAGCGCGATCTCGCAGCTCTCACGGTGGCGGCCGGCGAAACCTGGATCGGAGACCTCTCGACCAACGAGCTCGAACGCATCTTCCGCCTCGGCGCAGATGCCGCCGGCGCATAGCGCCGCACCTGCGGCGAGCCGAATCCGTGCACGCCAGCAAGCGGCGCGGCCCGAGGCGCGCTGTCGCTGCAGGCCATGTCATTTCGGGCGCTCCGGCGTAGACTTCTACGGCATGCGAACCGCGCACGCGCTGCTTTCTGGCGGCGCCGGCGCGGCCTGAATCAACGAAAAACACCATTGAGGACCACGCCCATGACTCAGTCCGTCAAGCCCGCCAAGCCCGTCATCGTCAGCCTCATTCCCGAAAAGCTCATGCGTCCGAAGCTCCTCGAAGGGCTTCGCGCCATCGGCGAGCTTCATTTCGAGACCGATCCGCGCGCCGGCTTTTGCGACGAGCGCTCGCGTGAAGCGTCGATTCTGATCGGCGCTCACTACATGCAGGTGCACAAATCGCTCCTTGACTGCTTCCCCAAGCTTGAAATGACGGCCGTCTACGGCGTCGGCTTCGACGGCTACGAACTCTCGGAATTCGCCCGCCGCGGCATTGCGCTCTCCAATACGCCCGATGTCCTCAGCCGCGACGTCGCCGACTTCGGCTTTGCGCTCCTTCTGACGCTCACGCGCCGCACGGCTGAAGCCGATGCCTTCGTGCGCGCCGGCCGCTGGCCCAATGAAGACTTCGGCCTCGGCCGCCGCATCTTCGGCAAGCGCATCGGCATTGCCGGCCTCGGGCGCATCGGCTCCGTGCTCGCGCAGCGCGCCGCCGCCTTCGAAATGGAAGTGGGCTACACCGCCCGCCATGAAAAGCCCGTTCCCTACAAGCGCTTTGCGGACATGAAGTCGCTCGCCCAGTGGGCGGATTTCCTCGTCGTCGTGATTCCGGGGAGCCCCGAAACCCGGCACCTCGTCAACGCCGAGGTCCTCGACGCGCTCGGGCCCCAGGGCATGCTCATCAACATCGCGCGCGGCGCGCTCGTCGACACCGAAGCGCTCATCCGAGCCCTTCAGGAAGGCCGCATTGCGGGCGCTGCGCTCGACGTCTTCGAGCATGAGCCCCACGTTGAGGAAGCGCTCCTCGGCATGAAGAACGTCGTTCTCGCGCCCCACATTGCCTCGGGCACGTTCGAGACGCGCGACGACATGGCAGACCTCGTGCTCGAGAACGTGCGCGCCCTCCTCGCTGGGAAGCCCCTGCTCACCCGCGTGCCCGGCTCGACGCTCGAATAAGCGCGCCCAAAGAAGCACCCTTTCTGAAGCCCGAGCGGCCGAGCGCCGCCCGGGCTTTTCTGCGCGCGCCATCGTCCCGATGGCGCATTGGAAGGCCCGCGCCGACTTCCAATCGCTGAAACAATCGCTGAAACGGTCTCAGCTGCGCGAGCGAAACCTTACAATGCGGGTTTTCGCCCATGGCGACCGGCGCCGCCGGCGCAGCTTCCCTTTCGGAGAATTTCCATGCCCGTTCTCATGCCTGAACCCCAAGGCACGCTTCTCGGCCGCTCGACCGTATACGGCGACCGCTACGACCCGACGCTCCTGCAGCCGATCCCGCGCACGCTCGGGCGCGACGCGATCGGCGACCATCAGTTCCGCGGCACCGACATCTGGCGCCTCTACGAGCTCACCTGGCTCGCCCCGAACGGGCTGCCGCAGACGGCGGTGGCGGAGCTCTTCGTCCCCGCCGGGACGCATTCGATCGTGGAATCGAAGTCCCTCAAGCTCTACGCGGGAAGCTTCGCCATGACGACCGTGGATTCCATTGAAGCGCTCGAAGCGCAGATGACGTCCGACATCGGAGAGCGCATCGGCGAAGGCGTTCGGGTGCGCATCACGCCCGCGAGCGGCTGGGCGGGCGCCGTCACGGCGCTTCCAGGCATTCTCCTTGAAGAGCTTCCCGAAGCCCAGTCGCATGAATTCAAAGCGCCGGAAGCAGATCCCGGCGTGCTCTGCGAAGCGGCAGGCGCCGCTCCATCTGAAGAAGAGCGCCTCTATTCAACGCGCGTCTTCCGCTCGCTCTGCCCCGTGACGGGCCAGCCCGACTACGCGGCGCTCACAATCCGCATCCGCGGCGCAGCGCCCGACCCCGTGGCGCTTCTTGACTACCTCGTCTCCTACCGCCGCCACCGCGGCTTTCACGAGCAGTGCGTCGAGCAGATCTATCACGACCTGCGAACCGTCTTCTCGCCCGCGCTTCTCGAGGTTTATGCCGCCTTTACGCGGCGCGGCGGCATCGACATCAACCCCTTCCGCAGCAGCTGCCGGGACATGCCCGAAAATGTGATGCGCGAAGTTCGTCAATAGTGGCATCAAAAATCATCTTTTGGCTA
>CAJMKD010000022.1 GCA_905213905.1 uncultured Sutterella sp. | reverse complement strand
TTCATTTGACTTGAACACGATGACGAAGGAAGGCGGTACGCTACTAAAGTAGCGTACCTAAAATTTAGCGTTACGGTCTAAAAGGCGGCGCACTCATGACCGTAACCGCAATTGCGCTCGCAAGATCTGGATCCACGCCTGAAGCAACGCCAAGCACGATGTCTGGAAAAAGATCTGCCGACCGTCTGCAGGGGAAGCCTGTTGCCGATTGCTCATTGAGCACGTCAAGCTCAGACTCGTGCACGACATTCATATCGATCAGAGTTTCAAGCCGGCAGGCAGGCACGACAGCAGCATCTACTGCTGCCTGCTGCACAAGAAGAATCGGATCAGGCGGCTGATAACCGGTGAATCGCACAGCCCGATCCCAGCCTTCCTCAAGCGCACCCAGATTCTTGAGGACCCCTTGAAAGAGCAGCCAAGTTGAAAAGCTTCCCGGATCTTCCGCTGCGATTTTTTTGCCAGGCAAATCGCTCAGTTTTTTGATCTCGCTGCCGCGCCGGACAACAACGGCAAAACTGGTGGCCTTGGATGGATCAGCGGCATAGGGCGCCGTGCGGGTTGCAAGCTGTATGGCACCGGCTTCAAGCTGCAGCACGCCGAAAAGTGCGCTGTCGGCGAAGAAGATATCCGTTCTTCGCTCTCGAACCGCCTCAGCAAGTTCTCCGGCCGTATAAAACGTTGTTTTGAAGGTTGTGTTCGGCTTCTCGCGCCGCAGCAGCCGCATGGTGGGCGCAAACGACTCAATCAAAAAATCCGGCCCTAGATTCCGCTCAAGACCCACGCGAACAACACCAGCCCTGCTGCCTGCAGGAAGCTGCTCCGCTGCACAGGCAACGGTATTCGCAAAAAGCGAAACTGCTCCGCAAACCAGAAAAAGCCGGACAGACAAGCGCATGTGAAGTTCTGCAAAGATGAAACGGGAAAAACTTCGCATCATCGGCACGGAAACTCGAGCGTTTGCCCAATGCGAAGTATTTCCATTTTGCCCGACCAAGCTCATCATGCCCAACCCCCAAGTCGCCATCGCACCAGCACTACTCGGTGCTTCAGGCGATCTTTGCGAAGCTGTGCAGAAAAAAGGCAACAAAAAAGGCCATCTTTGCAGATGACCTGTTTTGTTATCTGGTCGGGGTGGCGGGATTCGAACTCGCGACCCCTTGCACCCCATGCAAGTGCGCTACCAGGCTGCGCTACACCCCGAACAGAGAAGAGGAGTATATCGAGACTGCTTCAAAAAAGCAATAGCCCGAAAGAAAAAAACTTTACTTTTTTTATTCCGCCGTGCCAGCAGCTTCCGCCTCAGCTTCAGCTTCCGGCTCCTTGTCGCGGATCAGATTGGCGGTAACACGGGCGTTGAGCGTACCGGAAGGATGGAATGTCACAACCCGCCGCTCGGAAATCGTTACCGTCTCGCCCGTCTTCAGGTTGCGGCCGGGGCGAGCAACTTTCTGACGAACGGAAAAGTTGCCGAGACCGGGAATCTTCACCGTATCACCCTGCTCAAGATGGCGGGCGATCATTTCGAAGAATTCCTCCACGAGCACCTTGGCTGCCTGTCGGTCGAGGCCTTCGACCTTCGTGACAACGACATCGGCCAGCGCGGCCTTGTTGAGCGTTATGCAGTCTTGTCTTTCAATCATCTGAATTTCAGTCGGGATGGGAAAGAGCTGTCGAAAAAAAATGGAGCCCGGGACAGCCTTGGGGCTTTCCACAAAGATGAAAGCCCCGCCGCCCCGGACAGATTTAAGCGCGCAGACGTGCGCCGACGGCGACGAGCGCGTCAAGCACGCCCTTCATTGCCGATTCAACGGCTTCTTCGGAAAGCGCCTCTTCGCCGCGAGCATTGAGCTCAACGGTGAAGGCAAGCGACTTTTCGTGCGCTTCCGCTTCGGCCTTCGGACGGTAAAGGTCGAAGAGACGGAAGTCCGTCACGCACATGAGGCGAGGATCTTTGCGCGAAGCATGCTTGACGGCGTCAAAGAGCACCTCGACCTCCGTTTCAGCAGGCACAACCACCGCAATGTCGCGGTGCATCGGCTGGAACTTGCTGACGGTGCGGTACGAAGGCAGCGGCACGTCAAGGAGCGGCTCAACCTCAAGCTCGAAGACGATCGGCGCATGCGGCAGCTCAAAGTCGTGCGCGACGCGCGGATGAATCTCGCCGATGAAGCCGATGCGCTTCTCGCCAAGATAGATGCCGGCACTGCGGCCGGGATGAAGCGCTGGGAAGGTTTCGCGAACATAGCGGAGCTTAAGCGGCGCCACAAGTCTTTCGATGTCGCCCTTGACGTCGTAGAAGTCGACCGCACGCGCGGGAAGGCCCCACTGCGCATCGGCGGCCGTGCCGTAGGCAAGGCCTGCAACGTGGATCGGCTGGCGAACGCCCTTCACCTCAAACGGGCCGTCGACGACGCTCGGGTAGCGAAAGAAGACGCGGGCGATTTCAAAAACGCGGACGCGGTCTGCGCGGCGGTTGAGGTTGTACTTGAGAATGTCGACCAAGCCGCCCACGAGCTGCGTGCGCATGACTGAGAGCTCGGCATTGATCGGATTGAGAAGACGGATTGGGTTGTCGTTGTCGGCAAACACTTTCTCCCACTTCTCAGGAACGAATGCGAAGTTGATGAGCTCCTGATAGCCGAGCTTGGCCATTTCCGTGCGAAGCACATGCGTCGTGCGGCGCTCTTCACGGGAGCTGCGCATGGCGCAGCGGGCCATCGGCGGCCGATCCGGCAGCTTTTCGTAGCCATAGAGGCGAGCCACTTCCTCGATCAAATCCTCTTCAATCTCAATGTCGAAGCGATAGGCCGGCGGCACTATGGTGAAGACGCCCTTTTCCTCGTCGTAGGTGTACTCGAAGCCAAGGCGCGTAAAGGCAGCATGCATCGCTTCAAGCGGGATGTCGATTCCGACCACTTTCCGGCAGCGTTCGACGCGCATTGAGACGGGATTGCGCGCCGGCAGATTCGTGACGACGTCCTCCACGGGTCCGACCTTCGTTTCGGGCGTGCCGCAAATGTCGAGAACGAGCTTCGTAATGTATTCGAGGTGCTTGGCAGTCGTCGCAAAGTCCACCCCGCGCTCGTAGCGGTACGAAGCGTCGGTCGAGAAGTTGAGGCGGCGGCAGCGGCCCTGAATGGCCGCCTGATGCCAGAAGGCGGATTCGATGAAGATGTCCTTCGTCGTATCGGAAATTGAGGTGCGTTCGCCGCCCATGATGCCAGCGAGGCACTCCGGACGATCGCCGTCGCAGATGACGCCGAAGTACGGATCAAGCGCAATCTCGCATCCGTTGAGCGTCGTCGTCTTTTCGCCTTCGCGCGCCCAGCGAACCGTCAGGTGATCGGACTCGATCTTGTCGAGATCGTAGAAATGCGTCGGGCGGCCGAGCTCGATCATGACGTAGTTCGAGATGTCAACAAGCGCCGAAATCGAACGCTGGCCGGCACGCTCGAGGCGCGTCTTCATCCATTCCGGCGTCGCCGCAGCCGTGTTGAGGCCGCGGATGACGCGGCTCGAGAAGCGCCCGCAGAGATCGGGAGCTTCAATGCGAACGGGCAGCTTGTCATCGCAGTTGGGCGCGACGGCGGGCATTTCAGGCAGCGTGAGCGGTGCGCCTGTAACCGCATGCAGATCGCGTGCGACGCCGATCAGGCTCAGCGCATCGCCGCGATTGGGCGTGAGCTTGAGTTCAATGCGGGCATCGTCAAGCTTGGCGTACTCGCGGATGTCCATGCCGATCGGCGCATCGTCGGGCAGAATCCAGATGCCGGTATGGTCTTCGGTGATGCCGAGCTCGCGCTGCGAGCAGAGCATGCCCATCGAAACAACGCCGCGCAGCTTCGACTTCTTGATGCGGAAGTCGCCCGGCAGAACGGCGCCGATCGTTGCGCAGGCAACCTTGATGCCGGCGCGAACATTGGGCGCGCCGCAAACGATCTGGAGCGTTTCGCCGGTGCCTGCGTTTACTTCGCAGACATGGAGATGATCGGAATTTTCATGGTCGCGGCACGTGAGCACTTCTGCTACGACAACGCCCGTAAAAGGCGGCGCAACGGTCGTCACATCCTCGACTTCAAGCCCGTGCATCGTCAGCGCGTCGGCGAGCTCTTCGGTGTTGAGCTGCGGATTGACATACTGGCGCAGCCATTCTTCAGTAAAAAGCATTTTTAGCCTCTGGCGCTTAAGTTAGTTGAACTGGCGAAGGAAGCGCAGATCGCCCTCAAAGAAGAGGCGAAGATCGTCGATGCCGTAGCGGAGCATCGTGAGGCGCTCGAGACCGGAGCCGAACGCAAAGCCGATGTACTTTTCGGGATCCAGGCCGTAATTGCGCACAACGGTCGGATGGACTTCGCCGGCGCCGGAAATTTCAAGCCACTTGCCTTTGCGCGGACCGCTCGTGAACATCATGTCGACTTCAACGGACGGCTCAGTAAACGGAAAGTAGGACGGGCGGAAGCGGACGACCAGATCGTCCGTCTCAAAGAAGCGGCGCAGGAAATCGCTGTAGACGCCCTTCAGATCCGTAAAGCTGATGTTTTCGTCCATCCAAAGGCCTTCAACCTGATGGAACATGGGCGAGTGCGTCGCATCGGAGTCGACGCGGTATGTGCGCCCCGGCGCGATCGCCTTGATCGGCGTCTGGTGCGTGCGGGAATAGCGCACCTGCATGGGCGAAGTGTGCGGGCGCAGCGGCAGGGGACGGCCATCATCGTCGTTGAGGTCCACGTAGAACGTGTCCTGCATCGAGCGGGCCGGATGATTGGGCGGATTGTTGAGCGCCGTGAAGCTGAACCAATCGTTTTCGATCTCGGGACCGTCGGCCACATCGAAGCCAATCGAGCGGAAGATCTCTTCAATGCGCATCCAGGTGCGCATCACCGGATGAATGCCGCCTTCAGAGCGGAAGCGGCCCGGCAGCGTCACGTCGATCGCTTCGAGCGCAAGCTTCTCGGCAAGCGCTTCTTCGGCCAGCGCTTCGCGCCGCGCATTGAGAGCGGCCTCAATCTCGGCCTTGGCACGATTGATCTCCTGACCGCGCGCACGGCGCTCCTCCGGCGCAAGCTTGCCGAGCTCCTTCATGAGCATCGTGATGCGGCCGGTCTTGCCGATGTAGCGCGCTTTGGCGTCTTCGAGAGCGGCGGGCTGCTTCGCTTCAGCGAAGTCCTTCTGCGCGGACTCGATCAGTTCGGAAAGTTCCTGCATGTTGAATCTCTGTTCGCTGTTCTTGTCGAACGAAGGCACAAATAGCCTTCAATCTCCGCGGGCGCGCTCATTTTCAAGCTTAAAAAGCGCAGGTTTCCGCCTGCGCTTTTTCTGAGGGATCGGCGCCCGATTCGGGCGGCCGCAGCATGTCCGGCGCGCATGCTGATGCGCGCCGCGTCTGCGGACGTCATAGAATTCGGATTTTACACGAAATTTTTCAGAGCCTCGGTCCAGGAAAAAAGACAAAAAAAGAGACCCGGCTTATGCAACCGAGTCTCCTTTTCGGCATCCGCAGATCATAAAAGCCGTCTGCGGATCCCTCGCGGCTCAGACGCTGATTAGGCGGCCTTGACCTGGGCGACGAGGGCGGCAAAGCCTTCCTTGTCGAACACGGCCATATCGGCGAGCACCTTGCGGTCGAGGGCGATGCCGGCCTTCTTCAGACCGTTCATGAACACCGAGTAGGTCATGCCGTTGGCACGGGTACCGGCGTTGATACGAGCGATCCAGAGGCGGCGGAAAACACGCTTCTTGTTGCGGCGGTCACGATAAGCGTACTGACCGGCACGCATGGCAGCCTGCTTGGCAACACGGAAAACGTTGTTGCGGCGCAGACGGAAGCCCTTGGTCAGGGCAAAAATCTTCTTATGACGAGCACGGGCCGTCACACCACGCTTCACACGAGGCATCTTTTCTATCTCCTAATTAGGCGTAGGGGAGCATGCGCTTCACGGACTTCATATCCGCTTCGTGCACATTGACCATGCCGCGCAGCTGACGCTTGTTCTTCGTCGTGCGCTTCGTCAGGATGTGACGCTTCGTAGCGTGGGCGCGCTTGATCGAGCCGCTGGCACGCGGCTTGAACCGCTTGGCGGCGGCGCGCTTGGTCTTCATCTTCGGCATTTGGCCGTTCCTCTTTTATTTGATGAACATCGGGCGTTCCCTTCAGACCGAAAGGACACTTCACTCTGCCGCGAGTTCACTTGTCATTGGAGAACCGCGCCTAGCGGTGCGGTTCTCTGGAAAGGTTGCGATTTTACGCAAATTCGATTTGTCTTTGCAACCGGATCAGCGCTTCTTTTTCGGCGCGAGCACCATGATCATCTGACGCCCTTCGAGCTTCGGCTGATGCTCGACCTGCGCGATGTCCTGGAGCTCCTCCTTCACGCGGTTCATAAGCGCGGTGCCGAACTGCTGATGGGCCATTTCACGGCCGCGGAAGCGCAGCGTCACCTTTGCTTTGTCGCCGTCGTTGAGGAATCGCACAAGACTGCGCAGCTTCGTCTGAAAGTCGTTTTCGTCCGTTGCCGGGCGGAACTTCACTTCCTTCACCTGAACGATCTTCTGCTTGGCCTTGGCTTCCTGAGCCTTCTTCTGTTCCTGGTAGCGGAACTTGCCGTAGTCCATCAGACGGCAGACAGGCGGAACCGCCTTGGGAGCGATTTCGACGAGATCGACGTCGGCCTCTTCGGCCATGCGAAGGGCTTCGGCAGTACGAACAATACCGATCTGGGCGCCGTCGACGCCGGTCAGTCGGACTTCAGGGACTCGGATCTCACCATTGATCCGATGCTTGCGATCTTGAGCTATGGCTCTTCTCCGGTTGGTTTTCCCGCACCACGAGAAATGCGGGCGATGAATTCGACATTCATCCGAGCACCCGCTTCGGGTGCTCGGTAAAAGAATGTCGGTCAAATCAAATTTCAGGCTTGGTCGGCGGTGCGTTCAGCGACCTGCTTGAGCACCATGGCAATGAAATCTTCGACCTTCATAACGCCGAGATCCTTGTTGCCGCGGCCGCGAATCGATACCGTCCCAGCAGCAGCTTCCTTTTCGCCGACGACGGCGATGTACGGAATCTTCTGCAGACTAAGTTCGCGAATTTTATAGTTGATTTTTTCGCTGCGCAAATCAGTCTGCACGCGAATGCCGGCCTGATGCAGCTTAAGCGCCACTTCCTTGACGTAGCCCGCCTGCGCATCGGTAATGGGCGCAATCGCGGCCTGAACCGGAGCGAGCCAGACGGGGAAGGCGCCCGCGTATTCTTCGATCAGCATGCCGATCCAGCGCTCGAGCGAGCCGAGCATTGCGCGGTGCAGCATCACGGGCACCTTGCGGGTGTTGTCCTCGGCAACGTATTCGGCGCCGAGTCGGCCCGGCATCTGGAAGTCGACCTGAATCGTGCCGCACTGCCAGGAGCGGCCGAGGCAGTCCTTCAGATGGTATTCAATCTTGGGACCGTAGAAAGCGCCTTCACCTTCGAGAATTTCGTATTTGATGCCAAGCGCATCGAGGCTTGCCATCAGCGCATGCTCAGCCTTGTCCCAGACAGCATCTTCACCAATGCGCATTTCGGGACGCGTCGCAACCTTGTACGCAATTTCAGTGAAGCCGAAGTCGCGGTAAACCTGCTGAACGAGACGCGTGTAGGTTTCGCATTCCGCAAGAATCTGGTCTTCCGTGCAGAAAATGTGGCCGTCGTCCTGCGTGAAGCCGCGCACGCGCATGAGGCCATGCAGCGAGCCCGACGGCTCATTGCGGTGGCACTGGCCGAATTCACCAATGCGCAGCGGCAGATCGCGGTAGGAGCGAAGCTTCGAATTGAAGATCTGGATGTGGCCCGGGCAGTTCATCGGCTTGAGCGCAAAGTAGCGGTTTTCCGATTCGGTCGTGAACATGTTTTCACGATACTTGGCCCAGTGGCCGGAACGCTCCCAGAGCGAGCGGTCGAGCAGCTGCGGCGCCTTGACCTCTTCGTAGCCGTTGTCCTGATAGACGCGGCGCATGTACTGCTCGACGACCTGCCAGAGAGCCCAGCCCTTGGCATGCCAGAAGATCATGCCCGGGGCTTCATCCTGCAGATGGAAGAGATCGAGCTCCTTGCCCAGGCGGCGATGATCGCGCTTTTCCGCTTCAGCAAGCATGTCGAGGTAGGCCTTCTGCTCCTCCTTCGTGGACCAGGCCGTGCCGTAGATGCGCTGAAGCATCTCGTTTTTGCTGTCGCCGCGCCAGTAGGCGCCCGCCACCTTCATGAGGCGATGCACCTTGAGGCGCCCCGTCGACGGAACGTGAGGCCCGCGGCAGAGGTCGATGAAGTCGCCCTGGCGATAGAGCGAAATCGTTTCGCCTTGCGGAATGGATTCAATGATTTCAGCCTTGTACTTTTCGCCGAGCCCGAGGAAGAACTTGACCGCATCTTCGCGCTTCATTTCTTCGCGCACGATCGGAATGTCCTTCTTCACAAGTTCGTCCATGCGCGCTTCGATCGCAACGAGATCATCCGGCGTGAAGGGACGGCTGTAGGAGAAGTCGTAGTAAAAGCCGTTTTCAATAGCCGGCCCGATCGTCACCTGCGCATCCGGATAGAGCTCCTTGACAGCCTGCGCCATGAGGTGCGCGGTTGAATGGCGCAGAATTTCAAGGCCTTCGGGATCCTTCCCGGTGATGATGGAAACGGCGGCATCAGCGTCGACCACATGCGAGAGGTCTACAAGCTTGCCGTCAACCTTGCCAGCGAGCGCAGCCTTGGCGAGGCCAGCGCCGATCGAAGCGGCGATGTCGGCAACCGTTACCGGCGCGTCAAATTCACGCTTGCTGCCGTCGGGAAGAGTAATCGCTACCATTTTGAGGTCCTTGCAAATTTCACAGACATAAAAAAAGTGCGGACATGAGCCCGCACTTTTTCTGTCTGGCAAACTGTCGACAACGCTTCGCCCACGCCCACGTTTATTTATAGACGGGGTGTTGTTGTACGAAGAGTAGTCTTCAATGACATCGTCAACAGTTCCCAAAATAAATTCTGGTAGGCACGATTGGATTCGAACCAACGACCCCCACCATGTCAAGGTGATGCTCTAACCAACTGAGCTACGTGCCTGTTGTGTCGCGAGCGGTGCGAGAAGCGAATTATACATAGACGAAAACTTTTTGCAAGAGTCTTCTCAAAAAAAAATCCAAAAAAAATCAGTCCCAAAGCTTTTGCGCCAGTCTGAATCCCTGCTTTTTTATTGATATTCCTGATCTTTTTTTCATAAAAAGCGGAGCGTCCCGCCGCTTCTGCGAAACGCTCCGCTCTTTGGACAATAGCCCGCCTCACAACTTAGACGCGCCGCGCCGAAAGAACGCCCTTGATCTCGCGCAGCCCCGCCAGCGTGCGTCGCAGATCTTCCGCACCGCGCGTCTCAATGCGAAAGCGCATGTGCTGGTCGCCCTTCACCCTGTTCGAATTCATCGCGGTAATGTGAATTTTTTCACGCTGGAAGACCTCGGAGATGTCCTTGAGCAGCGTCTGGCGGTCCTGCGAAACAATGAGAATTTCCGCCGGATAGACTGCATCGACGCCTGCGGCGGAACCCCAGCTCACTTCAATGAGGCGATCGGGATCCTGCTCAAGCATGTTGCGTATGTTCGGGCAGTCCGCCCGGTGAATCATGACGCCGCGGCCGCGGGAGACATAGCCCACGATCTCGTCGGGCGGCACCGGGTGGCAGCAGCGCGCAAGCTGCGTGAGAAGCGAGTCGACGCCCACCACGAGGACTTTGCCGCGCCGTGCGCTCGCACTCTCGTTGCGGACAACAACCTCCGGCTGCTCCGGCTCGACGGGCTTAGGCGGCTGCACGGCCTGCTGCAGCGCCGTGAGCGTGATCTCCTCCTTGGCAAAGGCGATGCAGAGCTCGTCGACGCTGTCAAAGCCGAGGCGCTTGGCGAGGTCATCGAGCTTGACCGCCGTGCGCCCGAGGCGCGCAAGCTCCTTGTCGAGACGATCCCGCCCCTCTGAGAGAAGCTCCTGCGTGAGCTGCGCGTTGAACCACTGCCGGACTTTGTTTCGCGTTCTTGGACTCGCCGCATAGCCAAGTTCCGGATTAAGCCAGTCGCGGCTCGGCTGCCCGGTTTTGCCTGCAATAATCTCAACGGTCTGCCCAGTCTTGAGCTTCGTGTTGAGCGGCACCATCTGCCCGTCGACCTTGGCGCCCTTCATGCGGTGGCCGAGCTGCGTGTGCACCATGTAGGCGAAGTCAACCGGCGTCGCTCCCGTGGGCAGCTCAACGACGCGCCCCTGCGGCGTCAAGCAGTAGACGTGATCGTCCTCGACCGCCTGATTGGCCGCATCAGGCGCCTGGCCGACGTCCGAACGCCAGGCGAGCAGCTGCCGCAGCCACGCCACGCGCTGCTCTTCGGCGCTCGAGACGCCGTTTGAATTCCCTGCCTCTTTGTAGCGCCAATGCGCCGCAACGCCGAGTTCGGCGAATTCATGCATGGCGCGCGTGCGGATCTGAATTTCGATCGGCCGTCCTGCCGCATCCGTCACCACAGTGTGAAGCGACTGATAGCCGTTCGGCTTCGGCTTGGCGATGTAGTCGTCGTACTCCTTGGAAATCGTCTGGAAGTTCTCCTGCACGATCGAGAGAACCTCGTAGCACTGCTCGACCGTGTCGACGATGATTCGCAAAGCGCGCACATCGAAAAGCTGGTCGAAGCGCAGATGCTTGCGCTGCATCTTCTTCCAGATGGAGTAAATATGCTTGGGCCGCCCGGAAACCTCCGCGCGGATGTGATGATTCGAGAGGAGCGATCGAATGCGCTGGACGGCCAGCTGCATGAATTCCAGACGCTCTTCGCGGGACTCATCGAGTTCGCGAGCGATGGCGTGGTATTCCGCAGGCCGCGTAAAGCGCAGCGACAGATCCTCAAGCTCCCACTTGATCTGCCAAATGCCGAGGCGGTTGGCGAGCGGCGCATACACCGCAAGCGTCTCGCTGCCGAACTGCTCCGCACCTTCGCTGTGCGAAGACGCAAACCAGCGAAGCGTCTGCAGGCGGCTTGCAAGCTTGAGCAGCACGACGCGCAGATCCTGGCACATGGCGAGGAACATGCGGCGAAGCGCCTCGGGCTGCATCGTCGCATTGGCTTCCTTCGACTCCGAGCGCGTTTTCGTGGAGAGATCATTGAGCTTGCCCAATTCAGCAACGAGCCCCGCCACCGTGGCGCCAAAACTCTTTTCAATCCATTCGCCGGAATTCTGAATGACGCGCGGCACGCAGAAAAGATAAGCCGCCGCAATCAGTTCGGGATCATCGCGAACGCCGCGAAGAATCGATGCGACGCCGTCCGCATGCGCCAGCGCGGACTCGCCGGTAGAAAGCATGAGTTCCCTGTAGAGCGGCTCGATCATGCTTCTTGCAAGCATCGGATCGGCCGAAAGCTGTGCTGCCGCTTCCCCCATTTTGCTTTTCCCTTTTTTGCTGCCGGCTGCTCCGCCTTCGTTCGAACGGCGTTTTCCTGCCCGCCGTCCCCCGATGAACGATGCGTGCGCCGGCTTTTGTACTTATCAGCGGTCCGGCCGTTGCGGCCGGTTGTCCTGCCGCGCGACGGCAGACGGCCAAACTGCCGCACTGCTGCCGCCGCGCATTATTTCATTTTAGGTACGGGCAAAAGAACTTGCGTCATTCGCCCTTGCTCTTTGCACCTCCTTACGATTATTTCGGCACTCTTCTCAACAAGCGTGCGAGCCTTGCCCGGACAGCATCCGTTGAAGCTGCGACGGCTTCACCTACGGCCAAAGCAGCCACTCGCAGCGCACCCCTGCCCCGTAAGCTTTGTATTCGTCGTCCGAGCAAGCGCCGAAGCCCTCGAAGGAAAACCGCGTTTCGTCGAATTCGAGCGAAACGCTTGCTGAAGCACGCATCAGCAGCGCATCCATCGACTTTGCCCGCAGGCGCGCCTGCGGCGTGTCCTTGCGCTCGAATGCCGCCAGCTGAAGATCACGCTCGCGCTCGCCTGCAAAATAAGATGCGCCGACGCTGGCGCGCCAGGCGGCGCGCCTGGGGACCATGGCGCTGAACGCGCCAAGCGCCGAAGCCGCGCGATCGAGCCGAACGTCTGAAGCGGCATCAAAATCGAGCGCCAGCACGCCGACCTGGCCGCCCGACTCCTGAACGCGGAGAAAAGCGGCGCCATCGGCTTTCACGTTGTATTCGACCGAGTCGAATCGCAGATACTGCGCGCGCGCCGTCATCGAAGCAGCAACCGGCCCCCACAATGCTTCGGGCGTGCGCCACGCTGCGCCGAGACTGATGACGCGCCGATCAACGTCGTCGGCTTCGATCGAGAAGCCGATCGCCGTTGAGCGGACAGAATCCGCCGCCTCGCTCCAGGCGGCGCTCAGCACTGCCGTGCCGCCAGCAGCCGGCCGTCCGGCCCAAAGTTCGATGAGCGCTGCGTCGCTCGTGCCGCTCAGAGGAATGTCACTGGTATTTTCTGTTCCTCCTTTTGTGCTTACATCGCTTGAAGCCAAATAGCCGCTGACACCGAAGCGCCATTGCCCCCAGCCGGCCGCTGCCGCGAGGCTGAAGAGCGTATCGTCGGACTGGATTCGGGTGTGCAGCGAGTTGCCGCCCGTTTCGTTTTCGCTCTTCCCTGCCGAAGCCGCAACGCGGACGGGAAGCGCGCCGAGCGAAGCCGGCTTCCCGCCTTCAGCGCTTCCTTCGGCATGTTCGTCATACCCGTCGAACGCTGAATCAAACCACATGAAGGCGCTTTCGGCAGCTGCGCGCTCATGGAGGTGCGCAAGCCTTTCATCGGAGCCCAGGCGAGCCGCAAGGGTCGATGCTGTGAGAAGCGCTCTTTCGCCGGCCGGCGCATTCGAGCGGTCGTAAATCGCCCGAAAGAATGCGGGCAGCAGCGCATCGTGGCGCTTCTCCCAGAGCGCATCAAGCATGCCTGCAAAGGGACCGGAAAACTGCATGCGCTCAAAGGCAATGTCCAGACTGCCGTCTGCTGCCGCCTCAAATCGCCCGACTTGTCCGTCGTAGCTCACAACCACATTTTCGAGCCCGTCCACCTGCTCGCCGCCGAAATTGATCGCGCCGAGCGCTTTGTCAATATCAGCGCCGCAATTCGTTGAAATCCAGATTTCTGAGCCTGCATCAAAACGCAGGCTGGCATCGGGGTCCGCCGCAAAAAGCGGTTGCGCGGCCGCAGCCGCTTGTTGCGGCTGCAGCAGAAGCACGCCGCCCGCGCCAAGCGTGAGATTGGCATCTTCGCGCGTCTGCGCTTCGCCCAACTGAATTTTCATGTTGGGCGTCAGCATAAAAGGCTTTGCCACAAGGAAGTAACTTTTGCCGTGCACTGTTGTGGCTGATTCAAATTCATCAAAACTGAAAGCAGTTGCATCAGCGCCGAAGGCAAAGGCTGCGCCTCGCGAAACGACAAGGTCAAGTTTGGCGTCGTCCGACGCTTGAAATTCATCAATGACGCTCATGGAGACCACTCGCGTCACCGTATCCGCAGCGTTGTTCAGCAGCTCGATGCGGCTCTCGCCTGCGCCGAGCTGAAGGGCATCCACGACAAAGCTGACTTTTGTAGCCTCTGTGTTTGTTTGAAGGCTGATGGCGCTCTCAGAGAGAAGGAGGCGCCCTGCCCTGAACATGACTTGCTCTTGACCATTGCCAATGGCTTCATAGTAGGAGCCATTTTCGAATGCGGCATTCCCGTAGACCTTTTCCGATTCGTGAACGTAAATGGCGCCGTTATTCCGTATGGTCCCCTGATCCGCCGTCAGGCTCGAGGGCGTGAAATCTTTCTCAACCGTGAGCGGCATGTCGGCCGTGACGCTGCAAGGGGTCATCGGGTTGTGCTCCGTGCAGGGCACGATCGGCAAGCGCGCCCCGGCATTTTCCATGGCAGCAGCCGCCAAAACACAAAGGAAAAAGTGGGTTCGGTTGATATTCATAGGCCTATCTCACCAAAAAAAGGAAAAAGGCCTTTTTACGCTGATTTACTTATATGATGTTATACGTAAATATATTTTTATTAATTATCGAATTTCAAATACAGTAATTACCCGAATCTCTCCTCGTCACCAACGAAAAAGCCGCCCGAAGCCTGTATTTTCGAGCGGCTTTTCTCTCTGCGGAGCGTGCTTTCTCAGCGCTTAGTTGCGAAGGCTGTGAATCGGCGCCGGGATGCGGCCGCCGAGCTTGACGAAGCCCGAGGCATCGCCGCCCGGCACGCGGATGATGCTCGCTTCGCCGAGCAGGCCGCCGAAGACGGCTTTGTCGCCGACGGTCTTCCCGGGCACGGGAATGACGCGCACCGCCGTCGTTTTGCCGTTGATCATCCCGATGGCGGCTTCGTCGGCAATCAGCCCTGAAATCGTGGCCGCGGGCGTATCGCCGGGAATGGCGATCATGTCGAGGCCGACGGAGCAGACCGATGTCATGGCCTCGAGCTTCTCGAGCGTCAGCGCACCCGTGCGCGCTGCAGCCTCAATGGCGCTGTCTTCGGAAACCGGAATGAAGGCGCCCGAGAGGCCGCCCACGTGAGAAGAGGCAAAAACGCCGCCCTTCTTCACCTGGTCGTTGAGCATTGCAAGGATGGCGGTGGTGCCTGGCGCACCAATTGAAGAAAGGCCCATCGTCTGGAAGATTTCACCCACGCTGTCGCCGACGGCAGGCGTCGGCGCGAGGGAGAGGTCGGCGACGCCGAAGGGCAGCCCCAGCCGATCAGCCACTTCACGCCCGATGATTTCGCCTACGCGCGTCACCTTGTAGGCCGTGTGCTTGATGACCTCGGCCGCATCCGTCACGGTGAGATAGTCGCCCTTGGCAGCAAAGGCGCGCTCGAGCGCCTTCTTGACGACGCCCGGTCCCGAAACGCCGACGTCGATCACGACGTCGGGTTCGCCGATCCCGAGGTAAGCGCCTGCCATGAAGGGCACATCCTGCGGAATATTGCAGAAGACGACGAGCTTTGCGCAGCCGATGGCGTCGCGCTCCTTCGTCGCCTCGGCAACGTCAAGAATGCGTTCGCCCATGAGGCGGACGGCATCCATATTGATGCCCGCTTTGGTTGAGCCGACGTTGATCGATGAGCAAATGCGGTCGGTTTCGGCAAGCGCCTGCGGCAGCGCGTCGATCAGATTCCGCTCGCCCGGCGTCATGCCTTTTTCCACCAGCGCGCCGAAGCCGCCGATGAAGTCGACGTTCACCTTTTTGGCGCATTCGTCGAGAACGCGGCAGGCCGCCGTCATTTCGTCGCGGCTGAAGCCGGCGCCCACCGTTCCGATGGGGCTGACGGCAATGCGCTTGTTGACAACCGGAATGCCGTAGCGGTCGCCCACGGCGTCGCAGGTTTCGACGAGCTTTTCGGCGTAGCGCAGAATTTTGGAGCGCACTTTGTAGGCAAAGACGTCGAAATCTGTGCTTGCACAGTCAAAGAGATTGATGCCCATCGTCACCGTGCGTACGTCAAGGTGCTCGGCGCGCAGCATATTGATGGTCGAGAGAACTTCGCGATCGGTAAGCATGTTTGTTGTTCCCGGAGATGGCGTTGGCGTCGGGGCGTTCAGTCGACCTTGACGCGGTGAATGGCTTCGAAAATATCGCGGTGCTGAATGTTGCAGCGCAGTCCGCGTTCATGCGCGCGGTCGCGCAGCACCGCATTGAGCGCGCGCCTGTCTACCGAGAGCGGCATCATGACTTCGAAGAACTGAAGGCTTTCGCCGTTTTCGAGCGGCAGAGCGCGCAGGCTCTCGATATTGATGCCTTCGCTGGCGAAAATCTTGGAAAAAGTGGCGGTGATGTCGCCTCGATCGCACCCCCAGATGCTCACGACATAAGGTTCGCCCGCATCTTTTTCTGTGGATTCATCCGGCGTTTGATAGTCGCGAACCAGCACCGATTGCCGCAGATGCTTCTCTGCAATGCGTTCGCGCAAAAAGGATTCCATCGCTTCGTTTGAAAGCTCGGCAGGCTTCTTCACGATGCCGATGAGGGCAAACTGACCCTTGAGCGTTACCTGGCTCACTTCCTCAACGAAGCAGTCGTGCTCGGCGAGCGCGGAGGTCACGGCGGCGACGATGCCGGGCATGTCGAGACCGATGACGGCAACGACGGCTTTGCCGGCGCTCTGTTCTTTTTCTTCCATCATGTTCCTTTTTTCGTGCGTAATTGTCTTCGAATTGAATTCGCTCAAAGCGCTGCGACCAAGCATCCGATCGGCCTTCAGAAAGGGGGCATCACACCTCGCTTGAAGCGGAATCGTCGACCGAATGCTGGACAACATTCCTGAGTTTATCGCGAGCCTGACAGCAAAAAGCGTCCGGACGCGAAAGAAGAGAAGCAAGCCGCGGAAACGCTGCGCAGGCGTTGCGGGAAGATTGCGCGGCGACGGCTTCGAGCGAAAGCCCGCGCAGAACTGCGGCAGCAGCTGCCGCCTCAAGTATGTCAGCGGGCTCCGTCTCAAGCGGCGCTTCGCCGCGCGCATGGGCATCGCGTCGCCGGCTCGTAGGCATGTCTGGCGCATCAGTTTCTAGAACCCAGGCATTGTCCGGAACCGCAGCCAGGTGCGCGCGTATCCTGCGGCTGCCCGCGTACGTCGCAGCGCCGCCGAACCCAAGCGAAAGCCCCATCTCGAGAAAGCGGTCGCGCTCAACGGCCGAGCCGTTGAATGCATGAACCGCACCGCCCGCAGGCGGAATGCGCCGCAGGTAGTAGAGCACTCTGGAAACGCTTTTTCTGGCATGAAGCGAAACGGGAAGCGCATAGTCGCGGGCAATTCGAAGGCAGGCGGCAAAGATTGCTTCAGCGTGCGCCTGATTCTGTCCGGGCACAAAACCGTCAAGTCCGATTTCACCGATGCCGATGAAAAAGGGATCATCAAGCGAAGCCTCAACCGCTTTTCGCAGCGCTGCGACATCGCGCTCATTCACCTGAGATACGTAAAGCGGATGAATGCCGAGAAAATACCCAAGGCCATGCATGCGGGCGAAGCGCTGCGTCGGCGTCCAATCCTCAGGGGCGCCCGGCGCAAGCAGCATTGCGTCGATGCCGGCTTCACGCGCCGCAAGAAGCTGGCGACGCTGCCGCTCAGCGCCCTGAATGGGATCCAGTCGGTCGAGCAGCTGAAAGTGGCTGTGCGTATCAATGAAGCCCGGACGGAGCGTTCGGTCGCCCTCCGTTGGCTTTCGCAGTTCGCTCATAAGCCCGGCTCCGCAGCGCCTTTCTTTTGACTGAGCAGCTCGGGCCGTATGACGCCCGACTCAAGCCGAAGGGCTCGGCCGCAGCGGCAGGCAAGGCTGCGATCGTGCGTCACGATGAGCGCGGCGGTTCCTTCTTCGCGAGCAATCTGCAGAAACAAGTCGAAGACTGCGGCCGCCGTTTCATGGTCAAGGTTGCCGGTCGGCTCATCGGCAAGCACGCAGCCCGGCTTTGTCACGAGCGCTCTTGCGATGGCAACACGCTGGCGCTCGCCGCCCGAGAGCTGAGAAGGCAGGTGGGCGCTGCGCGCGCTGAGGCCGACGGCCTCGAGCAGCGCGGCTGCGCGCGCCCTGGCGGCTTTCGCATCCATTCGGCGAATGAAGAGCGGCATCGCCACGTTGTCGAGCGCATTGAATTCCGGCAGAAGATGATGAAACTGATACACAAAGCCGAGGCATTCGTTTCGAAGCGCGCCGAGCGCTTTGGCGGAGAGCCCTGTCAGTGGACGGCCCATGATTTCAATGCGGCCCGAATCAATGGCGTCAAGGCCGCCGAGCGCATGAAGAAGCGTCGACTTCCCTGAGCCGGACGAACCAAGCACAGCGACGGTTTCGCCTGGCGCTATTGAGAGCGATACGTCTCGCAGCACCGGCACGACTTCGATGCCGTCGCGATAGCTTTTGGCGACATGCTCAGCGAACAGCGCCGGAACCTTCACGTCTGGCGCTGCTCCGGCCTCTAGGCAAGAGCGAGGAGCGCTGCGCGAATCAAAAGTCAAAGAATCCGCCTTATTCATAACGAAGCGCCTCCGCCGGCTGCGTGCGCGCGGCGCGCCAGCTCGGATAAAGGGTGGCCGCCAGGCTGAGCACGAGCGAGCAAATCGCAATCGGAACAATGTCCGAGAGTCGCGGATCCGACGGCATGTTGCTGATGAAATAGATTTCCTTAGGCAGGAACGCAACGCCGAGAAGGCCTTCAATCGCGCTCACGATCTCGCCCACGTTGTAAGCCACGAGAAGGCCGGCGGCTATGCCCGCGGCAACGCCGACGACGCCCACGATGGCGCCCTGAATGACGAAGATCGACATGATCGAGCCCTCGGAAGCGCCGAGCGTGCGCAGAATGGCGATGTCGGCTTGCTTCTCCTTCACGGTCATCACGAGCGTCGACACAAGGCCGAAGGCGCCGACGAGCACGATGAGAAAGAGGATGATGCCCATCATGCGCTTTTCAACCTGAACGGCCGCAAACCAGGTGCGGTTCTGCTGCGACCAATCGGTGGCATAAAACCCGCGCGGCAGCGATGCGAGGATCTTCGCAGCGACGGCGGGCGCGCGGTCCATGTCCGCAACGCGGATGCGCAGGCCCTGCGGCCCGCCCGTGCGAAAGAGCGCAGCCGCGTCGTCAATGTGAACAAGCGCCATCGTGCTGTCGTACTCGTAGTGCCCGCTCGAAAGAAACCCGAGCACCTTGAACTGCTTCATGCGCGGAATCATCCCGGCTGGCGTCATGTTGCCCTGCGGCACGAGAAGCGCCACTTTTTCGCCAGGCGAAACGCCGAGCCGCCGCGCTAGATCGCGCCCGAGTATCACGCCGAATTCGCCGGGCTTGAGCGCACTGAGGCCTTCACCGCCGAGGGCGCCGTCGCCCGAAGAGATCTCCAGCGCAAGATCGCTCACTTTCGGCTCAAGCACCGGATCAATGCCCTTCACGAGCGCCCCCGTCACAACGTCGCCGCTGGAAAAGAGGCCCTGCCCCTGCACGTACGGCGCAACGGCTTGCACATCGCGGCGCGCTTCGATTTTCTCGGCAATCGGCGTCCAGTCGTCGACCGGTCCAAAAGCCGACGTCACCTCAATATGCGCAATGACGGAGAGCATTCGGTCGCGAACTTCCTTCTGAAAGCCGTTCATCACGGAGAGCACGATGATGAGCGCAGCGACGCCGAGCGCAATCGAAGCAACAGACATGCCCGAAATAAAGGACATGAAGCCGTCTCGGCGCCTGCCTCGGCGGCCCGCTCTCGTATAGGTGAGTCCGATCAGGAGTTCAAAGGGCGTCTTCACTGCATTTCCTCAGGGCCGCTCGGCCCGCTTGGCATTCCTTGGAGCAGTCATTCTAGCGGCGCAGCGGCCGTCAAGCGGTCCGGCATCCGGCTGGCGTTTGATGCGCGGCGCCATGCATCAGCGCGACCCGAAGGGCAGCAGCGCGGACAGTGCAGGCCCTGAAAGCCGCCGCGCCGCGAGCAGGTACAATGCAGGCCATCATGTCAACAGCTTTTTTTCTAATTCCCGGCGCCCGCCTTTCGGCGGCGTGCGCCGCGGACTTTCTTGCGTCTGCTTCCAGCGAAGAGCGTGCCGCGCTTAATGCGCTGGGCGCGCAGCGCATGCCTGCCCAAACGCAGTGCCTCGCTTCGCGGCTCGAGCGCTTTGCGCCGCACCATGCCTGGGCCTGGAAAGTCCTCGCCCGCCGCGGCGGCGCCGCGCGCACGGCGCCAGCACTCTGGCGGCGAGCCGACGGTCCGCATTTCAGCGAGCCGCTGATCCGGCTCGCACCGCTCGCTCGCGCGGCCGACGGCAGCTGGTTCGAGACGGCGCTCGCCGATGAAGAGACGATGCCGATGCTGTCGGTCTTCGGCCGCTTCGCCTTTGAGCGCGATCTTCGCCTGCAGATCGCCGGCGCTTCTTTTTTCTTCTCCGACAAGCACGCGCATGACTTCGAAAGCGCTTCGCTCGCGCACCCGAAGTCCCTCGTTCCGTTTGTGCGGGCGCTGGACGCGCCGAGCTTCCAAGCGCTCCTTGACGCCGGGATGGAAGGCCCGGATGCCGCCTGGGCGAAAGATTTGGCGGCGAGCGCCAGCGAACGCCTTTCCGCTGACGGCGCGCTTCAGCAATTGAACGAGCGCCGAGCTGCGGCAGGGCGCCCCGTCATTTCGGCCTTCTGGCTCACGACGCCGGGCCGCCCGGAGGGCTACCATCCGCCCTCTCTCTTCCGCGCAGTGCTCTCCGACGATCCGGTTCTGCAAGGCTGGGCGCTCGCCGCAGGCATTCCTGCGTGGCGAGTCGGCGCGCTCACAGAGCGCGGCGACGCTTCGCCGCACTGGCCTCAAGAACTGCCGCCCGGCGACGTCATCGCGCTTCTCGACGACCTTTACGAACCGTGGCTCGCCGGCGACCTTCCCGCCTGGCGGCGCGCGCTCCCTGCACTTGCCCGCAAGCTCGCAGCGCTTCGCGCTCAGCTGCCGGCACGCAACATTGATTCGGACGCGCTTGTCCTCTTCGGCATTGCAGGCGCAGCCACCCTCATGCAAAAGCCGCAGGGCATTCTTGACCGCTTCCGCCGCCCGGCCCCCCTTGCGCCCGAGTCGTGGCTCATCGACCCCTATGAACACTATCCGGCTTGCGCCAATGCGCCTGCCGATGCCGCGGAGCCGCAGCCATGACGCGCATTCTCTCCAGACCCTTTGACATGCGCGCCGCACTCACGCTTTCGCAGTCGGGATTTCTGCCGCCCATTGCGCGCGCACTTGCCGCGCGCGGCATTCGCTCATCGGCAGACCTTGAGCAGTCCTGGCGCGGCATGATTCCGCCTTCTGCACTTGAAGGCGCCCGAGAAGCAGCGGAACGCCTTGCACGGGCTCGCGAAAAAGGCGAGCACGTCACGATTGTTGCCGACTACGACTGCGACGGCGCAACCGCATGCGTCGTTGCGCTTCGCGGCTTGCGCATGCTCGGCATCCAGGCCGATTACTTCGTGCCCGACCGCGTCATGCACGGCTACGGCCTCACGCCGCTCGTGGTCGACATCGTGGCGGGCCGCACGCCTAAGCCGAGCCTCATCATCACGGTCGACAACGGCGTCTCTTCAGTGGCGGCGGTGGAGCGCGCCAACGCGCTCGGCATCGACGTCATTGTGACGGACCACCACCTGCCCGGCGCAGAGCTTCCGCAGGCAACCTGCATTGTCAACCCGAACCTCGCCACCTCGGCTTTTCCTTCCAAGGCCCTTGCGGGCGTCGGCGTCATCTATTACGTGCTTCTTGCACTGCGCGCGCTCTTGCGCGAGCGAGGCGTCTATACGCAGCAGACGCAGCCGAGGCTCGATCAGCTTGTCGACTTCGTCGCGCTCGGCACCGTCGCCGATGTCGTCAAGCTCGACAAGAACAACCGCATCCTTGTCTCTCAAGGACTGGCTCGCATTCGCTCCGGCCACACCCATCCGGGCATTTCCGCGCTCTTCAGCATTGCAGGCAAAGACATGATCAAGGCAAGCGTGCGGGATTTCGGCTTTGCGATCGGTCCGCGCATCAATGCCGCTGGCCGCCTCGGCACCATGGAAAACGGCATCGAATGCCTCCTTTGCGACGATCCGATCGAAGCGCTTCGGCTCGCGCAGAGCCTCAACGACATCAATGCGGAGCGCCGGGAGCTCGAAGGCGAAATGCAGCAGGCCGCCGAAGCCGAAATTGCGCGGCTCTCGACCGAAAAGCTCGCTGCCGTGACGCTTTTCAACGACTGCTTCAACGAGGGCGTCGTCGGGCTCGTCGCTGCCCGCATAAAGGAGCACATTCACCGGCCTGTGATTGCCTTTGCAAAAACAGAGTCCGGCGAGCTCAAGGGCTCCGGCCGCTCCATTCCGGGCATTCACCTGCGCGACATGCTCGACCTGGTCGCCAAGCAGCTTCCCGACGTCGTGCTGCGATTCGGCGGCCACGCGATGGCCGCCGGCCTTTCGATCCGCCCCGAAGGGCTCGACCGTTTTGCCGAAACCTTCGAAGCCGTGGTCCGCGACAACTGCGACCCGTCCGCCTTCGAGCGCATCGTGCTCACCGACGGCGGTCTCGCTCCCGATGAAATCAACGAACGACTTTGCGCCGAAATTGAAAGCCAGATCTGGGGGCAGGGCTTTGAAGCGCCGCTTTTCGCCAACGAATTCACCGTTCTCGGCCAAACGCTGCTCAAGGATGCGCACCTGAAGCTCGCCGTCATGCTCGGCCGTCAGCGATTCGACGCCATTTTCTTCCGCCGGCGCGAACCGCTCACGCAGATCTCAAAGCTTGCTTATCGGCCGTCCATCAATGAATTCCGCGGCCGCCGCAGCGTTCAGCTTGTTGTCGAAGCGGCTGAATCGTCTGAACCGCATTAGGACTCCCTGCGCTTTCGCTCGGATTTTTCTGATATTTTCAGCGGAAATCCAGCTCAATCGGAAAGTCCGCACGTCTATAATTAACCGTTTCGCATGCCGCGAGCACACCACGCGCCCGCGGCATGCATATGCGCGCATCGGCAAGACGAACAACCGCCTTGTCGACGAACCATCTTTTAATTTCGCACAGGACAAGCCTCTCATCATGGAAGCCGAACGAATCAATCAGATCCAGAACAGCATCGACGACCTTCGCCGCCGCCTGATCGAACTTCGGGGGTATCTTTGACGTCGATCGCAAAGCGCGTCGACTCGAAGAAGTCAATATTGAGATCGAAAACCCCGATCTTTGGAACGACCCCAAGCACGCACAGGAAGTGAGCAAGGAAAAGAAGCTCCTCGACGACATTGTCGGCAGCTTCTCGCGGCTCACCACGGGCGTGAATGATGCCGCGGATCTCTTTGACCTCTCGATGGCTGAAGAAGACTGGGAAACAGTCGAAGCCGTCGGCGGCGACATTGAAGGCATTGAAAAGGAAGTCGCCGGTCTTGAATTCAAGCGAATGTTCAACCAGCCGATGGATCCGGCCAACTGCTACCTCGAAATCCAATCGGGCGCCGGCGGCACGGAAGCGCAGGACTGGGCGAGCATGATCGAGCGCATGTACATGCGCTATGCCGAGCGCAAGGGCTTCAAAGTTACGCTTGAGGAAGAAACTCCGGGCGAAGTCGCCGGCATCAAATCCGCAACGCTCTTCATTGAAGGCGAATGGGCATACGGCACGCTTCGCACGGAGACGGGCATTCACCGCCTCGTGCGAAAAAGCCCTTTCGATTCGAATGCGCGCCGTCACACGTCCTTCTGCTCGGTCTACGTCTATCCGGAAGTGGACGACTCCATCGACATCGAAATCAACCCTGCTGACCTCAAGATCGACGTTTTCCGCGCTTCGGGCGCCGGCGGCCAGCATATTCAGAAGACGGAATCGGCTGTCCGAATTCACCACGTGCCGACCGGAATCATCACGATTTGCCAGGACGACCGCTCGCAGCACCGCAACCGCGAAAAGGCGATGCAGCAGCTCAAAGCCAAGCTCTATGAGCTCGAGATGAGAAAGCGCATGGAAGCGCAGACGAAGCTCGAAGAGCAAAAGTCCGACATCGGCTGGGGCCACCAGATCCGCAGCTACGTGCTTGACCAGTCCCGCGTAAAAGACCTGCGCACGGGCGTGGAAACCGGCAACACCGGCGCCGTGCTCGACGGCGACCTCGATCAGTTCATCGAGGCTTCGCTCAAGCAGCACGTCGGCGGCCTCGCCGCCCAATAAGGCGGCCGGGAACCCTTTCGTTACGTTCGAGCGGCAGGTGCGGCAGCGATCGGCATCGCCCAAGCGCGCCCGCCGCTTGAAATCAGAACGCTCATCAGGAGCACACCAAATGGCAGAACAAGAAATCAACGCAGCAGCCGCTGCGCAGGAAGAGAATCACATCATCGCCGAACGCCGCGCCAAGCTTCAGAAGCTGCGTGAAACGGGCATTGCCTTTCCCAATGACTTTGTGCGCAAAGACCTCTTCGGCGACCTGCACGCCAAGTACGATCACATGTCGATCGAAGAGCTCGAAGCGGCAGCCCCTGAAGTCGCCTGCGCCGGCCGCATGATGCTCAAGCGCGTCATGGGCAAGGCAAGCTTTGCGACGGTGCGCGACTTTACCGGCACCATGCAGTACTTCGTTCAGCAGAATGAAGTCGGGCCCGATGTCTATGCGAACTTCAAGACCTTCGACCTCGGCGACATCGTTGCCTGCACGGGCACGCTCTTCCGCACGCGCGCGGGCGACCTTGCCATCCGCGTGAAGACGATCCGCCTCATGACCAAGAGCATCCGTCCGCTGCCCGACAAGCACAAGGGCCTGCAGGATACGGAACTCTGCTACCGTCAGCGCTACGTCGACCTCATCATGAACGAGGATTCGCGCAACCGCTTCCTGACGCGCTCGAAGGCGATCGCCGCCATCCGCAACTACATGCTCGAGAACCGCTTCCTCGAAGTCGAAACGCCGATGCTTCACCCGATTCCGGGCGGCGCAAATGCCAAGCCCTTTGTGACGCATCACAATGCGCTCGACATGGACATGTACCTGCGCATCGCGCCTGAACTCTATTTGAAGCGCCTTGTCGTCGGCGGGTTTGAACGCGTCTTCGAAATCAACCGCAACTTCCGCAACGAAGGCACCGATACGCGCCACAACCCCGAATTCACAATGATGGAGTTCTACGCAACCTACTGGACGTATCACGACCAGATGAACTTCACGGAAGCGCTCATCCGTCATACCGCGATTGAAGCAACGGGCTCGGCCGTCATCAATTACCAGGGCACTGAAATCGACCTCTCGAAGCCCTTCGAGCGCCTCACGCCGATCGAAGCGGTCAAGAAGTTTTTCCCGAACTACACCGACAGCGAGCTCAACGATCCGGATTTTCTTAAAGCGGAAATTGCCCGGCTGCACGGCGATATTCCTGTTGATGCAGGCCTCGGCGCACTGCAGGTGGCGCTTTTTGAAGAAACCGCAGAATCGAAGCTCATTCAGCCGACCTTCATCATCAACCACCCGACGGAAATCTCCCCGCTCGCGCGTGCCTCCGACACGAACCCCGAAGTGACGGAACGCTTCGAGCTTTACATCGCCGGCCGCGAAACCGCCAACGGCTTCTCCGAGCTCAATGATCCGGACGATCAGGCTGCGCGCTTCCGCGCACAGGCTGAAAAGAAGAGCCACGGCGACGATGAAGCCATGTATTACGACGCCGACTACATCCGTGCGCTTGAATACGGCCTGCCTCCGACGGGCGGCTGCGGCATCGGCATTGACCGCTTCGTGATGCTCCTGACGGATGCGCCCACGATCCGCGATGTGCTTCTTTTCCCGCACATGCGTCCTGAAGCCTCCGTCGATTAATCAACACGACTTTGCCGGAGAAGCGCTGCCAGCTCCTGGCAGCGCACTGGAATCGGATTGCGCTGATGTTCGATGCAGTTTTTCGCCAGCGCCTCGATGAGATCGCCAAAGCGCGCTCATCCTCACAAATTGCGGTCGACGCCCGGCAGGACGCTCGACCGCTTTTTCTTGAGGCGCGAACCATTTCGGGCGCGCGGGTACGCGTCGGACGCGTAGCCGCAGACTTAGCCGAAGATTTGTGCGGCTGCGGCGCGCTGCTGCCGCTTGCCGAAGGCGGACTTCTTCTGCCGGGAAGCAGCTTTGAAGACCGCACGGCCATGCTCGGTCGCATAGCGGCGCGGCTTCGCAGCCAGACCGCATTCGCGCTTTCGGACGAGCGCCTCGACCTGCGTGATGTCGGCGCGCACTCGGATGACGCGCCCGTCTTTGCGCAGATGCCGCGCGGCCTTTTCCGTCCGCTTGGCGCCAAAACTTATGCAGTTCGGCTCACTGCGCTCATTCGCCCCCCGCAGGCCGACTGCCCTTCGCATTTTCTCTTTTCGCGCCGCAGCGAAAAGAAGCGCATAGGTCCGGGGCTCTGGGACAGCCTTGCTGCGGGGCTTGTCGCAGCGGGTGAATCCGTTCGAGACGCCCTTGCACGCGAATCGCTCGAAGAGGCAGGACTCGACCTCTCGAGGCTCTCGCCCGCCTTTTGCGCCCGCACCGTTTTCGAGCGGCCGATTGCCGAAGGGTTTCTGCTCGAGGAGAGCTTTGAGTACGCGATTGAACTTCCCCGCAGCTTTTCGCCGTACGCAGTTGACGGCGAGGTGTCAGCATTCGCCGCTTTTACGGCTGAAGAAACGCTCGAACTCATTGAAGCCAACCGCATGATGCCGGAAGCTGCAGCCGCCGCCCTCAGAATCCTTCAAAAAGCAGCGGCTGAAAACGCTTCTGCGCTTTCAGCCGTTTGACCGCGGCGTCGCATCAAATCACTGGCGCCGCAAAGCGGCATCGCGTCGATGCCTCAGTCTCTCTCGTCAAGCCAGACTTGAAGAATCGCTTCGAGAATTGTCTCAGTCGACTTTTCCGGATCGTCCGAGAAATCCGGGAGCGAAACAATCATTTCGTGCAGGCGCACAAAGGAAAGCGTCAGCGGATCCACATCGGGATAAGCATCAAAGAGTGCTTCGCCGATTGCCCGAACGTCGTGCCAGCCGAACTTCATGATCAGGCCTCGTTGGCGTGGTTGCGGTTGTACTTCGGAATCTCTATTACGAGATCTTCGGTGCCAATCTTCACCTGACAAGACAGCCGGGAAAGCTGGCAGGCGCCCCAGGCGGTGTCCAGATGATCGAGCTCGTTGTCAGAGGGCTCCGCCAGCGAATCGAACCCTTCCCGCACGATCACATGGCAAGTCGCACAGGCACAGTTGAATTCACAGGCGTGCTGCACCTTGACGCCGTGCGCGATGAGCGCGCGTGCAAGGTTCGCACCCGTTTCGGCCTCGAAGGCCGCGCCCTCGGGGCAGGCCTCCGGATGGGGAAGAACGGTGATTTTCGGCATTTCCGATTCCTATGGAAAAAAACGTTGTTGGTTGATTCTTCAGCCGCCGGGCCGTCTTACTCTGCGGCCTTTTCTTTGTCAGGCGCGCTCTCAAAAAGAGCGTCATCGATCGAAAGCCCGGAGAGCGCCTTGCGAATCGAACGATCCATGCGGCGTTCTGCAAACACTTCAGTGCCGCTTGTGAGCGCAGCAATCGCCGCCTTGATCGACTCGACATCCTCACTGGCAACGAGCTTCGCAAGCTTGTCGGAAAGCGCGTCGATGACTTCGCGCTCCGCCGTCGAAAGCAGATCACCGTCCTCGGCAAGCGCGCTTTGCGTCGACTCGAGCAATCGCCGTCCTTCCACCTGCTGCTCCCGCAGCTCTCTGGCGCGCATGTCAGCTTCGGCGCTTGCATTGCCGTCCTTGAGCATGCGGATGATGTCTTCGTCCGTCAGTCCGTAAGAAGGCTTCACTGTGACGGAAGCTTCAACGCCAGTCGTCAATTCGCGAGCGGACACCGAAAGGAGGCCGTCGGCATCGACTTCAAAAGTGACCCGAATCCGCGCAGCGCCCGCCGCCATTGGCGGAATGCCGCGCAATTCGAAGCGCGCGAGCGATCGGCATGCATCCACGACTTCGCGCTCTCCTTGAAGAACGTGAATCATCATCGCAGTCTGGCCGTCCTTGAAGGTTGTAAAGTCCTGCGCACGCGCAATCGGAATCGCGCTGTTGCGCGGTATGACCTTCTCAACGAGCCCGCCCATGGTCTCCAGACCGAGCGATAGCGGGGTTACGTCGAGCAGAAGCCAGTCGTCCTCTTCGTTCGTATTGCCGACAAGCTTGTTGGCCTGCATGGCGGCGCCAATTGCCACCACACGATCGGGATCGATGCCGACAAGCGGGTCGCGCCCGAAAAAGTCCTTCACTGCGCGGCGCACGCAGGGCATTCTCGTTGCCCCGCCCACAAGCACGATGCCTTTGACGGCGTCGCGTTCGATGCCGGCGTCAGCAAGAACGCTCTTGACAGCATCGAGCGTTTTTTGAACCAGGCGGCAAGTCATCTCCTCGAACGCTCCGCGCGTGAGCGTCAATTCGGTGCTTTTCCCAGACGCTGATTCGAAAGCGAGCGTCGTGCTTTCAACATCAGTAAGCGCCTCCTTGGCATTCTTCGCTGCCGAGAGGAGCGCGCGCTTGCGTTCGGGCGCAAGCACTTCGCCATCGCCGGCCTCTTCGAGCGCCCAGCAGAAAATGCGGTGATCGAAGTCGTCCCCGCCTAGCGCGGCGTTGCCGCCAGTCGCAAGCACCTCAAAAACACCCTTCGAGAGCTTGAGCAGCGACACGTCGAATGTGCCGCCGCCAAGGTCATAGACCAGGTAGATGCCTTCGGCCGCATTATCGAGTCCGTAGGCGAGCGCAGCAGCTGTCGGTTCGTTGAGAAGCCGAAGCACATTGAGGTTTGCCAATCGCGCGGCATCCTTTGTGGCCTGGCGCTGCGCATCATCAAAGTAGGCCGGAACCGTCACGACGGCGCCGGCAAGCTCGCCGCCCAAGCGTGCTTCGGCGCGCGCCTTAAGCTTCTTCAGAATCTCGGCGCTCACTTCGACGGGCGTCTTGAGTCCGGCGGCCGTGCGAATGAGAATGCCTCGCTCGTCGTCAACGAGGTCGTAAGGCAGCGAAGGCAGGGTTTTCAGATCGCTGCGCTTGCGTCCGATGAGGCGCTTCGCTGAAAAAATCGTGTTCTTGGCGTCGGTTTCAGCCGCCTCGAGCGCTTCCGCGCCAACGACAACGCTGCCGTCGGGAAGATAGCGGACAACGGACGGCAGAAGCGCCCGTCCGGCTTCGTCCTCAATCACCTCCGCACCGGCGCTGATCACCGAGGCGACGAGCGAATTGGTCGTGCCTAGGTCAATGCCGACGGCAAGCCGATGCTCATGGGGCGCAGCGGAGAGACCAGGCTCCGCAATTTGAAAAAGTGCCATCTGTCGTTCCGAATGTAATCAAAGAAATGCCGCACGCGCCTTTTCCGCCTCGCCGATGAAGCGCTCAAGGAACATGAGGCGCCGAGCGGCAGCGGCCGCTGCATGCCAATCCTTGTCGTCATCGGCCGCCTTGGCGATTTCGTCAACGAGCGCGAGGGCGTCGGTGCGGGCCTGCGAAAGAAGGGCGTCAACCGCTTGAAGCGACGATGCATCCTCCAGGGCCTCGCGCCGCTCGATCTGCGCCATCAGAAAGTCAGGGGGCATGCGCGTATCCGTCTCGGCGTTGAGCGGCACGCCGGCAGCTTCGCAGAGCCAGCCGGCGCGGCGCACGGGATCTGAAAGCAACGCATGCGCTTCATTGATGCGCGCACTCCACTGCTCAGCAACCCGTCGCTCCGCTGCAGAGCGGCCAGCGAACCGGTCCGGATGCACCTGCACAATGGCGCGCTGATAAGCCGCTTCCAAACGCTCAGGATCGATGCGGAAGGCACAGGGAAGTCCGAAAAGCGAAAAGGGCGAAGGCGCGGCGCTTTTTGCGGGCGTATCAGACATGGAAGGATTCGCCGCAGCCGCAGCGACTCTTTTCGTTCGGGTTATGGAACTTAAAGCCTTCCTGAAGGCCCTCGCGCGTGTAGTCGAGTTCCGTGCCGTCCAGATAGGGAAGGCTCTTCTCGTCGACGATCACCTTCACGCCGAAGCTTTCGTAGACGTGATCGTCATCATTGACTGCGTCGGCAAACTCCAGCTTGTAGGCCATGCCGGAACAGCCGGAGGTCTTCACGCCGAGTCTGAGGCCGATGCCCTTGCCGCGGCGGTCAATGTACTTCTGCACGTGACGGGAAGCGGCTTCGGTAAGCGTAACTGCCATGTGTTACTCCTTCTTTTCTTCAGGATGCTGCTTGGCGCGGTAATCGGCGATGGCCGCCTTGATGGCGTCCTCGGCAAGGATGGAGCAATGAATCTTCACGGGCGGCAGCGCCAGCTCATCGGCAATTTCCGCGTTCGTAATAGCGCCGGCTTCGTCGAGCGTCTTCCCCTTGACCCATTCCGTCACAAGAGAAGAAGACGCAATGGCGGAGCCGCAGCCATAAGTCTTGAACTTGGCGTCCTCAATGACGCCCTCGTCGTTTACCTTGATCTGCAAGCGCATCACATCGCCGCAGGCAGGGGCGCCGACCATGCCGGTGCCGACGTCCTGAGCGTTCTTGTCGAGCGTGCCGACATTGCGCGGATGTTCGTAATGGTCAATAACTTTTTCGCTGTAGGCCATTCTTAGGTCTCCTCAGGAGAGGCACGCGGACGGCGCGCCTCTCTGCGTAGCTTCTTTCAATTCTGGGTGGATCAGTGATTTGCCCATTCGATCTTCGAAAGATCGACGCCTTCCTGGTGCATTTCCCAAAGCGGGCTCATTTCGCGGAGCTTTGCCACGTTTTCCGTGAGCGTCTTGATCGCGAAATCGATCTCCTCTTCGGTCGTGAAGCGGCCGAGCGTAATGCGCAGCGAGCTGTGAGCCAGCTCATCGCTGCGTCCAAGCGCTCGCAGCACATAACTCGGCTCGAGCGACGCGGACGTGCAGGCCGAGCCCGACGAAACAGCCAGGTCCTTCACCGCCATCATGAGGCTTTCACCTTCAACGTATGCAAAGCTCACATTGAGGTTGTGGCATGAGCGGTGCACCGGATCGCCGTTGAGATACACCTCAGGGATATTCTTTTGGATGCCCTCCCACAGACGATCCCGCAATGCGCGGATACGCGGCACTTCGGTCGCCATTTCCTCCTTGGCGAGCCGGAAGGCCTCGCCCATGCCGACGATCTGGTGCGTGGGCAGCGTGCCTGAGCGCATGCCGCGCTCGTGTCCGCCGCCGTGCATCTGGCACTCAAGTCGGACGCGCGGACGACGGCGCACATAAAGCGCCCCCACTCCCTTCGGGCCGTAGACCTTGTGTCCGGAAAGGCTCATGAGGTCGATGTTGTAGCGGTCGACGGTCAGATCCATTTTGCCTGCCGCCTGCGTGGCATCGCAGTGAAAGAGCACGCCCTTTTCGCGGCAAAGACGGCCGATGCGCTCAAGATCCTGAATGACGCCGATTTCGTTGTTGATCGCCATGACAGACACGAGAACCGTATCCGGACGAATGGCTTTTTCAAGCTCTTCGAAGCGAATGAGGCCCATTTCGTCGACATCAAGATAGGTCACTTCGTAGCCTTCGCTCTCGAGGTGGCGCATCGAGTCGAGAACCGCCTTGTGCTCAGTCTTCACCGTAATCAGATGACGCCCCTTGTCGCGGTAGAAATGCGCTGCGCCTTTTATCGCGAGATTGTCGCTTTCGGTGGCGCCCGAAGTAAAAACGATTTCCTTCGGATCCGCGCCAATGAGCGCAGCAATGTTCGCCCGCGCTTCTTCGACCGCCTTTTCGGCTTCCCAGCCGTAGGCATGGCTGTGGGAAGCCGGATTCCCGAATCGCTCGTTGAGGTAAGGCACCATCTTTTCAACCACGCGGGGGTCGCAGGGCGTCGTTGCCGAATAATCCAAATAGACGGGGAGCTTCATGATTGCTTAGTCCTAGAAAATGCGTCTCTTCGACTGCTCAAAGATCTGAGGCGGCACGGGTCGCGGTCTTGCGGGCGCGGCCAGCCTTTGTCTTGTCCTTTTTTCGCTGCTGAGAGGGCGATCCCCTCACGGGAATGACGGCTGGAACCGTCTGAACTTGGCCCGAATGTCTGTTTGCCGCCTTGACGAGGCTCTCGAGGGTCACGCCGGAGAGAAAGCGCTCAATCACATTGTTGAGGTCTTCCCACAAATGGTGGGTCAGACACGCTGCACCGCCCTGACAGGTTCCTTCGCCGCCGCACTGGGTCGTATCCATGTTCTCGTCGACCGCATTGATGATGCGCTCGATCGTGATTTCCGAAGCAGGCGCTGCAAGCCGATACCCGCCGCCAGGGCCGCGCGCACTTTCGACAAGCCCGGCGCGGCGAAGCCGGCAGAAAATTTGCTCGAGATAGGTGAGCGAAATCTTCTGGCGCTGCGCAACCTGAGCGATAGGAATCGGCGAGCGAGCCTCACCCGCATTCATCGCAATGTCGAGCATCGCCGTCACTGCAAAGCGGCCTTTCGTAGTGAGCTTCAAGTGCTTTCTCCCAACGTCTTGCAGAACCTTTCGTCGGTTTATCGGATTCCTGACAGAAACGGTCAGAATTTCGGACTGCGACGAATATTACACCGCAATACCCGACTAATCAAGTCAGTTATTCGTAATTTCCCGAATGCCCAAAAATGCACGGCAGTCAATAAAAAAAACCGACCTCGAAAGATCGGTTTTCAGCGCCAAACTGCGATCGACGCGTCGTGCTCCCCGGAACCGGACCAGCGCGCACGCTTCGAATCGGTCCGGTCTGACGGGGGAGGCACTCCAATTTGTTATTGGTCTGCCTGCGATTCCTCAACAGCGGGCGCCGCCTCGGGATGTTCAGCCAAATAAGCGGCTTTTTCGCGCTGCAGCTGCTTGGCTTTCTTTTCGAGCTCCTCTATCAGCCCTTCACAAGCGTCCGTACAGTAATCGAGCACGATATTGAAGCCTTCGTTCAAGCCGTAATAGGGGTCCGGCACGACCGCTTCATCAAAGTCGTTTGCATAACGCATCAAGAGCTGAATCTTATGGCGGTAGGCTGCGGGCGAGCGCTGCTGCAGCTCGGTGAGCACCTCCCAGTCCATGGCGAGAATCAGATCAGCAGTTTCGAAATCCGAAGGATCAACCGCACGGGCTCGATGCTGCGAGATGTCGAGACCACGTTTCTTGCAGGCGAGCTGAGCACGGATATCAGGCGTCTGCCCGACATGCGCTTCGCTCGTGCCGGCGCTGTCGGCAACAATCACGTCGTCGAATCCGGCTTCGCGGAGTTTCCGACGAAAAATAGCGGCGGCAGTCGGGCTGCGGCATACGTTGCCCGTGCAGACGAATAAAACTTTTAGCTGTTTAGGTTCCATGGCGTGCGAAGAGCCCGAGACGATCCGCTCTTCCGAGTTGCGGCATCTCGAGCGCATGGCAATCAATGTTTGTAAGACAGAGAGTATCGTACTGCACCCACAGGATTTTTCCTAGAGTGCGCAGGTCCTTCTCGGGAAATGGGTGACGACGGAAGCGTTTCTAAAGTTTTCAGCGAAAGCCTGTTCAGCTCTCAGCGGAAGCTCCGAAAGCCGCTTCCCGCAGCCGACGAATGGCATCGCGCACCTGCGCGGCTTTTTCAAAGTCAAGATTGCGCGCATGTTCGAGCATTTCCGCCTCAAGCCGCTTCAGTTCCTTGGCAACGTTCTTTTCAGACAAATCAACCGGCGCGCTCGAGCCTGCAGGTGCCGGAACGTCCGGACCGCGATAGACGCCGTCGATGATGTCGCGGATTTCTTTTTTAACACCTCGCGGCACAATCCCGTGCTCTCGATTGAATGATTGCTGCTTTTCCCGTCGCCGTTCAGTTTCATCCAGCGCCCGACGCATTGAATCGGTGATGCGGTCGGCATAAAGAATGGCCCGACCGTTGAGATTGCGCGCCGCTCGGCCGATCGTCTGAATAAGCGAACGTTCGCTGCGCAGGAACCCCTCCTTATCTGCGTCAAGAATGGCAACAAGCGACACTTCAGGAATGTCGAGCCCTTCGCGCAGAAGATTGATGCCGACGAGCACGTCAAAGGCGCCTGATCGCAGATCACGAATGATTTCCACGCGCTCCACCGTGTCGATATCCGAATGAAGATATCGCACGCGCACGCCATGCTCAGACAGAAAGTCCGTGAGGTCCTCCGCCATCTTTTTGGTGAGCGTGGTCACCAGAACGCGCTCGCCCTTTTTCGTTACCTCTGAGATTTCAGAGAGCAGATCATCGACCTGCGTGACGGCAGGCCGAACTTCAACGGCCGGATCAACAAGCCCGGTCGGACGAACCACCTGCTCAACGATTTCACCGCCGCATTTTTCAAGCTCGTAGTTCGAGGGCGTTGCGGAGACAAAGATCGAACGACGCATTTTTCGCTCAAACTCGTCAAACCGCAGCGGCCGGTTGTCAAGAGCGGACGGCAGCCGGAAGCCGTAGTTGACGAGCGTTTCCTTGCGCGCGCGGTCCCCGCGGTACATGCCGCCAAGCTGCCCCATCATGACATGGCTTTCATCAAAAAACATAATGGTATCGGGCGGCAGGTAGTCGATCAGGCAAGGCGGCGCAACGCCGGGCGCGAGCCCTGTAAGGTGCCTCGAATAGTTTTCAATCCCTTTGCAGAAGCCCACCTGATCAAGCATTTCAATGTCAAAAAGCGTTCGCTGCTCGAGGCGCTGCGCTTCCACGAGCTTTCCCTCGGCAAGGAGCTCGGCTTTGCGCTCGGCCAGCTCCGACTTGATGGTGCCGATGGCGCGAACAATTTCCTCTCGCGGCGTAACGTAATGACTCGCCGGATAAACGACAAAGCGAGGCACCTTCTGAATAACCTTTCCGGTTATGGGATCAAAAAGCAGCACGGCATCGACTTCGTCGTCGAAAAGCTCTATTCGCACGGCCTGCTCGGCATGTTCGGCCGGAAACACGTCAATCGTGTCGCCGCGAACGCGAAAGTAGCCGCGCTGAAATTCCATATCGGTGCGCCGATACTGCATGCGCACGAGCTGGCTGATGAGCGCTTTCTGCGTTTTTCTGTCGCCCTGCCGAAGGATGAGTCGCATCTCCGTATAGCTTTCCGGCGCACCGATGCCATAAATGGCAGACACCGTGGCAACAATGATCGTATCGCGCCGCTCGAGAATGGATTTTGTTGCGGCCAGACGCATCTGTTCAATGTGCTCGTTGACCGCTGCATCCTTCTCGATAAACAAATCTCGCGCGGGGACGTAGGCTTCCGGCTGATAGAAGTCGTAGTAGGAAACAAAGTACTCGACCGCATTTTCCGGGAAAAAGTCCCGCATCTCTGCATAAGTCTGGGCAGCCAGCGTCTTGTTGGGGGCCATGATGATGGCCGGCACGCCTTCGCGGGCGATGACGTTCGCCATCGTGTAGGTCTTGCCGGATCCCGTCACGCCGAGCAGCGTCTGAAACATCGTTCCGTTCTCGAGACCTTCGCAAAGTTTCTCAATCGCCTGAGGCTGATCGCCTGCCGGCGGAAAAGGCGCATGAAGAACGAAAGGCGAATTGGCAAAAGCAATACGTTCCAAAAAAGGCTCCGTATGGAAAGTGCGGTGATAAGCAAAAGATTGCCACCGTGCTTCTTTTAAACAGAGGCGATTGTACGATGAAGCCACCGATCCCATTCGGCCTTCCCTGCTGCTCAAGCAGCTTTGGGAAAATGCTGAATCCATTCAAACCGAGAAACAGCCTTTCCCGCGAAAAAAGCAACTCATTGATTCTTATGGAATTGAAAATTTCATATTGATTTATATCAAAAACAATTCCCCTATGAACAAAACTACTCTTGCCTTTTTCGAATCTCTCGCATAGAATTCAAAGCCTTGATTCCCCGATAGCTCAGTCGGTAGAGCGACGGACTGTTAATCCGCAGGTCGTTGGTTCGAACCCAACTCGGGGAGCCAAGAATTCCAAAAGGGAGCATGTTGGTGCATGCTCCCTTTTTTCTATTTCCGGATTTCATGCAGCCAGCGCCAACAGGCAGCTGTCAATCGACCAAACGATCTTCCCCCTTTCGTCTCTCTTTGTTTCGAATCCCCTTCGTCTAAGACAAAAGCGCTAACGCTCATCAAGGGAACAGGCGCCGCTGCCCCCTAGGATTGAAAGATCGGATCCATTCTTTAATCTCAAGGAGCAGCGCTTATGCGTCACACCAAGGAACAACTTTACAAAGCGGCATACGAATTCTGCATTCATACCGGCAGCGACCCCTATGAAGCGAATCTCGTGGCCGATCATATGGTGAAGGCCAATCTGCGCGGTCACGACAGCCACGGCGTCGGCATGATCGCCATGTACACCGACTATCTCAAGCGCGGTCAGCTCCACCCGAACACCCCGCCCACAATTCTGAAGGATAAAGGGGCCATTCTGCAGTTCAAGGGCAACCTTGGCTACGGCCAGCGAGCTGGCTACGAAGCCACAGCCCAGGCGATTGAGCGCGCAAAGGAAACCGGCATCTGCATGTACACGATTGCCAACTGCTGTCACCTTGGCAGGATCGGCACATACGGCGAGCAAGCTGCAGACGCAGGCATGATTTCCATTCACTTCGTCAACGTGCAGAACTTCGGGACGCTCGTGGCGCCTTACTGCGGCTCCGAGGCGCGTTTCGGCACGAATCCCTTCTGCCTTGCGATGCCGAAAACCAATAAATACGGCCCGTTCATACTTGACTTCGCCACATCCATCGTAGCAATGGGCAAAACACGCGTTGCCTATCTAGCCGGCAAGCAATTCGATGAACCCGTCATGCTCGACCCGGAAGGCCACCCCACGACGGATCCGAGCGTGATGTGGCAGCCCAACCGCGGTGCGCTGATGGCTTTTGCCAAACACAAGGGTTCCGGCCTCTGCTGGGCCTGCGAACTGATGGCAGGCATTCTTTCGGGCGGCGGCACGATCGAGCCGAGCCGTCCCCGTGACGGGTCCATCGTGAACAACATGACGGCCTTTGTGATTGATCCGAGCGCGCTGACGAATCTGGACTGGATGGCTCGTGAAATCGACGCCATGAACGATTATGTAAAGTCCAGCCCTGCGCCTGACCCTGTCAATCACCCCGTTTTGATGCCGGGCGAACCGGAACGAATCCGTACTGCGGAACGTTCAGCCAAGGGCGTTGAAATCTCTGACGGCGAATGGAAGGCCATTGTCAAAACCTGTCTGGATGCCGGCGTCCCAGCCGAGGCGCTTGAATAACAGCAAAGCGCTGCATTCTTCTTTAGCAGCATCTGCGCTGCTAAAGAAGAACAATCTTGCCGATGGTTCTCGGAACCTCAAGCAACAATGCAAAAACCCCTCGCGCGGTTAAGCAACGAGGGGTTTCTTAATAGGGAGCCTGGCAATGACCTACTTTCACTGGAAATACAACCAACTATCATCGGCCCTGAAGCGTTTCACTGTCC
>CAJMKD010000021.1 GCA_905213905.1 uncultured Sutterella sp. | reverse complement strand
GGCATGCGTCTTCGTTGAGCGTTCTGCTCGCCCAGAAGTAGCGTCCGTGGGGGTCGCTCCCGAGGCGAAGCGCGGGATAAGCCGTCACCGGTCCCGAGAGCGAAAAAATGGAAAGAAGAAGCTCGGGTTTTGCCTTGACGTAGGCGGTGATGGGCGCAGCGTCCATATAGAGCGTGAGGGTCTGCGTCTTCTCGTCGGCGAGCGCAAAGAGCGTGCCTTCGAGCGACGGATTGACGGAAATGGATCGGCCTGCCGCCTTCCCGGACTGAAGCGGCTTGAAGGGCGCGAGCGCGAGCCGCCCCGCCTCAATGAGTCGCATGATGTCGTCACGCATAGTCTTTTCCTCAATTCTTTGGTCGTTTCTGCATTGGATTCTGCGGGCGCGCGGCTTCTCGCTAGCGGCTTCCTTCAAGCGACTGCACCCAGCGGAGCACTTCCGCCACCGGCCCGATCAGGTCCCGCGGTATGTAGGCGTTCTCGAGCCCGTCGCGGTAGAGCGCCCGCGCGAGCGGGACGTTGCGCATGATCGGGATGCCCTCTTCCTTTGCCACTTCGATCATGCGCTGCGCGAGCGCGCCTTCGCCCTTGGCGAGTATGACGGGGAGCGGCGTCTTGTCCTTGTCGTAGTCGAGCGCTACGGCGTAATGCGTGGGATTGGTCACAAGCACCTTTGCCTTTCGGACGTTGCTGAGCGTGTTCTGGTTCATGAGCTCCCGGTAGAGCTGCTTGCGCTGGCCCTTCACCATCGGGTCGCCTTCGCTTTCCTTGTATTCCTGCTTCACTTCATCGATGCTCATCATGTGCTCGTGCGTCCACTTGTACTTCTGATAGAGGAAGTCCGCCGCAGCAATCACGGCGAAGGCGGCGCCCGAAAAGAGCAGGAACTCCGAGAGCGCGCTGCCGAGCGCCTGCCACATGGCGCCGAGTCCGGCGTCCGGGACGCGGAAGAGATCCGGGAGATGGTTCCAGAATACCGTGAGAACGATCCAGCCCAAGAGGCAAACCTTCACGATGTTTTTCGCGAGCTCAAAGAGGTTCTTCATCGAGAAGACGCGCTTCACCCAGCGCTGCGGGCTCAGGTTTTCGAGCTTCGGCGCTGCCGCTTGGGGCGTAAAGAGAAACCCCGTTTGCGCGAGAAGCACCGCGAGCGACGTTATCATGAGGAGCGCAATGGGCGGGAGCACGATGTCGACGATGCCGTCAACGACAATCTCCGCGCACCGCGAGAGCGCCTCGCGAAACGGCAGATGCATCGCGGCAAAGGTCGCCTCCGTCATTTCGACGAGCGTCTCGAAGATCGCCTGCGCGTTGAGGATCAGGTAGGCCGCAAGCACGAGCACGGTCGCCGCGGGCGCAATGTCCTGCCCCTTGCAGATGTCGCCCTTTTCGCGCGCGTCCCGCAGCCGCTTCGGTGTCGGTTGTTCGGTCTTTTCGCTCATGGGATGAACGCCCGGAAGGTCGCAAGATCAATGCCGAAGGCGGCGAAGCGCTCGGCCGCGTCCGTCATGAGCACCGCAAAGTAGAAGAGAAGGAGAAACGAGGCGACGCCGCACTTGACGGGCATCGAAATCACGTAGACGTTGAGCTGCGGCGCGAAGCGGTTGACGAGCCCGAGCGCCGCATCGGCAAAGAGGCAGGCGAGCACAATCGGCGCCGAGATGAGAACGGTGAGCGCAGCGAGCCCCGCCATCCGTTCGCCGAAAAAGAGCGCGGCGCCGGACTTCGTGAAGAGCGCCGAAGGGAGAAGTTCGCCCACCGGCCAGCATTCGTAAGTGCTGTAGATGAGGCCGAGCATCGCGGCGAAGGCGCCTGACGCAAAGAAAGCGTAGCAGGTGCTCTGCAGCATGAAGGCGCCCGTGGGCGACGACTGGTCGCCCGAGAGCGGGTCGCTCAGGCTTGCCTGCGAGGCGCCGCGCTGGTTGTCGATGAAGAGCCCCGCGCTTTCGACCGCCCAGAAGGCAAGGCCCGCGAGCCACCCGAGCACGAAGCCCAAGAATATTTCCTTCAGGAGCAGCGCCACGAGGAGCACCCAGCCGCCGCCCCCGGCCGGCATGAGCGGCGCCACGCTCGCGAGCACCATCGGATGCACGATGAGGTAGAGCGCGAGGACGACCGCAGAGCGCACGACCATGCCCGCGACGGCATTCCCGAAGAACGGAGCCGTCATGAAGAAGACCGAGAGGCGCGCCGAGCCGAGCACGAATGCCGTGATGTGCACGTGCGGTTCGTATTCGGCGAGAAACTGAGCGAGTGACAAAGCGCGGCGCCTCTTCGAAAAAGAATGGAAGCTCTAGAGGAGATAGAAGCGGCTGAAGATTCCCTCGGCGAACTGCAGGATCGCCGAGGACATCCAGCCCCCGAGCACAAAAAGCGTGCCTGCGACGGCAAGGAGCTTCACGCCGAAGACGAGCGTCTGCTCCTGAAGCTGCGTCACCGCCTGAATGAGGCTCAGCACGATGCCGATCGCCGAAGCGATGATGATGGGCGGCAGCGACACCATCAGGACGAGGTACAGGCACTGGCTCGCATAGTCGAGCGCAAGCGAATTCATGCGCAGCCTCCCTTGGGCGCCTCTGGCGCAGCGGTCGTCTTGCCGAAGAGAATCCGGATGCAGTTCGCGCCCGATTCGTAGCGCCAGGACTGCGCTTCGGAAACCTGGCGAATGAGGAAGATGCCCAAGCCCCCCATCGGTCGCTCTTCGAGCGGCGCATTGATGTCCGGCACCGGCGCTTCTTCGAAGGGATTGAATTTGCCGCCCCAGTCGCGGACGCAAAAGACGAGCTTTTCTTCGCCCGCGATCGTCTCGACCTCAATCGAGACCTCAGCCTTGCCCTCCTCGCCTTCGGGATAGGCATAGCTGAAGACGTTGACGAGAAGCTCCTCAGCGACGAGAAGCACGTTCGTCGTCTGCGCCGCAAATTCGGGCGGAATGGCGGTCCTGAGATAGCGCTTTGCCGTCTCCAGGCTCTCAAGTCGTGCGGGAACGGTGATGGTCGGCATGGATGTGACCCCCGAAGCGTTGTCTAGAGCCCGGCGAGCGCCGAGTTCTTGTCAGGAAAAACAGCAAGAATGGAAAGAAAGCCTGAGAGGCGGAACATGTCTGCCACCATGCCGCTTGCGCCGGCGAAGCCCACCTTGGCAGCCTTGGCTTTCGCTGTCTTCGCGAGCATGAGAATCCCGCGCAGGCCCGCCGAGCTGATGTAGTCGACGCCCGAGAGATCGACGATGAGCTTTTGGGCTCCATCCTCGAGACACTTCTTCCATTCGGCGTCGAAATCGGCGACCGTGGCGGCGTCAACGCTCCCCGAAACGGCCATGACGACAGCTCCCGCTTCTGCGGCACTCTTGATCTGCATGTCCCTCAGTTCCTTTCTATCGCTTGGATTTTCTGATTCGTTGATTCTTCGCTTTGCGGCGCTGCGGCCTTGCTGCTTCTTCGATTGCGTCGAGCGAGGCAGCGGGCGAGGCGAGCCGCGCCGCCTGCGCTATTCGCCGCGATTCGTCGCAGCTATTCGTAGCTCAGCAGCAGCCCCTGCGTGATTTTAAGCCACCCGTCAAGCGTCACGAAAAGGAGGAGCTTGAAGGGGAGCGAAATCGTCATGGGCGAGACCATCATCATGCCCATCGCAAGCAGGATGTTCGAAATGATGAGGTCGATCGCAATGAAGGCGAGATAAAGGACGAACCCGATCTGAAAGGCCTTCGTGAGCTCCGTGATCGTGAAGGCCGGAATCGCGATCGCCCAGCTCTCCTTCGTCGCTGCTTCATGGAGGCGCTCCGGCCAGATGCGCTTTGCGGTATCGATGAGCACATTCGTGACGCGCTCGTCGGTGTTCTTCGCGAGGAATTTCTTCAAAGGGGGCGAAACGCGGTCGGCCGCTTCAATGAGCGAGACGGGCGTCACCTCTGCGGTGGCGTTCGCCGCCTCTTTTTCAATGAGCGTCATCGTGTCGCTCGCGACGGGCGCCATGATGAAGATCGTGAGAATGAGCGCGAGTCCGTTGATCACCATCTGGGGTGGAATCTGCTGCACGCCGAGCGCGTTGCGAACGAGAAGCAGCACGACGACGACCTTCACGTACGAGGTCGTCATCATGAAGACGAGGGGCAGGAGCCCCACCGCCGCACCGAGAAAGATGAGCCAGACCGGATCAATCGACATGCCGTGCTCCGTCGCCCTGCGCCGCCGTGAGCTGCACGCCGATCACGCCGTTGAGATCAACGAGGCGGCCCTTGGCAATTGGCGCGCCATTGGCGCGGATCGTCACGGGCGCTTCCGGGTCGGCCGTGAGGCGCAGCACTGCGCCCGGCTCGAGCGACTTCAGCTCGCCCACGGTGATCGTTCTGCGCTCAAGCTCGAAGGCGAGCGTCACTTCAATGTCGTCCGTTCTTTGCATGGTGTTCTCCGTATTCGCCGCAGCAGCTTCTTTTGCGGGCGCCGCCTCGGCTTCGCTCTGCGCAAGCCGCCAGGGCTCGTCGATTGTGAGGGCGCCCTCTTCAAGCCGGCAGCGGGCTTCGCAGATTCTACGCGCGCCGCTCACGGCCGCCGCAAGAATTTCGCCGCGCGCCGGCGCCCAATCTTCCAGGCAGACGATGTCGCCCGAAGCGAGCCCGCGGCAGTCGACGAGACCGAGCTTCGCTTCTGCGCCAATGAGGGCGATCTCAAGCGGCACCGAATTGATTCGCCCCGCGAGAAAGCCTTTCCCGGATTTCGGCCGGGCGAGAAACGCCGTGAGGCCTTGAAAGGCAGCCGGCGAATCTGCGCTCAGCCACGCGCCGAAGGCGGGCGAATCGGAAGATTCCGCTTGCGCTTCTCCCCTTTCAGGTGCAATCGAAAGCGTGAGAAGACGGGGCGCGCGGGCGGCCGCTGCCGCGCTGTCGCGCACAAAGCCTTCAAAGGCGAGCGCTGCGCCGAGCGCATCGCTTATCACAGCAAGCGCGGGCGTGAGGAGATCTTCGGCGAGCGCGGCGAGGAGTTCGTCGGGAAGCGACTCGGGCAGAGAGGCCGCCATTTCCGGATCCTCAAAAATCGGGTGGAGGCTGAAAAGCGAAAAGTCATCGAGAAAAAGCGTCCAATGCGCATCGCCTGCGTGAAAGCGGAGCGCCGCGCCTGGTGTCGCCGGCGCTTTCGCCTCTTCGCCCGCGTTAGCGGCCGCGGCGCTAGGCGGGGCGATCCGAAGAAGGACGCGCTTCGATTCGCCTGCCGGCGCGCCGCCGATCGGAAGCCTCGTGCAGGCGCCGTGGGCGGAAAGCGCCGTATAGAGCGCCGCAGCGGGCGCAAAGAGCTTCGGGAGCTTCAGGGGCTTTGGGGCCGCCGCCTGCGCTCCCGGCATGGCTTCTTCGGTCATCAATAGGCTTCCTTATCGTATGCGTCGTAGAGTCCGCGCGAGCGGCGGTCCGTGCCGGCATCCTCCGCTTCCGAGCGGATCGTCACCTCGACGGGCGCGTCTTCGCTCGCAGAGAGCGCGCGCACAAGGTCGTCGCGCGACGAGACGAGCGTCTGAAAGGCCGCCGCGTCGTCCGATGTCACGCTCACGCGAAGCATCCCTGCATTATCGCGAATGATTGAAATCTCTGCGCCCCGAAGCACGTTGTCCTCGAGCGTGATGCGCACTTCCGCGCCGCCCTTCTCGGGCGTCCCCACAAGAATGCGGGAGACGAGCGTCTCGAGCGCTTCCGGGTCGATCGCGGGCGCTGCGTCCGCTTTTTGAGACGGCTGCGGGGCTTCAGCGCGAACGCGGCCGGCTTCGCCCGGCATCTGCGCTCCCTCGGCTTGCGCAGGCGCCTCGGCCGACAGCCGCCTCAAGAAGGCTTCCTGTTCCTGCCGAATGAGTTCTGCGATATGGCTGTCGATCTTGTTTTCGCTTCCCCGTCCGAGAGGCATGTCGGGGCGGCGCGCCATCGCTTCGCGAAAAAGCGCGGCGTCCGCCGGATCGGCTTCCCCGCGAGGTTCGGCTTGCGGGCTTTCTCGCCCCGGCGCCTCGCCTCGGCTCGCATTCGTCAAGTCAGCGGGTTTGGCAGTCATGTAATCCATGCTTTCTATCTTCTTGCGCAAAAGTGGGCTGGCGCGCTTGAGGGGAGCGCCGGCACGAGTTAGTTTTCATTTTCTGCAGACGCGCCGCGGTCGACGACCGGGCGAAAGTCTTCGAACTCGAGGTCTGCGGCGCGTTCGGCTGCCTTTTTCGCCTCTTCGCGCCAGATGTTGCGATGCGCCTCTATTTTGGCAGTATTCTTCCGAGCCCGCTTCGCAGCGGCCTTCGCGGCTTCATAGGCTTTTTCAAGCTCGGCGCAGCGCGCCCGCGCCTCGTCGAGCGCTTGGGCGAGCGCCACTTCTTCGAGCGCGAGCGCGGCAAGGCGCCGGTTGAAGGCGTCGAGCTTTTCAATCGTCATGCGCTTCCCGAGAATTGCCGCATACCGGCGCTCGACTTCTTCTTCGCGCCAGCGCCGCCAGGCGTCAAGCGCCTTCGTCTTTTCTTCGAGGGCGCGCTTCGCTTCCTGAACGCGCTCCCGCGCTAGACGCGCGTCGCGCTCCGCCGCCTCTTCGCGAAAGCGGCGGACGTCGAGAAGCTCTTCCAGCGGATAGCGTTCGGGCATGCGAAGTCTCTTCGGTTCAGCCGGCGTTTCGTTCAGGCAACGGCGCGCTTGAGGCCTTCGACTGTTTCTTCAAAGGTGCTCTTTTCGCCCAAGCCCTGCTTGAGGAATGCGTTGACGCGGTCGATGTGGTCGATCGCGTCGTCTGCTTCCTTGTCGGCGCCGCGCTTGTATTCCCCGATCTGCACGAGGAGCTCGACCGAGGCGTATTTGGCGAGAATCTGACGCAGGCGCTGCGCCGCCTGCTTGTGCTCCTTCGTCACGATGCTGTTCATCACGCGCGAGACGCTCTGCTGCACGTCGACCGCCGGATAGTGGTTCTTCGCGGCGAGCTTTCTCGAAAGCACGATGTGGCCGTCGAGAATCGAGCGGGTTTCGTCGGCGACGGGCTCCGTCATGTCGTCGCCTTCAACGAGCACCGTGTAGAGCGCCGTGATGGAGCCCTTGTCGTTGTTGCCCGCGCGCTCCATCAGCTTCGGGAGTTCCGAAAAAACCGAGGGCGGAAAGCCGCGGCGCGTCGGGGGCTCGCCTGCAGCGAGCCCAATTTCGCGCTGCGCGCGCGCAAAGCGCGTGACGGAGTCCATGAGAAGGAGCACGCTTTTCCCTTGGTCGCGGAAGTATTCCGCGATGGCCGTTGAGGTGTAAGCCGCCTTGAGGCGCTCCATTGAGGAGCGGTCCGACGTGCTCACGACGAGGACCGACTTCTTGAGGCCTTCCGGCCCGATGTCCTTCTCAATGAATTCACGCACTTCGCGGCCGCGCTCGCCGATGAGCGCCAGGACGACGACGTCCGCGGAGCACCCTTTGAGAATGCTCGAAAGGAGCGTCGACTTGCCGCCGCCCGCCGCAGCGAAAATGCCCATGCGCTGCCCTTCGCCGCAGGTGAGCGGCCCGTCGATGCAGCGCAGCCCCAGCGTCAGGGGCTTCGAAATGACCTTTCGCGTCATCGGATTGGGCGCGGGCGCATAGATCGGATAATGCGTGCGCGAGCGTATGGCGGGGCCCCCGTCGAGCGGCTCGCCGAGGCTGTCGAGCACGCGCCCGAGAAGCTCCGGACCCACCGGAATCGAGAGGATTTCGCCCGTCGGAATCACTTCGGTCGCGGGCGAGACGCCCTGGCAGCTTCCCAAGGGCGACAAGAGCGCCACATTTTTCAGGAACCCGACCACTTCGGCCTTGAGCTCGAAATCCTCCCAGGGGTTCTTCAGAATGCAGAGCTCGCCCACTTTGACGCCCGGGACGACCGCGCGGATGATGGTGCCCACCACCTGTTCGACGCGGCCGCGGATGTCGACCGTGGTTGTCGTCTGAACCGCCTCCTCGAGAAGCGTACCCAAATACTCAAAGGCCATGACGCGCTTTCCGTTCTTTTTTTCCGGGCTTCGCAGCAGCGCGAACGCAGCTTGCTGCTTGGCTCTTTCTGACTGCCTTACTGCTGCTTGATCTTTGCCGAGAATGCATGCTCGAGCGCTTTGAGCTGCGTCTCGAGCGACGCGTCAATGACGCCGAGGTTGCTTTCGAGTATGCAGCTCGAGGGCTTCAAGCGCGGGTCCGCAACAACGTTGAGGTAGGCGCCCGACGTCATGGCGGCGAGCGCCGCTGAAACAGCAGGCTCGTCCGAAGGCGCGACGCGCACGACGACCTTCTGTTCGCCGCGCACATGCGCGAGCGCCGTTGCAACGATGCGCCGGATCCGCTCATCTTCGTCGAGGTCCCCCACGATCTTTCGCACGGACTGCGTCACAACGTCGACCACGGTGCTTTCGATCTTTTCGATGAATTCCACTGAGGCGAGCACGGTTTCCATCATCTTTTCGGCGTGCGCCATACGGCCCATTTCGACGCCGTCGGCGTAGCCCGCCTCGCGGCGCGCGTTGTATTCGGCTTCGGCCTTCGCTTCAATCGCGCGGGCGCGCTCAAGCGCCGCCTCAATGATGCGGTCGGCTTCGCAGAACTCGGCGTACTCTGCCGCCTTCACGATCTTCGTGCCCGGCGCGGGGGCGGGCAGCAACGGATTCTTCAGTTGAAAAAGGGCAGCCATGCTGGATCGAGCTCCCGAATGATGATTTTTTTGATGAATTGCCAGGTACGGCGGCGCAACGCGCGCTCGGCTGTTTCGCCGGCGCCGTCAGGGAGCGCCTCATGGCGCGGCTCAGGCGCTTCGTCCTGGCGACCCGAGGCGCCGATGAGCATGGAAAGCCGCGGCGAGGCTTCAGCCAGCCCGCGTCCGGCGGCACGGACCTTCTCAGGCCAGTCGGCTTCAAGCGTCTTGTATAGGAGCGCTGCAGCGGCCTGCGCCCGAACTTCGAGCGTTCCAAGCGGCAGCTTCTCCCGAAGCGCCTCGCCAAGCGGCCCCGCCTGAAAGCGGCCGCGCGCGAGCGCGAAGTCAACGGCGGCATCCCCAAGCGTGCGGCGGATGGCCGAGCGCTCCGCTTTCGTGAGCGCGGCTGAAATTTCGCTGCCCAGCACCGACGCTGCGGATTTGGCGAGCAGGTCGGCAAGCGCCTCTGCGGGGAGAAAGACAAGCCGCGCGGATTCGTCGGTGAAGTCCCAGACGCCGCGCTCGGCCGCTTGGGGTTCGCTTCTCTCGGCGGCCCGTTGCCGGCGCCATGCGGCCTCGGCGCTCGGATAGCGCATAAGGGCCGCGTGAAGCGCCGCTGGGAGCGCTTCACTGCCGTCCTCGGCGCCCGGATCTGCTCTGCGCAGAAGCGCATTGAATGCGATCATGCGCTTCAGGAGCGCGGGCTTCTCGTGCAGGAGCGCCCCAAAATAAAGAGCGTTCATCGCCATCGGGGTTCGACCTCAGTGCTTGATTTCCATAACCATGCCGGCTGCGTCCGCTTGCTTCAGGCGCGCGGCTTCCCAGAAGCCTTCTGCTCGTCCTTGTTGTCGGCGTGGTCTGCGCGGCCAGCGCCTTCGCGCCGCGTGCGCCAGTAGAGCCACCCGGCCGTGCCGAAGCCGCCGAGCGCAAGGATGAAGAAGGCGCCCGCAGCAATGGCCCAGGGATCCTGCGCAAGCGAGGCGTTTCGATTCGGGTCCGGCGTCGTGATGGTTTCGCGCACCGGAACAAGCATCACGGAAACGCGCTCGCGGTCGAGCCCGGGAACAGCGTTCGCCGTCAAGGTCTGAATGCGAGCAACGAGGTTCGGTGCGAGCGAGTCCGGCGTATGGCGCAGGAACACCGCGGCCGAGGCGGGCGTCGATTCGCCGGTGCCGATGTCCTTTCGGCCGAGCACAACGTGAACGCGCGAAGTCAGGACGCCGTCGATCTGCGAGAACGTTTCGGCAAGCTCCTGCGAGAGCGCGTACGTGAGGCGCGCCTCTTCTTCGGTTGAAGAGGAAATCATCCCCTTGGCGGCGAAGATCTGCCCCATGTTCTCAAAGTCGGGGCGCGGGAGGTTGTTCTCGCGCATGAGCTCGAGCGTTCGGGCGACTTCCCGGCTTTCAACCGCAATGCTGTAGCCCTCTTTACCAGCCGTCTTCTCCGGCGCAATCCCATTCTTGAGGAGCACCGACATCATGCTGTTGGCCTGCGCTTCGGTGAGCCCCTGATAGACCTCGGACTTGCAGCCTGCAAGAAGCGCTGCGGCAACGGCCGCTGCCAGTGCGGCGCGCCCCAAACGCGCGGCGAATGTCGACTTGTTTTCCATAGCGTTTCAGCCTTGCGCCGTGCGCGTCGGGCCTCCTGTTGAATTTCTTTTCCTCAATTGAAGCGCATTCGATCTCGGGTGCGCTTGGGCGCTTCTTTGGGGCGCCTCAGCCCGAGCTCTTTAGCGTTTCGCTCAGCCGGCTCGAGACGCCTTCGCTCGCACTGTGAAGCGACCGCCCTTCAAAGAAGTGCATGTTGAGCGTCATCTGCGTGCGAAGGAGCTCTTCGGGCGTCATGAGCCGCTCTGGCGCACTTGCGTCTTGCGGCTTTCCAGCGCCGTCAGCGGCGAGATCGTTCGCCTGCGTCCCCATGCGGGCATCATTATCGGCCCCCATGCTGAAGGGCGCCTCGCTTGCATTCGCTCGCTGCGGGCCGGCAATGTCCGAAGCGGCCGGGGCTTCAATGCCGGCCTCGGGCGCAGCTAAGCTCGTCCCGCCCTCAACAAGCCGCCGAAACTCATCGGCAAGCGCCTGCGGCACCGGTCCGTGTTCGGCCTTTGCAAAGGGTTCGCTCCCGGTGCCGATCCCGTCGATCGGACGCATGGCCCTTTCGACGGACTCGAAGAGCCGCCTTGCGGCGTCAGGGTCAAAAGAGATCGGCATGCCGCGCCCCGTTTGGACTTACTGCGCCAAAAGGCTCTTTGCGAGCGCGCCGGCGGGCGCGCCTTCCGGCACGCGCGCGAGCGTGGCAGCGGCTTCCTCGGCTTTCCCTGCGAGCTTCTCTGCGAGCCCCAGATAGACGAGCGCATCGGCGTCCTCGGGATTCTTCGCGAGGACGTCGTCCTTCAGAACCTTCTCTGCGAGATCGTATTCGCCGACGGCGATGTGGCTCAGCGCCAGGCTGATGAGCGTGGGCGCATGATCGGGGCGGCCCGCAAGAATCCCGGCGTAGATCGTGCGCGCCAGCGCAATTTCGCCTTTGTTGACGCCCGCATTGGCAATGTCAAGGAGCCGCGCAACGTCCTTATTCGTAAGCATGGGTGCTTCCTTTCTGAAAATGGGTTGGCCGGTCAGCTTGCGCGCTGCGCAATCTGCTTGGCTTCGTCGACGAGCGCCTTCGAGACGGTCGAGGCCATTTCGAGCATGGTGTTGTACTGATTGACCTGGAACTGCATCTTGAGCAGGTCCTGGTCGTTGAGCTGCGCGCCGTTGCCGAGCTTATCCATGCTGTCCATGAGTTTCGAGCCCTGCGTCGAAATGCTTTCGTAGACATTCGTGAAGAGTGCGTTGATGTTGACGCCTTCGCTCATGGTTGATTCCTCAAAAGATTTTGCCGAGAAGTTCTTCCGCTGCATCTGCAGCAGCCTTTTCCGCCTGCGCGACGCGCATATCGTCGGGCGAGAGTCCCGCATCCATCGCTGTGCGGAGGCGATGGATGATGTCGGCGACCTCGTCGCGGATGGCGCGCTGGTCGAATGCCGAACCGCTCTCTGCGGCGTCGGCGGCGGAGACGAATTCTGTCATTTGCGTAACCTCAGCTGATAATGGATGATCTGCTTGTCTTTCGAAAGCACCAGTCGGTTCTGTTCGATGGACTCGAGTGTATAGCCACCGGGGAGCCGCCCGCCGGGGAAAACCTTTTCGCCCGTCGAGAGCGTGACGAAGCGAAGGACGCCGCCAGAAACAGCGGTGACTTCAAAATCGGGGCCGTTCTTCTCTGCCGCTTTTTGGGGAAGCGGCTCAGATTTCGCGGGCCGTACAGCTCTCTGCTGCGGCTTGGGCGCAGCGGCCGAAATGCCGAATTCAAATTTGAGCGGCACGTCCATCGCGGCCGCAAGCGCGGCCGCGGCGCGATCAAGATCGCCGGCGGCTTGCGCATCAGCGGCCGTCAGGCGAATGACGCCCGGGAGATACTGCACTTCGACCTTGCGCTCAAGGCCAGCTTTCTTCAAAACGGCCGCGAGCGCCTTTTGGACGTCGCCGCTATGCCGAATGCGGCGCTCGATCGGAAGGGGTTTCCCCGCTTCGTCGACGGGCCGCATGTCTTCGACGGCGCGAAAGACGCGCCGCTCTTCGGCCGCGTCTTCAATATAGGCCGCAACGCAAAGCGCTTCGCCTTCGGGCGACTGGCGAAGCGTGACTTCGGGCCAGATGCCTTCAGCATTGAAGGCCGCGCGAAGGCTTCCCGTATAGTCTGACGCCACGCGAAGGTCCAGCATGACGGGTTCGGGCCGCGCACGCGCGAGCTCGAGAAGCGCCGCGCGCGCCTTGTCGTCGCGAACAGCGCCCGTGACGCGGATGAAGCCGTTTCCGGCAGCGTTCACGGTCACGTTTTTGAAGCCGCGGGCCGCAAGTTCGGCGCGGAAAGCTTCAAGGGACTTCGCTTTCTCTTGATCGGTCTTCCCGGCAAAGAGCGTCCGAACGCTTTCTGCAGCCTGGGTCGCACCGTGCGATTCGAGCCAGCGTGCAATGGATTCGCGAGAGGTGCTGTTTCCGAGCGAAAGGAGAATCGCGCCCGCGAGAATCACGAGGGCGAGGCCGAAAGCCGCGACGGGCTTTTGGCCGGCATGTTTCTTCTGCGTTTGCGCGGAATTTTCTGAAGAATGATCCGCATCAGCCGCCGGCGCTTTCGCAACGCCCGCCGCTTCGGAAGCACCTGCGCTCGCTTTCTCTTCACCCGGGCGCTCATCAGCCGTTTGGGACGCGTTCTTGTCTTCGGCGGGCTCTTCGGACTTCGCCGATGCACGCGCCGCCGCACCCTTCAAGAGCGCCTTCGCGTCGTCCCAGATCGTCTCTGAGGCCCCTTCAGCCGCCCAGGCGAAAAGCACGTCGCCCATTCTGCAGAGCTTCCCCGGCGGGATTTCCGCGCCCGGGAGCGCGTCGCCCGCGGCCGCAAGCACGTCGCCGTCAAGCTTTTCATAGGCAACGGACGATTCGCCCACCCGCAGCACCGCGTGGCGCGGCGCGAGCGACGCATCCGACAAAACGATGTCGCAGGATTCGTCGCGGCCGATCACCCAGTCGCCTGCCGAGAGAGTGATTTCTGCGCCGACGTGAACGCCGGAAAAGATTCTGAGCAGCGCCGCCTTCATTCTTCAATCCTCAGCGCCTCTCCGCCGTCGTCGCCGACGGGCGTGAGTTCAAGCTCATAGGTCGCCCCGAGAGCCGAACGCCGGAAGTTTGCCGTTCTGACGCGCTCGGGGACGTTGTTCATGTTCGGGGTCACGATCCGCGGCGTGATGAGAATGAGTCGCTCCATCTGACGCCCGGAATTCGTGGTGCTCCTGAAGAGCGCCCCGAGAAGCGGGATGTCTTTGAGAAGCGGCACGCCGCTCGTGCCTTCGGACTTCTGCTCGTAGTAGTAGCCGCCGATCAAGAGCGATTCGCCCACGCCCACAACGGCCTGGGTGTTGATTTTCGTCTGCTTGATGGGCGAAACGGTGACGGCGTCCGACGATTCGCCCCCGACGTTCTGGTAGCCCGAGTCTGCGTCCGACTGGTCGTCCTGCACGCTTACGGCAAGCTTGATCGACGTGCCTTCGGGCGCCCTGATGATGTGGGGCGTCACGCGGAGCACCGTGCCCGACTCCACTTTGTAGAGGTCGACCGCCTCGTTCCCGCGCAGCGGAATGTAGTAGGAGGTCGTGTTTTCAAGCACGGCCTGCACATTGTCGACTGTGAGCACCGACGGGCGCCCGAGCATGCGCGCGGCGTTTTCGGATTCGAGCGCGCTGATGCGCGCCATGAAGTAATCCGAGCCGTGCGTGTAGATGGTCGAAAGGAGCGCCCCCGCCGCGCCCGAGCTCGTCGTGATGATCGGATTTCCGGCGGAATCGTTGGACGTGTTGTTGGCTCTCCCGAGCGATCCGCCGCCCGACCAGTTCCCGCTGCCGCCGCGCCCGCTCAAATTGACGCCGAGCTCGCGGCTTGCGTTCGTGTCGATGTCGACGATCGCCGCGTGGATTTCAACGAGCTCCACGGGCTTGTCGAGGTCGGCAATCACCTTTTCGTAATAAGGCATCCGGCTCGCGGCGTCGGAAATCAGCACCGCGTTGACGCGCGGGTCAGCGATGATGCTGATGCTCCCCGCGGCAACGGGGCCGTCGGCGCCTGCCGCCTGCTGGGCGGGACTGCGCTTATCGCGCCAGACGCTCTGCTTCGAGAGCCCCTCGCCCCCAAGACTCGGCACGGAAGGCACGACGCTCGCGTCGCGCGAAACGGTTTCGCCCCCGACAGACTGGCCGAGCACGATGCCCCGCAGGATCGAAGCGATCCCGGGGACCGTCACGGTCTGATCCATGTTTTCGAGCGTGATGTCGTCGGCCCAGGCGTATTTGAGCGGAAAGACCCGCACCTCCACCTTTTCGGACATCACGGACTGGTAAGCGGCGGCCGCAGTCCGGATCTGATCGATGTAGGCCGCGGGGCCCCGGACGGAAAGGAGCCCCCCTTCGCCCGTGATCGAAACCGGGAGCTCCGGCGCAATGCAGCCCGAGTGCTTGAGCGACGCAAGAAGCGCTTGGCTCGAAGCACGCGGAACCGGGATGAATTCCTGCTGAACGCTTCTGCGGTCATAGAAATGAATCGTCCGTCCGGTCGTGTAATAGGCTGCGCTGTACGCTTCGCCCATTGCAGCGAGGAAGTCCCCGGGCTTGATTGCGGTGAAGCGGCCGCTCACGGTGCCCGTGAGCGATGGATCAGTCTGCGCGTCGTAGCCCTGCGCGTGCGCAAAGCTTTCCAGAACCTTGGCAATAGCCTGGCGGTCCGCAAAGTAGCTGAAGGGCTTCTCAAAGGAAGCGGCGCCGCAGACGGCGGGCATGGCGGCGAGCGCAAGAAGCGCGCCCGAGAAAGCACCCGCAAAGCCGGAGGCGCAAAACGATTTCAGTGAAGTCATGAGCGGCCCCTTTAAATGCGGAAATTGCCGGCGAGCCACTCGAAGGCGTCGCCCGAAATGGAAAACGGCGATGGTGCAGGACCGCTCGAACTTGCTTCGCCCGCGCTTAGCCTTTCGCGCCACCAAGCCTCTTCGTTCAAGAAGCCTTCGGTAGCCTTGACGAGCTTGCCAGCGTCCGCAAGTTCGGCTTCCGGGAGCCGCCGGTGAAGTTCGAGCCGCCCCTCGGTAATCGAAAGAACAGAGCGATGTGCACGTGCAACAGCGGCCGCGGCGGTGCCGATTCGGGCAATGCCGCTTTCGTCCTCGGGCTCGGGCGCGGCGCCCACGGGCGCATGCATGACGAGCGTGCGGCCGTCCGGGCTTGAAAACCTAATTCCAAGCCCGTCCTCGAGCAGCACGCGCCACTCGCCCGCCGCCGTTTCCTGCGGCATCCGCCAGCCCGCTGCCGATGCAATTGTCCGTACTGCTTCCGCTGCGCTCGTCGTCATCTTTCTCTCAGTCCTTTCGCTCTATCAGCCTTCCAAAGATAGCCTCTCAGGCGCTTCTTCAGGAAAGAATGCGCGTTCTCGTCTGGTTCACGTTCTCTTCAATCGCCTGCTGCGTCGAGAGGGCCTTCGTGATCACTTCCTTGAGCGCTTCTTCGAGCGACTTGAGCGACTCCGTGTTCTGGCGCATCATTTCGATCTGCGCATCCATGTCCTTGATCTCGGCGCTCATGAAGGAATCGGCCATTTTGGCAATTGCGTCCAAAACCGAGCCGCCCGCCTTCATCGTACTTGTCTTTGCATCGAGCTTCAGGTTCTCCCGCTTTAAAAAATCCGTCCGCGCGTCGCCCTCGAGGGTCTGTGCCTGCGCATCTATTTTCATGGACGACTTGAGCGTATAGACCGACGTCGCCACGGAAACCGCCGCGCTCATGAGACCGAGGCATAGGTTGACCACAGCCTGGTCGCGCATTTTGTCAGCCTGCTCGTGGATCTTTTCAGAGGTCGCCTGCGCGCTCAAGTAGCGCTGCTCATGCGATTCGCTGCGCTGCTCTCCGGCGTATTCCGTGATGAGCGCAAGGACGCTCGCGCCGATCGAGGGCACGCCCGCGCTGTAGGCGATGACGCCGGAGGTTTCGGGCATTGAAGGCAGTCCGTTCGCTGCCGGATCTGTCAGGCGCTTCGCAGGCGGCTGAATGACAGGTTCATCGCGCTTGGTGCTGTAGCCCATGTGCGCGGTGCTCTCTGCGTAGATGTCTTCCGTGGGATTCAAGCCCGTTTTGTAAATGTCTGAGTTGGTCGGAATAGTGATGTCTGACATGATTCATGCCTCCGGATGGCTTACGCAACAGCGGGCGACCCAGAAAGAATCGCCGTTGAGGTTTCGCCGCAGCCGTCGATGATGTCCTTGACGCCCGTAAGGAGCTTGTTGGACGTTTCCAGCTGCGCCTCAATGAGGTCTTCGCTCATTTCAATAGCGTTGCGGAGCTTCTCAAGTACGGCTTCAATATCAACCTTGTTGGCTTCGAGGCTGGCGAGCTTGTAGTTGGAGACGGCGAGGCCGGCTTCGCCGATGCCGCTTCCGATCCCGGTGAGGCCCGAGATGACGTTGGTCGTAGACGTGAGCTCGGCAAGGGCCGTGGAAATCTGCGCTGCGCTTGCGCTTGCGGCGGCGCCGAAGCTCAGCACCGTCGTCGTCAGCATCATCGCCATGCTCATGCCGAAGCCGAGCCACTTGGCGGCATCTTCCGACATCCCGAGCTTTTCGCCGAGCGCCTGAAACCCAGCCGCAATGCTGTACTTGCCGTCGCTCGCTGTTGAGACGAGGCTGTCGATTGCCATCAGCCCCGCCGTGATGCCGGCGGCGATCATGAGCGGATTCCCTGACGCAATGCCCGCAACCGTCGTCGCGACGGCAGCGACGGCGCCGATCACCATGCCGATGATCTTGAAGGCCTTGACGAACTTCTGCCAGAAGGACTGGTTCTTCGCCTCCTCGAGCTGCTTTTGAATCTGCTCGAGCTTTTCGGCATTCTGCTTCTCGACCTCATTGGCCTTGTTTTCAAGGCCGTCGACCGCAAGCTGAACGTTGTTCTTGCGCTCCTCTTCCGCAATGGCGTTCATCAAGTTTTCAATCGAGACGGCGCCAAGCGTCAACGGCAGCACCGGAAGCTCGCCCTTGGCTCCATCCGGCGCTCCGGAGCCTGCTGCGGGCGGGATGCCGTCCTCTGTCGAGAGCTTCTTGGACTCTGCGACAACATCCGCCAGAAGGTCGTCGAAAATTCCGCTTGTTTTCGCCCCGTCGATCCCGTCGATGCCCGTCATTTGGCTTCTCCCGATACGGGTTCGAGCATTTCGAGAAGCGCGCGCGCCTTGCTGCGGCATTCCGCATAGGCGTTCTTGTCGCCGATCACGAGAAGCGCCTTGAGGCCAGCGATGGCATCTTCGCGCCGGTTGAGCTTCAAAAGGCACTGAACAGCGAAAAGCAGCGGCTCGGGATTCTTCATTTCGCCCGCAAGCGCCGCCATCTGATAGGCGTCGATCGCGCCTTCATACTCTTCGAGCGCCTGGCGGCACCCGGCGAGCCCCAGCCAGAAGCGCGGATCGTTGTAGTCGTAGATGCTGAGCGCCTGGAAAACGACCTTGGCGTCCTTGTAGTTGCCCGCCACATAGAGATTGCGGCCGACCGCGTAGAGGCCTTCGAGCGTTTCCTTCTTGATGCCGGCCGCTTGAGCAACCGTCACGCCGCGTCGAAGCGCATCGACGATTTTCGCAATCTGTTCCGGAGTGATGTTCTGATCGGTCATGGTTTTTCTCTTTTGGATGTTGTTGGGTTCTGCACTTCTTTCGAGACAGGCTCGAGAGAGACTTGAGAGAGACTCGAGAACGGCCGTCCGCTGCACTCGCGCGAGCGCTCTTCAATCCTATGCGCGGCGAAGGCGGGAGATGCTCGCGACGCCGAAGCAACTACGGGGGCCCGGCAGGGAAAGACCGCCGGGCCAAGCAGTCAAGCCAGTTAAGCCTGTCAAGCGGCTCAAGCGGCGCAGCGATCAGATGGGAATGGCCCCGCGGCGGTTGCGGCGCACGCCGGTGCTGCCAGTCGTTGTCGACGACACTTCTTCGGTGAGGCGCGATGCCGCGGCCTTGCCGTCCTCTTCAGCGCGCGCCTTGATTCTCGCCATGGCTTCAGCAACTTCGGGCGGAACCTTGTCCGGATCGATCTTCAGCTCGTCGTCGGACTTGATGCCGAGCTTTGCTTTGAGGTTGTCGAATTCACGGTTGAGGCCGTCGAGCTCTTCGCGCATTCGTTCGATGGCTTTTCTCTGCTTTTGAAGACGATTTTCTTCGCTCATTTTTCTTTTCTGTAACCTTTGCGTTTAAACACGAGCGCCCGGTTTGTTCGCGCCGGCAAGGCCGGCGGCTTCTTTTCCGGCTTGGCGCCGCGCCTTCTTCTTGAGAGGCGTCGGTCGCAGCAGCCGGCCGGGCGGTAATTCTTACGGGCGCAGGCGATCAGCGGCCCGTGGCAATGGCCGTGAGCACGTCGCTCGATTCCTGGATAGCCGAATTGGCGCCCTGCAGGTACGAGTTGTACTGGCTGATGAAGTCCTGCAGGAACACCATCTGAGTTTGCGTCTTCGTGCCGAGCGATTCCTGATAATTCATGAGCTGCTGGATGTTGAAGTCCCACTCGCTGGCATTGTGCGTGTAGTTGTTTTCTGTTTCATCCCAAGCAAGATCGTGCTCTAAGAAAAAATTGCGCATGTCCTCGGGCATCTCGGTCGCCGCCTTTTCGCCGTTCTTCTTTGCCTCCTGCTGCAGAGCTCGAGCCTGCTTGATGATTTCGGCGACCTCTTCCTGCTTGTCCTGGGTGCTCGTGATCTGTTCCATGTACTGCTCCGCTTCGTACTTGCAGATCTGCGACTGTGCGAGCTGAAGCTTCGCGAACATCATCTGAACGCTCCCCGTGGGTCCGAGGTCGATGTGCGACATGATCTCCCTTAGATTATCCAGGGTCTGGGTACCGGGCAGAATCTCATTTGACATTTGGATCTTCCTTTGAGTGAATCCGGGTGATGTGTTGTTTATCTCACGCCGCATGGCGACTGTGCCGTCCACCGGTGAGGCTGAGCGGCGGCGCTTTTGGATCGCTCGCCGCATTATGCCGGCAGATTTCTGCTGTAGCGCAGCGGCATGTGCAGCTCGAACGCCGCAATGTGAGCAACGGACCGCCCAAGGATACAACGGCGGCTCGTCAGCAACACATTCCTTCGGTGTTCTTTCAGCGGGTCTTCCGTGCTTGACGGGCATCGCATTCTCGACTTCATGAACGCGCTGCGGCACGCAATCCGGAAAGCGCAGCCTGGTGCCGCCCCGAATGTCACTCTGCCGCAGTTCTCTGCAGGGAAGCGTCCGCCAGCCGGCTTTGCGGCTCCTTGTTGGTCCAAAACCGAAGGAAGAAGCGGCGCCCCAGCATCTTCGTATTTCCACCTATAAGCATAAAAACGGCTATTCGTTGCATAAAGCACGCAAGGCACCCGAACGAACTCTCCTGCCGTCTTCGCTTCGGCAAGCCTTTGCCGAAGACGACACGGCGTGCCGCCAGCCCTGAGCCCGCGAGGCGCCTCTATATAATTGGCGTTCATTGTTCGGGCATCTGCCTTCGATTCGGAAAGGCGGTTCTTTGTATGGCGGCGAAACGGCATGGCTATTGAAGGCATTAATCAAAGCGCGTTTCCAAACATGGCGCAAGGCCCTGATGCGGCCCATGCCGCAAGCAGCGCCAAAAGCGTCTTCATGGGCCACACGGTGAGCGCTGCGGAGTCGCCGATGTCGATGCTCGCGGATGCGGCCGAGGAGATCGGCTTTGCCGTCGACAAGACGAAGGACTATGAGATCGCCCGCCGCAAGGAGCGCCAGAGCGCCGAAGCCGGGAAGAAGCTCTTGGCGCAGTACCGACTCCAGATGCAGCAGGCGGGCAAATCCGATCAGATCAATACGCTCGTCGAGTCGCTCAAGCACCTCAAGGATCCAAAGGCGATGGAGCGCCGCGTCGCGGAAGCCTTCGGCGACCCGGCCGACGCCTGGGCGGCGCTCGAAGAAGCACGGGAAGCCTTTGAAAAAGATCCGGCAGTGACGCAGGACGCGAAGGATGCCCTTGCGCAGTGCTCCGCTCATTTCGGACAAGCGAACGCGCAGGCGATTCGTCTTGGCATTCAGGGCGCGGTGTCGGCTGCTGGCTTCCCGGATATCGGCGGCCCCGATGTCGGCCGGGACCTTTATCGGCAGACCGTGGGCGAGTTTTCAAGCGTCAGCGAGGTTTTCTCCGAAATCAAGTCGAAGTTCGGCGCCTCCTTTGACCGCGCCATGGATTTTCTTTTCGCAGCGCTTTCGGCCGACATCGCGTCGGACGATCCGAGCATGGAGATGCGCCACCTTGAAGGCGTTCACGAGAAGCTCGGCCTTGTGCGCCTCACCCAGAGCGGCTACCGGCTCTGCGAAGAGATGATGAGCCGCTGGCAGAAGGTGCACGGCGTGAAGAACTCGCCGCTCTCGGCCATGGACCTTTTGGGCAGCCTCATGCAGCTGCGGGGCGTTCGGTACTTGGGCGCAGACCGCATTGATGCCATCTGCAGCCGGGCGCAGCCCCCCGACATTGAGCGCGAAGTCCTTTTCCACCAGGATCTTCTCTCGACGATCCGGCGCATGCCCCCCGCCCTCTTCGACGGCGATGAAGGTCTCGCCACCGTCGTGGGTGCTGCGCAGCATTCGCTCGACGCAGCGGTCGAGCGCGAGGACGAATACCTCGCCTCGCTTGAATGAGAAATTTTGTCAAATGAAGCAGGAAGTCATAGAAGAATTCGGACAAAGGATCGGGCTCCCGGGCCTCGCGCTCAATGAGCGCGGTATGGCGGGGCTCTCGATTGAGGGCTTGGGCGACTTCACGCTCGAACCCGCAGAAGGTGCAGACTATGGCGATGAGGACGACGTGGTGTTATCGCTAGCGCTTGAAGCCGACGCGTCAGAAGCAGGCGGACGCTTTCTTGCTGCAATGAAGCGCGCCAACTGGCGCGAAGCCCCGGCCGAAGACTTTCGAGCGGGGCTTCTGCACGACCGCCTGGTGCTTTCCGTTCGGATTCCAGCCGATGAAGCGAGCGCAGTGCGGCTCGAAAATGCGCTTCGCTTTCTTCTCGAAGAAGCCGGCAAACGCTAGCGCCTGCCGCACGCCAAAGTTCGCCCGACCGACTCTCCACGCCAAAAATTCATGCCTACGCCCGTTCAAAATCTCTTCAATCCTTCCGTCGGCATCCAGTCCCTCATGTCGATGCCCGACGTCGAGGGGCTCCCGGAAGCGCGCGACCTCGCCTCGAGCGCGCTGCAGCAGTCGTCGCTTCAGTCGCTTTACGGCACAAAGAACGCCCAAACGACGGTCGAATCTTATCTCTGCCCGGACGTGGGCGACGGCACGCTCGTGAGCCCCGAGGTGTTCGGCCATGAACTTGAGGCGCTGCTCGAGAAGCTTCGCGGCAGCGACAATCCCAAAGTCCGCGCGATGCTCGAAGACGTGATCGTGCCGCTTCTTGAGAACGGGCAGCTTCTTTCGGCCTACCGCGGCCTTATGATCGGCGGCTGAGGAGAAAGCGCATGCCAGCAGTGATCAACGAAGACGACCGCAGGACGCTTGCCGTTCTCTCCTTTCTTTTTCTTCGCATGGGGCTCGCCAAGGAAGCGAACCGGATTTACGAGGCGATTGTCGAGCTCTCTCAGCCGGGAAGCGCCGATCGGCGCTTCGCCGAAGCCGGACTCGCCGCGCTCGCCGTCGAAGCGGGCGACGGGAACGCGGCCCTCGCGCACATCAACGCCGCGCTCGCGAGCGGGCGTCTCGCGACGAACGCCGCCGCGCTCCACCTCATCAAGGCGCAGGCCCTGTGGCTGCCGGACCGGCGCGAAGACGCCGCGGCCGCCCGCGACGACTATCTGAACCTCACCGCAGGAGCTGAGTCATGAGCTTCGCTGCACAAGCTTCGCGCGTCGTTTCCGCGATCACCCGCCACAACGACATCGCGATGGTGGCGCTTCTCGTCATCGTCATCACGCTCATGATCGTGCCGCTGCCGACGCCGCTCGTCGACACGCTGATCGGCGCGAACCTCACGATTTCGTTTCTGATGCTCATGATGGCGATGTACGTGAAGACGCCGCTTGAGTTTTCGGCCTTCCCGACGATGCTGCTCTTCACGACGCTCTTTCGCGTGGGCCTCAACATCACGACGACGCGCCTCATTCTCCTGCAGGCGGACGCCGGCGAAATCATCTTCACCTTCGGCGAATTCGCCACGGGGAGCAACTTTGTCGTGGGCGCGGTGGTGTTCCTCATTCTCACGGTCGTGCAGTTTCTCGTGATCGCCAAGGGTGCGGAGCGCGTTGCGGAAGTGGGCGCCCGATTCACCTTGGACGCCATGCCCGGGAAGCAGATGTCGATCGACGCGGACCTTCGCGCCGGCGTGATCGACATGGCCGAAGCCCAGAAGCGCCGCGCCGACGTGCAGATGGAAAGCAAGATGTACGGCGCCATGGACGGCGCGATGAAGTTTGTGAAGGGCGACAGCATCGCGGGCATGGTCGTCACCGTAATCAACATCATCGGCGGCACGATCATCGGCGTCACGCAGCGCGGCATGAGCGCGGGCGACGCGCTTCAGCTCTACGGCGTCCTCACGATCGGCGACGGGCTCGTCAGCCAGATTCCGTCGCTTCTCGTCTCGATTTCAGCGGGCATTCTCATCACGCGCTCGGGCGACACCCGCGAAGACGTCGGCGCACAGGTCGGCCGCCAGTTCTTCAGCCAGCCCCGCGCGCTTCAGATGGCGGGCGGCCTCATTTTCCTCCTTGCCCTCATCCCGGGGTTCCCCAAGCCGCAGCTCTTCACGATGGCGGCGGCCGTCGCGGGCTTCGGCACGGTGCTCGCGCGCCTCAAGAACGCCCCAGCGAAGCCCGATCCGGAAAAGGCGCTTCAGAAGACGCTCGCTCCGGTGGGCGCGAAGCCTCGGAAGCGCGCCTCTGCTGCGGGCGACGAATTCTCGCCCACCGTTCCCATCATTCTCGACATTGCGCCCGACCTCGGCGAATCGATGGCCTACGAGAAGCTCAATCAGGATCTTTCGGAACTGCGCCGTTCGCTCTACTTCTATCTAGGCGTCCCTTTCCCCGGCATCAACATCCGCCCGAATCCGAACCTCGCTTCCATGAGCTACGCGCTCAACCTCAATGAAATTCCGCTTGCGCGCGGCGAGCTCATGAAGGGGCACGTCATCGTTCGCGAGAAGAAGAGCAACCTCGAAATGCTCGGCGTCCCCTTTGTCGAAGGGACGCCTTTCCTGCCGAACGTCGAACCGATCTGGGTGCCGGAGAGCTTTGTGGACCGCCTCACTCGCGCCGGCATTGCCTGCATGGACCACTCGAAGATCCTGGCCTATCACCTGTCGCTTCTCCTTTCGCGCCACGCCGACAGCTTCATCGGCATGCAGGAGATGAAGTACCTCCTCGACCGCATGGAAGAGCGCATGCCCGACCTCGTTCGCGAGGCGACGCGCCTCCTGCCGGTGCAGCGCATTGCCGACATCTGCCAGCGCCTCGTGCAGGAGCATGTCTCCATCCGCGACCTTCGCACCATCCTTCAGGCGCTGATCGACTGGGCGCCGCGCGAAAAGGACGCCGTGATGCTCACCGAATACGTCCGAAGCGCCTTGAAGCGGCAGATCAGCTACATGCATTCGCGCGGGCAGAATATGCTTCCTGTGATCCTCATGGAGCCGCAGGTCGAGGAAACGATCCGCAAGGCCGTGCGTCAGACCTCTGCGGGCGCCTTCCTTTCGCTCGACCCCGGCTCGTCAAAGCGCATTCTTGACGCCCTCGAGCGCGCGGCCGGCCCCTACCGCACGAGCACCCAGAAGCCTGTGCTCATGGTGAGCATGGACATCCGCCGCTATGTGCGGCGGCTCATTGAATCGAAGTTCTATGAAATCCCGGTGATGGCTTACCAGGAAGTGACGCCGGAGATCACGGTTCAGCCGATCGCAAGGCTTCGGATCTGAGCGAGTCCGCCTCGCGCCCTTCTCACGCCAGCGCCGTTCTTCTCCGGAAGAACGGCTTCTTTCTTTAGCGATAGCGCGCCAAGCGGCCAGCCGCTCTCGGCGTGACAGAACTGTAATGTCGGAGCGACAGGTATACAAGCAAGTACACATAGTGTACTTGCGCTCGGCCATCTCCATCCGAGCGCAACGCTAATTTCGAATCGAGAACCTGAAGGAGACTATTTGTATATCAAGCAGTTATCGAGTTTCATCAAAGCACATTGAGCATGCGGCCTGAACTGTAATGCTGAGTCGGGAACTATACAAGCAAGTACACTATGTGTACTGGAGGCTCGGCGCGCTTCTCGCGATCGCATTGAAAAATCCAGCCGGCAACGACAGAGAATCCAGATATTTATCAAATAGTTAGATGAAAGATCGCTGGCATGCGCCAGCCTTTTCGGCTCAAAGCGTCAACTGTGCTCAACTGTACTGGTGGTGATCTCGCAGCAGAGCGGCTATTGCATATCTGAAGGTCCTGCGCATGCGCAGGAGAGAATGCGCGAGAAGCGTTGCCCGCTGCGATCTGTTCTCGTCTTTGAATCTGTTTCCCTTGAGACTCGCAAAGGACCGCCCGATCTTATTCTTTCTCGCTCTCTACGCCGAGCGACGTGTAAGCCTTTTCGGCTGAAACCAGGAGCCCGAAGGGCGGCTGCCAGCCGAGCCGCATGGCGGTCGTCAGATTGACGACGAGATGCCCGCCCTGACGGTAGGCCTGCGGAATGCTGCGCGGCCGTTCTCGCTCGAGAACGCGCCGGATGACGTTCGCTTCGAAGACGCCGAGGCTCGCAAAATCCTCGACCCCGCTTCCGAGGAGAAGCCCCCGGGCGACATATTCGGGGCCGGCTTGCGAAAAGCTCGCGATCCCGTGCCGGCAGAGCCAGTCGGAAAAACGGGCGAGCGTTTCAGCGTCGGCGTAGAACCAAGGCACCATGACGGCATCGGCCCCGCGGGCAGCGAGCTTTTCGAGGCAGGCCTTCACGCGTTCGAAATCCACTTTGGCGTCGCCCGTCTCCTCGTAGGATTCAAATGCGTATTCAATCCCGAGAAGTTCGCAGGCGCGCCGGATGCTCTTTTCCCCCGACTTCTGGAAGCGCTCTTTCGCAATGAAGAAGCCGAGGCAGCGGAAGGGATAAACGGCATGAAAGGCTCGAACCTGTCGCTCGAAATAGTCCTCAACGACAAGCACGTGCAGATTGTCCTGTCCGGAGTCATCGATGCTTTTCACGAGGCCCGTGCCGACCGGATCGGTGCTCCCGAGCGAGAGGACAGGGATCCCCGGCGCGACGCGGGCCATGTCCCGCGTGGGCTCGGTACCGAAGCAAAGCACCACGTCAACGTCTCGCTTCGTTGCAAACCGATTTTCGAGCGCCTTCAGAAGCCGGCTCTGCGTTGCGGGATTGAAGTCGTAGTCATAGTGCCCGTCGGGGAGAAATTGAAGGCACGTGCCGCCCGCTCGGCTCGCGAGCGCGGCCCAGATGTCGGCCGTGCCCGCCCGCTCATCTTCGCCTGCGGGCTCGCTTTGCGCTTGCATTGCCGAAGGCGCCCAGTCGATGAGGCGAAGCATTTTGAGGCCCGAAAGAATCGAAATGAAGACCTGCCGGTAGCGGCTGTAGCTGCCGCCCGTCACAAGAATGACGCGCGCGGGCTTGCGGCAGACCGGGGCCGCTGCGGCCAGCGCGTTCGCGGCGGGGAGCACGGCGGCTGCGGCGCAAAAACCCGCGAGGATGCTTCTTCTCTTCATGCTTTCTCCTCCTCTCGGGACGGCTTCGAATCAAGCGGACGCTGGAAGACCAGCATGGTGATGTCGTCCGACTGCGCTGCGCGCCCGCGGAATTCGACAATGGCCTGCATCATGGCGTCAATGACGGCAGCGGGCGACCGGTCGGCAAGGCTCGAAAGCGCGCGCGCGATCCCGGCTTCGCCAAAGAGCTCGCGCTTTTCATTCATGGCTTCGGATACGCCGTCGCTATAGACGAACCAAAGGTCGCCGGGCTCGAGCTTTGCTTCCGATTCCGTAAAGGCCGCGTCTTCGAAAACGCCCACAAGCGGACCGCCCGTGAAGCGCTCCCAGGCGAGCGGCGATTCGTTGTCTCGCGTCTCGGCATGAAGAACGGCAGGCGGACAGTGCCCGCCGCTCGAAAAGCGGAGCGTGCCGTCGCGGTGATCGAAAATGCCGATCCAGAGCGTCGCGAACATGCAGGCGGGATTGCGCGCAGCCACCTGGTCGTTGATCTGCTTCATCGCGGCTGCGGGGCCGAGTCCCGTTTCAAGCGCGTTGCGCGCGAGCGTGAGGGTCACGCACATCAGGAGCGCAGCGGACGCGCCTTTCCCGGAAACATCGCCGAGAATGAGCGCCTTGCGGCCCTCGGGGAGCGCAAAGACATCAAAGAAATCACCCCCGACTTCGCGCGCTGCATTCATGAGGGCTGCCGCTCGAAAGCCCGGCGAATCGAATGTCGAGCCGCTCGCGGGGAGCATCCCCTCCTGGATTTCCCGTGCGGCATTGAGCTCGCCCTCGTAGCCGTGCTGGCGCGCGAGCGAAGCCTTGAGCTCATTGATGTTGCGCTCAAGCGCCACCGTCATGCCCGCGAACGCGCGCGCGAGCATCCCCACTTCATCGTTCATGCCTTCGGGCAATCCCTTCACAAGGTCGCCGAGACGCATCTTCGGGTTCTCTGCCTTGAGGTCGAATGCCGAAAGGCGTCCGGCAGTCGCAGCAAGCCGCTTCAAAGGCGCGAGGAACCAGGAGACGGCAAAGACCGCAAAAGCGGAAGCGACAATGAGCGCGAGGATCACCCAGACGGCCAGATTGACGGCGCTCCAGGCAGCGGGCCCGGTAATGGCCGACGACGGCGTAGCTGCTGCAACATACCAGTCGAGCGCCTTGAGGTAGCGCACGGCATAGAGCCATTCGCCCGCCGGGGTCTTCACCATGCCGGACGCGAAGCCGGCCGACTTCGCCTTTTCGAGCAGATCGCCGGGCATCTTGATGGCGTCGGCCCCTTCGCCGCGCGAGGCAATGGCGCGTCCGTCCGTGCGCCGCACGACGACTGCTGTTGCCTCGTTCAATTCGATCGTGCGGATGGCTTCGGCTGTGCGTTTTTCAATTTCGGCAAAGCTCGCCCGATAGGGCCCTTCGAGGTAGTCGAGCTGCTGCATCACGACCGCAATGTAGCCGTCAAGCTTCCTGGTCGCAAGAATGTAAGGGTGAAGGAATCCTGTCTCATCCGTGAGGCGCATGAAGGTGAATTCATCGCGGTAGCTGTTTTGGCTCGTATTCCGGATGTAGGTGCGAAACGGCACGCCCAGGTAGTCCTGGGTGTTCTCGAGCCAGGCCTTCTTCACGGCGGGCGAGAGATAGACGAATTCCCCCCAGTCGTTCACGACGGCGGTATGGGTGTCCCAAGCTTCCTGCAGAAAATCGAGCGTCGACCGCATGGAAAGCAGCGCGTCCTTGGCAAGCCACTTTTCGATGGCATCGAGTTCTGTGCGGATGTCGTCCTTCTCGATCGCTGTCTTGTCGAGAACGAGCACCTGCGTGTCGAGATAGGAGAGCGCGGCGGAACCCCCGATCATGCGCGTGATGTGGCTGAATTCTGCCTCTGCGCTCGCGACCCCGTTGCGGTAGGCGTCGCTGTAGCCGAGGTAGACGAGCGGCAGGCCCGCGAGCGACACAACGGCCGCCGTCGCGCAGACGAGCTTGGTTCGCAGGGTGAAGTTGCCTCGGCGCATTGCTCAAATCGTGAAGTGAGTGGAAAAAAACGCAGGAGGCAAATGTACCATTTCAGCTCGTGCGCCCGCCTCTCGAACGGGCGTCGTTGGATGGCCGGCGCTGGCCTTGCTGCGCTGGCCTATGCGCTCAATCCATTTCTTCTTTGCTTCAATCGCTTTCAAAGACGAAAGACGCGGCCCTCGCGGCGGGGCGCCGCTTCAGGGAGGTCGCCGGCGGGATAGCCGAGGATGCAGTTGCCGATCCCGACCCATTCGCCTTCGATCCCTGCCTTCTTCAGAATCGCCTTCCCTTCCGCCGTCTCAAAGACCTGCTTCGCGCGGTGAATCCAGCAGCTCCCGAGTCCTTCGGCGTGTGCGGCGTTCAAAAGGTTTCCCATGACAAGGGCCCCGTCTTCGAGGTAGGTCCCGGCTAGCGCAGGCGAAGCGAGCACAACGAGCACGACGGGCGCGCCGTAGAAGGGATCGTCCTTGCCGCCCATTACGCCGGCGTTGAGGCGGGAGAGCTCGTCGCGAACAGCCTTGTCGGTGACGGCGAGAATGATGGCCGACTGGCGGCCCATGCCGCTCGGCGCATAGAGTCCGGCTTCAATGACGCGGTCGAGCACATCGGCCGGAATCGGGTCGGACTTGTAGCGCCTCACAGCGCGGCGCGTCAGAAGATTCTGCATGGCTTCATTCTGCATTTTCTGCCTCCTTTAATAGTTGCTGCCGATTTGCCGCGAAGACGTCGTTCGTCCGCAGCGCGGGCAGCCGCATCAATTTTACGTCCGCCGCTTATCGCGAGCCGCATCGTTCCTTCGAATCGTCCCTTCGAAAGCTGCACGCTCGTCCTCTCATCAGCCTGTCATCAGCCTGTCACAAGCTTCCAGGCGAAGAAGAGAAAGAGCGCCGCAACGGCCGAGTTGCCGATTCGTCCCCAAAGCGGGCGGCGGCCAAAGAAGTAAAGGAGCGCCTTCCCGATCTGCGTGAGCGTCGTGAGGTAGCAGACGCTCCAGAACTGGAGCGTGAGCGCGAGCGTCAAGAATGCCAGCCCAGGATGGCCCTTCGTGGTGTCAATGAAAGGCATGAAGAAGGAAAGCATGAAGAGAATCGCCTTCGGATTCGAGAGGCTCAGCATGAGCGCTGTGCGGAAGGCGTGGCCTGCTGTCATGCGCTTTCCCTCGCTGCGCGCTTCGGGCTTCGCCGCAGCCGTGCCGCTCTCCTCGGCTGCTGCAGGCGTTTCTGCCGATGGGCGCGTGCCGCGCAACACCAGCCGCCAGGTGCCGATCAGAATTTGCGAGGCGAGATACGCGAGATAGGCGGCGCCCGCGCACTTCAAGGCAAAGAAGACTGTCGGATTCGCGAGAATGATCGCTGCGACGCCGAGATAGGCCGCTAGAAGCAGCACCGAGTCGCCAAGAAAGACGGCGCAGGCGCCCGCAAAGGCCACTCTGGCGCCGTCGCTCACGCTCGTGCGAAGCACAAAGAGGCTGTTGGGCCCTGGACAAAGAATGATGAGAAGCGACCCGAGCAGAAATGTCGGATAGTCGATGACGCCAAGGCTTTCGAACATGAAGAACCGCCGATCGGAAGATTGAATGGTTTAGTGCAACCGAACGAGTGTACCGAGTCCGTGAAGCCCGGGCCACTTTCATTGAAAGAGAAGCGTACTGCGTCGAACGCGCTCGGGCATTCGCCTTATGCTGCGAATCCCGAGGCGCGACGGCGCAGACGCTTCTTATAGGGCCATGCCGTCCGGTCAGAGGCTTTCGCGGAAGATCTCCACAACCTCGTCGCGCGTGAGCACCTTGTAGCCGCCCTTCAGAATGAAGGTGTAGTCCGCCGCCTTCTCGATCATCGCTTCCGTGGCGCCGATTTCGGAAATCTTCATCGGGAGATCAAGCTCGCGCATCCAGGCGGCCATGGCTTCGAGGCCGGCTTCGGCCGTTTCCATGTCGGTCTTCCCTTCCGGATCAACGCCCCAGACATTCACGGCGAAGCGGCGGAATTTCGCGAGGCCGCAGGGCAGGATGTGGCGGTAGTACGCCATCGAGACCGCGGCGAGCGTGAGGCCGTGCGTTGCATTCGTGAGGCCGCCGATCGACTGCCCGAGCATGTGAACCATCCAGTCAGTGGACTTGCCGCAAGCCACGAGCGTGTTGAGCGCCCAGGTCGCCGACCACATGATGTTGCTGCGCGCTTCGTAGTCCTGCGGATTCTTCACTGCAATACGGCTTGCGTGGATGACGGAACGCATCAGGCCTTCGCTCAGATAGTCGCTCGTCGAATCGTCTTCGCCCGAAAAATACTGCTCGCAAATGTGATTGAAGATGTCGTAGATCCCGGCCGTCATCTGGCGGACAGGAAGCGTCATCGTGTACCTCGGATTCAGAATCGAAAAGCGCGGCATCACGGCTTCGTCCTTGAAGACGTGACCCACCTTCTGCTTCGTTTCTTCATTCGTGATCACGGAGCCCGCATTCATTTCGGAGCCCGTGCCCGCCATCGTGAGCACGCAGGCGACAGGCACGATCGGAGAGGTCGGCTCGTCAAAGCGGACAAAATACTTTTCCCACGGGTCTTCGCCGCAATGCACCGAGACGGCAAGCGCCTTTGAATAGTCGCACACAGAGCCGCCCCCCACCGCGAGAATCAGGTCGGGTTCCGTCTTCTGGGCGACCGCAACGCCTTCGCGAAGCTTCCCAGCGGTCGGATTCGGCATCACGCCGGAGATTTCGGCGACGTATTTGCCGTTTTTTCGCAGCTTTTCCATCACGGCGTCGTAAATGCCGTTCTTTTTGATCGAGCCGCCGCCGTAGACCAAGAGCACGTTCTTGCCGAACTTCGGCAGTTCAGCGTCAAGACCGTTGAGGGCGTCCTCGCCGAAATAAAGCTTCGTCGGATTGCAGTATGTAAAGTTGCCGAGCATGAAAAAACCTCGCGAAAAAGAATTCTGCTGCGGCATGTACCGCAGCGAGCAAATGTATTTTCAAACGACAGCCCGATCGCGTCTTGATCAAATTCGTCCGATCCTTGTCCGTTTTTATCGAAACGCCGCTCGCCTTCGTTATTGACGGCCCATTGTTCGTCCGCCGACGCATTCCTTCGCTTTGGAAGACAACGATCAAACCGTTTTGTTCTTTTCGCTTGAGTCTGAAGCGGCTACAAGGTATATGCTTGGCAATAAGAATAATTCTCAGATGCACGGAACGCGTCAGCATGATGCCGGCGGCGTCCGAAGCAGCAGCGACAGGTCGAATGCCGCGCCGCTGTGCCGGAATCCGCTGCTTCCTGCAGAGAGACCAAGGATTTAATCATGAATCAGAAAGATGCATCGTCCGCCAGCGCAGCTTCTGCCGCACGCGGGGAAGCCTGCCCGAGCGGCGAAGCCTGCAAGGCATCCGCGCCCTGCGAAGCTGAGCGAGCCGCTTCAGAGGCCGGCGCGGCGTCCCGGCCGAAGCCCGACGGCGTCAAGCTTCACTTCGCCGTGACGGGCATGAGCTGCGCCGCCTGCTCGGCGCGCGTCGAAAAAGTTTCGAATGCCGTCGAGGGCGTCGAATCCGCCGTCGTCAACCTCCTCAAGAACACGATGGAGGCGACGCTCAAGCCCGGCGCAGAGAAAGACGAGACGGCTCGCAGAATCATTGACGCGATTGTCGAAGCGGGCTACGGCGCTTCCACGAAGGACGCAAACACGGGGACTGCGCCCGGCGCTTCGGCGTCTGCCCCGCAGAGCGCCGAGTCCGTTTCAGAACAGGCGGCGCTTGAAATCCGGCGGCGCCTCATTCTCTCGCTTCTCTTCCTCATTCCGCTCGTCTATGTGTCGATGGGCGGCATGATGGGGCTCCCGATGCCGGGGTTCCTCGCCGGGCGCGAGAACGGGCTCGTCTGCGCCCTTTTGCAGCTTCTACTCTCCATTCCGCCGCTATTCATCAACCGCGTCTTCTTCACGCGGGGGCTTCGCGCGCTTTGGATGCGCGCGCCCAACATGGACTCCCTGATTGCCGTGGGCGCAGGCGCCTCCTTCATCTACGGCATTTGGGTGATTCTCCGGATGGCGGCGCTCGCCGGCGCAGGCGAAGTGGATGCGGCGCTCCACCTCACGCACAGCCTCTACTTTGAAGGGGCCGCGATGATCGTGACCCTCATCACGGTCGGGAAATACCTCGAAGCGCGCGCCAAAGGGAAGACCGCGGGCGCCATTGAAGCGCTCATGGCGCTTGCGCCGCGCGAAGCCGTGATTCTCGTTGACGGCCGCGAAAAGGTTGTGCCGCGCGAAGCCGTGAAGACGGGAGACGTCGTTGTCCTTCGCACGGGCGCGACCATTCCGGTTGACGGCGTCGTGCTCGAAGGCACTGGCTCTGTCGACGAATCGGCCATGACGGGCGAAAGCGTGCCGGTCGCGAAGCGCGAAGGCGACGAGCTCACGAGCGCGACGCTTGTGGCGAGCGGGCGCTTCCTCATGAAAGCGACGAAGGTGGGCGAAGATACGGCGCTCGCCGCGATCATCCGCTTGGTTGACGAGGCGACGTCGTCGAAGGCGCCGGTTGCGCGCTTGGCCGACAAGGTGAGCGGCATCTTTGTTCCCGTCGTGATCGGGATTGCGCTCCTCACGCTTCTCGTTTGGCTTTCCTTAGGAGAATCCTTTGAATTCGCCCTCACGAACGCGATTGCCGTCCTTGTGATTTCCTGCCCCTGCGCGCTTGGCCTTGCAACGCCGACCGCCATCATGGTCGGCACGGGCGCGGGCGCAAAGCGCGGCATTCTCTTTAAGAGCGCCGCGGCTCTGGAGGCGCTCGGCACGGTGAACGCCGCCTATCTCGACAAGACCGGCACCGTCACGACCGGCAAGCCCGTCGTGACCGGCATCGAGCCCGCGACCGACGCGCTTGAAATGCCGCTTCTCTTTGCGGCGGGGGCCCTTGAAAACCCCTCCGAGCATCCGCTCGCGCGCGCCGTCGTCGAAGCCGTCCGCGCGAGAAAGCTCCCGCTTCTCCCAGTGGAAGACTTCACGCAGCTCGAGGGCCGCGGCATTCGCGCCGCGATGGCAGGGAAAGTCTATTTCGCCGGGAACGCCCTCCTCGCCAAGGAATCCTTTGCGCCCGTCCCCGAGCATCTCGCCGCCAAGGCGGACCGCGCCGCTTCGAAGGGCGAAACCCCGATTCTCGTCGGCATTGCCGGAAGCGAAGCGCTGCCCGGCGAAGTGCTCGGCCTCCTGCGCATCGCCGACGCCATCAAGCCCGATTCCAAGGACGCTGTTGAAGCGCTCGAGACGCTGGGCCTTCAGGTCACCATGCTCACGGGCGACAACGAGCGCACGGCGAAGGAAATCGCCGGACGCGCCGGCATCAGCCGGGTCGTCGCCGGGGTGCGCCCCGACGGCAAGGCGGCGGAAGTCGAAAAGGCGAAGGTTGCCGGCAGCCGCGTCCTGATGGTTGGCGACGGCGTCAACGACGCGCCGGCCCTCGCTGCCGCCGACGTCGGCGCCGCGATCGGCGCCGGGACCGACGTTGCGATTGCATCGGCCGACGTCGTCCTCATGCGCAGCTCCGTCTTCGACGTCGTCGCCGCGGTGGAACTCTCCCGCGCAACGATGCGCAACATCAAGGAAAATCTCTTCTGGGCGTTCATCTACAACGCCATCGGCATTCCGATTGCCGCGGGCGTCTTCGCTTCCGAGGGCCTCACCCTCAATCCGATGATCGCCGCAGCCGCGATGAGTCTCTCGTCCTTCTCGGTCGCGACGAACGCGCTGCGCCTCAGATTCTTCAAGCCGAAATTCGCCCCGAAATCGGCGGGCACGATGCTCGGCAACACCGACAACTCCTCGCATAAGGACATCATCATGAAGGAAAAAGTCATCTCGATCGAAGGCATGCACTGCGGCAACTGCACCGCGCGCGTTGAAAAGGCGCTTTCGGCGCTCCCCGGCGTTTCGTCCGCGAAGGCCGATCTGGAAAAGAAGTGCGCGACGGTTGCCTGCGAAGAATTCGTCACGGACGACATGCTCAAAGAAACCGTGAATTCCTTGGGCTTCAAGGCGCTTGAAGTGAAGTAATTCTCGCGTGAGCCGCACCGGCGCATGCATTGCTGGTGCGGCCAAAGGCCAACAAACAGAGAACAAAGAGAGCGGCGGGCTTTGGTCTGCCGCTTTTCCATTGTTGGTGAATCCAAATAACGCTCGTGCAAGCGCTTTCTGGTAGAAGACAAGCCCTCGCTGCCGATTGCCGCTCAAAAATGATTGCGATTCCGCCTCTTTATGGGCCGATGCCGCTGACGGATTCTCTTCGCAGGCATCGTTCGCTCTGGGCGCTGAAGTCACTTCGCGCATGTCTGCTTCGCTCTGAAAGACGCGTCCCAACGTGATAGCCGGCACCGAGAGCTTTCATTGTGCATTTCGAATTTTGCACTTCCCATAGTGCCGATCGAGTCTTGGCTGATTCTGACGAAGCACCTGGCTGCCCGCTGAAAAAGCGGTGCAGCCCTTCGCCGCTTTCGGATCACGGGTGCAGTCGATCGGCATCAGCAGCCGAACGAACAGCTGTCCGACAACGCATCAAGCTGCTCTAACACGCTTCTCTGTGCCGGCAACATGCGTGTCCGGCTGGTTGCGCCGCCCCCGGGCTGAGGCAGCCAGGACGGCAGCGCCAGCCGCTGCAAGGAAAAGGAGCGCGCCGGCAATTGCCGCTTCGGTGCCGAAGCGGTCAATGAAGAGCCCGCAAAAGGCGGTGCCCGCAGCGGTGCCGGAATTCGCGCACGAGAGGAAGAGCCCGTTGCCGAATTCCGGCGCATCGCGCGACGCATCGCTGATGAGGTACTGGCTGTTGTTGCTCGAGAGCCCCGTCAGAATGCCGAAGACCGCAACGGCTGCCGTCATGCCGAAGCTGTTTCCGCCGAAGAGCCAGAGAAGCCCCAAAGAGAGCGCGAGCGCAGCGGGCGTCCATCGAATTGTCGGCAGGGGCGATTGGGCGAGAAGCTTCCCAGCGAGCATGTTGCCAAGAATGTTCGTTGCGCCGTAGATAAAGAGAACCCCGCTCACCATGGCGTAGTCGAGACCCGTCACGGTCTTCAGAATATCAGCGAGATAGCTGAAGAAGCCGATGGTGGTGCCGTTCGTGAACACCACGGCCGCCACAGCAATCCAGAGGCTCGGGCGCTTCAGCACGCGAAGCTGCTCGCCGTAGGTGAGCGCGTTCTTAACGGGAAGCGACGGCACAAAGATGAGCGTCAGAAGCAGCACGAGCGCATTGTCGGCCGAGAAGAACGCCATGGCTGCGCTGTAGGAGAATTCGCTCGCAATGAAGCTCGCCGCCGGCACGCCGAGCACCATGCCTGCTGAAACGCCGATGAAGATCCGCGCCACCGCTTTCGGCCCTTCGTTTTTCGGCACCGATGCCGCTGCGACGGTAAATGCCATCGATACATAGACCGGATGAAGGAAGGCCGGAATCGCCCGCAGGATGAGAAGCGCGCTGAAATTCTCAACGAAAGCAGAAGCTGCAGTCGTTGCGACGAAGACGCCGAGCGCGAGCAGCATGACGGCCTTTCTGTTGAAGCGCGAGAAGAGCATCGGCGTTACCGGCCCGCAGAGCGCGATGATGATCGCGAAGATTGTCACGGTCCAGCCGGCTTCAGGAACTGAAACCCCGAAAGTTTCGGCGATGGTCGGAATCATGCCGACCACGCCCATTTCGGTGTTGATGATGCCGAAGACGCCGAGCGTCAGAATCGGCACGATGAAAGAATTTGTTCTTTTCTGAATCATGGCTTGCCAGCGGCTTGAAAGCGTTCGAAATCTTGGTGCGTTTTGTGAAACTGAGCGAATCCTAACGAGACTTTTCAAGTATTTCAAATACCTATGATTGCTATGAATTCATGCTTGAAAGGCATGGCTAATTAAGATGAAAGCGCCCTGCTCGCGCCAAACACAACTGCGAATGCCGAAGCTCCAATCCTCCCGAACGGCCGCTCAAGGATGCGATCCGACGGAATAAATCGGCTGAATTCGCCTGAAATCGAACGAAACAGGCATGCCTCTGAGAAAAACGGACGGCTTTCTTTTGAGTGCGCACGCTAGAATGAGCGTCATGACGACAGAGACAGAAAAAGCGACAGCGTCGCCCGCCGGAGCAGATGAAAAGGCAGGCCGAAACACGTCGCGCGCCATTCTCGGACAGCGATTCACCATTGCGGGTCAGCTTCGGTTTGCCTTCCCGCGCATGATGATGTCGCTCTTCATCATGTCCTACATGGTGGCGGACGGCGCGCTCATCACGCGCTACCTCGGCACCGATGCGCTTGCGGCGCTCAACCTCGTCTGGCCGCTCTCGGCCGTCATCATGGCTTTCGGCGTGCTCTTCTCGGCGGGCGGCGGCTCCGTGCTCTCGCGCCGCCGCGGCGCAGGCCGACACGAAGCAGCTGACAGCGCGCTCTCGACGATCTTTTTCGCCGTTTTCCTCCTCGGCACCATCCTTGCCCTTTTGGGCCTCGCGCTTCTTGATCCGGTCCTCGCCTTTCTCGGCATCGGGCCGGCGGAGGCCGCGCTCGCGGCCGAGTACCAGAAGACGGCGCTCATCGGCACGCCCATTCTCTTCATGAGCGTCGCCGCGCAGACCTTCTTCACGACCGCCGGATTTCCAAAAATCGGGCTTGCAGCCTCGGTTGCCTCGGGCCTCACGAACGTCGTGCTCGACATTCTTTTCATGGGTCCCTTCGGCATGGGGATGATGGGCGCAGCGCTTGCAACCGTGATCTCCTGGGTCGTCTGCGCTGCAACGGGGATCATTTTCTTCGCGCGCAAGGGCTCGCCCGTGCGGCTTCGCTTCCCGCGGCTCGAATGGAAGGCGCTTCGCAATGCCGCGGGCTCGGGCACGGCGGAAATGGTGACGAGCCTCTCGCACGCGGTCACCCTCTTTCTCTTCAACGCCGCTTTCCTGAAGCACCTCGGCATCGACGGCGTCGCCGCGCTCACCGTGGCAGGCTACTCCACCTACGTCTTCAATTCCGTTTTCTACGGCTTCTGCGAAGCCACGGCGCCCATCATCGGCTTCAAGTACGGCGCAGGCGACTGGACGGAACTCGCACGGATCTTCCGGCATTCCCTCCTCATCATGGCGGGGTTCGGCGTCATCGCCTACGGCTCTGCCGTTGTCTTTGCCGAGCCTGTGCTTGCCTTCTTCGTCGACCGCGGCACGCCCGTCTTCACGCTCGTGCTCGAGAATTTCGCGCTCTACGCGATTTCGCTTCTCTTCCTTTGTCCGAACATGTTCGCCGCCTATTTCTTCACGGCGTTCGGCGACGGCAAGCGGGCGGCGGCGATTTCCTTCTGCCGGACGTTCGTCTTCATGGCGGCTTCGATTGAAATTCTGCCGCAGTTCCTCGGCGACCTCGGCCTCTGGCTTTCGGTCCCTGCCGCTGAAATCCTGGCTTTCTGCGTGAGCGTCTTCTTCATCGTACGCAACCGCCGACGCTACGGCTACGACGGCTCGCCGGCGCTCAAAATCATCGAAGCGTAGCGATCTTACGCCGCTGCGCATTTCGCCTGCTCGAGCCTCTTTTTCGCAAGCACAAAAATGGCGCGCCGTCCGTCTCGGGATGTCGGCGCGCCTTTGGCTTTGATTTTTGCTTTGTAGCGCGGCTTTGAGCTTCTCAAGCCTTTCAAAGCCGTTCAAAGGCTTTTAGTTCAACGGGCGGCGCTCTGTTGCGCGGCCGCCCGGCCGATCTCACGGCTTCGGTGCGTTGCCGGGAGCGTTTCCGGGTGCGCTTTCAAGCGTTTCCCAGGACTTGGCGTCGGACGTTGTCGTCTGACAGACATCGCCGTCGTCCGGCGTCTTTTCCGCCGGCTCGGCTTTCGCAGCCGCCGTCTGCTGCGATTCCTGCGCTTCAGACGTAACGTCCGCAGACTTCAGGCTCTCGCGCGGCGCTGGTTCTTCGTTGGCATCATCCGCGTCGCCCGCCGCCCGCGCAGCCCGGAAAGCCTCGTCTCGCATCAGCGCTTCCGTCACATGCGGGTCCGCTGCTGGGCTATCGGGGTGAGTCGCATCAGCCGCTTCTTGAGTTGACTCGTCTCCCTTGGCCGCTCCGGCGTCCGCAGAAGGCGTCTCAGCGAGTTTGTTCTGAGCGAGAGGCTTCGCCTCCGCGGGCGCTGGCGCAGCAGCTGCAGCAGCTGCGGGAGCTGAGTCATCAGGCGCATCGTCGGACTCGCTTTCGTTCTTCTGCGCTTTTTTCGCAAAGAACTTTTGACGCAGTCCGCTGAAAAGGCGCTTTCCAGCCTTCGAAGTGCCGGCTTCGGCTTCGCTTTCCTGCGCGTCAGCCCCTTCAGCCGCCGCACGGCGGTCTTCGCCCGCCGCAGATGCGTCGCTCGACGCGCCCGCATCATCCGTCTTCGCATCCTCATCCTTGCGGCCTTGGCGCGATTCGATCGGCTCGCCGAGCGGAATGTTGTCCTTCACTGCAGCTTCAACCTTGACGGCAAGGAGGCGCGCAGCGGCATCTGCCGTGAGGAGGCTTCGGACATTCTCAACGCCTGCCTCAGCCCAGAGCGAGTCATCCTTCGTCGCAACAACGATCGGGATTTCGGGCGAAACGCGGCGCGCGCAAAGCGCTGCGGCAACCGCATCGGCGGAGCTGTCGACGAGAATGAGGCGCTGTGCATTATGTAGATGCGCGGCCACCCACGATTCTTCCTTTGAAAGGAGCCCGCTCACGACGCGGATCGACGCGTCGGAAAGGCGCTTTGCGATGGCTTCGTTGGCCGTGAGCACCACCATCGGCACCTTCGACTGCGAGAGATACCGCGCAAAGATCTCGATGAAGGGATCGTTCCCTGCGACAACCACCTGCCCGTAGATCGCTTCCACTTCCGTTTCGGGCGGGAGCGACTCGTAGGGCATCGTCCGCATGGCCGCCTTGCGCGCCCAGGCCCAGCGGCTCGTGAGGAACTTCGCCACGTGCGGAATCACGCCGAAGCAGACCGGGTTGAGCGCAATCGAGAGAATGGCGCCCGCAACGATGAGGTTGACGAGACCGGGCTTGGCGAGGCCGAGGGCCTCGGCCTGCCCGACGAGAATGAACGAGAATTCGCCGATCTGCGCAAGCGAGACCGCAACGGTAAGGGCCGTATGGAGCGGATACTTGAGCGCCCAGACAAGGAGGAACGCGCAAATCGACTTCCCGAAAATGATCGTGAAGAGGACCGCGAGCACTTCCCAGGGATTCTCGACGAGAACGCGCCAGTCAAAGAGCATCCCGACAGCGACGAAGAAGCGCACGGCAAAGGCGTCCTGGAGCGGGCGCGACTCCGTCGCGGCGCGGTGCGCAACGCGGCTCTCCTGCATGACCCTGCCGGCAAAGAAGGCG
>CAJMKD010000020.1 GCA_905213905.1 uncultured Sutterella sp. | reverse complement strand
TGCGCCAATTTGACTGGTTGCAGGTTCGCTCTCTAGCTGTGGAACCAACTTGCCCTGGATGGCCTTCTCTAGGCACAACTGACGGAATCGCTCGGAGAGAGGGCCGGAAAGTTCGTTATAAGCTTTTTCTGCACAATCAATTTGATTGAAAAAATGATTGAGTTTTGCGACGATGCGGTGTTGCTCTTCGATTGGTGGTACTGGGAACAACACGCTAGATAAATTTTTTCTTGTTATTTGCGGTTGAGCAGATCCCGATGTCACTTGATTCCAATTGAAAAATTTTAAGAAAGCAACTAAATACCCGTGACATACTAGATTATTGATTGGTCTCACAACCATAGCATTGCCATTAATCCAAGACTTTGGCTTTGTTATATTGACAGCTCCGCAAGTGGCTCCCCTACAAGCAATGACAACTTCTGATTTTTCATGGTTGTATCTTGTATATTTACCAATAATTCCATTTGCACCGTAGACAAAATAACTTCCGTTAGCGTCTAATTCCTTTGTGCTAATGGTTTTCGGTTGATAAACATCAAATACATCAAGTAGTTGACTCCACTTCCACTTATCCGGAATCGCAAACGGCACATCTTCTGGAGCTTTGCCGATTTGTTCTACCGCAGTTTCGCTCTCTAGTTGAGAAAACAAACTAATGATTAATGTAAATTGAAATAAATATTCAAAATGTCTTTCTTGCGTTCAACAATCAATTTTGTTAAAACTTATAAAGTTTTTATTATTAATAAAATATTCAGTTCAAAACGCAAACTACATAACTTAACAATCGAAGAGTTATGGCCGATATGGATAAATGAGTATATCTATACTAAGAGATGGACAGATCCAAACGCCTTTCAAAGAAGATACTCATTAGGCGTAAAATATATTTTTCCCATTATTGGAACGTTTAAACCTGATCAAATTACTTCTGAAAATATTGTTGCCTGTCTAGAGTTATCTTTACAAAAAACATCGCATACTCATTTAAAGGTACTGGTCGCATTATCTCAGTTTTTTAAATGGTGTACAAAAAAAAGTTATATGATGCCAAACACCGTCTTCCCACAGATATAGAGCTTATTGAACCTTTCTTAGGAATCCGTCTTCGACCTACCGAGGGACATCACCCTGCAGTAGATTGGAGAGATATCCCTCACTTCGTTTCTTTCCTTTATCGTGAGCAAAGTGTTAGTTCAAAAGCCCTTCTCTTTGCAATCCTTACCGCATCGAGATCGCAAACAGTAAGAGAAGCATGTTGGGGTGAAATCAAGTTTTCTCTTTCTGAATGGCAAATTCCCGCAAAACACATGAAAGGAAAACAAGGTAATAATCAACCTCATGAAGTACCGCTAAGCAACCAGGCACTTCAATTGTTACGTTCAATGCGACCTCAAGAAAACAACACTCTGATTTTTTCCTCTACCGGTTCACCTCTTTCTGGAACTGCTCTACGTAAAGTCATACACAAACTAGATTCGAAGGCTCATGAGCTCGGTACAAAAGGATTTCGTGATATTCACCAAAACAATCGCATAGTCGTTCCTCACGGCTTTAGAGCAACTTTTGCAACTTGGGCCCAAGAAAATGAAGAAGACCTGACGGTCGTTGAATTGTGTTTAGCTCATCGAGATTCTTCAGATCGAAACAAGGGAGCCTACCGCCGCGGACGTATGATGAAACAGCGGCAACAATTGCTTCAGCGTTGGGCTGATTACTGTTTTAGTGCGATCAAAGATGCGTCCAAATAGGAAACTCAGTTGAAAATTCAACATTTCTATTTGAAAAATCTGCCCGAGTGCGAAGAACTCGATCGCTAAAAGCGGTGGTTGTGGCGAACTTGGACAAAAGTGTATACGTTTTGATCCAAGTTCGCGATCCTGCCCTAGACCCCACGACCTCCGTCATTGCTCTTGAGGTCGTCGTAAAGTTTCCCGGGGAAACTTTGCAGGGTGTTCACGAGCCGCTCAAAAAGGTCAACTCCGACGATGTCTTCTCCATAGCGCATTCTGCGAGGACTTAGCGAACCCAGTACACGGTACGCATCCCAAAGCCTTCGCTTTTTAAAAAGAAAAAGCCCTAACCTCTCGACTTACTCCAGAATCTCCGCAACCAGCCGGTCAAGCTCGTCTTCCTCTTCCTGCGAAGGCGTTTGCCCGCCGCAAAATCGAAGCGTCATCTCCGCCATTTTCTGCATGATCGGATTCGACGCATCGAATGCCGGAATGTTCAGATAGTCGGTCACGCTCGTCCCGAGGCTCAGGGCTGACGCATAGGCGCTGATGGCGTCCGACACCGTCCTGCTGTTGAGAAATGCCGTGAGGTACGCCGCTTCCGCTTCATCGTCGAGCGGCACAAAGTAAACCTTGTGGTCAGGCACCACCGTCTTGGCGCCAGTCGGAAAGTCGCTAGCCGATACCAAAGCAGCAGCGAACCCTTTCCCGGACATTTCCTTCCAGACGACCTCAAATGGCGCAAACGTATAGTCGCCCGTCGACCAGGTGGACCAGAAGGGCTTCCCCTGCTGAAACCGGCGGTAGCTCGAGCGCTTCTCGAGGATGCTGCGGAAGCGCGCAAGATACCGGAAGGGTCTCGGCCGCGTTGCCGGAAGGGTCTCGTCGCCAAACATGCCGCGCTGCGGCACGACAACGCACTGCCCCGCCGGCGGGAGAGCGCAAAAGCGCTTCACATCCCGGCCGCGAAGGAGCGGAAAAACGTCATCGGCTTCAACGGTGGTTTTCACCGCCGTGAGGTCGCTGCGGCGGCCAAGCGCGGGATTGTTTTCAATGCTGACTTCGCCGGGAAGCTCCGTCGCTTCAGCCTGCACGAAGTAAATGCCGTTCGCGTCCGTCGTGATGCCTTTTCTTGCCCGAAAGGGTGAAGCCTCAGAGGCATTGAAAAGCCGCTTCCATACGCGGAGCTCTGACTTTTTGCCGACAAGCCACGGCCCAGCATCCGTCCCGGGAACAGGCATGGCGTAGAGATCGTCAAAGCGCCCGAGCTTTCGGCCGTCCTGCGTTTTGCCGCCCTGCGTTTTCGCTGCCGTGCGATAGCGTCGGTAGCGAACCGGATACTTTGTCGCTTCACCGTTTCGGCGAATCAAAAGAAGCGCTGGCGAATTGGCGACGCCTTCAAAGGGACGGAGCGCCGCATAGTCTTCGACGCCGTCAACGCAAACGGGCTCGACGCCTTCGGGCGTCACGAGCTGCCAGCGGCGAAAGCCCTGGCTCGATTCGTTCTTGAAGACCGTTCCAGTGATGAGAAATGCAAGCGCGCCGCCCTTTCTCACGTATCGCGCGAGCGCCCGGTACGTGACGACCGTGGAGATGTCCGACTGAATGCCGCCCACCCAGCTGTCTTCGCTGAAGATCCGCATCTGGTCGCAAAGCGGCTTGATGAATTCTGCGTAGGAGCGCGGCAGGTGGCTCCACTTGACCCAAGGGGGATTGCCCGCAACGCGATCCACGTCTCGGATGCAGCCCGCGGCAATGCGGTCAAAGAGGATCATGCACCAGATGCCGTTCCAATGCGCCTTGTGCAGTTCAACGAGGCTTTCGATCGTCTCGATGAACGCGGCATGCGCTGCGCAATCAAGCTTCGCGGCATCGGGATAGACGCTCGTGAGCGACTGCCAGACTGTGCCGCTCTCGAGACCGGCATCGATCAGCACACGCAGCTGATCCATCACTGCAAAAAAGTTTTCCGAGCGCGCGAGCGCCGCCGGAATCGCAAATGTGCGCTCGCCCTTTTCCGTCAGAATCGCATGCCGATAGATGCCGTCCTCCGGATCCGCCGTGTTGATGGCATCAGCGAGGAAGACAGGCAGAAGCACGGGCCGCGTCCGGCTGAAGCGGTCCGCGAGGAAGACGACGATCGACGCCTTGGCGGCGAGAACCGCGAGCGGATTGAGGTCGAAGCCGTAAAGGCCGTCGAGAAGTTCCGCTGCGCTCGTCTCGGGCAGCGCCTTCTCAAGACGCCGACGGAGCCCTTCCAGAACGAAGGTGCCGGAGCCGCAGGTCGGGTCAAGAAGCGACTGCTCGGGCGTCCAGCCGGCGCGGTCCATCACATGCGAAGCCAGCCAGTCGGGCGTGTACTACTCGCCGCGCGCATGCCGCACGGAGGACGGCGTGAATCCCATGTAGAGCGCCTTGAAGAGGTCGCGAAGGGACTGCGGATCCTTTTTAGCAATGTTGAAGTCCACCGTGCGAAGGCGCTCGAGCAAAACGCCGAGGGCGTCGCTCAGGCTTGCCGAAGCATCGTCGCCGAGATACCAGGAAAAGAAATCCGTGCCCAGCATGTTCTCAATGCCGAACTGCCTGAAGTACTCGCCCTCCTCGATGGATTTGAGAAAGAGGATCGGATCCGGCGAGGGATGCAGCACTTCGGGCGAACGAGAAGCGAGCGCATAGACCGCGCAAACCTTGGCAACAACGGCGATATAAGTGTTGAGCGCGAAAAAGTATGCCTTCGGCGCTTTTGCGTAATCGATCTGATGCATGCGCCCGACGGCAGCGAGGTAATCGGAGAGCCGTTCCGCCGGCGAGCCGTCAACCTGGTCGAAAAGGCGCGACCATTCCGAAAAAATCAGATTCGTGCGATTCGTATGCGGACGACGCGCCGCGTCGCAGACCACTTCGAAAAGCTTCGGGAGCAGCAGCCGGCCGATTTCCGTTTCCGTCCCGACAAGCTGCTTCAGAAGCTGCGGACTCACCAGAGGGCGGCCGCCGTCGGCAATCGCATTGAGAAGACGGCGCAGGCTCCCAGCGTCAAAAGCACGAAGCGGCTCCCAAAGCGCGGCTTCATCTTCAAATCGTCCGAAAGCGATGGATTCGCCGTCCCAGACAACCAGCGTGTAGGCGTCAACCTTCCGGCATTCTTCAGCTGAAAGGAGTCCGGCGTAAGCCTCCGCCTGCCTGCGGGCATGCAGAAGCCTGGCGTTTTCCTTCTTCGAGAAGCACTTCGTCGCCTCGAACTCAATAATGGTTGAGCCATGAAGAGCATCGACCCGGCCGGCGCCGGCCTGAAAGCCCTGCTCGTAGCTGTAAGGATTCCAGAAGATGCCTTCGCGGGCGCAAAGATCCTTGAGAATGCCTTCTGCAGCGATCTTCAGCTGTTCTTCGTTGCCGGCGTTTTCAGCCGCCGCGAGCAATGCAGCGGCGCTCTCCGACAGTTCGGCTTGGCTCAGGAGGACGTTCGACATGGTGAAAGTTTCGGGTCATGCGACGATCCGCAACACGGTGGCTCATGTTAGCAAACGCATCGAAAGGGGCGGTCCTTTCCGACACTTTTCAAAAAAATGAAAAACTTTGAAAGGAGACCCGCCCTAAGCAACGCTCCGCTTCAAGCTAAACTTCAGCAGAAAGACTTGTCATGCGCAATGAAAGCGCCATCACGAAGAAAAAGCATGTTCGCCGATCGAAACCCTAAGAACCGCCAGACCTTCCTCTGCCGCTGCATCACCGCCGCACTTCTCGCCATCAGCGCATCAGAGGCGGCCCAGGCCTATGAAGAATTCAGGGTGAACACGGCGGACGGCCGCCCGTTTCTTTCCTTCCTCGTTTTGGCCCCAGACGAACCTTCGTCGATAGACGATCCTGATGGCGGCTATGGTGGTGAACGCCTCCTCAGGGACAACGAAAAGCAAGCCATTCTCAGGGGAACGGATTATCTGGCCGCGCTCCTCAAAGATAGCCTCCACAATACTGCGCCCGTTCGCATTGAGCTTCTGCCGCTCAACGGCCTCGACGGATTCGGATCAGCCGCTCTCGCGGAAGCTGATTCGCCGGAAGCGGATCAGTTCGGCACTGTGGCCGCAGCATTCCTCGAGAACGTCTTTCGGGACAACAGCCTCGCCACGCAGGGCTTTTACTTGTTGTGGGAACCGTCTGAAGGCGATGTCGACTGGAATGACGGCCCGTTGACTCCGCTCTATCAAGACAACAAGCAAACCGGCCTTGCCAGCGTCACGCTGCACGAGTTTACCCACCTGCTGGGCGTTGGCGCCTATGTTGAGCCCACCGGCAATTGGCATGAGTTCGAGGGAACGTATCCTTATGAAGAATCGGTTCTTGTAGCCCCGAACCTCAATTGGGTCGCCGGACTTCGAGACATTTATGGTCATGAAGCCAAGCCCGGCATGGTTGTTTTGCCCGTGGGCGCCGATGCGCCGACGGATGGCAAGGACGTCTTTTGGATAGGCCCAAACTGGAGCTGGAACAGTGACAATGCCGCTATTGACCATTTCGATGGCACTTACTTTACAGGCGAAAATGTGCAGGCCGTCCTCGACGGCGCCATGATTCAATTTCCGGACGGCAACCCGAGCGCAGTGCCTGGCATTCCGGTGAACGGCTGGGAAGCCGACTGGAATGAAGAAGAAGCCGGATATTTTTTCCCAGAGCTCTCCCACATCGAGCTTCAGAACTCGCTCCTCAGTCACCAGAACTGGCGAAACTGGGGCACGATGATGGAAGCAGAAATCGCCGTGCTGCAGGATCTCGGCTACGAAATCGACCGAAAAGACTGGTTCGGCCATTCCGTCTACAACTCCGGCGAGAGCGCCGAGCAGCCTTATGTCTACATCAACCGGACGCCTTTTTATGCCTGCAATGAAAATGGCGACGGGTGGCTTGCCGGCATCCCGAACACCAACCCCTGGGGCATCGGCCTTCACGTGTACGGCCAGCACACGGACGTCACCCAGGCAGCTGACATTCTGACCACAGGCGACTATGCCATCGGCGTCCGCGTTGACGGCAGCGGCAGCACGCTTCGCATTGCACCTTCAACCCATGTTCGAAGCGACGGTGAAGCCGGAACCGGCATCCTTGTTTCTTACGGCAAAGACCACCATGTCGTTTCGCAGGGCGTCGTTACGGCCCTTGGCAATTCGGGCATTGCCGCTCGGTTTGACTTTGGCTATAACATGCTGGGCGAAGGTTATGAAGACCGCGGCTCCTACCGCCACTGGGTTTACAACGACGGCGGCGGCGACGCCAAAAGGGATCCCGCCAGGATCGGCCTTGACGGCGCACTGATCGACGCTTTCGATCTTTCCGGCACGCTCGCGGGCGGCAAAGCAGCCATATTCATTGGCGAAACCGCTTTTGTGCGCGCCATCAATGTGATGGCCGGCGCCCGACTTGAAGGCGACATCGTTTCGGAATGGATTCCGAGCAGCGCGCTTCTGACGCTGCCAGAAGAAAGCGACTTCAATGCTTACGTCACCGAAATCACTTTCGGACTCGCCGCAAATGATGTCGGCGAAGCAACCTCGACTGCGCAGAGCGACTTCAGCCTTTCCTATTCGGGCGACATCTACGGCCGAACAGATTCATCGACGGAAACCGGACGCCTCACCGCCGCCGTCCGCCTGCGAGTCGCAGGCGGCACGCTCGAATACAACGGCACGGCCGATGTTCTGAATGTTGCCGTGGCAAAGGATGCCGTGCTCTCTGGAAACGGCACATTCCGGCTCTCGTCGCTCAGCGCCGTGAGCGAGACGGCAGCTGAAGCCCGCACTCTCAGCGACGAAGAAACCCTTTCGGGCGGCGACTTCCGCAATGAAGGCATCGTTTCGCCCGGCACGGCTGCCGATCCGGTCGGCCGAATCAGCATTGAGGGCACCTATATCGAGGGCGAAACGGGGGCGCTCCTTCTCAGCTTCAGCGCCGACGGAAAAACCGACCAGCTTGAAGCGTCTTCTACCGCTTCTGCCTCTGGCGACAAGCTCAACACCCTGCGCGCCCAGTTTGAAGCAGCGCCCGACTACTATGCCGACGGCTCGCTCACTGTCGACTTTTCGAACGCTGTGACCATCGGTGAAGAATCAGTTTCGCTGACGCCGTCTCTGACGGGCACAGACCTTCTCGCAACCGCGTCGCCCACCCTTTCGCTCTCAGGGACATTTGGCGCGTCGAGCGGAACGCTCTCCGTCACCGCCTCGCGCGAAGCGAACGCCTACAGCCGTCATGCGGCGGAGCGTCATTTGCGTGCGGTCGCACTTGCCTTTGACCGGCATGCCAGCGAAGCGTCGGGCGGCATGACGAAGCTTATTGCCGCGCTCGACTTTTCCGCGGCCGACGGGAGCACGCTCCCGAGCGCCTATCAGGCATTGCTCCCCGACGTTTTCGACCGTGCCGGCGCCGCCTCCGTCTATGCGGCTTCGCGCACGAGCGCAGCGCTCGTCTTCGGCCGCCTGGCCGCAGGCGCCTCTCCAACCGGAGAGCCCAGTCCGGATGCGAAGCGCGTCTTCATCATGCCGCTCGGCGGCCGCTACCGCGACGATGATGCCGCCAAAACGACCATGGCAGGCGTGCTGTTCGGCGCAGACGCGCTCACGACCTTGGACGCAGGCTCGCTCACGGCGGGCGGCCACGCAGCATTTCTCAAGCGCCGGGACGATTTTTCCGGCGCGCACGGGAGCCGCCTAGACGCGGAAGCCTTCTACGCGGGCCTGCATGCGCGCTTTGAGCCCTCTGCGATCTCCGGCGCCTACGGCTTCGGCGCGATCCAGGGCTTCGTTGAAAATGCCGACCTCTCGCGTCATGCGGCCTTTGCGGGCTGGCATGACCGCGCCGAATCGGACTGGACCAGCTGGGGCGCCATCGCCGTCCTCGGCGCAGGCGTTGATTTTGAAGTGACGGACGTCTTTTCCTTCGGTCCGATCGCCAAGATCGACGCCGGCATTTCTCATCGCCCCGACGTGACGGAAAAGAGCCGCGAGGGCGCTGCGCTTCACGTCGAAAGCGAAAGCTACGCCTCGGTGCGCTCGAGCCTCGGCCTGCGCTTCGGCCTCCAGGGCCACGCCTCGGACTATGACGTTTCAGCTTCCGCCGCAGCGCTCTGGAACCATGCCTGGCTTGATCGCGCCGGAGAAGCGCGCGCGAGCTTCCGCGATTGGCGCGACGTGTCCTTCAGCGCCCTCGATGAAGCGCCGGCGAAAAACACCGCTACCTTTGCGTTCTCGCTCTCGGCAAGCCGCACGAACGACTTCAGCGCATCGCTTTCGCTTGGCGCCGAAGCCGGTCCCTCGCACGGCCTCTGGGGCGGCGCACAGGCCATTTTCCATTTTTAACGGCATCGCTCACGCGCTTTCGGTGCGTAGAGCGGCGGCACGCCGTTCGCATTGAAAGCGCAACGCTCTGAAAGCAAGCGTTCTCAGAGCACCTCTTTGGTGGTAGGCTATTCCCCTCTTTCGTCTTATTGACGCTCTTATTGGTATATCGGTACCATGATACCGATTTAAGGCTTGACCCATGATTCCGCTCTCCGAAGGCACCGCCATCGCCATTCACGCCATGATTTACCTGGCTTCACGGCCGGACAGCCCCCACTCGCTCAAGGACGTGGCCGCGCAGTTCGCCATCTCCGAGAATCATCTCTCGAAGGTGCTGCAAAAGCTCGTCAAAGCCGAGTTCCTGGTCTCCGTCAAAGGACCCAAGGGCGGCTACCGCGTTCACCCGGCGAAGCGCAGCGCAACGCTTCTTGAAGTGTATGAAGTGATGGAAGGCAAATTTCAGCCGAAAACCTGCCTCTTCGGGGGCGTGCGCACGACCCCGTGCTGCTGCGCCATGCGTCCGATGATCAATGCCATTCACCGAACGTTTCTGGATTTCATGTCGAGCCACACGATCGACAACATACCGATACCCGAGAGAGGAGACTCTTCCCATGTTTTGCTTTCAGTGCGAACAGACGACTAAAGGCATCTGCTGCGCCAAGATCGGCACCTGCGGCAAGGACGAAGCGCTCGCGCGCGACCAGGACGCGCTCACGGCTGCGCTGATCGACTTTGCGCTCGCGAACGAGCCGTCAGCTGACAACCGCGAACTGGTGCTCGAAGCGCTTTTCGCGACGCTCACGAACGTCAACTTCGACAGCCTCGCCATTCTTGTGCTCAAGCGCCGCCTGATTGAAAAAACGGCGGAGCCGCGCGGCTTCGACATGGCTGCGATCTGGGATGCCGACGAAGATGTCCGCAGCCTCAAGTCGATTCTTCTCTTCGGCCTCAAGGGCATTGCCGCCTACGCCTACCACGCCATGGTTCTCGGCATAACGGACGACGCGATCGACGCCTTCCTCATTGAAGCGCTCCGCGCGCTCGCGGACGAATCGGACGCGCAGAAGCTCCTCGCGCTCTGCCTCAAGGCTGGCGAAATCAACCTGCGTACGATGGCGCTCCTCGACGAAGCCAACACCGAGGCCTACGGCGATCCGACGCCCACGACCGTGACCCTCACGGTCGAGCCCGGCCCCTTCATTCTCGTGACGGGCCACGATCTCCACGACCTCGCCATGCTCCTTGAGCAGACGAAGGACAAGGGCGTCAACGTCTACACGCACGGCGAAATGCTCCCCGCGCACGCCTATCCGAAGCTTGCCGCCTACAAGCACCTGAAGGGTCACTTCGGCACCGCCTGGCAGAATCAGCAGAAGGAATTCCGCAACCTCCCCGCGCCCGTTCTCTTCACGACGAACTGCATCATGCCGCCCAAGGACGCCTATGCCGACCGCATCTTCACGACGTCGGTCGTCGAGTATCCCGGGATGACGCACATCGGGAGCGATGCCGGCCGCAAGGACTTCACGCCCGTTATTGAAAAGGCGATTGCGCTCGGGGGCTACGCCGAAGCGCAGCATTTCACTGGCCCGAACGGCGGCACGACGCTCACAACGGGCTTCGGCCACAAGGCGGTGCTCTCTGTAGCCGACAAGGTGATCGACGCCGTGAGCGGCGGGGCGCTCCGGCACATCTTCCTTGTTGGCGGCTGCGACGGCGCGAAGAGCTCGCGCAAGTACTTTGCCGACTTCGTGAAAGCGACGCCGAAGGACACGCTCGTTCTCACGCTTGCCTGCGGCAAGTTCCGATTCAACGACCTCGATCTCGGCACGATCGGCGGCCTGCCGCGCCTTCTCGACATGGGGCAGTGCAACGACGCCTACTCTGCCATCAAAGTTGCCTCGGCGCTCGCCGAAGCCTGCCGCTGCAGCGTCAACGACCTGCCGCTCACGCTTGTCCTCTCTTGGTACGAACAAAAGGCGGTGAGCATTCTTCTCACGCTCCTCGCGCTCGGCATCAAGAACATCCATCTCGGCCCGAGCATTCCCGCCTTCATTTCGCCCAATGTTCTCAAGATCCTCGTCGACAACTACGGCATCCGCCCGGTGACGACGCCCGAAGCGGACATCGCGGCGATTCTCGGCTGAGGCTCGGCGCAAAAGAGCGAAGAAAGCGACTCTCGAAGGCGTTGCAGCCATTGCAACAGTCTGCAGAGCGGCGCTCGAAGGCAAATGATCGCCGTCGCGCCGCTCCCAAGACCGTTCCTAGGCTTTTCCTGTTTCGGGCGCGTCATCGCCCGCCGCAGCTTCGGGCGAAGCCGCAGCATGATCCGCAGCCGCCGCTTCGTCCGATTCAGCCGAACCAGCGGATGAGTCCTGCGCTTCAGCCGCCTCAACCGCTTCGCCCGTCCCTTCTCGCTTGACGCGCTCCTTCAGAATCACGGAGCCCGCAACGCGCCGGTAGGTATGCCAGCTGATGCTCGAAATGGCCGGATTCTTGTCGGCAAAGGCAAGCACAGCGTTTGCGGCGGCGGGGAAATCCCAGATGCAGCAGTCGAGATAGAACCGATAGAGCCCCGTGGCCTCCCCGAAAACGCAGCAGGCATCCGGAACGCTCTCCCGCAGGTGCGCGGCAAGCGAATCGAGAAAAGCCGCAGCCGCTTCGCGCCGGGCATCCGGCTCGAGCGCCTCAAAGCCCTCGAAGTAAAAGAAGCCCGCAGCGGCGCCGATGCGCTCCAAGGCATCCACCACCCCGTTGTCGATCATGCGGTAGGCATTCAGAAAGTCCGTGCAGGTGGTCCACCCTTGACCGATATCCCAATAGAGATCGGCGTCCGGATCCGGATCGGGCTTAAGCCAGAAATCAAGGCGCGTCTCAGCGAGCGCCGTCATGGTGAAGTCCCGCGCCTGCGGAATCAGCTCGAAAAAGCGCTCGGCAAGCCCTTCGAACGGAACGGCGCCGCCCGGTTCGGCGGGCCGCCGCCGAACAATGGTGAAGCCCAAGAGCCACCGGAAGGCCGCGGCTTCCCCGATCACGTCGTTGATGCGCTTGGAGAGCGACGTGAAAAGCTCAACGGCTTCGCCCGTGTCGATCCCTTCGAAGATCGGCGAATAGCAGTAAATGCGCACCCCGCCGCTCTCCTCGCGCTCGAGGCGGAATTGCGCGCCTTCAAAGAGCGCCGCTTCGGCGTCGAGCGGGACGCCGCCCGCGGCGCGTCCGGCATGCACGCGCCAGGCTTCGCCCAGCACGGGCGGCATTTTCCCCGCGAAGAAAAGAATGGCGGACACAAATGCACGCTGGCCATTCGCGCTCAGAATAAGGCCGCAGCGTCCGTCCGCATCGGGCGGCGTGAGCGCGATGTCCCAGCCGGCGGCCGCAGGGCGGAGCGTCTCCTCTGCCTTAAAGCGCGCGACTTCCGTTCGGCCGGCCTCAAGATCGCGTCGAATTTCAGGCGCTTTCGCCGCAAAAGACCGCCATGCGTCGGCAACGCGCCGGCGAAACGGCACCCGGAAGCGCGGCATCGTCACGCCTGCCTGAGAAGCCGCGATGAACCGCATCGTGTCTTCGTCGCCGGGCCGAAGTTGAAGTGCACGCTCAAATTCTTGGAGCGCTTCGCCCAGCCGGTCGAGATGAAAGAGCGCGTATCCGGCGCGGAAGTGCCACAAATGGTCTTTCTCGCCCGATTCGGCCGTGAGCTGCAGGATGTCGAGCGCGCGAAGGAAAAGCGCGTCTTCGCCTGGCTGAGCCAGATTGTTGTACGCCCGCGCGAGCTCGCCGAGCACGGCGTCCGTGCGACGATCTGCGGGGAGCGACTCAATCGTGCTGATGATGAGCCGGAAGTCGCCGCGCTCGCTCCATCGCTCAAAGAGCGCAAGGAGTCCGGGTTCGTCGTCGGGGAGCGTCTCTGGTTCGGCGCTCGATCCGCTCGCCGATTGATCGAGCTCAAGGGCCGGTTCCGTGCCGCCCGTCTCATCCATCGCGTGCGCCGCGTGATGTTCGCGCGCCTCATGCATTTCGAGCGTGCAGAGGTTCTTTGCGGGTGCGCCAGCCGATGGCCCCGCCGACCCTGCATTCGACGCTTCATCCGGCGCGCCGTCTTCGAGCGGTCCGCCCTGCCAGACGGCGTTGCGAAAGAGTTCGCGCACGAACTTGTCGCCCGAGGCACCCTGGGGCGATTCCGCTCCGGCGTCGAAGGCGGGCTCCACGGAAGAATCAAAGGACGGCGCAAAAAACGGCTCAAAAGGCTTCCCGCAAAGCACGTCCCCTTCGAGCGCAAATATCCGCAGGCCGCGCAGCTCGCCCGTCGCAGCTTCACGAAGCGCAGCCGCTTCGAGCGCCGCCGGATCGAGCACGCGGTTGAGCGCCTCCAAGTCATCCTTAAAGCGCAGTCCCAGGCGCCCGTCCGGGAAGACGAGGACCGACTCGAGCGCCTCGGGCGTTCTATCGAGCGACGCGAGGAGCTTCGGCACCGCCCGGGCCGCGCTCTCGAGCCACGGGCGGTTGAGGTGCGAGAGGCCCGCCGCATTCATGAGAAAGCGCCACGTGAGCCGCGGACCGGCAATGCTCGAAACGACGGTTGTATAAACAATGTCCGGGGGATCCGCCGATTCGAATGCGTCGCTCGCGAGATATCCAGTCACCGCCTCAAAACCCGCCTGATCCAGGAGAACGCAGGCAAGATCGGGGCGCCGCTCGAGAATCGCCGCCTGCGGCCCGAGCGGCGCATTGGGGTCGGTTCGGCACTGCACCATGGCGATGAGGCCGGCGTCGGCTTCAATAGCGCGCTTCATCGCAGCAAAGACGGCGTTCCCCGGCAACAGCGCGAGTCCGCGACGGACTGCATCGAGCGCCGCCGCTTTCTGAAGCGCATGCGCGCGCAGCGCCGCCGCCCAGAACCAGCCCCAGGGCATCTCGGGCGCCTCATGAACGGCCATCTCCGCATGCCGCGAGGCTGCGGCCGTCCTGCCGCAGCGCACGTATGCATGCGCAGCAATCGTGTTCCACACGCTTCTAAGCGCGGCATTCACCGATCCGTCTTCCTCGGCTGAAGCAGGCTTGGCGGCCAGGATCACGCGAAGCGCCTCGGCGCTTTTCACATAGTCGTTCATGCAGAGGAGGTACCGCGCCAGCACGCCCGCGCTCCCGAAATCCGCACGCGCCGCCGCTTCGGTGAATCGCCCGGCCGCAACGCCTTCGGCGATTTTGTCTTCAATGTAGCGTACAGCGCGCGCCAGGCCGTCGGGCTGTTTTTCAAGCGCGATAAGCCGCTCGGCATCCGTTGACGACAAAACGATGGATTCGTTCATACGAGAATCAGCCTTTCGAATCACAGCCGGCTTGCGCAGGCGCCTCAGCAGAGCTTGGCGCAGCTCGAAGCGGCGCCTGAAAGCGCCGCGCAGTCGATGCCGGTTCTTTGAAAAGAAAAATCTTAGCGCGCCGAGCGCCGTAGGCGTCAAAGCGCGTAAGCCACAAAAACCTCACAACCCTCTTCTTGATGTGAAGCTTATGGCAGAACCAATGCCATGACGCGCTTTTGAAACGCTTTTTTGCAAGGAGCCGTTGCGCCGCCCGCTTTGAGAGCGCCCGCCGCAGAAGGGAATCCGAGCGGCCTGGCGCCGCTCCTGCACGCCGCCAGCCGCACGCCGTTCGTCAGCTCGTCACGCGCCGGCGCCGAAAAGCGTCAGCACGAGCGGGACCGTGAGCGACGAGAGAAGCGTCGAAAGAAGAATCGCGCTGCTTGCCGCACCCTCCTCGGCCTTGAAGTCCGCGCTCATGATGAAGACATTGACGGCGACGGGAAGCGTTGCCATGAGCGTCGCCACCTGCGTCTCAAGCGTCGGCAGCCCGATGAGGCGGCAAAGGAGCCAGACGAGTCCGGGCTGAATGAGAAGCTTCACGGTCGTCACGACGGCGTTCTTTGCAATGGCGCCGAAAAAGCTGTGCCGCGCGAGGCCCATGCCGACCACGATGAGGCAGATGGGCGTTGTGGCGCCGGAAACGAGGTCGAGCGCATCGCGCGCGACGCCCGGGAGCGTCCAGCCGGTGAGGCCGAACGCAGTGCCTGCGAGAATGCCGGCGACAACCGGATTCTTGACGACGCGCAGGAGCGCAGGCGCCGACTTGACGACCCGGGCGAGGATCCCCTTTCCTGCCGCGTCCGGCGCAGCCGCGTCTTCGCGCCCGAACTCAACGGACGCGATCGCCACGGTCCAGAGAATCAGCACGTTGAAGATGATGAGAAGCGACGCCGTCGGCATCGCCGCTTCACCGAGCCCGAGCTGCAGGATCGGAATCCCGAGCTGCACGTTGTTGCCGAAGACGCCTGCCATCGCTAGGATCGTGCTCCCCGCCGCCGTGACGCCGAAAAGCTTCGGGTAGAGGAGCTTGCCGGCCGAAAAGAGCACGAGGCAGCTCCCGAAAAACGCAAAGAGCACGCGCCAGTCGACGGGCGGCATCTCGGAGAGGTCGCTCAGCATGTCGAAGAGAAGCGCCGGCATCAGAAAGCGGAACGTGAAGGTCGTGAGCGCCGCGGCGACGTCGTCGCCGAAAAAGTGCGCCTTTCTCAGCCCCCAGCCAACGAAGACCAGAAGAAAGAGCGGCGCGCAAAGCGCAAGCTGATGAAGGAAAAGCGCCATGACGTTTCTATCTCGGATTGAGCGGTGATTGAATTGGGCATTATTCCTGCTTTGGCGCCCTCCGCAGCAGCGCTCGGGCGCCCGAAGCCCGCTTTTCTTGACGCACGGAAAGGCGCCTCAGGAAGGCGCCTTAACCCAAGCGGAACGACGAAAAGCAGCGCACAGCGGCGCAAAACGCAGCAAAGCATCGGGCGGCCGAAGGAAAGCCCCTCCGGCCGCCCGAAAGCGTCATCTCGTGAATCGCATCTCAGCCCGCTCAGTCAACGCGGCCGGCGTGCAGATCCTGGAGGTTGCGCACGGTTTCGCGGTCTTCGCCGTGGCTGATGCCTTCGGCGGCAGCAAGACCGCCCGCCATCGTCGTGTAGTAAGTCGTCTGTTCGGCAAGGCACGCCTGGCGAATTGCGCGGGCGTCGTCGAGCTCGTTCTCGTGCTCAGCGACCGACATGATGACGAGATTGATCTCCTTGTTGCGGATGAGGTCGAGGATGTTGGGCCGGCCCTCTCGCACGCGGTTCACCACGCGGCAGGGAACGCCTGCGTGGAGGATCACGCTCGCGGTGCCCGGGGTCGCCATAAGGGAGAACCCGGCGCGGTGCAGCTCATGCGCGGCGATGATCGCCTTGGGCTTGTCGGCGTTGCGTACCGAAATGAAGCAGATCCCCGGACGCGGCAGCCCCGACGAGGCGGCGAGCTGGCTCTTGCGGATCGCTTCGGCGAAGTCGCGCCCGATCCCCATCACTTCGCCCGTGGAGCGCATTTCCGGCCCGAGGACCGGGTCGACGCCCTGGAACTTCGCAAACGGGAAGACGGCTTCCTTCACGGAATAGTACTTGGGCGCGGCTTCGATCGCCGCGGGCTCGTAGCCCTGTTCCTCGAGCGTGCGGCCCGTCATGCAGCGCACCGCAATCTTCGCGAGCGGCCGGCCCGTCGCCTTCGAGACGAAGGGCACCGTGCGGGAGGCGCGCGGATTCACTTCAAGGACGTAGATGTCGGGCTTTTCCGCATGGGCGTTCTTCACGGCAAACTGCACGTTCATGAGGCCCACGACCTTGAGCGCATGGGCCATTTCGCGCGTCTGGCGGCGGATTTCCTCAATGAGCGAAGGCGCAAGGCTGTAGGGCGGCAGCGAGCAGGCCGAGTCGCCCGAGTGCACGCCTGCCTGCTCGATATGCTCCATGACGCCGCCCACCGCGACGACTTTGCCGTCGCTCACGGCGTCGACGTCGAGCTCAACGGCGTCGTCAAGGAACCGGTCGAGCAGAATCGGCTCGTCCGGGCTCACCTTCACGGCTTCCTTCATGTACTTGGCGAGGCGCTCGGGCGTATGCACGATTTCCATCGCGCGCCCGCCGAGCACGTAGCTCGGGCGCACCACGAGCGGATAGCCGATTTCGTCGGCGCGCAGCAGCGCTTCGGCTTCGGAGAAGGCGATGCGGTTGGGCGGCTGGCGCAGGCCGAGCTTGTCAAGGAGCGCCTTGAAGCGCTCGCGGTCTTCCGCGCAGTCGATCGCGTCCGGGCTCGTGCCGATGATGGGCACGCCCGCGGCTTCGAGCGCGCGGCAGATCTTGAGCGGCGTCTGGCCGCCATACTGCACGATCACGCCGTCGGGCTTCTCGATGTCGCAAATGGCAAGGACGTCTTCGAGCGTCACCGGCTCAAAGTAGAGGCGGTCCGAAGTGTCGTAGTCGGTCGAAACGGTCTCGGGGTTGCAGTTGACCATGATCGACTCCCAGCCGTCCTCGCGCAGCGCCATGGCGGCGTGCACGCAGCAGTAGTCGAATTCAATGCCCTGCCCGATGCGGTTCGGGCCGCCGCCGAGCACGATGATCTTCTTGCGGTTCGAGGGCGCAGCTTCGTCGGCCATGCTGCGCTCGTAGGTCGAATAGAGATAGGCCGTGCCCGTTTCGAATTCGGCCGCGCAGGTGTCGACGCGCTTATAGACGGGATGCACGCCAAGCGCGAGACGGCGCGCGCGCACGTCGGCTTCGGCCGAGCCCGTGAGCGCAGCGATGCGCTTATCGGAGAAGCCCGAAGACTTGAGCGCAAAGAAGTCGTCGCGGTCAAGCGCTTCGAGCTTCGCGCCCGCGACCATGCCTTCCATTTCCACGAGGCCGTGAATCTTTTCGAGGAACCACGGATCGATCTTCGAGAGCTCGTGGATTTCTTCGACCGTCATGCCGATGCGCATGCCGTCGGCGACGTAGAAGATGCGCTCGGGCCCGGGCTCGGCAATTTCGCGCAGGATCGTCGTGCGGTCCGTCGTAATGGGCGTCAAGCCGTCCTTGCCGGTTTCAAGGCCGCGCAGCGCCTTCTGAAGCGACTCTTCAAACGTGCGTCCGATCGCCATCACTTCGCCCACGGACTTCATCTGCGTGGTGAGGCGGTCGTTGGCGGCCGGGAACTTCTCAAAGGCAAAGCGCGGCACCTTCGTGACGACGTAGTCGATCGCCGGCTCAAACGAGGCCGGGGTCTTGCCGCCCGTCATTTCGTTCTTGAGCTCGTTGAGCGTGTAGCCCACGGCGAGCTTCGCCGCGATCTTCGCGATCGGAAAGCCCGTCGCCTTCGAGGCGAGCGCCGAGGAGCGCGAGACGCGCGGATTCATTTCGATCACGATCATGCGGCCGGTCTTCGGATGAACGGCAAACTGCACGTTCGAGCCGCCCGTGTCGACGCCGATCGCGCGAAGCACCGCAATCGAAGCGTCGCGCATCGCCTGGTATTCCTTGTCGGTGAGAGTCTGCGCGGGCGCCACCGTAATGGAGTCGCCCGTGTGCACGCCCATCGGGTCCAGGTTTTCGATCGAGCAGACGATGATGGCGTTGTCGGCCTTGTCGCGCACGACCTCCATCTCGTACTCCTTCCAGCCGAGAAGCGACTCCTCGATGAGGACTTCGCTCGTGGGCGAGAGCTCGAGGCCGCGGGTCACGATCGCGACGAATTCCTCCATGTTGTAGGCAATGCCGCCCCCGGTGCCCCCGAGCGTGAAGCTCGGGCGGATGACGGCCGGGAAGCCCACCGTCTTCAGCACGGCAAGCGCCTCCTCGAGCGAGTGCGCCGCGCCAGAGCGCGCGCTTTCGAGCCCGATTTCCGTCATGAGCGCCTTGAAGCGCTCGCGGTCTTCGGCCTTGTCGATCGCTTCGGGGCTCGCGCCGATCAGCTCGACGCCGTACTTGGCAAGGACGCCCTCGCGCGCGAGCGCCATGGCGCAGTTGAGCGCGGTCTGGCCGCCCATCGTCGGCAGGATCGCATCGGGGCGCTCTTTTTCAATGATGCGCGCCACCGTTTCCCAGGTGATCGGCTCGATGTACGTCGCGTCGGCCGTCTCCGGATCCGTCATGATGGTGGCGGGATTGGAGTTGACGAGAATCGTGCGGTAGCCCTCTTCGCGGAGAACGCGGCAGGCCTGAACGCCCGAATAGTCGAATTCGCACGCCTGCCCGATCACGATGGGGCCGGCGCCGATGATGAGAATGGATTGGATGTCTGTACGCTTGGGCATGATGTCTCAAATGTTCTGTGCTGGCGATCACGGACGGGCCTCAGGCCTCGGCCGCCCCGTTCTTCTTTTCCTGTGCGGCTGCGAGCGCGCGGGCGAACTTCTCGAAGAGTCCGTCGATGTCGTGCGGACCGGGGCTCGCTTCCGGGTGTCCCTGGAAGCAGAAGGCGGGCGCATCCGTGAGCTCAAAGCCCTGCAGAGAGCCGTCAAAGAGCGACTTGTGCGTGACGCGCGCATTCTCGGGAAGCGTCTCGGCATCGACCTCAAAGCCGTGGTTCTGGCTCGTGATCGCCACGTGCTTCTCTGCAATAGATTCGACCGGGTGGTTGGCGCCGTGGTGGCCGAACTTCATCTTGAGGGTCTTGCCGCCCACGGCAAGCCCCATGATCTGGTGCCCAAGGCAGATGCCGAAGAGCGGCACCTTCGCGGCGATCGCCTTCTGCGCAACTTCAATGGCGTACGTGCAGGGCGCGGGGTCCCCGGGGCCGTTCGAGAGAAAGATGCCGTCGGGGTTGAAGGCCATCGCGTCTTCAAAGCTCGTCTTCGCCGGCACGACCGTGACGCGGATGCCGCGGTCGGCCATGAGGCGCAGAATGTTGGTCTTGACGCCGAAGTCGTAGGCGACGACGTGGAAGGGGTGCGCGACGGGCTTGCGGAAGCCCCCGGCCGTGTGCGCGGTCGGCAGCATCCAGCTCCCTTCGAGCCAGTCGTAGGGCTCGTCCGTCGTCACGGTCTGCGCCAGGTCCTGGCCGGCCATCGAGCCCCAGGCCGCCGCTGTCGCCTTCGCGCGCTCGATGTCCGCCTCGGCGAGCTCCCCGGCCTCGAGCGCCACGACGGCGCCCGGCTGCGCGCCGGTGCTGCGCAGGTGGATCGTGAGCGCGCGCGTGTCGAGGCCGTCGATCGCAACGATGCCCTGCGACTTCAGAAACTCAGGGAGCGACGTCTCGGCGCGCCAGTTCGAAGCCTTTTCCGTGATGGACTTCGTGATGAGGCCCGCGGCGTAGATCTTTCGCGATTCCATGTCTTCGGCGTTGGCGCCGACGTTGCCGACGTGCGCCGTCGTGAGCGTCACAAGCTGGCCGGTGTAGGAGGGATCCGTGAGGATCTCCTGATAGCCCGTCATTGACGTGTTGAAAACGACTTCGCCCGAGGCGAGCCCGGCTGCGCCGCGGCTGCGGCCTTCGAAAACGGTTCCGTCCGCAAGTACGAGCGCCGCCGCTGGGTATTTCTTCTGAATAACTGCCACGATTGCTTCCTGACTGAGGATATTGATCGCCAAATCATATCGGGCGCGCGGCGCGCTTCCTCAAAGCGCGGTTAAGAGAAATGTCTTAGTCCGTCAGAATGCCTGTCAAAGCGCGTCAAAGGCATTTTCAATAGTCGACAATTCGTTGAAAATCAACGAATTTAGTTGACTTTCAGCCGCTTTTCCACCTGTCTTTGTTGAACGTGCGGCGGCACCTCCCGCTCGTTTCAAGCGCGCTTGACGAACGACACTTCCCATAGGAAAATTTTGGGAAACCGCATGCCGCGCCGCAGGCCTTCAAATCCCGAGAAAGTGGTGCTGCAGCCTCTAGCAAGCATGCCCTGAGGACGCCGACGCCGGAATCATGCGACAAGTTTTTCTCGAATTTCCTTGGGTTCATCCGCCCGCCCCCGAAGGTTTTCTCAAACTTTTCAAGACACATCTTGCTCATAATGAGCAATTTTATATATGAATAAATAAAATATCAGGAACAGCAGGAATCTCCTTTCAATTGCCATCGATCCGCGGCCGTTTTGGTCGGCGCGGCCGGACCGCTTCGGTAAGCACATGATCGAACAAAGGACTGAGCGCACTGCGTCAATTTTTTTACGCTTTCGGGACCGAGTTTTCTAAAGAAAGAAACGGCCGGCAGATAAAAATTTCGCGGCCGGCTTCCGAGAAGGAAGGCCGGCCGCGATGCATTCTTGGGCGTCTGGCAGCGGGTCAAGCCGCACCGGACGCATGCGAGCGCCGTCAGTTTTTATCGCCGCCCGAGAGCTTCGTGGCAAGATTCGTGCTGAAGCGGCTGCGAATGCCGCTCTTCACTTCCGCTTCGAGCTTTTCAATGCGCTTGGCGCGCTTCTTCGCTGCCTTCTTCGCCTTTTTGGCCGAATCGGCGAGCTCCTCGGCAGAGTGAGCGCGCCCGCTAGCGAGCGCGGCCGACATGGCGCCCGAAAAATGCGTTTCGTCCGTGTCGGAAAGGAGCAGCCCCGCACGGCCAACGATGAGCGGGTCGATCGCGCCGATTTTCTCGAAGTCGCGCCCGTCGTAGCTGATCGAATGCAGGAGCACGCGGATCGCATTAAGGCGGCCGCGGCGCTTGTCCTCGTTGAGAATCACGGTCCAGGGCGCCTCGGGCGAATCGGAGGCGCGGAACATCGCCTGCATCGCGCGGGTGTAGTCGTCCCACTTGTCGATCGAAGCGATGTCGACGGGCGAAAGCTTCCAGCGCTTCAAGGGATTCACCTGCCGGTCCTTGAAGCGGCGCAGTTGCTCTTCCTGCGAGATCGAGAGCCAGAACTTGATGAGCGTGATCCCGGAGCGCACGAGGCTCTTTTCAAAGTAGCTCACTTCACTCAGGAACCGGTCTGTCTCTTCTTGCGTGCAGAAGCCCATCACGGGCTCGACCACGCCGCGGTTGTACCAGGAGCGGTCAAAGAAGCAGATTTCGCCCGGATTGGGCAGCTGCGCGACGTAGCGCTGGAAGTACCACTGCTTCGACTCGACTTCGGTGGGCTTCGGCAGCGCCACAATGCGCGCCCCGCGGGGGTTGAGGTGCTCGACGAAGCGGCCGATCGTGCCGCCCTTCCCTGCCGTGTCGCGCCCTTCAAAGATGATCGCGATCCTCGCGCCCGTGCGCTTCACCCATTCCTGAAGCTTCAAAAGCTCCACCTGCAGGTTGAAGAGCTCCTCTTCGTAGAGCTTTTCGGGATAGCGGTGCTTGTAGGGGTATTCGCCGCGGCTGTAGCCTTCGGCGAGCTCGTAGATGGCGCTCTTTTTGTCGCGCATGGCAGCCACGGCATCGGCTTCGCGCATCAGAAGCGCGTCCAAAAGCTTCTCGCGGCTCGGCTTGTCGAGCGAATCCTTGAAGCGCTCGACGGCCGCTTCGCTGGAATCTTCGCCGATTTCGTCAAGCCGCTGGCGCACGTAGGCCGCGGCATCCTTGCCGGAATCGAAGTCGGGAATGGCGCGCTCGGCCGCCCTCTGAAACGCAGTATCCGCGGTAACGTTGTTGTCGCTGGAGGCCATGTTTTTTCTCCTTTTCTTATCCTGGCGCGCGATCGGCCGGACGCAGGCGCCGCATCCGATCCGCCGCCTTGGGCGTCCGTCAGAGGTTCTGCGCGCCCGCTTCCCCGCCCTTGGCAGGCTTGCCGAGCTTCTGCTCGAACCAGTCGACGACGAGCTCGATCACTGGCTTCTGGAACCAGACGAGGCCGCCGTGATCGGCGCCTTCAAAGAGCTTGTATTCTACGTCGACCTTCTTGGCCTTCAGAAGATTGAAGATCTCGGCGCTCTGCTTCGGACTCACGAGCCGGTCGTCCGAACCGTGCATGAGGAGGAAGGGCGGCTCGGCGCCGTCGACGTGGCCGACAGCGCTCGCAGCGCGCGCCGCCTCGGGCGTATCAAAAACGCTCTGCCCCGGATTCGTGTTGAAGGCCGGGCCGTTCAAAAGGAGCGCCTCCGTGACGGCAGGCGACTTGTGCACGTCTTCGAGCGCCTTGCCGAGGCCTTCCCCGATCGAAAGCAGGTTCGAGATGCCGTACATCGAAACGACCGCCTGGACGTCTGAGGACTGATCGAGCCAGTCGCCCTTGTCCCAGCCCTTTTCGCCCGAAGTCGTGCCGAGCATCTGAACGAGATAGCCGCCCGCGGAGTCGCCGAGGACGCCGATCCGTTCGGGGTCGATCCCGTATTCCTCAGCGTGCGCGCGCAGATAGCGCACCGCCGCCTTGCCGTCCTCGACGAGCGCCGGGAACTTCGTCGGCACGACGCGGTACTCGGCTGCCGCGACGACAAAGCCCGCGCGGGCGAGCGCGTAGCGCATTTCCGTGAACTTCTCGAAATCCGCCGACGTAAAGCCGCCCCCGGGGAAATAGATGACCGCAGGCTTCTTTGCGGTGTTGCGCGGCACCATGAGCGTCATGCGCAGCTGCCGGATCGCGCGCGTCGAGCGGATCTGGCTGTAGATCACGTTTGAAATCGTGTCGATGCGCCCTTCTGTGGGCGCCACCTTGACGACCTCGGCGCCCGGGGTCCAGCCGAAGAGCGTCGAGGGCTCCGCCGCTGCGGCAGAACCGGCAACGGCGGCCATGCCGGCAGCGGCGCTCAAAGCGGCGATCATGCTTCGCGATGCATTCATGAACTTTTCTCCTTCCTTCGTGAAATCACAAAAACGAACCATTTTATGCCGCAGCGGCGCCTTGATTGGCGTGTTCGCCAGCTTCCGACCCGAATAAAAAGAGGAAAGGCCGCGAACAAAGCCGCAGCCTTTCCCTTTTCTTTCCAGTCTTGTCGTGCGAAGAGCGCACCCGACAGCGCAACCGAAAGCGGCCGGAGAACATTTCCGCTTTCGGTCGTCCAAGGCCTCAGTCGGCAGCCGCCGGCACGCCCCGCTCGCGAAGAAGCGCGGCGTAGAGCCCCGGATGCGTTTCACGGTACCCTTCGAACTTGCGCCGCTTGTAGGCTTCAACAGCCTCGCGCGCCGCCGCCCGCTTCACGGACGAATTGGCTCGCGCCCAATCGCTGAAAAGCCGCTGATACTGCAGATCGTCCTTGAGAAGCATTTCCTCGATGAGGCCGCTGCCTCTGGTGTGCGATGTGGACATGATTCACCTTTACCTTGACGGCATGCCGTCTGTTCGCGTCACTGAAGCGGTTTGCCAAGCGTCTGGCTTCCCGGCATCCCCGAAAAAAGAACTGCCGATCCGGCTTCTCGCTCGTGCCGGATCGGCAGCCGGAGATACTCGAGACCTCAGAACTGATGGTCGATGCCGAATTCAAGCATCGTGCGGTTTTCGTTCGTCGCAGCCGCATTCGACTTGTCGATGAGGCCGCCGCCCTTGGCGTAGGAAAGCGCGCTGTAAAAGAGCGTGCGCTTGCTGAGCGGATACGTGTAGCCGATCGCGTAGATCTGCTTGTCGTAGTCTTCGCCGCTCTCCTCTTCCTCGCCGTCGAGATACTGGATTTCAGCGCGGAAGAGCCCGCCCGCTGCCGGGGCCGTAATGCCGACGAGATAGGCGGTCTTCTTGAAGGTTCCGACGACGTCGCCCGCGCTCGAACCCGTCGCATAGCCGAAGTTGTCGGAATACTGCGCCGCAAAGAAGGGCTTCACGAAGCCGAAGTCGTAGTTGATCGCGAAGTTGACGAGGATCGGATCATCCTTGCCGCGGTTTTCCTTGGTGTTCGCGAGCGCCATGCCGCCCACGCCCGCACCCACGAAGAGGTTCGGAATGCCGCGGTACTCGAATGCGGCGCCCCAGGGACGCGCGTTCTTCGACCACTCGGGCGTGTAGATGTTGTTGCCGTCCGCGTCGAGCGTGCTGTCGGTGAAGGCAAACTGGAACTTCGCGTTGAAGCCCGCCACGGTCGGCGTCTTATAGAGAATGGTCTTGTCGACGGTGCCCAAGTCAGCCCAGGTGCCCACGAGGCTCGCGTCGGTGAAGCCCGTTTCAAACGGCTCGTACCAGTCGAGCGAGCTGTAGCTGCCGATGCCGCCCGTCACCATGCCGATGCGCCCGAAGGCGAGCGTGCCGTACTTCTCATGAATGAGGGAGACGGACGATTCGCGCCCGAAGATGCGGTTATCTGAAGTGCCGTTCCATTCGCCCGTCGAGGAGTCGAATGCGTTTTCAAGCTTCACGACGAGCTTGAGGTCGTCCGTGAGCGACTCCTGGGTGAGAATGCCGAAGCGCGAGCCCGCAAAGATGCCGCTCTTCATTTCTACGGTGCCGTTTTCGCCGCCGCGGCTCGGCTCTGAAATCGAAATGCCCGTATCCATGCGGCCGTAGACCGTCACGTCGGCTGCAGCGGATGCGCCCGCGGCAAGAGCGAGAACGCCGGCCGCAGAAGCCGCAAGAGCGCGTTGAGAATTTTTCATTTTGAGCTAGTCCTTCTTGAATTGCCCTCCCCCGGCGCCGATTTTTTTGGAAAAAAACGCCGAACGGTCCAGTCCTTCGCGGACCGTCCGGCGTGAGCACCAAGAGAGGAAATTGACGTAAGCGGCGCTTAGTGCGCGGCTTCCTTCGAGCAGCAGCAGTCGTGCGAGCCTTCGCGCTCGAACACGCAGGCGCCGCGCATGTAGGCGCGATCGATGCGGATGCGGTCGATATCGTTGGGCGCCACGGTGAAGAGATCGTCGGACAGCACGTTGAAGTCCGCTTCATAGCCGCGGGCAATCTGGCCCACCGGATCTTCGTACGGGCAGAGGAGCGCAGCGCGCTTCGTGTAGAGCATCAGCGCTTCGTTGACCGGGATCGACTGCTCGGCGTTGATCGAAGCGCCGTTGTAGGCGCGGCGGGTAATCGCAGCCTTGAGCGAAACGAAGACGTCGTCCGGATCGGCCCAGGTCGTTGCAGGCGCGTCAGCGGAAAGCGCGAGGGCGCGCATGTTTTCGCTGAAGAGCTTCACCGGATAGATTTCCTTGAAGACTTCAGGCGTGAGCGCCTTTTCGTAGCCGTCGTATTCCGCGAAGCCGAAGATGATCTGCGTCGTGAGGCCGTACGTCATCTTCGAAGCGTTCATCTGGTCGAGCTGCTTCTTGTTGAGAAGCGTGACGTGTTCGAGGCGGACGTTCGCAACGGGACCGTCGAGCCACGGCTCCTTGTCGTCGAAGAAGTCGATGATGCGCTGGATGGACTTGTCGCCCATCACGTGGATCGCGATCTGAAGCTTGTTGCGCTTGGCGTATTCGTAGGCTGCCGCGAGCGTCTCCACGTCGAGCGTGCACATGCCGTGATCGTCGCTCCCTGCATAGGCTTCGCTCACCCAGGCGGTCTTGCCGGAAATGGAGCCGTCGGCAAAGAGCTTGATGCCGGCCCACTTCACGCGGCCCGTGCGCTGCGCTTCGGTGCAGTCGGGCATGCCGTGCGGATCCTTGCCGCCCGTCCAGAGGAAGTAGAGCGAGATCTGCATGTCAAGCCCTGCCTTTTCTGCGGCGCGGTACACCTCGAGCTGGTCGAGCGGGTGGAAGAAGACCATCATGTCGGTCGCAGCCACATAGCCGCGCTCGTGATAGTGGTCGCGCGTATTGGCGAGCGCGCGGACGGCATTGTCGAAGTCGGGCTTTTCCATCACGCTGCGCACAGCGGCGTTCGCGGCAAGCTCCGTCAGAACGCCGTTGGGCGTGCCGTCTTCTTCGCGGCCGAAGCGGCCGCCTTCAGGGTCCGGCGTATCCTTCGTGATGCCGGCGAGTTCAAGCGCGCGGGTGTTGCAGATTGCGGAATGGCAGTCGGAGCGGAGCACGTAGACGGGCTGCGTCGTCGAGACGAGGTCGAGGTCATGGCGCGTGGGCGTGCGGTGCTCTTCGAGCTTCGATTCATCGTAGCCCCAGCCCTGGATCCAGTCCTCCGGACCCTTGCCGGCGTTGGGGTGCTTCTTCAAAGCTTCAATCATTTCGGGAATGCTGTGCACGAGCGGAATCGTGCAGGGAACGGCGTCGATCGTGCCTGCGACATACGTCGGATGCGTGTGCGCATCAATGAGGCCCGGAATCACGGTCTTGCCCTGAAGGTCGATCGCACCCTCTTCCTCGGAAGGATTCTGGAGGTTGCCGACCCAGGTGAACTTGCCGTCTGCGACGCGGAAAGCGTTCACAAAGCTGTTTTCGTTCTGACCGGTGAAGATCTTGCCGTTGTAGTAAAGCTGTTCCATTTCTTTCACACTCCAATTATTCGGTTTGCGATCTGCTGCGGCCGGCTTCGGGTCGTTCCCTTGTCGGGCGAACCGCCCGATGCTTCGACCGCAGCGTCAGTCTGTTGCCTCAGTGGCCGGCAGAGGCGTCTGCCGTGGCGTTCGCGTCGCCGCTGATGCTCGCGTTGGCAAAGCGGCCGGTGCGGATGTACATCCACGTCATCATCACGAAGCCGCCGAGGAACACGATGAAGGCGAGGTAGTTGGCGAGTTCGCCCGAGCCGATGACCATCCAGTAGGTGAAGACGAGGCCGATGATGGCGATCACGCATTCACGCACGAACTTCACAGGGCTCACGATCTTGCGGCCGTCGGTGTAGAGCCAGTAGAGCTGCGCGAGGACCGAGAAGAAGTACGGCACGCCGACGGTAACGCCCGAGAAGGTCACGATCTTCGAGAAGGCTTCCACGCCGCCCGAGCTCGAAAGGGCTGCGATCACGGCGAGAGAGGCAAAGCCCGTAGCCGTCAGAATGCCCCAGTAGGGAACGCCGTTGCGGTTGAGCTTCTTGAAGGCAGGCGGGAAGAGATTGTTCTCAGCAGCAGCCTGCGGAACCGCAGAAGCGATCATCGTCCAGCCGTTCAGCGCGCCGATGCCGGAGATCACGGCGAAGAGCGCAACCACCTTGCCGGCCCATTCCACGCCGAAGATGGCGTTGAAGGCGTCAGCGAACGGGGCGCCGGAGGTCGTGAGCGTTTCGTAGGGAACGATGCCGAGCACGGCGACCGTCACGAGGATGTAGACGGCTGCGCAGACGAGCGTGCCGATGACGGTGGCGATCGGAACATTCTTTTCAGGGTTCTTCACGCTAGCGGCAGCAATCGAAGCGCATTCGACGCCGACGTAGGAGAAGGTCGCAATGGCGATCGAGTTCGACACGGCGAACATCGTGGACTCGCCGGACGGATTCCATTCGGGCCAGTTGCCGAACTTGAAGGCGAAGTAGATGCCGACCGTGCCGAGGAAGATCATCGGGATGAACTTGAGAACGGAGGTGATCACCTGGAACTTCGCCATGGACTTCACGCCCATGAGGTTGATCGCTGCCGGCACCCAGAGGCCGATCATGGCGATGATGATCATCTGCGTCGAGTTCTGCCCCGGCGTCCAGCCGAAAAGCGCCTGAACGTAGAACACCCACGAGAGCACGATGGCGGAGTTGCCCGGCCAGGCCGCGCACCAGTAGGAGAATGCATTGAAGAAGCCGATGGCGTCGCCGAAGCCTTCGCGGGCATAGGCGTAGGGGCCGCCCGCGGCCTGCGTGCGCTTGCTGAGCGAGCTGAAGACAAGCGCCAGCGCAATGGCGCCGATCGTTGCGATGATGAGGCCCACAAGTGAGGCCATGCCGAATTTGCCGATGGCGGCCGGCAGGGTAAAGATGCCTGTACCGATGATGCCGCCGACGATCATTGCCACTGCACCGGGCAATCCCATCTGGCCTTTGTTATCAGACATTTCCTATTTCCTATCTTTTCTGTTTAAGAAGGAATCCGCGCCTGAGAGGGTCTTCGCGGATTCGTTTCAGCGCTGTCTGAATAGGAGTCTAGGAATGCACGTCCGGATGCAATAGAGGCTGTGTCGGCGACTTATGGAACGCGTTTCAGTTTTTGCAACAGCTTGTTCAGGAATGGTCAACGGCGTCGGCAAATATCGCCGGATTAGCCTTGCGCCAGGTTTCGATCGCAAAGAGCAAACAGTCTGCAAAGTACTGTGCCGCAGGGGTTAGCGGGACATTGCTGCGCGCAACAAAGGCGCCGATCAAGTCCGGGAGCTTCAGCATCGAAGCGAGCGGATGATCGCCGAAATCTACCTGCTTCAAGAGCCTTCTGTCCTCCTCCATCAGCGCCTGAAGCGAATAAGGCGCAACGCCGATCACCTGGGACTCCGGATTGCGCAGCAGCTGATCATGCTGATAGAGATCGCAGACGATGATGTTCACGGGCCAGGCGAGCCCCTTCTTCACGAACGTTTCGCCGATGCGGTTGGCGGCATTTTCAAGGCTGTCGGCTGTGATGATCCATTCGTAGCGGCTGACATCCAAGGGATTCTGGCTTTGGTGGATCGGGTGGCTCCTGTTGGCGATGAGTCCCTGGCGCACGCTGAAGAGGCGCTTGACGGAAAAGTTGTCATTCGGCCAGACGAGATTGTCCGTGATGAGCGTGACCGCAAAGTCGAGCGCGCCGGCCTGCATGGCCGGCATGCAGTGGCCGTAAAGCCCGTCGCGGATTTCAAGCCTCACTTTGTGGAAGCGGCTTCGGAAGAGATGCAGCGCCTTCGTGAGAACGTCCGAGGGCAGAAAGGGCGAAACGGCAAAGCGCACGGAGCCCGTGTCGCCGCCGTGCATCTGCGCAATCGCATCCTGCGCCTGCGCAAGCTCGTCGACAATGGAGGCGGCGTAAGGGTAAAAGGCCTTTCCCTCCTCCGTGAGTTCGCCTGATCCGTTGTTGCCGCGAATGAGGAGCACGCACTGCAGCTCCTCTTCGAGCTGCGACACGGCGCGGGTGATGGCCGAAGGCGACAGATGAATGGCGCGGCCGGCAGCCCGGATGCCGCCGTAATTCACGATGGCTAGGAATGCTTGTATCTGACGGACGTTCATAGCATGAGCAGCAAGGGACAATAAATCGTCAGGGTTCGGTCGGACCCGACGCTTCTCAGCTTGATATTACAGCAGAGGGAAACGACGGTTTTGATAGAAACTTCGGCTCCGGCTTCATGCGCGCAATCGCATCGAAAACGGCCTCTCTCGGGGCTTCAGTGCGCGGCAGCTCAAACCGACTCGAATATCGCCGTTCTCACACGCTCGCGGTCCACAAGAAGCCGGCGGCCGTCGCGCTTCATCACGCCAGCGCGGCACCATTCGGAAATGCCGCGGCTTGCCATTTCGCGCGTCGTGTGAATAATCATGGCGACGGAAGATATCGTGATCGGCCAGGGGAGCGGAACGAACCCAGGCGCCAGAGGCGCATTGGCAGCTTGAAAGAGAATCTCGAAAATCCAGAGGAGCCGCATGTTGACGGGCTGCAGATCGTTGACGAAGACGCCCTCGAGGTGGCATTCCGTTTTAGAGATGCAGTTCTGAAGTATCCGGATGCGCACCTCGGCATCGAGCCGGCTGAACCAATTGAGAAAGTCGCCGATCGAAGCGACGCGGGCCGATATTTTTGAAAGCGCCGTCGCATAAAGGCGCATTTTCCGATTGCCGCCGCGCAGCACGCGCACGAGGCCGAGCGTCGTTTCTGCGCCGAAAAGCCCGGCAATGCGGGTTAGGCTCCCGTCGCGCGTCGGCACGGTTGCGATCAGGCCGTGCTCGATAAAGTAAATGACGTCTTCTCGTCCGAAAGGCAGAACGGTGCCCGGCTGAAAAACTTCGGCGCGGCCGTGCTCCCGGAAATAGGCGGCCGTTTCGGGCTCGTCGGCCGCAACGAGCCAAGGTCTCGGCCCATAAACGCAGGGAAGCGCTTCCAATGAAAAATCTGACTCCTTAAGCTTCGAGCCCGAATCCTAGCGCATCTGTTTACCGCCGCCAAGGCGAGATTTCCAGTGCTTCGCGAACGACTGCCGGGGCCGTCCGCCGTCTCCTGAAAGCGTAGCCGCTTTTGCCGTCGAGCCTTTGCACACTTCGAGCAAAAGCGCCCGCTTCGGTCCGCTTTTCGAAAAACGCCTGCGTTTTTGTCCTGGAACAGGCCTATGGCGAAAGCACAGCCACGCCAGTAGTGCGGCCTCCCTTTTCGAACAGAGCGTTTGATTTTTTGGTTATAGTGAGGCACCTCTAAAACATCAGCATCATGCCTGCGCGACTCTCCTTTGTCTTTCTCTTCATTGCCGCCGCGGGCCTCATTCTGCGCGCGCCCGTGAACGCCTTCGGCCCGATGGCCGATGCGCTCGAATCGGCGCTCGGCATGCGGCCCGAAACCTTCGGCTTCATTGCAGGCATGCCACTCTTCACGTTCGGCGTCTTTGCTTTTCTCTCGAACGGCCTCTCGCGCCGCGCCCTTTCTTCCATCGCCTTTTATTCACTTGCGGGCGTGCTTCTCGGCTCCTGCGTGCGGTCGCTGCCGCACTCGGCCCTCGTTCTCGCGGGAACGGTGCTTCTTGCCGCGTCGATTGCCGAACTCAACGTGATTCTCCCCGTCGTCATCAAGCGTCACTTCAGCCATCGCGCGCATGCCATGACGGGCTTCCTCTGCACGATGATCGGACTCTCGGGCGCCATCGGCAGCTTTGCGAGCGTGCCGCTCATGACGGCATTCGATGCCTGGCAGGCGCCTTTCCTCTTCTGGGGCGCCATGACGCTGCCGGCGTTCCTTTTTGCAAAAGCCTTGGGCGGCGCGCCGCTTGCTGAAGCTCGCGACCTTCGAGCGGAAACGCCGCGATGCCCCAGCACGTCGGAAAAATTCCGGTTTCCGCTGCGGCTCGGCCTCATCTTCGGCCTGCAGGCAACGATTTCGACGCTGATCGCCAATTGGCTGCCGACGACGCTTGCGGCAGCGGGCACGCCGCTCAATGAAGGCGCCGCGCTCGTCGCCCTCTTCTTTCTTGCCACGGTCCCAGGTGCATTTGCTGCGCCGCTTTTGAAGCCTGTCTCGAGGCATCCGCTCCTGCCAATCATCCTTTTCTGCGCTTTTGCGGGCGCCATTGTCCTGCTCGGCGCAGCTGCGGCAAGCCCGCTTCGGCACGCCGCCGCACTCGCCGCGGGCTTCGCGCAAGGCATCCTGATGACGCTTTCCTTCACGCTTTTGCAGACGGAAAGCCGTGATGCGGCCGACGCCTTCCGGCTTTCGAGCCGCGTGCAGGGGACGGGCTACTGCCTCGCGGGGCTCGCGCCCTTCGCCGCCGCCTGGCTTTTGGGCGCGGCTTCAAAAATGCCGACGCTCGCCGGCATCCCGAAAGCGCATCTTGTGCTCACGCTCGTCGCTTGCGCCGCGCTGCTTTGGAGCCTCTTATACGGCATCGCGTCGCTGCGGCCGCCGCGGCAGCCGGCCTGACTGATGCGCGGGCACGCGGCCTTCCGGTTGCCTGCCGCTGCTTCCGAGAGTTGGATGCGCCCGAAAATCAAGGATCGTTCAATGATCCTTATTCGGTACTTTATCCCACGTCGCCCAACGAAAAAGCAAGACTACGTCGCGTCACGTTTGCCTTCCTTCCCCGTGACGCCAGAAAATGAACGCACGTTTGTTTTCTGAAATAAAGGCGCACTCCCATGCCGCAATACCTGCTCGCGATGATGATTTTCGGCACGATCGGACTCTTCGTGCGTCGTATTGATCTGCCTTCCGAAATCATTGCGCTCGCTCGCGGGGGGATCGGCGCGGCTTTCCTATTCCTGCTCATCCGAGTTCTTGGCCGCTCGATCGACTGGGAAGCCATTCGGCGCAACTTGAAAATTCTTCTTTTTTCTGGCTTTGCGCTCGGCTTCAACTGGATCTTCCTTTTTGAAGCCTACCGGCTCACGAGCGTGGCCGCAGCGACGCTCGCCTACTACATGGCGCCCGTCATTCTCATCGTGCTCTCGCCCGTTGTCCTCAAGGAACGGGTTTCGCCGGCAAAATTCGCCTGCGCGGGCGCCGCGCTTTTCGGCATGAGCCTCATTTGCGGGATCTGGACCGGGGAGACTGCGAACCTGAGCGGCATTCTGATGGGACTTGTCGCCGCCTGCTTTTATGCGAGCCTCGTCTTCGCGAACAAGTTTCTTTCGCCCATCGGCCCCTATGAATCGAGCTTCACGCAGCTCGCCATCGCTGCGATTGTGCTCACGCCCTACACGGCCTTCATGGTCGACTTCGATTCGGTGTCGCTGACGACCCAGAGCCTTGCGCTCACGCTCTTTGTCGCCGTCGTGCACACTGGGCTTGCTTACTGGCTTTATTTTTCGGCGCTCCCGAAGCTTGAGGCGTCGCGCATCGCCATCTTCGCCTACATCGATCCGGCGGTAGCCATGCTCCTATCTGTCTTCATCCTCGGCGAAGCCATGACGCTTTCCGGAATCGTCGGCGCCATCCTTATTCTCGGCGCCACGCTCGCGAGCGAGCTGATCGGGCTTGCCAAAAAGGCGCCGCAAGCGCCTCAAGAACGTTAAGGCGAGGTGCCTAAGACATCAAACCTATTGCGGTCATATGGGCGAGTCTATAAACTCGATTGCATCATGACAGAACGCAACTACATCCTCCGATCCGACTGCCGATTTTTCGGCCGCTTTAGCTTTATGCGCTGAAGCGGGTTGGACGACTGCGTCTCAATAATTTCTTCGGAAAGCCCGCGGACCTCTGCGGGCTTTTTTGAGTTCCGGCCCCCCGCCTCGCCAGCGCGAGGCCCACCGAAAACCAAGCCGCCCGACGAACCGCGTGCCTTCCTTCATCGGCCACAAAGCCTCACTCTCTAAGCACGAAAGGAAGACATCATGCACTGGTCCAACCGTCGAGCAAACGCCTGCCGCCATTCCGACAACGCCTCCGTTGATCTGCCGCGCCGCACGCTTCTCAAAGCCTCGCTCGCTCTTTGCTTCGGCGCAGGGCTCCTCGCCGGCTGCAAGGAAGAAGCGCCGGCAGCTGCGTCTTCGGCTGAAGCGCCCTCCGCCGCTGCAAATGCCGCAGAGAAGATGAAGAAAATCGGCATCGTGCAGCTCGTCACACACGAAGCGCTCGACGACGCCGTGCGCGGCTTCCGCGAACGGATTGCCGAGCGCGGCCTGATTGACGGCAAAAACGTCAGCATCGAGCTTCAGAATGCGCATGGCGACGTAGCCACGCTGCAGGCGATTGCCACGCAGTTCGTTTCTGCCGGGTGCGACCTCATCTTCGCCGTTTCCACGCCCGCCGTTCAGGCCTGTGCCCGCGCCACCAAGACGATTCCGATTGTGGCCACGGCCGTGACGGACTTCGAGCGCGCCAAAGTGATCCGATCCAACGAAAAGCCGGGCGGCAATGTCTCGGGCGTCTCCAATATCGGTCCGGTCGACAAGCAGCTCGAGCTGCTCCTTGGTCTCCTGAAGGGACGCGAAAAAGAAAAGACGATCGGCACGATCTACACGGCCAGCGAAGACAATTCGCTCCAGCAGGTCGAACGCATGAAGAAAGCGGCGGATGCGCTCGGCGTCGAAGTCGTCGAAATCACGATTTCTTCCGTCAACGACCTGCAGCAGGCGGCCGCTTCGCTTTCGAACAAGGTGGGCGGCATCTGGATTCCGACCGACAACACCATTGCGAGCGGCTCGCCGATCCTCGCCAAGGCAGCCATCGGCGCCAAGCTGCCGGTGATTGCGGGCGACCTCTCCTTCGTCCAAGGCGGTTGCCTCGCGACCATTACGGTGAGCCACTATGAGCTCGGCCGCATGACGGCCGATCAGGCGGCCGACATTCTCGAAGGCAAGGCGAAGCCCGCAGACATGCCGATCCAGCGCGGGAAGACGATTCACGAGGTCTGGAACACGAAGACGGCTGACGCGCTTGGCCTGAAGCTCCCCGAAGGCGTCGAGACCACGGCGGACGCTGCTTGAGCGCATTAGAAGGAAGGCTTTGGACCGGCGCCGGAAGCCCTAATCAGACGTCAATGCCGCCGCTCCGTCTTTGCCGCGAGCTTGTACCGAGTGCTGCGGTTCTGGCCTTCCTTCACAATTTTCCCGGATTGTTCCAGCTTCTTCATCAGGTTGAGCGTAGACGAACGGCTCAGTCCAAGCCGCTGCTCAATCTCTAAGCGCGTCCGACCGTCTGCTTTTTCGCTGTCGGACGCCAGTCCTGCTTGAATTCTGTGCGGCCATCATCAGGAAACGAAATTTTCATTGCAACCTACCAACAACCTACCAACCTACCAATTTAAATTAGCAGGTTGCCAGCAACGGAACGCAAAGCCTGCTTTCGCCTGCATCGAAGCAGCGCGAAAAACGGTATGATTCTGCGCTGTCGTCTGCCGCTTTTCCATCCTTTTGCAGCCGACCGCCGGCGGGACGGCCCGATCGGTGCGGTTCACTGGGGACGGCCCCGCTGGGAGATTATTTATGGCCTGGGCATGCGTTCTCTTTGCCGGCATTCTTGAAGTCGTCTGGTCCTTCTCGCTCAAGGCGAGCCACGGCTTCACCAAACTCGGTCCCTCTGCGGCAACGATCGTCTTCATGATTTTGAGCTTCGTCATGCTTGCGCAAGGCATGAAGACGCTGCCGCTCGGCACAGCCTATGCCGTCTGGACTGGCGTCGGCGCCGTCGGCGCTGCAGCGGCCGGCATGCTTTTCCTCGGCGAAGCCGTGACGCCCATGCGCGTCGCCGGCATCGCCTTCATCGTTGCCGGCATCGTGTTTCTCAAGCTCGCGCACTAAGAAAGCGCTTCGGACCCGCATCCGATTCGGGTCCGAAGCATCTGATGCCGCTCGCTGCCGCTTTAAGCCTGCGCCTTCTGCATGAAGAACGACGCGAGGTCCATGTCTTCCAAGCCTTCTGCCATGAAGGCGTTTTCAGGCGACCCGCCGCGCTGCGCCAGCGCTTCGAGCTGTTCGATGGCCTTGCGTGCCATTGCGAAGGCAATCGGCTCGCGATCGAAAGGCGCATCGCCGCAAAGCACGATGGGATCTGCGCCGGCTCTGAAGACGCTCATGCCCGCCGAGATGCAGTGCGGCTCGGCAAAGAAGCGTTCGGCAGCGCTTTTCACCGCCTGGAAGTCCCAGGCAATGAAGTCCAGATACTCAAAGCGGCTCCCTGAGGCACGCCCGACAAAGCGCACGGCATCGGGGCCGAGTTCTGCGCAAATGTAATCCCGAAGCGCCGCGAGCTCCGGGGCGAGCTGCGGGAGACCCTCTGCCGGGAGCGCCGCGCCGGAAGCCTGCTGCGTCATCTTTTCGAGATAAAAGAAGCCGGCCGCTGCACCTGCGAACTCGAGCACGCTGAGTTCCCCGCCAATGTTCTCATCCGCGCGCGTCTCGGGATCCGACAAAGCCGGGCACACCGTTTCGCCGATGCGGACATCTTCATAGAGGGCGAGCGCAGTCTGCGCCCCCTTTCGCCAGTATTTGCTCGGCACCTCTGCCATGCGCTCGAACGTGAAGCCATCCGACTCGGGCTCGGCTTCATGGAAATAATCCTTGAATTCCTCGAGCGCGAGCCCCGTCGACGTCGTCGCAGGCATCTGCCGGACGGCTTCAATCTGATCGATCCAGCGGGCGCAAGCAGCGTACCCGATCGAGAATTCGATGAGCTTGCGGAGCACGATTGTCATACCAGACAATTCCTCATCCGTGAAGCCCCGGAATTCAGGCGAATAAATCGCAAGGTCGTAGCTGCCTTCCTTGTGCGTCGGATAGGCGAGCATCTTCGAAATGCTGAGCGTCCGGTCGAGCAGACTGACGCCGCTCGGCATTGCCTTGGGCTCATTGCCGACGCAGAAAGACCAGTGCTTCGCGAGCGAGGCCGGCATTCTGCGCTTCAGTTCAAGCAGAATGAAGAGCGTCACATCGCTCTCGATCGGCGTGAACACAAGCTCCCACCGTTCATCGTCGCCCTCGTTCACCGCTATGTTGCAGCACTGCAAAAGCGATCGGACCATCTTGATGATGAGCTGCGAAGCCTCAGGCACGCGGCCGTCATTCAAAAGTTCGCGGATTTGGCCCTCTTCTTCGGCAAAGCACTGCCAGAAGCGCTCAACGCGCACGCGGAATGGCTTGGCAAATTCGGGCGAAGAAATGGAAGAGCGCACAAAATAAAGACCGGCAAGCGACTCGATTTCGTCCGGTTCAGCGGCATTGGCCGCAGCAAAGCCTTGAACGGCCTGCGTGAAGCGGTCATTCTTCGCAAAGAGCATCCCGGTCCGAAGGCCCCATTCGTGCGCCTCGGAGAGCGGCGCACAGACGAGCGTGGCGACAAGTGATAGCCGATCGGCTTCTTCCGTGTCGTCCTGGCCGATTTCATTGGCAAGCAGGCCAATTCTCGCGAGCTCATACACCGAGAGCGACCTGAAGGCGTCAGGAAGCCCCTCGAGCTTTTTGAGCGCGCCGCGGACGCCTTGCGTCTCAATAAGCTCGTGAAGCGCGTGCGCGCCCCGGCTGATCGCGACGACATCGAGCCCTTCGGCTTCCGGCATTTTGTCCGTGCAGCAAAAAACATCAGCAAAAATGTCCGGCTGACTTTCCTGCATGCGCTTCACAAGATTGCGCTTTGTCTTCTTGAGCCATCGGCTCATTTCGTTGTCAGCGTGCTCCTTCTCGGCAAGCTCGATCATGCGCCCGGCGCTCATGGGCGGCACAAAAAGACGGCACTCGAAGAGCTCGCGCCGCTCGGCAGCACGGTTTTCGCTTGCGCGGAAATCGGCCCAGACGCGGCGCTCGGGCAGTATTTCGAAGGAAGAAAGCCGAGCGAGATCCTGCGCGTCAAGCGATTTGACGAATGCCGCCATTTTGCGGCGCACGCGTTCGAGCCAGAGGACGGGAAGCGCAGCGACGCCCGAACGGTTGAGCGGGAAGCGAAGCGCGACATCCATGCCGACCAAGCGCGCCGTCGTGCGGTACCAGCCCGCTGCTTCAGGATTGGGATCGGGTTCAAGGTCGCCCGCGCCGAGCGTTTTGAGCACAAGCGGCAGCTTCGTTTCATCGTTTCGCATGCAGTCGAAGAGAATCCGCCGGCGCAGCGCGCGCCCGACTTCGCGGGCTGGCTCAGCCATGATGACGGCGCTCGTACGAAGCTCCGAATCAAATATGACTGAACGGAGGCCCTCGCCCGCCTTGATCTGCGCGATGCCAAGCTCGTAGATGCCGCTGCCGCCCTCGAGCTCGGACGCTCGAGACATGGCTTTGATGGCCGCCGCATTTTCGAGCTCGCGAGCTTCTGGATTGCGCTCCGCACGCAGCAGATGAATGATCGCAAGCACGGAATGCGCATGATGGTTCTCGGGCGCTTTTTCGATGGCGCGGCCCGCCTCTTTGAAGGCATCATCGGTGCGGCCGACATTCGCAAGCGCCATCGCATATTTCACCCGCACCATCGGCTCGTCGTGCGCAGCCAGATACCGCTCGAAATGGGGCAGCGATTTCGCCGAAGAGAGATAGCCCCCATCCTCGAAGTACATCTCAGCATAGATGCGGTCGACCATGATGGGATTGGTGATCACTCCAGCGTTGGCAAGCAGGATCTTGAAGCCCCTGATCGCGGTTTTCACATCGTATGCAGCAAGACGAATCAAAGGCGTAGCATCAAAATTCGAATGCATCGATGCTCCGGCGCCAGCTGCTGCGTAGTTCTCAAAAATGTGTGTCGGCATGTGGTTTCCAAAAAAAGTCCAATGTCGGCGTTGATGCGGGCCTTCTCGTCAAAGCGACAGGATTAGCCCGCAACTAGGAACGAGAACCTTACATCACTTTCGACCTTGCCTTTTGCAGAATCGGGCAGAGAAGAGAATGCTTCTCAGGGTTTCTGCGGACATGGCGGCCGCCAGTTCGGCGCTCCGGCATCCCTTCGCAGCCCATATTCTGCATGGGAAAGGCCGGCGCACCGCGAAGCACGCCGGCCTTTTTTTCTCAACGGACCGGCGCCAGCCGGCGGCCCGGAGAGCTACTTCATTTTCGGCAGCAGCCCAACGCCGTCCGCACCCGCCTCAGGCGCAGGCGGCATGCCGAGCTTCATCATTTTGTCGACGTCGGATTCGGGCTTGGGCGGCACCGGATCCTTCGGAATCTCCTTGAGGCCGCCCATCTGCAGCGCCATATCGATCTGCTGCGAAAGCGCATCGTAGATTTCGTTGCCCGAGGGCATCTGCGAGCGCAGGCGGTTGAAGAGAATCGCGCACATGCCGTAGTCGCCCTTTTCAAACGAAGCAGCCGCACCGATCATGAGGCCCTTCTGGTGATACGGGTCGATCTCAAGGCACTTCTTCGCGAGTTCGGCAACCTTGTCGGAAATCTGGCCGTTGCCGATCGCAATCAATACGTCGGCGAGATCCGCATAAGCGTTCGCATCCTTCGGATTGAGGCGAATGACGTTCTCGTAGGCGATCTGCGCCTGCGAAAGATTGCCTGTCGAGTTGTAGCGGTCAGCAAGGATTTCCCAGGCTTCGAGGTTGTCCTTGTTCTTTCCAACCGACTTCTCGAGCGACTCAACGGTTTCGGCAAGGTTGAGCTCGGCCTTGGCCTGCTGCTGAGTGAGCGAGACCTGCTCGATTGCCTTCTCGTCGAGCGAGGAATAGTCGCCGTAGTAGAGATAGAGCCCTGCCGCGGTCGCGAACATGAAGACGCCGACAGCAGCCGTCGTCACAAGGGGAAGCGTCTCCGAGGCGCGGTCCTTCGACTCGGCATCCTGCACCGTTTCGTCGATCACGCGCAGCGCAAGCTCATTCTCGCGGTCGTCGAATTCGGCCTGCGAGATGCGCCCTGCCGCGAGGAGCTCGCGCGCACGGTCGTACTCGTAGCGAAGCCCCGCCACATTTTCGTCGATGCGCCGCCATTCGCGGGTCGGATCAGCCGACCCCGAAAGAAGCCGCCAGGCAAAGAGCGCGACGGCGCCGCCCGTGAGGAGCAGTGCGACGACAATGAAAATAATCTGGAATTTCATCTGGAACACCTCGCTCAGGCCTTGACGCCGTCAGGACGGCCGGCTTCGACAAAGACGCCTTCGCGCAGCACGAGCTCGCCGCGCAGAATGCGCTTGGCGCGCGCGATGTCCGCGGGCGCAGCGCTCTCGCGCCGGCTGCGGCGCAGCGCGCGGCGGCTCGAGATGATTCGCATCAGCGCCCAGAGCGCGAGCGCAAAGAAGGCAATCGGCCCGAACCAGAGCAGATAGGTCTTCGCCTTGAAGGGGGGCTTGAAGAGCACGTAGTCGCCATAGCGGTCGACCATGAAGTCGATGATTTCCTCATCGGTTTTGCCCGCCTTGATCTGCTTGGCGACTTCGCGCCGCAGGGCGATCGCAAGCTCCACATTCGACTCGGCAATGCTCTCGTTGGCGCAGACGAGGCAGCGCAGCTGCGTGCTGATGTCGTAAAGACGCGGATTCGTCTTCGGATCAAACTCCGCAGGACTTGCCTCATTGGGCTTGAGGCCCTCGGCGCTGAAGC
>CAJMKD010000019.1 GCA_905213905.1 uncultured Sutterella sp. | reverse complement strand
TCAGCGCAGAATTGAGATCATATCGAAATCAGTTCTGCTTGTCAAGAGCGATTTGAAGAATTTTTAAAATTTTCTTTCGTTCGCTCTTTTCCGCTACCCTATCGAGCAGCGAGGTTGCGAATTATGCCGACCGAAATAAGCCTTGTCAAGGCTCTGCATCAAAATAAGTAAAAACAACTATTTGATAGCAGCTTCTCATTGATTTCTCAGCCTGCACGGCGAAAGCGTATCCGGCGGCGCCTGATGGAACGGATGAGAGCGCCGGGACAAGAGGCACGGATTCTTCAGGTCGCCGAGCGTGAGACGCACGGCCCACAGAAACGCCGACGCTGCGTCCTTCTGCTCTTTCGCAGCCTCAGCGGCAGCGACCGAGCTGCGTGCGTTGGCCTTGAATTTCACGGCCGTCGAACGCAGCGAAAGCAGGGCGGCGCGTCCGTCGGAATCAATCCCGACGTAACGTTTTTTCTCAAGATAAATGCCGGCGCTCTCAATCGTGGCTCGCCCTTCTTCGTCACGGCTGCCGAAAAAGAGAAGATCGCCCGTGCGCAGCTCGCCGAACCCTTTTCCACCGGAGAGCGGCGCCCCGAGGTATGCTGCGCGCGAGAGCGTGGCGGGCATGATGAGATCAATGGCCGAAAACGCGCGGCGCAGAAGCGTCGAAGCATCGATTGTCTGTCCGACAAGCGACTGCGCTCGCCGTGCTGCGAACGTGAGCGCCTTTTCCGGCGCTGTTCGCCTTAGCACCTCCTGCTCCACTTCAAACGCATTGAGCTGCGCGAGTTCGCCGGAAACAAGCTGCGCCGCGCGACCGTCGGGAAGCCGCAGCCCGCGCAGACGCATGTCAGCCTTGCGCTCGACTGCCTGTTGCACGCCAAGATTCAATGCTTCGCCGCTGCGCCAGTCAGCGGGAACACTTTCGTTTTGATCGGCGTCATCCCCCGGCTGAACATCGAGCGACGCATCCAATGCCAATATGCTTCCTTCCGGAAGGCGCATTTCCTTTGAATAAACCGGCTTTGGCGCTATCAGACGTGGTATCGAACCGGACTGCCGAGTTTTGTCTTCGTGCGGCCCCTCCACCCGAAATACGGCTTCATCAGAAACAACCAAAACACGGGGCCTTCGGTTCCACGCAAGCAGCGACGTATCGGAGCCGAGGAAAAGCTGATCGGCATCCACCCATCCGATGCGGCCGTCCGGCGCCTGAACAAGCCGCATGTCGTCCGCTTCATTTTTGGCGAGAACGCGCAGCGGCGTTCCGAGCGCTTCAGCACCGAAGCGCTCAAACGCCTCGTCGGTTGCAGGGGCATGCAGAATGCTTCCGTATGTCGGACGCACGAGCAAAACCGAAGGCGCCTTGACGATTGCCCAAAGAAGATTCTTCAACGGCGCTTTTTCAGGCAGCACGCGAACATCGTTCATGAGTGAGAATTCCGCCTGCATGCACTGCGCGAGAAGCGGCGAAAGAAGCGCAGGATCGCTCACTGCGCCCGTAAGCCGCAGCATCGTTCTGGCGCCTGGCACCGCTTCGGCGCGCACTTCGAAGACGGTTGTGAGCTCATCGGCAATCGCGCGCGCCCGATAGTCTTCTATGAGTGCACGCAGCGCTTCGAGCGGCGTCCTCTGCTCGGACTTGACCGAAAGAGCCGGAGGCTGTTGCGCCTTTGCGCCCTCAACCGCAGGCCCCGCGCTCTCGAGCGAAGCTGCCGCTGCAGGAACAATCAGGGAAGCCGCGGCAAGGACGCCAGCGAGAGCTGCGCGGCCCGCGCTGCGAACGCCTCTTTGTCTCAGACTCAGGCCTCTTCTTTTCATGTGCTTTACCGTTTTTTAGTGAGGCCGACGCACGGCCGCAGGAAGCACGAGCTTTACGCGCGTGCCGCCGAGCGGACTCGCTCTCTCCACTGTTACGCTTGCACCGATTCGTGATGCGCGCTCCGACATGATGGATAGGCCGACATGCGGTCCGCGGCGCGCCTCGACGACCTTCTCGTCAATGCCGATGCCGTCGTCGACGATCTCCACCGTCAGATCCTCGGCATTCTCGACGCGGACATCTACGTTTTCGGCCTGTGCATGCTTGCGCACATTCGAGAGCGCTTCCTGAATAATGAAGATGACTTGAAGCTTCTGGCGCTCCGTGAGTTCGCTCCCTGTGTCGGAAGTGCTGAGCCGCACGGACACATGCGACTGCCCTTCGAAGCGGTCAATCACGGTTTTCACGCCGTCGATAAAGCCTTCTTTGTGCAGGCGCTCGCGGAAATTGAGGAGCAGCTCCCGCACGTCTTCGTAGCATTCCTGGACGCCCGTGCGGATCGCCGAGAGTGACTCATCGCGCAGCTCATCGTCCTTCTGCTTGATGCCTTCATCGAGGAGCTGCACCTGCAGATTGAGGAAGGAGAGCGCCTGAGCAATGGAATCGTGCAGCCCCTGCGCAAGAAGCTGCCGTTCCTGAATCACCGCAAACTGCCGATCCCGTTCGATAAGACGCGTATTTTCAATGGCTGTGCCCAAATGCGTCGAAATGCTCTCAAGGAGCTGCACCGTCTGACTCGGCAGCTGCGGATCCTTGCGGAAAAGAAGCGTATAAACGCCGATGTCGCCCATCGCGCTTCGCACCTGGAAGCAGTACGCTGCGGCAAACCCTGCGCTCGAAAGCAGCGCCGCCAGCGGCGTCTCTTCGCGGTCTAGATGCACGCAAAGCGGATAGTGCTTGGCCAGCACGCGTTCGCAGAATTGGTCGTCGATATGCTCGGTCGTCAGCTGCTTGAGCAGCTCTGCAGAAAGACCGCAGGACGCAACAATCGAGCCCGGACCGCCCTTCGCGCTGCAAAGCGTGATGGCGCAGCCGTCGGCTTCCGTATAGCCGATGATGCGCTCGACGAAGCCGTCGGTTGCCTCAGCGAACGTGCGCTGCCGGGAAAAGAAGGCTGTCATTTCGTAGAGCTGCGCCAGGTGACGGTTCTTTTCTTCGACGACGGCTGTTTTTTCAGCCACCTTCTGCTCGAGATTGTTGTAAAGATCTTCCAGTCGGTCTGCCATGCGATTGAAGCCAGCCGTAATTCGACCGATTTCATCCTCCGTCTTCGGCACGACAACACGGGCGGAAAGATCGCCGCCCGAGAGCCGGTTGATGCCTTCGCCGAGATGGCCGAGCGGGCGTATCACCCAGCGCAGCAGAAGCGCGATGATCGTGAAGAGGCTGCCGATCGCAAGAACGATCAGCAGAATCTGCAGATAGCGCAGCTGCCAGAGGTAATAGCCGCGGTACTGCTCAATTTGATTGGAAAACTTGGAGATTTCTTCCGCATAAGGTGAAAGACGAGCAAGCCGCACCGGCTCCGCCTTTTGCCGCGATTCAACGAAAAGTGGCCGCAGGTCGCGCTCCCACTGGTAGACGAGTCGATGAAGCTGCTCCTGAATTTCCTCCGTGTCGGGCACTTCGAGCGGTTGCCATCGCTCGCCCTTCAGCAGGCGCTGAAAGTTCGCCTCTGCAGCCGCCAGCTCCGCATTGAATTCTTCGCTGCTGTAGCTCGGCAGCGTCAGAAGCGACAGACGAAATAGGTTGTAGCGGATTTCCGCGGCGGTAAATCTGCCCGCAGCGCTCGCTTCGAGCTGCCAGTTGAGATACATCGTGTAGCCGACCGAGCAGACGATGAAGCTCACCCACATCAGGGTGAGGCAAAGCAGTCTGGCCGAGAGGCTTTTGAAGAACTTCGTCATTTGCTATTGGTCATCAAAAAGCTTTTCGAGAAGCATCGCAAAGCGGCCCGTCCGACATGAAGCGCATGCGCTCGCGTCGCACAGGCCTTTCAGAGCGCGTCAGAGAAGCGTCGGCGCATTGTCGTCGACCACTTCCAATACGAGTCCGCTTGCTTTGGCTGCGCCCGAGGCACCGGCAGCGCCGCTTCCAGCGGCTTCATCGGTCAGCGCTTCGAGCCGCTCGGGCTTCCACGAAACATCAAGCGCGCGCCCCTTGCGTGCGCGGCGCAGCGTATGTTCAGCAAAGCTTCTGCGGCTCACCAGCGCTTCACGCGGCTTGCCGCCGCGTCCCGTTCCCTTGACGACAACGCCCCGGTCGTCGACAGCAACGGCATCAAGCAGGCTTTCGCCGGGTTCGAGCTGCATCAGCGTCACGCCCTTGCCGCCCGAAGCGAGCCGACGGATTTCATCAACGCCGAAGATGAGGAGGCGGCCGCCCTCGGAGAGGCAGGCGAGCTTCGTCGCCCGAGGCCCTATCGGAATCACGCGCAGCAGCTTTTGACCGTCGGCCACCTTGACGAAGCTTCTGCCGGCCTTGAGCCTCGTAGCAAGATCGCCGAGCGAGGCGACAAGCCCCATGCCGTCTGTTGTCGCAAAAATGATGTCGCGCTTGGGCGAACCAGCCAAGTAAGCAATGGGATCCGCTCCCTTTTCCATATCGATGAAGGACGAGAGCGGCAGGCCGTCGCCGCGAGCTCCCGGCAGGTTTGATACGGCAATTGAATAAACGCGCCCCAAGTCATCGACAACGGTGAGATTGTCGACGGTTCGGCATTCGAGCGCGCACAGAAGGCCGTCGCCCATTTTGAAGTTCATGAGCGCGCAATCGTGTCCATGTCCCGTGCGCGCACGCAGGAAGCCCTTCTTTGAAATGACGACAGTAACCGGTTCGTCTGCGACGCTCTGTTCGACGCTCGCCGTTTCTGCTTCCTCAACCAGCGTGCGGCGATCGTCGCCGAAGGTCTTGGCCGCTTCGTTGATTTCCTTGGCGACAAGGCGCTTGAGCGCGCCTTCATTGCCGAGGACGCGCTCGAGCTGCGAGCGCTCCTTGCCGAGCGCTGCAAGTTCCTTCTCAATGGCGATGGCCGCCAGCCGGGCGAGCTGACGGAGACGAATTTCAAGGATGTCATCCGCCTGCCTTTCCGTCAGTCCGAATTCCGCCATGAGCGCAGGCTTGGGCTCGTCGCTCGTGCGAATGATCTCGATCACGCGGTCGATGTTGAGGAGCACAAGCTGACGGCCTTCGAGCACGTGAATGCGGTCGAGCACCTTGTCGAGGCGCGACTGCGAACGGCGGCGAACTGTTTCGATTCGAAACTGCAGCCATTCGCTGAGAATTTCGAGAAGCGTCTTCTGCCTGGGCTTGCCGTCGATGCCGAGCATGACGAGATTGACAGGCACGTTCGACTCAAGCTCCGTCTGCGTCAGAAGCATGTTGACGAATTCGCTGCGGTCCGTCCGGCTCGACTTCGGCTCGAAGACGAGCCGAACAGGGACGCCGCCGCCCGATTCGTCGCGAACGCGGTCAAGAAGCGCCAGCATCGCGGCCTTGGCCTGCTGCTGCTTGGCCGAGAGCGACTTCTTGTCCTTCTTCACCTTCGGATTTGTGATCGCTTCGATGCGGTCGAGAATGATCTTGGATGATGCGGCAGGCGGCAGCTCGTCTACAACCAGCTGCCACTGTCCGCGCGCAAGCTCTTCGAAGTGGAAGCGCGCGCGAACGCGCAGCTTGCCGCGGCCGGTGGCATAAATGTCTCGGATTTCCGCCTTCGAGGAAATAATCTGCGCGCCGCAGGGAAAATCCGGCGCCGGCAGCACCGACATCACTTCGTCGAGCGTTGCTTCGGGCTTCTCGAGCAGCAGCACTGCCGCCGCGGCGACTTCACGCAGGTTGTGCGAAGGAATTTCGGTTGCCATGCCGACCGCGATCCCTGAAGAGCCGTTGAGAAGCACAAAGGGCAGCTTTGCGGGCAGCTCCACGGGCTCGGTGAAGTTGCCGTCGTAATTGGGAACGAATTCAACCGCGCCCTGATCGATTTCGTCAAGAAGCAGCGATGCAATCGGCATCAGGCGCGTTTCCGTATAACGCATGGCCGCCTGGGAGTCGCCGTCGCGGGAGCCGAAGTTGCCTTCGCCCGCGATGAGCGGATAGCGCATCGAAAAATCCTGCGCCATGCGGACAAGCGCATCGTAGACGGACTGATCCCCGTGCGGATGATATTTGCCGAGCACGTCGCCCACGACACGCGCGGACTTCACGTTCTTGGCGTCCCAGCGAATCCCCATGCGGTCCATGTCGACCAGAATGCGGCGCTGAACGGGCTTCTGCCCGTCGGATACTTCCGGAAGCGCGCGGCTCTTGACGACGGACATCGCGTATTCGAGATACGCCTGCGAAGCGTAGCGCGCCAGCACGAGCGCGCCGTCCTCTTCCGCGTCGCCAGCCATGGCAAGCGATATTTCCGAAGGCGCATCACCCCCTTCGGGTTCGCCGGCAGCTTCGTCATCAGCGACAGCAGGCGCATCCGATTCAACGGGCTCTGCGAGTGCCGGCGGCTCAGCTGACGAAGCCAGCGGCGTTGCGAGCGCATTGTCGCCCTCATAAAGAAGCTTGATGCCGCCATCGAGCGGCTTGTCGTCCGGCGCCTTGGCCGCAGGCGCAGCCTTTTCCTTCGCTTCGCCGCCCATCGACTCGAATTCATCAGCCGCATCAAGCGCGTCAAAGCTGTCGAAAAGGCTCGGCGCGTCGGCGAGACCCGTCTTTTTTCTGGTGTTCTTTGCCATTCTTTTTCCCTTAGGTCTCAAACGTCCGTCTCAACCTGATTGCCGTAGGCTTCCATCCAAAGGCGCCGACCGGTCGATTCATTGGCCGCCATCAGCAGATTCATGACCGAGCGCGTCGCGGCTTCGGCCACGCTGCCAAAAGTCACCGGCAGCAGACGGCGGGTGTCGGGATTGAGCGTCGTTTCCGCAAGCTGCTCGGCCTTCATTTCCCCCAAGCCCTTAAAGCGGGAAATCTTGAGCTGCTGATCCTCAAAGCCCTCCTTTCGGAGCGATTCGAGCGTGCGCTGCAGCTCCCTGTCATCGAGGCAGTAGATCTTGCGCTCGGCCTTCCTGCCCTTCTTCGGCACGTCAACACGAAAGAGCGGCGGCATTGCCACATACACGTGTCCGAGTTCGATAAGTTTCGGAAAGTGCTTGAAAAAGAGCGTGAGAAGCAGCACTTGAATATGCGAGCCGTCGACGTCGGCGTCCGAAAGGATGCAGATCTTGCCGTAGCGCAGCCCCTTGAGATCCGGATCGCCGTCCTTGTGATGCGGATCGACGCCGATCGCGAGCGCAATGTCGTGAATCGTATCGGAGCGGAAAAGCTCGTCGGCGCCGACTTCCCAAGTATTGAGAATTTTGCCCCGCAGCGGCAGCACGGCCTGGAACTCCTTGTCGCGGCCCATCTTGGCGGAACCGCCAGCAGAGTCGCCTTCAACAATAAAGAGCTCGTTGCGGCTCACATCGTCGGTTTCGCAGTCGGTGAGCTTGCCGGGAAGCACAGCGACGCTCGAGGTTTTCTTCTTCTCATACTTCGCCGCCTGCCGCTGGCGCGACTGCGCCAGGCTGATGATGTGCTCGGCGAGCTTCTTGCCGTCCTCGAGGTGGTCGTTGAGCCAGAATTCAAACTGCGAGCGCACGAAGCTGCTCACAAGCTTAAGCGTGTCGCGGCTCGTGAGCTTTTCCTTCGTCTGCCCTTGAAACTGCGGATCGAGCGCTTTGGTGGAAAGTATGAAATTCGCCCGTCCGAAGACATCTTCAGCGAGCACCTTCACGCCCTTCGTCTGCAGCCCATGCGCGTCCATAAAGGCGCGCATCGCCTGAAAAAGGCCGTCCTTGAGGCCGGATTCGTGCGTGCCGCCCTGCGGCGTCGGAATCAGATTCACATAGCTTTCGCGCGTGAGCGGACCTTCTGCCGTCCAGCAGACAACCCAGCTCGCCCCTTCGCCGGCAGAGTAGCCTTCGGTGTGCTCGTCGGCAAAGCCGGAGGCTTCAAAAGGCTCGATGAGCGGATCGGCCTTGAGCTCGGAGAGGAGATACTCCTTGAGACCGCCCTCGTATTTCCAGTGTTCGTCGGCGCCGCTCTTTTCATTTCGATAGTCGACTTCGCAGCCCGGCAGCAGCACGGCCTTTGAACGCAAGAGCCGCACGAGCGCCGCCTCTGGAATATCGGGGCTGTCGAAATACTTCGGATTCGGATAAACGCGGACTCGCGTGCCTGTCTGGGACTTCGGCCGCGGACTCTTCTTCACGGTGAGCGGCTCGGCGACAAACCCGTCGCGAAAGCCGATCGTGGCTTCTTCGCCATTGCGCCAGACCGTTACGACCAGATGCGTCGAAAGCGCATTCGTGACGGAAACGCCGACGCCGTGCAGGCCGCCCGCAAAGGAGTAGGGCCCCGTCCCCTCGGCTTTGGCGAATTTGCCGCCCGCATGCAGACGCGTGAAGACGAGTTCGACGACGGGCACCTTCTCTTCCGGATGAATCCCCGTCGGAATGCCTCGGCCGTTGTCCTCGACCGTTACGGCACCGTCGGCTTCCACCGTAACGCTGATGCGCGTTCCGAAGCCGGCGAGCACTTCGTCGCTGGCGTTGTCAATCACTTCCTGGATGATGTGAAGCGGATTGTCCGTCAGGGTGTACATGCCCGGACGCTGCTTCACGGGCTCAAGCCCCTTGAGCACCTGAATGGAATTGACGTCGTAACTTTCCGCCTTGCTCGTTCTCACTGCCATCTGTTCAAACCGTTCATGGTTCCGTCTGCTCTGCCGCAAAGGCCGCTTTCTGAGGCCCGCCTGCTTCGGACGAAACAGTCTCTATCCATCGCTTTTCTGCCGAGCGCAGCCCCAAAGGCAGCGCCCGCTGCGCGCTGCCGCTCATCCAAGCGGGAGCCGCGCAAAAAATCAACGCGAGCCATTTTATCGAAGGGATCGCGACACCTGCTCGTTAAGCTGTCGGCGCGTCCGAAAAATAATTTTTTTCGAAAGCCGCCGTATTCGAGACGATTTAGAATCCCACAATTACATTAATCACTGAAAGGCTACGAACGCATATGGGCAAGCTCTACATGGGTTTTGACGCCGGCACGCAAAGCGTGAAGGTTGCTGTCTACGACGAAAGCTTCTCGCTGGTTGCCGCCCACGCTCTTCCGACGCAGATCGACTATCCGAAACCCGGCTGGGTGCAGATGAATGTCGACAACTATCTTGAAAACTGCGTCGAGTGCATGCGCACCGTCGTCAGCGAAATACGCGCAAAAGGCCATGATCCGGCCGACATTGCCGCCATCATGGGCGACGGCATCATCTGCGGCATCGTCGGCATCGACGAAAATGCGCGCCCGGTAACGCCCTACATCAACTATCTCGACAGCCGCACAATGGCTGATGTCGAAGCGATCAATGCGCAAGGCCTCGACATCTGGGGGCGTGAAACGGGCAACCCCGAAGCGTCGCCCATGTTCCCGGCCATGTTTGCGCGCTGGTTCCTTAAAAACGTGCCGGCTTTCGCTGAAAAAGGCGTGAAGTTCGTGCACAACGCCCCCTACATCCTCATGAACCTCGCGGGCCTCAAAGCGAAGGACGCCTTCATCGACTGGGGCGCGATGTCTGGCTGGGGGCTCGGCTTCGACGTGCGGGAAAAGCGCTGGTCCGCGCAGCAGCTCTCCATTCTCGGCATTGATGAAAAGTACATGCCCCGCATTCTGAAGCCCTGGGACATTGTGGGCGGCCTCTGCGAAGCCTATGCCGTCAAAACCGGCGTGCCTGCCGGCACCCCGATTCTCGCGGGCGCTGGCGACACGATGCAGTCGATGCTGGGCTCGGGCATCTTCGAAGCCGGTCAGGGCGTCGACGTCGCCGGAACCTGCGCCATGTTCTGCGTCTCAACCGACGGCATCATTCCGGAACTCTCCAAGCCCGGCATGGGGCTCATCTTCAATTCCGGAACGCTGCCCGACACGTACTTCTACTGGGGCACCGTTCGAACCGGCGGGCTCGCGCTTCGCTGGTTCAAGGACAACGTCGCGCAGAAGCCCGGCGAGAGCAGCTACTACGGGACGCTCAGCGCAGGCGCTGCGCAAGTGCCCGCCGGCGCCAACGGCGTTCTCTTCCTCCCCTATCTCACAGGGGGCGCCGGCGACGAAAAGAATGCAAGCGGCTGCTTCCTCAACATGACCATGGACGACGATCAGTTCGTCATGTGGCGCGCTGTTCTTGAGGGCATCGGCTACGACTACATGGGCGTGGCGGATCTATACCGCTCCGCGGGCGTTCCGCTCAAGCGCATTACCGTCACCGAAGGCGGCAGCCGCGATGAGCTCTGGAATCAAATCAAGGCAAACATGCTCGACGCGGAAGTCATTCGCTATCGCAATGCGGGCGGCGCGGTGCTCACGAACTGCGTCTTCGGCGCATGGGCAACGGGCGGCGTCTCCGATGTGAAAGCAGCGCTTTCGCGCGTCATCGAAGAAAACGGCCGCTACCAACCTGATGAAGCGCTTGTAAAACGCTACCGTGCGCTTTACGACAACCGCACGACGCTGGTCAAAGCAGATATGCGAAGCGCTTTTGACAGGCTCGTCGCCATGCGCTCGATCTGATGACGCGGCAGCTCTCATAAGCACCTGCCAATCCCGGCCCGCATCCTGCCGCGCGCCGGGATTTCTTCTGGCGCGCCGGCTTGCCTCTGAACACAGAAGCGCCGCTCGGACAAAAATTTAAGGACCGCTTGCCTTTCTAAGCAAACGGTCCTTTTCTAATTTGCGCTGGGAACAGCCGCCCCTAAACGGTCATCCCCGGCGCTCGCGCTGCTGGCTTAGAGCGGCGCGTCTCCCTTGTCGTCGGCGTCCTTCGTGAAGTCGGGCTTCAGGACTTCAACGCCCACGACCTTTTCAAGCGCTTCAAGGTAGCCGAGGCGATCGGCTTCGCCGTAGATGGCGGTCAGCTCGCGCGTGAGGCCTGCAAGCTCCTGCTCATGAGCGGGATGCTTCTTGGCTGCCTGAATATAGCTGATGATGTAAGCGCCGCCGTGAACCTGCTTGCCGATATAAGCAGGCAGCTTCGTGTCCGGATAGCTCACTTCAGCGTTGATGAGTTCAACAGGCTGTCCCTTCGGATCGCGGCGCGAAACCCAGATTTCCGCCGAGAAGCCATCGAGGCTCTTCGACTGGCGAACTTCGGCAAGCTTGGCCTTGCCGACCTCAAGCGCCTTCTGCGAAGCCTTCTGCATCTTGAGGGTTTCGACAATGGCGCTGCGCACATTCTCAAAGGGTTCTTCGTGCGTCGGCTGATAGTCAAGCACGCGAGCGGCAACGAGCGTATTGGCGCGGACTTCGATTGCGCTCGAATTCTGCTTTTCCTTCAGGCACTCCGTGCCGAAAAGCGCCTCAACGACCTGATCGTTGATGATCCCGCGCAATTCCGGATCCTTGACGCCCTCGCGCGTGACGTTGTCGACCGTTTCAATCGCAAGGCCGAATTTTTCGGCGGCGGGCTCAAGCGTGTCGGACTGCTCGTAGACGAGGTTCGTAAATTCCTCTGCATTCTCAGAGAAGAGACGAATCGACATCTGTTCTGCGTATTCGCGCTCGATTTCCGCCTGAACGGCTTCATACGGCTTGACGGCGCTCGCCTGAACATCCGTCACATAAATGATGTGGTAGCCGAACTCCGTTTCGACCGGACCGACAATGTCGCCCTTTTTGGCGGCAATGACCGCGTCTTCAAAGGGCTTGGTCATCATGCCGCGGCCGAAGTACGAGAGGTCGCCCCCCGTTGCGGCGCTGCCGGTGTCAGCCGAGTTTTTCTCAGCGAGCTCGGCAAACTTGGCGGGATCCGCCTTGGCTTCAGCCAAAAGCGCCTCGGCCTTTTTGAGCGCAGCGGCCTTGTCTGAGCCGAATTCGATCAGAATGTGGCTCGCGCGGCGCTGCTCCGGCGTCGTCCAGCGGTTCTTGTTCTGCTCGTAATAGGCCTTGAGGTCGTCGGGATTGGCCTTCACATCGCGGAAGTTTTCGGGCGAAAGCACAATGTACTGGGCCTTGACGTGCTCGGGCGAAAGGAAATCCTTCAGATGCGCATCGTAATAAGCCTTGGCTTCTTCGTCCGTGACCGTCATTTCGTCCACGTAGTCCGTGGCATTGACGATGAAGGTGCGCACCTGACGCTCTTCCGTCAGGATTTCATGCATCTGCTGCACCAGCGCCTTGGGGACGGGATAAGTTGCGGAGACGCCGGAAACGAGCGCTTCCTTCGAGAGGTCGCGCTGCACTTCAGCCACGAACTGCTGATCGCTCTTGCCCTGCGACTGCAGGAACTGCGCGTAGAGTTCGGGCGAGAATTTGCCGTTCTGCTTGAGGCCGTCGGCATTCTTAATCAGTGCAATGGCGTCGGCTTCGCTCACCGCGATGTAGTTTTTCGCAATCGTCTGCGTAACGGCGGCATCATCCATCAGCATCCGCAGAATATCCTCGCGCGCCTGTTCGTTTTCGAGCATGTTGGCGCGGAAGGATTCGCCGAGCTGCTGGCGCAGGCGCTCAAGCTGCTGGCGCTTGGCGTTGTCGAACATTTCCGGCGTGATCGCCACTTCCCCCACCTTGACGATGGCATTGTCGGAAGAATCGATCATTCGGTTGTAGGAATAGATCCCGGTAACGACGAAACTCGGGATGATCAACACCATGGCGATGAACATCAGCCATCGCTTGTGTTCGCGGAATGCCTGAAGCATGTGCGTTCCTTTCCTCGACGCCTCTTCGTTCCTTCGAAGCCGAAAGAGGCAGATGATTGCATGTTTTGTTGTTGATTAGACAGTTTCTCGGTCGACAGATAAAGAAAAAAGGCGAACCGCACGGTTCGCCTTTCTCAAAATCTCTGGCGGAGTGGACGGGACTCGAACCCGCGACCCCCGGCGTGACAGGCCGGTATTCTAACCAACTGAACTACCACTCCGCGTTTCGCTTGAAGCATCCCGCTTAAAGCGGGAATCTGCCTTTGGAAATTCACCCGCTTCATGCGGATCGGACAACTGTTCTAGACAGTGTCTCAGACAATTTCCGACGACAGACGACGAATTATACGAATGCCGAGAAAGAAAGCAAGAGCTGATCGAAAAAAAAATCTGCTTTTTTCTCTTTTTTTCCCCTTTCGCCTGAAAGTCAGCCATTGAGGCGAGGCGAAACTCATGGCTCGCAAACCAGCTCGATGCCGAAAGACATGTCAGCCTGCGGCGGAATAATCAGAAACGCTGGATCCGGCGCCGACTCAAACATCTCGCCCATGCCGAAGTAGCCGGTGAAGGCGGCCAAAAACACCTGCCGGCGCCCCCACTGGGCGCAGTCGACCTCGTTGATGCTCATGAGCGTGCGAAGCTCGCGCCCGCCCATCTCTTCGGGCGGCAGCAGAAGGCTGCCAGGCAGCGCAACGGTCATGGCCCAGAGCCGGTTCGGTTCGTTCGGATCCTTCGCATAAAACGACAATTCTTCGAGCGCAAAGTCATCCGGATAGATGCTCAGCCATTCGAGGCCGTCCTTGCGCAGGCTGAGAAGCGCAGCCGTCAGATCCTCGCTTTGATAAGCGTCCAGAAGAACGCCGCCCCAGTTGAGCGTGCCCGCCTGAATCCCGTCAGCCGCCTCTTCCCATTGAATTTCCGGCAGCTGCGCCGAGAACGCAGCAGCGGCGAAAACGGCTGAAAAGAGCGCTGTCCATACCTTCTTCATCGCGGGCACCTCAGCAAAGACATGTCTTGATTATCTTCGCTCGGCCCGCCGCTCCTCATCCCGCAATAACGCGCAGGCACAGCGCTGCGCAAATCGACTCTTTTCCAGCGAATCAGAAAATAAAAAGCGCTTGCAGCCGCAGCCGAAGCGCTTCAAAAAACAACCGCCTGAAGGAAGCATTCCTATCAGGCGGCCATGAAATTCTGGTGGGTGATGAGAGGCTCGAACTCCCGACCCTCGCCGTGTAAAGGCGGTACTCTACCAACTGAGCTAATCACCCATTTTTCTCCAGGGACTGCGTCCCTCTTTTCGAGAAGGCAGAATCTTAGCATAAGTTTTGCCGAATGCAATTCGGCGTCAGCCTTTTTTTCTGCCTCAGAATTTGCGAGTCCGGAAAGCTGAGCTTTTCGGACTCGCATTGCTTGTGGAAGACGATCAGCTTGCAGCGGGCGCAGGCGCTTCGCTCGGAACGCTCTTGGGCTGCGACCCCGGCGGCACCATCGTCATCATGGCCTTGGCGTCGTCAACGGTGCTCGATGCGTTTTCCTCCGCAAGCGGTTCGGGCTGGCGCACCAGCGCGCGCTCGAGCACCTCCTCGATCTTGCGGACAGGAACAATCTCAAGACCCTTGAGCGTTTCTTCGCCGATCTCGACGACGTCCTTCATGTTCTCCTCAGGAATCAGCACCGTGCGAACGTTGCCGCGCAACGCTGCGAGAAGCTTTTCCTTGAGTCCGCCGATGGCAGTCACTTCGCCGCGCAAAGTGATTTCGCCCGTCATGGCGATGTCGGAGCGAACCGGAATCTTCGTGAGCGCCGAAACCATGGCCGTGACGATCGCTGCGCCGGCGGACGGACCATCCTTCGGAATGGCGCCCTCGGGGAAGTGAATGTGCCAGTCGGTGCTCGAGAAAACATCGGACTTGAGGCCCAGCTGCGAAGCACGCGCGCGCACGACGGAGCGGGCCGCTTCCACGCTTTCCTTCATGACGTCGCCGAGCATGCCGGTGCGAAGCACCTGCCCCTTGCCGGGGAAGGCGAGCGCTTCAATGAGCAGAATGTCGCCGCCCACTTCGGACCAGGAGAGGCCGTTCACGATGCCGATCTGCGGCTCGCGCTGCGCAACGGTGATGCTGTAGCGGCGAACGCCGAGATACTTCTCCACGTTCTTTTCCGTCACGACGATCGGCAGCTCAGGCTTGCCTTTCTCCGCCGCTTCAAGTTCGCTCAGGACGATCTTGCGCAGAATCTTGCCGATCGAGCGCTCCAGCCCGCGCACGCCCGCTTCGCGCGTATAGAAGCGGATGATTTCGCGCACGGCGCCCTCCGTGATCGTCGCCTCTTCAGCCTTCACGCCGTTGGCGCGCATCTGCTTGGGCACGAGGTGGCGTTCGGCAATGTGCACCTTTTCGTCCTCGGTATAACCCGAAAGCGAAATGACTTCCATGCGGTCGAGAAGCGCAGGCGGAATGTCGTAGCTGTTGGATGTCGCCACGAAAAGCACGTCCGAGAGGTCGTACGGGCATTCGACGTAGTGATCTTCAAACGAATTGTTCTGTTCCGGATCCAGCACCTCAAGGAGCGCCGCAGCGGGATCGCCGCGCACATTGGAGCCGATCTTGTCGATTTCATCGAGCAGGAAGAGCGGATTGCGAACGCCGGCCTTCACGAGATGCTTGATGACCTGGCCGGGCATCGCGCCCACATACGTGCGGCGGTGGCCGCGAATTTCAGCTTCGTCGGAAACGCCGCCGAGCGCCATGCGGACATACTCGCGATTCGTCGCGCGCGCGATCGAGCGGCCAAGCGACGTCTTGCCGACGCCCGGACCGCCGACCAGGCAGAGAATGGGCGACTTCACCTTGCCCACGCGCTTTTGCACGGCCAGATATTCAAGAATGCGTTCCTTGACCTTCTCGAGCCCCCAGTGATCTTCGTCGAGCACCTTGCGGGCGCGGGCAATGTTCTGGTTGACGCGGCTCTTCTTCGACCAGGGAATCTCAATGAGCGTATCGACATAGCTGCGAACGACCGAAGCTTCCGAGCTCGAAGGCGGCATCGTGCGAAGCCGCTTGATTTCCGTGAGCGCCGCTTCTTCGGCAGCCTTCGGCATCTTGGCTTCCTTCACCTTCTTTTCGAGCGCGGCGATTTCATCGTCTTCGGATTCACCATCCGCATCGAGGCCAAGCTCCTTGCGGATGGCCTTCATTTGCTCGTTGAGGTAGTACTCGCGCTGGTTCTTCTCCATCTGCCCCTTGACGCGCATCTGAATGCGCTTCTCGATCTGACCGCTCTGAAGCTCGCGCTCGAGCGTCTCAATCAGAATCTCGAAGCGCTCGCTCGGCTTCGTGGAGCCCACAAAGCGAATGCGGTCTTCGGTCGTGAGCGGCACAACAGATGCAGCGATGTCGCATGCCTTTACCGGATCCCGTTCTGCGCGAATGGGCTTCAGGTGCTCGATCGACATCTTCTTCACGTTCTGCGCATAGTCTTCAAGCGTGCGCATGAGCGTGCGGCGGTACGCTTCCAAGTCGCCCGCTTCGCAGGGCTCTGTTTTCAGAATGGCCGCGCAAGCCTTGTAATAGCTCGACGTGCGTTCAAACGACTGGACGCGGCAGCGATCCGTGCCGTGCATAAGGGCCTTCACCGACCCGTCGGGCAGCCGCAGCAGCTGCTCGATCTCGCCCACGACGCCGACTTCCCAGAAATCGTCCGGCGTGGGCGCATCGACGGATTTGTCGCGCTGCGTCACGAGGATGATGCGGCCGCCAAAGCTCTGCAGCGACGCTTCCGCAGCCTTCACCGATATCTGGCGCGACATGAAAATGGTCGTCATTGCATGGGGACCCACGACCATGTCGCGAAGCGGAATCACCGGATACGGTCCGACAAGTTCCGACGCATTGTTGTTCGGGAGAGTGTTCTCGTTGGTCAAAGCTCAATATCCCAAAAAAAGACTTTCAGTACACCTTATATGGGGACAATCCCGCGGCTTTCAAGCAGATTCTGCCGATTTGCGACACGATTCTGCCTATCTGCACGACGCGCGGGAAAAGAACCTCAGGCGTGCGGGCTTATTCGGCAGTTCGGACGATTTCGAGCGGCCCGGTTTTTTCGACAGCAGCCGCCGTGACGATCACTTTCGAAACATTCTTTTCGCTCGGAATTTCGAACATGGTGTCAAGAAGCACGTCTTCCATGATCGAGCGCAGGCCGCGAGCGCCGGTTTTGCGCTCGATGGCGCGCTTGGCGACCGCTTTGAGCGCATCGGGCGTGAACTCGAGCTCCGCATCCTCCATGCCGAAAAGCGCCTGGTATTGACGAACGATGGCGTTCTTGGGCTTCGTAAGGATTTCGATCAGCGCCTTTTCGTCAAGCTCCTCAAGAACCGCGATGACAGGCAGGCGGCCGACGAGTTCGGGGATAAGGCCATACTTGACAAGGTCTGCGGGCTCAATCTGGCTGAAAAGCCGCGTGAGATCGGAGTCGCTCTTGCCGACAACGGTGCCGTTGAAGCCGATTTCGCTCTTTTCAGTGCGGTGGCGCACGATGCGTTCCATGCCGTCAAAAGCACCGCCGCAGATGAAGAGAATCTGCGAGGTGTCCACTTCCATCATGGGCTTGCCGGGATTCTTCCGGCCGCCCTTGACCGGCATGGAGGCGATCGTGCCTTCAATGAGCTTCAAAAGCGCCTGCTGCACGCCTTCGCCCGAAACATCTCGCGTAATCGAGGGATTTTCGGACTTGCGGGCAATCTTGTCGATTTCATCGAGATAGATAATGCCGCGCTGGGCACGCTCGATGTCGCCGTCCGCCGCCTGAACAAGCTTGGCAACAATGTTCTCGACGTCTTCGCCCACATAGCCTGCTTCCGTGAGCGTTGTCGCATCGGCAATCGCAAAGGGCACGTCCAGACCGCGCGCAAGCGTCTGTGCGAGGAGCGTCTTCCCTGACCCCGTCGGCCCGATCAAAAGCACATTCGACTTCTGAAGCTCGACGGCGCTTGCCGCATCATCCTTTTTGGCGTCGCGGCTGCGTAGGCGCTTGTAATGGTTGTAAACCGCTACGGAAAGCGTTCGCTTGGCGCGTTCCTGACCGATCACGTAGCCGTCGAGCAGCTCATAGAGGTCCTTGGGCGTCGGCAAAGGCTTTTCGACGGGCTTGGGCGCCTCAGCCGGGCCTTCAGGGTGACCATCGAGGTCCGCCGCCATTGCGCGGATGCACTCGTCGCAAAGCAGTTCGCCGTTGAGGCCCTGAAAAAGCGCCTTGCAATCGGCTTCGGGGCGCCCGCAGAAGGCGCAGTAGCGTGTTGACTTCATAAAAAATCCGTTCTGTCCGCGGCTTTGCGCAGAAAGCGCTGATTGCGCTCTCATCAGCAAAGCACGGCTTCAAATGCAAGAGAGCAGTCTCCGTTCGGAGCGCCTAGCCCCGAACCTGATCCGATCAGAGCGCCGCAGCTTCGCCGCGATTGACGAGCACGCGATCGATGAGACCGTATTCAAGCGCTTCCTGAGCGCTCATGAAGTTGTCGCGATCCGTGTCGCGCACGAGTTCTTCGTAGCTGCGGCCCGTGAAGCCCGCCATCATTTCGTTCATCTGACGCTTGATGAGCGTGAGCTGACGCGCACGGATTTCCACATCGCTCGCCTGGCCTTCAGCGCCGCCGAGCGGCTGATGAATCATGATGCGCGAATGCGGCAGCGCGTAACGCTTGCCTTTGGCGCCGCCGGCGAGCAGAAAAGCCCCCATCGAAGCGGCCATGCCAAGGCAGATCGTGCTCACCTTGGGGCGAATGAACTGCATCGTGTCATAAATCGCCATGCCGGCGGAAACGGAGCCGCCGGGGCTGTTGATGTAGAGCGAAATGTCTTTGTCCGGATCTTCGCTCTCGAGAAAAAGCAGCTGCGCAACGATGAGCGAAGCCGTCTGATCGTTCACTTCCGAATTGAGAAAAACGATGCGGTCGCGAAGAAGCCTCGAATAAATATCAAAGCTGCGTTCACCGCGGCCGGAACTTTCAATAACGATGGGCACTAAGGACATGGTGTTCCCTTCAATAGTTCTGTTGGCGCTGCAGCCGGCACTGCCGGCTGCAGGGCGCGCTTCTGCCGTTCGGCGGCGCGCATTGTTTATTTGCGTCGAAGCATTATGGACAAAGCCGGGAACGCCTGCACGATTCCGGCTCTCTCAGGAAGCCGAAGCGCCTGCTTGGCCAAATGCCAGCGCAGGCGCTTCGTCGCAATCTTCATCGTGCTCGGGTGCGAAACCGCACCCCGCGCGCCGTGAAGCGCGCTAGCGCGCTTCCGGCCGACCGCGTGATCCGTCAAGATCAGAACTGACCGGACATGACCTTGTCGAATTCGACTTCGACGTTTTCAGTCTGGGCCTTGCCGAGGATGAATTCGGCAACGTTCTCTTCACGGATGCGGGCAACGAGACCGGCGCGGGAAGACTGGTCGTTGAGGAGATGCTTGACGACTTCTTCCGGCTGCTCGTAAGCAGCAGCAAGCGTATGCGCAGCCTTTTCGAGCTGTTCATTCGTCGGCGCAAGCTTTTCTTCGTTGATCAGCGAGTCGACGAAGAGGCCGAGACGAACCTGCTTTTCAGCTTCGGGCTTGAACATGTCGAGCGGCAGATTCTTGAAGGCGTCGGCCTTTGCGCCGCGAGCAACGAACTGCTGGACGTAGGAATTGGCAACCACGCGAGCCTGGTCTTCAACGAGAACATGCGGCACGGCAAAGGTGAGCGTGTCGTTGAGAAGCTGGAAGATTTCAGCCTTGTTCTTGTTTTCGATGCGGGCAGCAACTTCGCGCTCAAGATTGACCTTCACTTCTTCGCGCATCTTTTCAACGCTTTCGATGCCGAGGCTTTCGGCAAACTCGTCGTTGAGTTCCGGATAGGACGGGGCTTCAACCGAGAGGATTTCGACAGCGAATTCAACCGAAGCGCCGTTGAGATCCTTGTGGCCGTAATCTTCCGGGAAGGTGAGCGGGAAGGTCTTCTTTTCGCCGGCCTTCATGCCGCGGATGGCGTCTTCAAACTCGGGGAGCATGCGGCCCTGGCCGAGAACGAAGGAGAAGTCGTCGGCGCTGCCGCCTTCAAAAGCGACGCCGTCCTTCGTGCCCTTGAAGTTGAGCTTGACGCGATCTTCGTCCTGAGCGGCGCGGCCTTCTTCAACGGCAAACGTCACGCGCTGCTTGCGCATGACTTCGATCGTCTTTTCAACGGCAGCGTCGTCAACCTTGCAGTCGTAGCGCTTGAGGTTGAGCTTGGTGAAGTCAACCTTCTGAATTTCGGGGAAGACTTCGAACTTGGCCGTGAAGTTCATGAATTCCTTGTCGTCCGACGGAATCGCATCGATGCGGGGAGCGCCAACGATCTGCAGCTTGGAGTCGCGGGCGGCTTCAACCCAGCAGCGGCCGACGAGCTCGTTGAGCGCATCGTTGAAGGCTTCAGCACCGTACATCGCGCGAACGCGGTTCATCGGCACGTGACCAGGACGGAAGCCAGGCATGCGGGCGGTCTTCGCGCGGCGCTTGAGGCGTTCCTCGGCGAGCTTTTCGACTTCAGCCTGCGCAACCTTGAGCTGAATCGTGTGTTCGAGCGGGTTGACGGCAGCGTTCGTATCGACGACGGGCGTGGTCGCTTCGGTCTGTTCAACAGCCTGTTCCTGGGTCTGTTCGATCTTTTCTTCGGTCATTTCGAGTTCTTTGCAAAAAAATCGAGCCTTCTGCGCAGAAGCGCGGGCAACCGCGTCGGCCGCGCAGGAATGCTCGAAAGCGTTGGAAACATGTCTGCCGCATCAGCTCTGCAGCAGGCTGAGCGGCGCCGATCTGCGTTCGGCCCGCCCGTCCGTGAATCTGTCCTTTTTCGTTGCTTCGTCGCGAACGCTATGCGATCGTCCGAAGCCGAATTCGAAGCGTTGCATTATAACGAAGAAGCTCGTCCATGCGCATTGCATGATTTCGCTAAACTTCCGTTCGGCTTGGATTTTTTAGCCGGCCGTGTTGTTCTTACCGCGTTTACTCACCATGACTCGACGCTTTGCCGCCACCATCCGCTTCCTCAGTCTTGCCGCTTCGGCCGCACTCCTGACCGCCTGCGCATTCGATCAGCCAGCGCAGCAGGAGACAAAGACGGGCTGGCGTCCGCATTTTGAAATCGAAGCCGAACAAATGAAGCGCTTTGAAGCCGAGCGCGACCGCATCGGCGAACGGCTCCGCGCTGCCTGCGTTTCTCCGAAGTACAAGCCTTACTTTGCAAAAACAGCTTGTCTGCCGGCGGGCATTACCGATCAAATGACGACCGACCAGACCAGAATCACAGCTGCGCAGAAGCAGGCCGCTAAAGCGGTTTTTGAACTTTCACATGAACTAAGCGAAGAAATGCGCGATTTCATGGTGAATACGGGACTGCCCGCCCTCATCGACCAGGCGGAAGGCTCTCGGCGCAGGACCGATCCCTTAATCGAGGATCTGCAAAACAGGCTTCTATCAGGCCAAATCACCTGGGGGCAGTACAACAGCGAACGCCGCTCTCTTGCGGATCGCGCCCGTGAAGATGCCGCCAGCAGGCAGGATAGCGATTCTTAAGTCTGCGCCTGCTTTCCTCGCTTTCGCCGCAGCATAAAAAATTGTCGTTTCCGTTGCGGGTGCTTCTCGCTTTTCAGCTACAATGCGTGGCCTTGCGCGAGTGGCGAAATTGGTAGACGCACCAGGTTTAGGTCCTGACGCTGTTGAGGCGTACCGGTTCGAGTCCGGTCTCGCGCACCAAAATTTTAGGCACGCTTCCCAAAACGGAAGCGTGCCTTTTTGCTTTTTAGGCCGGCGCCCCAGCGCTGCCCCCTGGAAGATGTGGCGTGAGCAGCGGGGAATTGTCAGCAAAGCTGAAGCGCGCGAATAACCGCTCTCTCGGCTTACTGAGCCGTTTTCTCGCCCTTGCCGCAGCAGCAGCCTTTCTCATGATCATGCCCGTGATCGTGGCCGCAGCAGCATTCGCCTTCGTGGTCGTGATGATGGTGATGACCGCAGCCGCAACCTTCGCCGTGCTTGTGATCGTGGTCGTGACCGCAGCCGCACGCTTCGCCGTGCTCGTGATCATGGTCGTGGCCGCAGCAGCAGCCGTCATGATGATGGTGATGATGGCCGCAGCAGCCGCGCTGCACAAACTGAATCGGATCAAACTCGGCGTCGACCTCCGTGGTCGTAAGACCGACCATGCCGAGCATCTGCGCGAGGTTGGGCAGCGGCAGGACGGCGAAGCCATCAGGCGCCTGCGCAACACGAACGCCGCGGTTGACGAGCGCAGCGACGGCTTCGCGCATCACATCAACGTCGCCCGTCACGTGAAGCACCTTTTCGACGCCGGGCCGCACAACCCAGAAAGCGCCGGTCTCGTCAACGAACACGTCGCCTACTTCGAGCGGACGCATTTCAGCGACGGCAACCGTCACTTCGCCTGCTTCGGTCTTCAGCGTCTTGGGGCATTCGGCGCGTTCGGCCGAGGTCAAAACGAGGTGGTGCGCCTTTTCAAGGATGATTTTCGCGGGCGCCGCACCCTGCGGCAGGAGCTTCGTAAGCGTGGTCATTTTCGAAATTCCTTCGAACGATGAATTGGGTGGAGACGACGGCGGCGGATGCGCGCCGGCATCTTAAATAAACATGGCACCATTGTAAGGGCGGCGCGGCGCAGCCGCTCAGCTGATGACGGCGTTGAGCGCGTCGGCAAGCCGATCGACCGCAACCACCTCAAGGCCTTCGATGGGGTGCTTCGGCGCATTCGCGCGCGGAATCACTGCTCGCGAGAAGCCGAGCTTTGCCGCTTCGCGCAGCCGCTCCTGGCCGCGGGGGGCTGGGCGGATTTCGCCGGCGAGGCCGACTTCGCCGAAAACGACGAGCCCGGGAGAAAGCGGCTTATTTCTGAAGCTCGAATGGATGGCGACCAGCACGGCCAAGTCGGCCGCCGTCTCTGTGATCTTGACGCCGCCCACAGCATTGACGAACACATCCTGGTCAAAAAGCGCAACACCAGCATGCCGGTGAAGAACAGCGAGCAGCATGGCAAGGCGCTGCGTGTCGACGCCTACCGACAAGCGCCTTGGCGTCGGCAGATGCGTCTGGTCGACCAGCGCCTGGACTTCAACGAGTATCGGCCGCGTGCCTTCCTGCGTGACGAGGACGGTTGAGCCCGGAATATTCGACTTGTATTCGGAAAGGAAGATGGCCGACGGATTCGTCACGCCGCGCAGGCCATGATCGGTCATTGCGAAAACGCCAAGCTCATTCACGGCGCCGAAGCGGTTCTTGAAGGCGCGGACCAATCGGAAGTTCGAATGCGTGTCGCCCTCGAAATAAAGCACGGTGTCGACAATATGCTCGAGGATTCTGGGGCCGGCGAGCGAACCCTCCTTCGTAACATGGCCGACAAAGAAAAGCGTGATCCCGTAGGTCTTCGCAATTCGCGTCAGGCGAGCCGCACACTCGCGCACCTGAGAAACGGATCCGGGCGCGCTGTCGAGCTCCCCGGAAAAAAGCGTCTGAATCGAATCAATGACGACGAATGCAGGCTTTTCCTTGGCAATGACGGCCTCAATATGCTCGAGCTCAATCTCGCTCATGAGCCGCATGCCTTCGAGCGGCAGCTGCAGCCGCTGGGCGCGAAGCGCAATCTGCGAGGCGCTTTCCTCACCGGAAACGTAAAGCGACGGAATGCCGAGCGCAACAAGGCGCGCCATCACCTGAATCAAAAGCGTCGACTTGCCGATGCCGGGGTCGCCGCCGATCAGGGCGACGCCGCCTCGGACGAGGCCGCCGCCCATCACGCGGTCGAATTCCGAGAGCCCCGTGACAATGCGCGGCGCCTCCTCGATATTGATCTCGGCGAGATTCTGTACGGCGCCCGTCGTATCGACGAAGCCGCGCGAGGCTCGGGCATCGCGCCCGTCAACCGAATAGCGTGAAGCGGCGCCCTTCGGCGCCACCTTGAATTCCTGAAGCGTGTTCCAAGCTTTGCAGTGCGGACACTGCCCGTGCCATTTGGCCGTGGTGCCGCCGCACTCGGAGCAGACAAATTCGACGCGTTCTCGCTTGGCCATCAGTTTTCTGCGCCTTCGTTGACGCGCACAGGCACGCGGCGCGCAAGCGCGCAAAGCAGCTCATAACCAATCGTGCCGCAGGCGGCCGCCACGCGGTTGACGGGCAGATTGCGCCCCCAAAGCTCGACTTCGCAGCCGAGCTTCGCAGCAGGAATGTCCGTCACGTCGATTTCAAGCATGTCCATGGAAACGGCGCCGGCGAGCGGCGCAATCTGGCCCTCCACCCAAACGGGCGCGCCGTCAGGCATCGAGCGGGGATAGCCGTCGGCATAGCCGCAGGCAACGACGGCGATGCGCGAGGGACGCTTGGCAACCCAGCGCGAACCGTAGCCCACAGCCTCGCCGGCGGAAATTTCCTGAATCGCAATGATCTTGGCCTTCAGCGTCATGGCGGGAATGAGGCCGAGCTCTTCGGAGGAAATATGGCTGTCGGGGCTAACGCCGTAGAGCGCGATGCCGCCGCGCACGGCATTGCCGCCCACTTCCGGATGGAAGAGAATGCCCGCGGAATTCGCCATGCAGGCCGCCGTTGCGCTGTGCGCGAGCCGGCCCATGCGGCTCAGCTGCTTGTCGACGGACGCCGGCTTGTCGCTCGAATAGCTGGGCTCGGCATTGGCGAAGTGCGTCACGACCCCCATCACGCGCACGCCCGGAATCGAAGTGAGCTGATCGTAGACCGTATTGACTTCGACCGGCAGGAACCCCAGACGATTCATGCCGGAATTGACCTTGATGTGGCAGCGGACGTCCTCAATCTTCATGCGCCTCAGAATTTCAATCTGCCAGGGCGAGTGAATGATCGTTTCGACCTTGAGGCGCTGAAGCGGCTCGATGTCGCCTTCATCGAAAAATCCCTCAAGAAGCAGAATGCGCTTTTGCCAGCCGCTTTTGCGGGCGCGCTCAGCGTCGCAAAGATCAATCGTCGCAAGACCGTCAGCATCGGCAAAGGCGGCAACCGCGTTTTCCAGTCCGTGACCGTAGGCATTTGCCTTGACAACAGCCCAGACGTCTCTGTCACCGGCGCATTCGCGAATGCGGGCGAGGTTGTGTCTGAGTGCATTGAGATCAATTTCAGCGTAAATGGGGCGCGACATGACGAACGCTTTCTCCTTCTGAACGCATGGCCTTTTTCTAATCGGGTGATCGTCCGGCCTTCGAGATCTCCGATCGACAAGGCCGGCGCGACGCCGTCGGACGAAAGTTGCGCCATGCGTGTGTTGTTCGTTCGCGGGCTGCTTCAGCTTCCCGCATCGGCTCAGCAACAAAAAAAACTGTCCCCGCTTGCGCAGGGACGACGCGAACATGGCCTTAACGCCCGCGCCAGTTTTCGGCGGCAAAAGCATCCGACAAACGCCTTCTGCCGCGGTGAAGCTTAGTATCTTAGCGCTTTCGCCGCTTCTTTAAGCTCGCAAGCCACCGCTCGAAAAGCATCTGCATGTTTCCGCTGCAGCCGCCTCAATCAGGCGGCAGCGGCTCGGAAGGCAGCCGAACATAGGCCTGCAGCGCAGGCTTTCGTTTTGTGAGCGCATGAAGCCATTCCTGCTCGAAGCCCGCGCGGAATACGCGGGCCGCCTCAAGCGCAAGCGGCCGGAAGCGCGTGCTTTTTGCCGCCGACCACAATGTTTTCTTGGCCGACACCGCGCCGATGGCATGCACGGCAACGCGATCGAGCGCTTCCCGAACGCACCAGAGGCTCGTGGGCGGCAGAATCGTCCATCCGAAGCCGCTCGTCACGGCGCTTGCCACCGCCTGCGTGTTCTCGAGCGAGATCGAATCGCGCGGCGCAAGTCCGAGCATGCGGATCATGCCGAGCGAGCGGCGCCAATCGAGCGAGTCGTGACGGTAGGAGACAAAAGGCAGATCGAGCCGCGGCAGCAGCCTCTCGACGGGGATGTTGTCGGCCTCGGCTACGCATTTGGGCGTCACAATGAGATAATTCTCCGAAATCAGCTCGAAGGCGATGAGGCGCTGATCCGCCGGAATATCGGGCGCAACAACGACATCAAGGCTGCCGCGCTCGAAGTCCTCAAGCACCTTCGGGATCAGTCCGCCGAAAGCTTCAAAAACCGTCACGCGCGGTATGAGCGCCGCCTCGATCGCCGCCGACGCATAGCTTGCCGCCACCTCCGTAATGCCGAAGCGAAGCGCACGAACACCGCCCTCGCGCAGCAATTCGACGGCGCTTAAAAAGCGCTCCGCTTCTTCGAGCAGCCCCGTGGCGAGCTTGAGAACTTCGCGCCCCTGCGCAGTGAGGAGCGCTGGCCGGCTTGAGCGCTCAAAAAGAACAAGCTCGAGCTGACGCTCAAGCCGCTCAATGGCCTGAGAAACCGCCGATTGCGTCACGCCGAAGGCTCTCCCCGCCTCGGAAAAGCTTCCCGTGCGCGCAACCAGCGCAAAAAGCTGAAGCTGCGCGGGCTGCAGAGCGCGAAGGTCCGATGCAGCGCGTCTGGCGCTCGCGTAGACGGCTCGCTTCTTCGCAGCGCGTTGGTCTGGCGTCGAATTCATGCTGGGATTCCTGTTCTGAGCCTTTCATCAGTTTTGCTGATTCTCTTTCATTAGCAAATATTATTTTCACCGAAAGCCTCTGCCGCGGGCGTAGGATCACTTTCCCAAAAGCGGGCCCGCACAGGCATCGCGCAAACCGAGCGGCCTGCTGCCGCGCCACAGGCATCCAACGAAACGCAACAGTCAGCCATATGGAAAGCGTCCTTTTGATTCTTCCCGACTTTCTCGTCATCCTGCTCGGGCTCTTTCTTTTTCAAAAGCTCGACTATCCCCGGGAATTCTGGAACAAGGCCGAAAAACTGGTTTTCTACGTTCTTTTTCCGCCGCTCCTCTTCAATTCCGTCTCGAGCGCCTCGATCGGCCTGGCATCCGCTGGCAAATTTCTTGCCGTTGCTGTCGCCGCCATGCTCATAGCCGTGGCCGTCGCCTGGTGCGTGCGCTACGCAGTGAAAGACAATGATCTGACGCATGCTTCCGTCTTCCAATGCGGCTTCCGCTTCAACACCTACATCGGCTTTGCCGTTGCCTCGCGTCTTTACGGCGATGAAGGCACCTCGCTGCTCGCGCTGCTGATCGCCTTCTGGGTGCCCATCAGCAACGCCATTGCTGTCGGCGTTCTCGCCGCGGCCGTGGCAAAAGCCGAATCGGGCGGGGCGCGCACGAACATTCTTGCCTCAACCGTGCGTGCCGTCGTTCGCAATCCGCTCATCATCGCGACCGTGCTCGGCCTTCTCGTGAACGTGAGCGGTCTCTCCGTCCCGAAAACAGCGCATGTCTTCCTTGCCGACCTTGGAAACGCTTCGCTTGCGATGGGGCTCCTCTGCATCGGAGCCGGCCTTCGCACGCAGGACTTCAAGGCCCACATGCCGCTCATTGCCGCTTCAACGGTCGACCGGCTCATTCTTGTGCCGCTCATCGCCTGGGGCATGGGCGCCGCTTTCGACCTTGCACCCGTTGAAGCCGGCGTGGCGATCATTTTTGCCGCGCTGCCGACCGCGCAGTCCTGCTACGTCATGACGGCGAGCATGCGCGGCGATGCAGGCGCCGTTGCCAACGTCACGACTGCACAGACGCTTGCCGCGATGGCGACGCTGCCTTTCTGGCTTGCAGCGCTTCTGCTCTGAGCGCCGCAAAATCGAGTCCGGCCGCACCTTCCCGGCTGTCGCGTCCTTGCTAAAATCGGCTTCCGTTTCAAGCTTCGGCGCGACCCGCCAGAGAGGCTCCTGCTGCCCATCATGCGGCGCATCTCCTGCGGCTTCGCGTTCCGACGCCCGTCAATGCTCGGATGCGCAAGTTCTGCGCATCCGTTTCTGAGGTGCATTATGAACCGCGGCTTTTACACCATCATGACTGCGCAATTCCTGTCGTCTCTGGCCGACAATGCGCTCCTGATCGCCGCCATCGCCCTTCTGACGAGCCTCAATGCGCCGGAGTGGCAAACCCCGCTCCTCAAGCTCTTTTTCGTCGTGAGCTATGTGCTCCTTGCCGCCTGGGTCGGCATCTTCGCCGATTCAATGCCCAAAGGACGCGTGATGTTCCTCACGAACTTCATCAAGGCCTGCGGCTGCCTTCTGATGCTTTTCGGCGGCCACCCGCTCCTGGCCTATGCGATTGTCGGCATCGGCGCCGCCGCCTATTCGCCGGCCAAATACGGCATCCTCACAGAGCTGCTGCCGCCCGAGAAGCTCGTCGTGGCTAACGGCTGGATTGAAGGGCTCACGGTCGGCTCCATCATCCTGGGCGTCGTTTTAGGCGGAGTGTTGATCAAGCCGGAAATCGCCCAGCCCATACTCGACTTTTGCCATCTCGATGCGCTCGGCCTCACGCAGTTTGCCGAAGCGGCGATTTTTGCGATTGCCTTCGTCTACCTTGCCGCTTCGCTCGTCAATCTTGCGATTCCCGACACGGGGGCACGCTACCCGAAGCAGCCGTTTGATCCGGCCGATTCGGTGCGCAACTTCCTCAAAAGCTGCATTCTCTTGTGGCACGACCGCCTCGGGCAGATTTCGCTCTCCGTCACGACGCTCTTCTGGGGCGCCGGCGCCGTGCTTCAGTTCCTCGTTCTCAAGTGGTGCGATCATGCCCTCGGCATGGATCTCTCGCAAGGCGCCGTGATGCAGGCGGTCGTGAGCATCGGCATTGCCGTGGGCGCTGTGCTCGCCGCGGCCTACGTCCCGCTCAAGAAGTCGCTTGCCGTGCTGCCGATGGGCATCCTCATGGGCATCCTCGTCACTGCGATGGCCTACTTCGACCAGAGCATGGCGCCCGAGGGCGGCATTTCAATCTTCGGCTTCGATCTCAGCTGGGCCACCGTCATCGCCTCTCTGGCAATGATCGCCGTCGGCGTCTGCGCGGGCTTCTTCGTCGTGCCGATGAATGCGCTCCTGCAGCACCGCGGCCACGTTCTCATGAGTGCGGGCCGATCGATCGCAGTTCAGAATTTCAATGAGAATCTCTCCATTCTCATCATGCTCGGCATCTATGCGCTGCTCATCAAGCTCGACCTCTCTGTGCCGACGACGATGCTGCTCTTCGGGTGCTTCGTCATGGTGTCCATGGGGCTCGTCATATTCAAGCACCATCGCAACCAGAGCGAATACGACAGCACGCATCTGATCGGCGAAGCGAAGCGTCACTGAGTTCGCTTCCGAATGCTCTGCCGTTAAGCTGCCGGCGCACGCTTTTGCGTTTGAAAGCGTGCGCCTTTTTTCTCGCCTCTCCCCTAGAGACGTCGAACGCCGGGGCCGGCGATTTCACTCTCGCCCGCGCCGCCCTTCGGACGCACGACGATGTGCACGTCGATGCGTTCGCGCACGGCGCGCACATGGCTGATGAGTCCGATGAGCTTTTTCGAGCGCGCCTGCAGATTTTCAAGCGCCCCGAGCGCTTTCTCAAGGGTTTCGGCGTCGAGCGAGCCGAATCCCTCGTCAAGAAAGAGCGTGTCGACGCGAAGCTTTTTCGAGCTGATGCGGGCGAGCGCAAGCGCAAGCGCAAGGCTCACGAGGAAGGTTTCCCCGCCCGAAAGATTGAAGGAGGTGCGCACAAGCCCGGCGAGCTCTTCGTCACGAACGGCGACATCAAGTCCCGTTTCGCCCGAGGGCGCAAGACGATAGCGGCTGTCCATCTGGCCGAGCACCTCGTTGGCGTTGGCTAGGAGCAGCCGGAAGGTAAGCTTCTGTGCGGCCTGCCGGAAGTAGTGGCCCGATTTGCTGCCAATGAGCGCATTGAGCTTCGACCATTCCTGGAACGTTTGGCGGGCCGCCTCAATTTCACGGCGAAGCGCCTGCGAGCGCGCCCGCTTGGCATTGTCTGCCTCGAGCTGCGCGGCGATGCGGCCCCGGGCGGCGCCCGCTTCGCTTGCCGTGCGCTCCCGCGTCTGAAGGCGCGCTTCCAGTTCACGCGCTTCGAACGCAGCCGCCTCCTCGTCCGATTCGAGCAATTCGCGCGCTGCGCCAGCCCGTCGCTTGGCTTCGGCAAGCGCGCCGGCAGCGCGGCTTGCGCGTTGATCAAGGTCGGCGAGCCGCGCTTCGAGCTTTAAGAGCGAAGTTTCGTCAAGCATCGCCGCTTCGAGCGCCGCCTCGTCGGCAAAACCGGCCCGCTCAAGCGCCGCGTCGAGCGAAAGCGCTGCCGCGCGCTCGGCGCTCTGGCACTCCTGCCGCTGCACCAGGAGGGTCTTCTCCTCAGCCGCAGCAGCTGCGGCCGCTGACCGGCATTCATCGCAAGTCTTTTGCCGCGCGAGAACATCCGCATGCGCCTGCTTCGTTTGAAGCGCATAGCGGCGACGCGCTTTTTCGGGATCCGTCTCGCCCCAGCGGCTGCGTCGGCGCTCGGTGAGTTCGGCCAACGATTCGCTCAGCTGCATCGCGAGCGTCTTTGCTTCTGAGAAGCTTCGAAGGCGCTCTTGCAGAACGCGCTCAGCGGCCGCCTGGGCGCCAAGCGCTGTTTCTTTTTCGATGCGAAGCCGTGCAGCCTCCGCTTTAGCCGTCTCTCGAGCCTCAAGGCGCGCTTCAAGTTTTTTGAGCACTTGCGCAGGCTTGGCGGAAAGAAGTTCGGATTCTTCGAAAAAAGGGCGTGTTCCGGCCAAATACGCTTCACGGGCGCGCTCAAGCGCGTCAAAATCCCGTGCTTGCTGCGCAGCCGCAGCATCGCGCTCGGCCTGGGCTTTCAGAATTTCTGCTTCGGCAGCCGACGCAGCGCTTCCCGCTTCGTCAAGCGCCTTGCGTGCTTTGGCTTCATCGGCCGCCGCTGCTTCATACGCCGCCAAGGCATCGCCTGCCGTCTTCGACCAGCTGCGAAGCTTTTCAACGGCAGCCTCGAGCATTTGGAGCCGCTCGGGCGCAATGCCTGCTGCGAGCGCAGGAAACCGCTCGACGATATCGTCGAGCTGCGCCCTGGCGCGCGCACGCACGCCTGCCGGATAAGCGCGCACGGCTTCAGGAAGCGCAGGCAAAGCAAGCGCTTTATCCGCTTCTCGAATTTCCGCTTCGAGCGCTGCCGCCCAGCGTGCGCCCCACCATTCGCCCGTTGACTGCCGCATGACGATGAGCCCCTCTTCAAGGGAGCTGCCCGCCATGGCGCGCTCACGCGCCTCCTTTCGAAGGCCCAATGCGGCGAGCGCCTCGCGGTGGCGCATCGTCGCGCCCGCCATATTCGCGCACGCCCCGTCGCCCGTGCGCTGCGCCTTCGCAAGACGCTCAGAAGCGCTTTCCAGCCTCGTCTTCGAATCTTTATCCGCAAGTCTCGCGCTCTTATGCGCATTCACTGCGGCGCGAATGCCGGCAAGCGCCTGAACGAGCGGCTCATCGGCTGCACTCGCCTCGAGGCGGGCGAGCGCGCTCTGAAGCGCGGCTTCGACCTTGAGCGCTGTCGCGCGCTTCTCGCTGCTGTCGACCTCGGCGGAGCGCTTCGCTGCTTCGGCTTTTTGAAGAGAATCTTCGGCACTGGCGCGGTTTCTGCCGCACTCGGCAATGGCGGCATCCGCCTGCGTGATCGCCGCATAATCGGGCTCAAAGGCCGCCTGCGCCTTTTGAGCGGCCGACTCGGCTTCGAGCGACGCGGTGAGAGCGCTCTGCGCAACGTCCAGCGCCTCGGCGCAGGCCTTCGCCTTCGTCGTGCAGCGCGCGAGCGCCGCTTCGTTGCGCTCAAGCCGCGAAACGGCATCGCGCTTTTGCGAAAGCGCTTCCGCTGCGCCAAGCGCACGCCGCGCAGCCGCGGCGCGGATTCTTTCGGACTCTGCTTCCTCGCACGCCTTTCTCGCAGCCGCCACCTCAAGCGCGGCCGCCTTTTCCGCGTTATGGGCTGCGTCAAAGCCGCGGCGCTTCTCAAGCGCCTCACTCGTGCGCCGCCGCTCCTGCTGGGCTGCGGCTTCGGCGGCAGCAGCCGCTTCGAGCGACTTTTCTAGCGCCGAACGCTCTTCGTCTGAGAGGGGCGCCTCGCTCCTCGCTTGGCCCTCAAGCATTTCAAGCCGAGCCTCTTCCGCGTCTTTCCGCTCATAGACGGTTTTGCCGATTTCCGAATAGATTTCGGTGCCCGTGATGCGCTCGAGAATCGCGGCTCGATCGTCGATTTTGGCCCGAAGAAGATTGGCAAAGGCGCCCTGCGCCAGAAGCACGCATCGCGTAAAGCCTGTGAAGTCCATGCCGAGGAGCCACGCCACGCACTGCGACCACTCCGTCTTTTTGTCGGCAATGATGCGCCCGGCGCCGTCGCCGGCATCTTCGAGAAGCGCGAGCTCCACGCGCGCTTCGCCGAGCCGCTTCGAGCGCGGCCCCATGGCGCGCGACCAGCGCGACAGCCACACGCGCCCGTGCGCTTCGAAGACCGCCTGCGCATAGCACTCGGTGCGGTTCTTCGTGAGCACGATGCAGGCTTCTTCCCGGTCGCCCTTTTGCTTGGCCTCAACAGTCCGCGGCGTCTCTCCGTAGAGCGCGAGGCAAATGGCGTCGAGAATCGAGGTTTTGCCGCTGCCCGTCGGTCCGACGATTGCAAAGATCCCGCTCTCTTCGTAGACGGGATCGGCAAAATCGATCTCATATTCGCCTGCGAGCGAATTGATGTTTTTGAATCGAAGTTTCAAGAGCCGCATTCGTTGGCCTTCGTCTGTGATGAGATGAGCGTCGAGCGCGAACCGCCTGGCGCGGCCGCTTCCGAGCAAATGCGCGCGAGTTCGGCAACGGCGCCGGCGCCGCGCGCGCTTTCCTGGCGCAGGCCGATCGCGTCGCGCGCAAGCGCAACCGCCTCCTCGAAGCAGCGGCGCAAAAGCGCGTCGTCGTCCGAAGCGGGCGCGGCGTCCGCCGCCCAAGCCCCATCCCGGCGCTGCCGGCTCAGCACGTCCTCAAACACCTCTTCGGGCGTGATGTCTTCGAGATGCATGAGCGCTTCGTCGTTCGTTTCAAGCGAAAGCGACGACGCCACACGAATGGGGCCGAGGACAACGCCCGCTTTTTCCGCGCATTCGCGCAGCGGCGCAACGAGCGCCCGGGCTTCTGCCCCCTCGAGAGTGAAGAACGCTTCGAGGATCGGCGCGAGTCCGTTGTGCGAACGAGCAGCCGCTTCGTGAAGCCCCGCCTTGAGCTCGTCGAAATTGCCCCGAATCCGACCAACATAGCGAGGCTGCGGCACCGGAATGCTCGACGTGCGGATTCGCTCGGGCGAGCCGAATGGCTTTTCGGCATCTATTTCAACGAGCACGACCTGATGCGCGTAGTGTTCGCTTCGGAAGGAAAGCGCAAGCGGCGCACCGCTGTAGCGGGCTTCGCCCGGCCCGGCATAGCGCTTCACGCGCTGCGCGCAGTGAATGTGCCCGAGCGCCACGTAGTCCCACTCGGCGCCGAAAACCGCGGCGCCGACGTTGCGAAGCGTCCCGACAAAATGGGACTGCGGTTCACGGCGAGCGTCCTCCGCTTCTTCGTCCGATGGCCTTGAATCCTCCGCGAGCGGCGCAACGTCGCTTCCCGTAACGAAAAGGTGCGACATGGCAACGCGCGGCACCCCATCGGGCGCCTGCTCGGCCGCGAGCCGCTCGGCAAGCAGCGCCTTCACCTCCCGGTAGCGCCCTGCAACGCCCGCTTCCCAGTCGGCGATGCGCTCGCTTTCGCTCGTGCTTTGGCCGACCGTTCGCACATCGCCCTCGCGCAGATAGGGCACCGCAGCGACGCCAAGCACCGGACGTCCCGAGCGATCGTGAACGATGAGCGCCTCCTCGTCGGGCGTCTCGCCCGCGATGACGCAGTTCATGACGCCGAGAAGCGCCTTGGGCGCGCTCAGGAAGCGCTGCGAATCTTGATTGCCATCCGTGATGATTGTTTTAAAAAGCCTAGAACGGGCGGCTCTGGATAGAAATTCGTAATAGAGCCGCTGTGCGTCCGTTGCCGGCATTGTCGTGTCGAAAACGTCGCCCGAAAGAAGCAGCACGTCGATGCGCTGCGCTTCGATGAGTTCAAGAAGCCAGTCGAGAAACTGCCGGAAATCTTCGGTACGGTCCGTGTCGGCGAGGCGCTTGCCGAGATGCCAGTCGGCCGTGTGAAGTATGCGAATCATGCCTGTCGCTTTGGAGTTGCTCAAAAGAAGGAACTTCCGCCGCCAGCGCGCGGAAGTTCGAGTGCAGCGCTTTTGGTGAGCGCCAATAGTCCGAGTTTAGCGAAGGCGCGCCCGACAGCTGGCGCCCGTGCGCCGCTCTTTCGAACGCCGCCGAGGCCTACGGGCAGCCGGGCGCATCGAGCACGTCCGGCGCTTCTGCGCCGCGCCGCTCGATCGCGTGCATCGCAGCGTCCTTTCCGGCTGTGCGGCCGAAGACGACGGCGCTCACGATGCCGAGGTTGTCCGGAACGTGCCGTCCGAAGATGCCGCCAGCGGCTTCCCCAGCGGCATAGACCCCCGGAATCGGCTGGCCGTCGGCGCGCAGCACCTCGGATTTCGCATTGATGGCGATGCCGGCCGACGTGGAGTGATAGGCCGGACGAACGCGCACCGCGCAGAGCCGTCCGTCGTCGAGCTTCGACTTGAGGGTGGGACGTCCGAACGCCAGGTCGCGGCCTTGCGCCGCCATGCGCCGGTAGTCCATGACTGTCTGCGACAAGTGGCGTGCAGGCACGCCGATCTGCCGCGCAAGGCCCGCAGAGGTCGCTGCCTTATAAACAACATCCAGCGAACCTATATCGGCCGCCAAAGAGAGCGTTCTGCTTCCCTTCAGAATCCCTTCGTCGAAAATCAGCCAGGCCTCCTGGCCGGACTCGGCCAAAATCGCCTGCGCCACTTCGTCGGAAGGGAGCAGCTCGTTCACAAAGCGCTGCCCGTTTTCGTTGACGAGTATGGCGCCCTCGGCCCGCACGCCGTGCGGCACCAGCATGCCGGACACAGCAAGCGTGGTGCCGTGCATTGAAATGCAGCCCGTGCGCGTTTTTTTGCCGCCGGCGGCCTGGGCTAGCGCGAGTCCGTCCCCGGTGGCGCCGGCAGAATTCGTGGTCGAGAGCAGCGGCATCTGCGGATTATCCGCACGGATGGCATCGATCGACCCGGCGTAGCCGCCCGTCGCGATGACGACGGCGCGTGCCTCATAGATGATCGCCCCGCAGCGCCCGAGCGCGCGCACGCCCGATATTTCGCCCGCTTTGTCGTATATGAAGCGCTCTGCGCGCGTGAGCGTCTGCATGGGGATGCCGGCAGCCTCAAGCTCTCGAAGCAGACCGCGAATCACTTCGAAGCCGAGCGGGGAATCACTCGTGGGCCGACGTGAAAATATGCCTTCTGCGCCCGGATACTGCGTTTGCTTGCGCAGATCAATGCCGCAGGATTCGAGCCAGCGGACGGCTTCGCCGGATTCTGCGATGAGCTTTCTCGCAAGAATGGGCTCGCCTGCGGCCTGGTGCACGGAAAGAATCGAATAGAGCCTTTCGCCCTCAGGGGGCAGCGTCACAAGCGCGCGGTTGGACGACGCATGCGCCGCAGCGCCGCTGAGCGCTGCGTTCTGCGCACCAGCCGCGCCCGCCGCCGCTTGTTCGTCGCCGCTCGCCGGAGCGGGCTTGGCGTGCGCGGGCGTTGAAGCCGTTGCATTGAGCGCAACGACGCCGTCGCTCGAGAGAATCGTATTGCCGCCGGCCATCGGCATTTTTTCGATCACAATCACGTCCGCACCCGCCCGCGAGGCCTCAATGGCGGCCGACAAGCCCGCCGCTCCGGCGCCGATCACGAGCACGTCGCAGTGGTAGTGCGGCACGCCTCTTGCGTCTCGAACCGGCTCCTCTGCCCGCACGCCTGAAGCTTCGTTCTTTTCGGACTTCAGCGGCTGCGAAGCCAAAGCCTGCGCCGCTGAGGGCGCCATTTGCGGCGCGCCGGGCTCCTGCGCCTTTAAGGCAGACGCACCGAAAAAGAGCATCGCCGACGCGATTCCGACCGCAAGGCCAAGCGAGATGGGCAGGCGCAGACAGGCGCAGATGCAGTTGGACGACGAAACAAAAAATTTCGGGGCAATCATGGAAGCGAGCGCAGGTCAGACGAAATGCGCCGCCCACCATCGAATCAGCAGAGCGGCTTTCGACGGAAAACAGCGCACGCGCACACGGCGCACCCCCCTTTGGGGGTACACCGGGCAAATCAGTATTTGGTCGAGGAGGGAAAACCCTCGAGCAAAGGATAGCAGTACAGCGCCAATTCTGCCGCGACTTGTCGCAAAAGAGCCACGCGCACAGCTGTTTCGATCCTTCGGTTTCCACTGCATGAACCATTCTTTTATTGATTCAAATCAAATCGTCTTTACAAATCCCCCGTTTTCCCACAGGTTCGTTATTCCAAAACAGAATAACGATCTCTCCTTTGTTTTCATGTCCCCTCATCGGATACCCTGCGCCATATGTATCTCTAAATAGGTATTTAAGGGCTTTCCACAATGCGCAAATAGACGTAATCCAATGCCTCTTTCGTCGGGTGCGACCTATACGAGCGGCGGCTTGAGCAAACCGCGCGCGGGCATGAAACTCAGCCCCGCGCAGCCGAGGTCGGACGACTGGCGCTGCGTAACGTATTGACCCTTCGGCCGACTGCGCAGAGAACAAACCCCTTTCGAAACAGAAAGCCTGATGCGCTCGGCCGGCACCGACTCCCTGCTAGGAGGATTCATGGAAGTTTCTCGCAGAAGTTTCTTCAAGCGCGGAATTCTGATGGGCGCGGCGCCGCTCGCCGCCACCGCAGCGCAGTGCGCACGGGCGTCCGGCACGGCCGGCGCAAAGCCCGTCTACAAGCTCACCGACGTGAAGGAAACGACGAACATCTGCTGCTACTGCTCCGGCGGCTGCGGCACGATCTGCTCGACGCGCAACGGCGAACTCATCAACCTCGAAGGCGACCCCGATCATCCGGTCAACGTCGGCGGCCTCTGCCCCAAGGGCGCTGCCATGTGGGGGCTGCGCAACATCGTGACGCCCAAGCGCAAGTCGCAGCTCCACCCCGACCGCGTGCTCACGCCGCTCGTGCGCAGGCCGGGCAGCAAGACCTGGGAGAAGATTTCCTGGGACGAAGCGATCGACGCCATTGCCAAGCGCATCAAGAAGACGCGCGACGCCTCCTTCGTCGAGTCGGAGGACGGCATCACCGTCAACCGCTGCGACGGCATTGCCTCCTTTGGCGCCGCGCAGCTCAACAATGAAGAAGGCTGGCTCGTTCAGAAATTCGCCCGCTCGCTCGGCATCGTCGCCATCGACAATCAGACGCGCGTCTGCCACTCCTCGACCGTCTCCGGCCTCGCGCCCTCCTTCGGCCGCGGCTCGATGACGTCGCACTGGTGCGACTTCCAGAATTCGGACGTGATTCTCTCGATCGGCTCGAACAACGTCGAAAACCATCCGCTTTCGGCCCGCTGGGTCGAACGCGCGCAGGACCGCGGCGCAACGTGGATCGTGGTCGACCCGCGCTACAACCGATCCGCCGCCAACGCCGACATCTACGGGCGCATCCGTCCGGGCACCGACATTGCCTTCTACGGCGGGCTCATCAACTACATCCTCCAGAACGACCTCTGGCAGCATGAGTACGTGCTCAACTACACGAACGCCGCCTGCCTGCTGCGCGATGACTTCGAGTTTGACCCGGCGTCCGGCCTCTTCTCGGGCTGGGATCCGGAAGCGAAGCGCTACTCCGACGAAACCTGGGGCTACGACTACGAGAACGTCGCCAAGTGGGACACGTCCGAAGGCGGCGCCTACGCCTGGGTGAACAAGCCCGGCACCCCGAAGTTCAAGACCCCGGATCTCGAGGTTCTCAAGCGCGACATGTCGCTTTCGGACCCGCGCTGCGTCCTTAATGTTCTCAAGCGCCACTACTCGCGCTACACCCCCGAGATGGTCGCCAAGGTGACGGGCATGGACCCCGAAGTCATGCTGAAGATCTGGTCGGTGTACGCTTCGACGGGCCGTCCTGATCGCTCGGGCTCGATCCTCTACGCGCTCGGCCAGACGCAGCACACCTACGGCTCTCAGAACTGCCGCGCGATGTGCATCGTGCAGCTGCTCCTCGGCAACATCGGCGTTGCGGGCGGCGGCATCAATGCGCTTCGCGGCGAGCCCAACGTGCAGGGCTCGCCCGACGTGGGCGCCTCCGTGCCGGATGCGCCGGGCTACCTCAAGTGGCCGACTGCGAAAAAGCACCCGACGCTCGCCAAGTATCTCGAAGCGGAAACCTATGCGGCCGGCTACTACGCCAACAAGCCCAAGTTCTGGGTCTCGGCGCTGCGCGAGTGGTTCGGCGAAAACGCCACCGTTGAGAACGACTACTGCTACGACCTGCTCCCGAAGATCAGCCCGAAGCTCGACTACGGCGACTACTCGACCATCATGACCTTCAACATGATGCGCGACTCGAAGATCAAGGGCTACATGTGCTGGGGCATGAATCCCGCGCACTCGGCCGCCAACGGCACCCACGTCCGCCGCTCGATGGCGAACCTCGACTGGCTGCTCGTGGCCGACTGGTTCCTCACGGAAACGGCCACCTTCTGGGAAGCGCCCGACATGGATCCGGCGCAGATTCAGACCGAAGTCTTCTTCCTGCCGGCTGCGCTCATCTATGAGAAGACCGGCTCGATCAACAACTCGGGCCGCTGGATTCAGTGGCGCGAAAAGGCGATTGAGCCGCCGGGCGAATGCAAGTCCGACTTCGAGATCCTCTCGCTCCTATTCGCGCGCATCCGCGCGCTCTATGAAGCCGAGGGCGGCGCCTGCCCCGACCAGATCCTCAAGTCCAACATGCGCTACGAGATCGACGGCAAGTTCGACATCCGCGCGCTTTGCTGGGCGCTCAACGGCTACGACGTGAAGACGAAGCGCCTCCTCAAGGGCTATGCGGACCTCCAGGCCGACGGCTCGACAGCCTGCGGCATCTGGATCTTCTCGGGCTACTACAACAACAACGACGCGCCGCTCGATCCGATGAAGCAGCCGATGACGCGCCGCAGCAAGGCTGACCCGACCGGTCTCGGCCTCTACCCGAACTGGTCGTTTGCCTGGCCGGCCAACCGCCGCATTCTCTACAACCGCGCCTCCGCCGACCCGAAGGGCCGTCCGTGGAATCCCAAGCGCGTCCTCGTCGAGTGGAAGAACGGCGCCTGGCAGCAGAACGACGTGGGCGACTTCGTCACTGCGAATCCGCCCGACAACAACGCGTTCTTCATGACGTGGGAGCAGAATGCGCGCCTCTTCGCGTACCCGATGGTCGACGGCCCGATGCCCGAACACTTCGAGCCCTTCGAGTCGCCCACGCAGAACGCCTTCAACGGCGCGGCGACCAATCCGTGCGCCCGCTTCACCGAGGACAAGTCCGTCAAGCGCGGCGCTGCGGGCGAGTATCCGTACGTCTGCACGACCTATTCGGTCACCGAGCATTGGCAGTCGGGCACGCAGACGCGCAACATCCCGTGGCTCAACGAGCTCGTGCCCTGCAACTTCATCGAGATCTCCGAAGAGCTCGCCAAGGAAAAGGGCATCAAGTCGGGCGACGACGTGCGCGTCTGGAACAACCGCGGCTCGGTTGTCGTCAAAGCCATGGTGACGATCCGCATGGCGCCGATGCAGGTGAACGGCAAGCTCACACACGTGGTCGGCATGCCGCACCACTTCTCGTGGGCAACGAAGCTCGCCACGGGCGACAACGTGAACGACCTCACGCCCAATGTCGGCGACCCGAACTCCTACATTCCCGAATACAAGGCGTTCCTCGTCAACCTCGAAAAAGCCGCATGACGTGCGCATCGAGAAAAAAGTTTTAGGAGACTGACAAATGGCTAAACAAGAAGTCGCCATGCTTTTCGACTCGTCGCACTGCACGGGTTGCAAAGGCTGCCAGGTGGCCTGCAAGCAGTGGAACATGCTGCCTTCGCCCCTCGGCCTCAACGAGAACAAGTTCACGGGCTCGCTGCAGGGCCCGGCGGACTTGAACGGGGACACGCGCCTCGTGATGACCTTCGATGAAAAGCCCTCGGGCAACAAGTTCCAGCCGATTCACTGGGCGATCGGCCGCCGTTCGTGCTTTCACTGCACGGATGCGGGCTGCGTCTCGGTATGCACGTCCGGCGCGCTCGCCAAGAATGAAAACGGCGTCGTGTCCTTCGACACCGAGAAGTGCAACGGCTGCACGCTCTGCCGTTCGGCGTGCCCCTTCGACGTGCCGCGCTTCCGTCCCGAAGACGGCCGCATCGACAAGTGCACGCTCTGCCTCGACCGCCTCGAAGAGGGTGAAGTTCCTGCCTGCGTGAAGACCTGCCAGCCCGAAGCGCTCAAGTTCGGGCCGCGCGATGAAATGATCGCGCTCGGCAGGCAGCGCGTCGAATTCCTGAAGAAGAAGGGCTTCGAGAAGGCGGAGCTCTACGGCGAAACGGAAATGGGCGGCCTGCACGTGCTTTCGGTGCTCAAGTTCGGGCACGAAGCCTACGGCCTGCCCACGGACCCGAAGCCCAACAAGCTCATCCCGGCCATCCAGGCGATGAAGCCGATTGCCGCAGCGGGCACCGGCCTTGTCGTCGCGGGGCTCGCCGTCTCGTTCCTTGCCGCCATGGGCTATCGCCGCAAGGAAGTGACCATCGAAGAAGCCAAGCGCAGCTGGACGCCCGAGCAGCGCGCCAAGGCCGACCGCGAGGTTGCCGAGCTGCTTGCCCGCGAGCGCGCCGCCAACAACGAAACGAAGTAAGGAGCAACAGATGACTCGATACATTCAGCGTCATTCGCTCTTGACGCGCGTCACGCACGGCGTCGCCGCCGTCGCCTGCATTCTTCTTGCGGTGACGGGACTCTTTGTCTTCTGGCCGACGCTGGGCGGCTCGATCATGGGAGGCGAATTCACGTACGCGATGCGCATGCTGCACCGCCTGCTCGCGATTCCCTTCATCCTCGTGCCGCTCTTTGCGCTCTTCAAGTCGCCTTCGGGCGCTGCGCACCTTTTCAAGGAGGACATTTTCGGCAAGTGGGACAAGGACGACTACGCCTGGGCGATGAGGTTCCCCTTCTACCTCTTCGCGCCCGGAAAGGTGCACATGCCCCCGCAGCATCACGTCAAATCCGCGCAGCGCCTCGCTGACGGCGCGCTGCTCTTTTTCTGCGTGATTCTCGCCGTGACCGGCATGATCCTCTGGCTCAACACGGGGCTTCTGCCTTCGGGCGGCCTCAAGGTTGAGTTCAGCGCCGAAACGGTCATGTGGGCCCGCCTGCTGCACGACGTCTTCTTCTTCCTCACGGTCTTCGTCGGCATTGCCCACATTTACCTGGGCGCCGGCATCTTCCAGCCCTACCGCGGCACCGCCCGCATCATGTTCGGCGACGGCAAGGTGAGCGAATCCGATGCCGCCTACCACTGGGGCTACTGGGCGAACGAAGAGATCGCCCTCGGCAAGAACGTGACTGTCGAAAAGGACGCCAAGCGCTGAGGCGCGCCTGCTGCAGACCGAACGCATCGGCCGCCCGCCCCTCGGGGCGCATAGCGCCGGTCTGCAGCAAAAGGCGGCACCCCGCCGCCGATCATCGCTTCATCCCGGCCCCAAGCGCGGTTCGGCCGACCGCGGGCCGGGATCTTCAGACGCCGCTGCGCTTGCCTCGCGTGAGCGCCGCTGCGCCTGAAGCCGGACCCAAAGAAACCGAAGCTGCAGTTTCCATACCAACATCGAAAACCGAAGGACACACCCCATGAACCGAAACGCCATTGAACGCGCGCTCGAACGCTACGCCGGCCACAAGGATCCGTCCGTGCGCGAGGCGCTTGCCAATTGGGGCCCGCTTCTTCTGGAAGCGGCCGACATCATCGAGTCGCTGCGGCCAGCGGACGCCCGCGCGAACGAACCGACCAATAAGGAAATCGACCACGCCGTGCGCGGCGGCGCGCCGATCCTCTCGCTTGGCCTGCTGCAAATTGATGAGTCGGCCTACGCCGCTGCGCTCGAGCGGCTTGCCAAGGCATATGCGTCAACGCTTACGCACGAAGGCCGCATTGATGAAGCAAAGAAGCGTGCGATCGAATCGATCGACTGGCGTCCCTTCGCTTCCAAAGCGGTGATTCTCGACGCGGCCCGCGACGTGCCCGGCTACCTCGAGCGCAGCGAAGCGCTCTGGGCGACCGTTCGCGGCGAGCTCGACGAGTCGCTTTTCGACGAATGCATTGCAGTCGTGCTCGGCCTCGCCATGCGCGCCTTCCTCGACAAGTATGCGCGGCAGTGCGCTCGCCTGGCGGACATGCGCGATTCGCCCGTCGTCGACTATGAGCGCCGCCTCACCTGCCCCGTCTGCGGCTCGGCGCCGATTCTCGCCCTCGTTGCGCCCACGGCCCGAACCGGCAACGCCAAGCGGCTCTTTTGCGGCGCTTGCGGCGCAACCTGGAAATTCGAGCGCATCCGCTGCGCCGTCTGCGGCGACGAGGCCGTCTCGGACCTCAAGTACGTGCATGACGAAGCTGATCCGGCGCACCGGCTCCACGTCTGCGCCGGCTGCGGCGCTGCAATGCCCACGGTTTTTCTCTCCGGGGAAGATGAAGCAGCAGCCGCGCCCGACATTGAATACCTTGTCGCAGAAGCGCTTGCAGACGTCTATTTGAGCGAAGCGCCGCGCTCCGGCAATTGATTTTCCCCTGCCTATTCACCCGCACCGAGAGGCCCGCTCATGCCGAAGCCCAGCATCTCGAACACGCTTTTGGCCGGCCGCCCCGCGCGCGCGACGCACGACGCAGCGGCCGACAGCTTTGGACGCATTGCCGTTTTTGAAAGCCTTGAGGCACTTGAGGGGCTTCAGGCTGATGCGCCGCCCGAGGCATCCGTTCGTTCGCCCGAAGGCGCTCGCCTGCTGCCGATCGTCCGCATGAGCAGCTCGAGCGCAACCTCGGGGCCCGACACGGACTGCGCTGCCGAAGAGGCGCCCGTCGCGCTTGCCTACAACGGGACCTCGCATGCCGTCATGATGACGACGCCCA
>CAJMKD010000018.1 GCA_905213905.1 uncultured Sutterella sp. | reverse complement strand
CTCCTAGCCACCTACTGCGGCGTGTAGATCTCCGTCATCAACCTATCATTAAAAAAAAAAAGCAACGTGATTCCGGGCCTCTGGGCTTCCGGCGAAGTTGCGGGCGGCTTCCACGGAAAGACCTATCTTTCGGCCACGGCCTTCATTTCTGCCGTTGTCTTTGGCTGGGTTGCGGCAGAGTCGGTTGTCAAGGCCTGACCGGCCGCCGGGCGCGGCTTTGTGACTGCGCCCGTGCGCCGGCATGAATCAGAAGGCTGGAAGAAAGCGGCGCGCTCGGCAAAGATGCCCAAAGCGCGCCGCTTTGCTTTCTCTCTGTGACATGGCACGTGCTTGCGATGCATTCGGCGCGGCGGCCGCACCCAAAACGCTAGAGGGAAGCCGCGGCGCCCGCAGCCGAGGCCGAAGAGAAGCCCCGAAATCGGAACCGAACCGACAGCGAGGCTTCGCTTCTCTTCGTCGTCCGCCGAGCGCCAGATGCCGATTCCGATCAGGATGAGCGCAGCGCCGCCCGCAATGGCGCACGCTGAGAAAAGTCCGAGCCCCTGGCGCATCAGGACCGACGCCAGCGAGAGGCCAGCGAGAGGCTCATGAAGCCGATGAAAACGAGCGATGCAGCAATGGCGAAAGGTCTTGGCATGATTTCGGCTCCCGTGAAGTCTGGCGCCGCTATGGAAACGGGTGAAAATGATTGAAGGCAGCTGACGGCGATTTTCTCATGCTGCGACGGCGCTAGCGCTTCCAAAGCGCTTAGAGACCCGATTGCGCGCGCAGCCACGCCCGCGTTTCTGCGTCGGGCGAATAAACGAAGCAGCCTTTGAGACCTCTTGTCATCAGCACGCGGTAGGTGTCTCTGATGATTCTCGATGCCAGGGCTGCAGCCTGCTGCGGGTCTTTTTTCGCCATTGAGCGCAGGCCCTTCACGCTTTGGTCGCCTTTGGCGCGGCCGTTGAGGTCCGCGACGAGGCGGCCGTTCCTCACATAGAGGTCGGGACCGATGATGACGCCGACATACGGCACTTCGAGCCCCTGCGAGGTGTGAATGCAGCCCGCCTGCTCAAGGTCCGTGTCTTTGAGGAGCCAGAGGCTGCCGTCTTTGTTGAGGTTCCACGGAATGGCAAAACGCCCGTCGTCGAGCACGATGTCGGGCGTATGTTCGGGGTCCGGCGATTTTTTGGAGACCCATTCCCAGCAATAGCCGGCGAGAAGCCGCGCTTCGTGGCCGGGGCCTTTGGCGTTTTCTTCGAGAAGCGCTTCCCGAAGCGCGCTGGCCGAGTCGTAGACGCGGAAATCGTAGCTCGTGCCTTCGAGCGTCCGGTTGGCTGTTTCGCGGATCCCGAGCACGCGGTCGAGCCAGGCGAGATAGCCGTCGGAGCCGCCGCAGCGGAACTGGCTCGGGAGCTCGAATTCTTCAACAGAAGCGCCTTCGGCTTCTGCGGCAGCGCGAACGGCGTCGACCGAGCCGATGTCCTTGATGTGAATGCGCTGGTCGTCGTCAAGGAAGAAGACCGTGACGCGCCCGGCGCGGATGAGCTCGCGAATTTGGTTTGCGCCCTTGTTCGCAAAAAGCCCGCTTTTTTCGCGAAGCCGATGCGCCTCGTCAACGAGGATGCAGGCGAAGGTGCCGTACTCGTCGGGCGTGAGCTCGCACGCCCAATCCGGGCCCTTGAAGAGGTTCGAGACGACTGTTTTCTTAAGCGTCCCGGTGAGCTTTGCAGCGTACACGGCGCGGGGCGCCGCATTCTTTGAGACGTAGCAGGCGAGCGCCCGCTTGGCCGTGAGGGCGGCGAGCAGGTTGACGGCGACGACAGACTTCCCTGTGCCAGGGCCGCCGCGGACAATGACGACGCGCCGCTCGTTGCGGCTCGGCCGGTTTTTGCCGAGCGCGAGCGAGAGCACGTGTTCGTAGATCGTCTTTTGCTCGTCGATGAGAACGAATTCTCGGTTGCCGCGGATCATCCCGGCAACGGAATCGGCGAGCGCCTTGGAGGGCCGGATTTCGCCGTTTTCGACGCGCTCGATCGTTTTGCCCGCGTCGCCTTTGGCAATGAAGCGCGCGAGAAACCCTTTGAGCTTCGCCTGTTCGGCCGGCCCGGCGAGAAAAACAGGCGCCGCTCGAAGATAGTCGCTGTAGCGCGGATCACGCACGTTCTTTTCAGCGCCTTTCGACGAATGATTGTGAAGATAGGCGCATGGTTTAATTCGTACGCCTTCCTCAGCGGCGCACGCTGCATTGAAGCCCCGCAGAAGCTCCGCATAGGACCAGGCCTGGTAGCTCGGATGGGGGCCGCGCACGAGCTGCGCGCCGTAGCGAGGCGCAGCAAGAATGCCGTCTTCGTCCGTGGCGGCTGTCTCCGACCATTGCTTGAGCTCAATGACGACGAGATTGGGGCGGGCGGCTTCGTCGTAGCCCGAAAGCAGCACGTCGACGCGCTTCGAGCAGGACGGGATCTGGTATTCGACAGCGACGCCCGCATCCTCGGGGAGCAGGCGGTCGTCGAGCACGTTCGCGACATACTGCAGCGACGACTGCCAGGCGCGCTCCTCGCCGGGCGAGGGCCGCCGGCCTTCACTCGCTTCAAAGTTGGCGAGAAGCTTTTCGACGATCGCGCAGCTGCGCGTGTCTTGAATGAAGCCGGTCTTGCTGCTGCGGTAGATGATCATGTGCTGGCGTCGGTGGCGGTTCGAACGATGCGGACTTCTGAAAAGCCGAATGCTTCGATCCTAAGGCGGGGCGCGCTTTTGCTCAAGTCGGCGGAGCGTCCTTTGCGAAAGTATGCCGTCCGGCGTTCGCCGCGCCATGGCCGCCCATCACGCAGAACCTATGCCAGCCATCGGCCGCCAGCTTGCGGCGCACCGGGCGGCGGAACGGACGAACTCGGGCGTCCACGCGCCGCTTAGCGTCTATGATTGTCAGGCCTCACGATTTATTCCAAAGGAGCTTCAGGATGGATTTCATCTGCACGAAGTGCGGCAAGCGCACGCCAACGACCACGATGCAGCCGACTTGTGAATGCGGCGGCCTTTTTGAGCTCGACTTCACGCCGCCCGCCTGGGATCCCGAGCAGATCGACAAGAACGAATGGAGCCAGTTCCGCTACCGCCGCTTCATGGCGCTCGAGGGCGACGCGTGGCGCGGCGTCACAATGGGCGAAGGCCGCACGCCGATCATTCGCTTGGACGACGACGTGATGCTCAAGATGGACTACATGATGCCGACGCTCTCCTTCAAGGACCGCGGCGCCGCCACGCTCGTCTCGCACATGAAGGCGATTGGCGTCAAGTCCTGCGTGCAGGATTCAAGCGGCAACGCCGGCAACGCGGTCGCGGCCTATGCGGCGCGCGCCGGCATCCGCTGCGAAATCTTCGTGCCCGAAGGCACGAGCCCCTCGAAGATCCGCATGATTGAATCGCACGGCGCCAAAGTGAATGTCGTCCCCGGCACGCGCGACCACTGCGCGGACGTCTGCCGCGCCAAGGTCCGCGAAGAGGGCGCCTACTACGCGAACCATGTCTACAACCCCTTCTTCTACGAAGGAATGAAGGCTTACATCTACGAAACGCTCGAAGCGTTGGGCCGGATCCCCGCCAACATCGTCGTGCCGGTCGGCAACGGGACGCTCTTCATCGGCGTCGTGAAGGCGCTTGAGCACCTTGAAGCGTCCGGCGCGATCGATAAGTTCCCGCAGATCATTGCGCTTCAGAGCGAAAACTGCGATCCGCTCTTCGAGGCTGCAGAAGCGCACGCGCCGCACCCGGCCGCGGTGACGCCGAAGCCCACGATGGCCGAAGGCATCGCGATCGGCGTGCCGATGCGCGGCGACGAGCTTCTCGAGATGGCCTACCGGCACAACATCGCCTTCGTCTGCGCGCCCGAGGACAAGATTCTCGAAGCCCGCGCCAAGATTGCCGCCCGCGGCGTCTATTGCGAGCACACGACGGCCGCCAACTACGCGGCGTATCTCGCCTACTGCGAAAAGCACGGACCGACCCCGGACACGCTCATCACGATGTGCGGCGCCGGGATCAAGTCCGATCATTGACGCGAAGGTGCTTTTAGCGGCGCCTCTGAGCATCCTGCGCGCCCGGATCCGCCGCGAGGCGCTTCGCTTCGCGGCGGAAGCGAAGGACGAAATAGGCGCAGACCGCGAAGGAGAGAACTTCGGCAAGCGGCTGCGCAGCCTCGAGCCCCCGCAGGCCCCAGAGGTTCGGCAGCGTGAGAATGATGGGTAGAAAGAAAATCCCTTGACGGGTGCTTGCGAGGAAGGTGGCAATGCCCGCCCGGCCGAGCACCTGATAGGTCATGTTGCCGATCACGTTCACCGGCACGATCGGCGCCACGAGGCACTGCAGCATCAGCGCTTCTGCGCCGATCGAGAGCACGGCGGCGTCGTTCGTGCGGAAGAAGCCGACCACTTCGGGCGCGAAAAGAAAGCCGAGCGCGCCGAGCGTCGTCATCAGAAAAACCGCCATGACGAGGGTCGCATCGAGCGCCTTCAGTACGCGCGCGTATTGCCTCGCGCCCCAGTTGTAGCCGAGAACCGGCTGATAGCCCTGGCCGATCCCGATCATCGCAGCGCTCGTCATCATCATGACGCGCCCGACGATCGACATCGCAGCGACGCCCGCGTCGCCGAAGGCGCCCGCCGTGAGGTTGAGGGCCGAAGCTGCGACGGCGCCGAGAATGTTGCGCGAAAGAGAGGGCGTTCCGTAGCGCAGGAGCGCCGCATAGGTCGGGCGGCGTCGTGAAACAAAGGCAGGCGAAAGCCGGATGGAGCCGCGCCCGCGCGCGTAGTGCGCGAGGAGCACCGCAAAGGACAACGTCTGCGAGACAGCCGTCGCCCAGCCTGCGCCCGCAATGCCGAGCTCGAACGCAAAGATAAAGAGCGGCGCGATCGCGATATTGAGGAGTCCGCCAGCGCCAAGCCCGATCATGCCGACGAAGGCGAGGCCTTCCGAGCGCAGAATGTTGTTGAGCGAAAAGGCCGCCGCCATGAAGGGCGCTGCGAAAAGAACGGGCCGCGCATAGGCGACGGCGTAGGGCATGATTGTTTCGGTCGCGCCCATGAGCGCGAGAAGCGGCTCGAGAAGAAGAAGCGCAAGGAGGGCAAAGAGAAGGCCTCCAGCGAGCACGGCAAAGAGCGCAGAGCTCGCCGTCGCGTTGGCGCGCGCATAGCGCCGCTCCCCCAAGAGGCGCGAAGTCTGCGAGGCGCATCCCTGTCCGATCATGATGCCGAGCGCCTGGATGATCATCTGCAGCGCAAAGACGACGCCCATGGCGCCAACGGCCGATGTGCCGAGGTAGGAGACGTAGTAGGTCGAGGCGGTGTTGTAGAGCGCCGTCACGAGCATCGAGAGCATCGTCGGCACGCCGAGGCGCAGCACGAGCCCGGCGACGGGCGCCGTCGTCATGCGCTCGAACGTGCGCCGCGCGGCTTCGGCGCTTGATTGTTCTTTCGGGCTCGGGGCGTTCGGCACTTTCGGCATTTGCTGCGGATTCCTGACTCGGCGGACGCGTTGCCGCAGGGCGGCGGCCTTATTTCCGGCGGTTCAAAAAAGAAAAGCATAGCGCGTTTGGTAAACGGGCTTCAGCGCGGGTTTTGGGGAAGGACTGCCGCAGCGGCAGGCGGGCGGCGATCAGTTCCCTGGAACAGCGCGGTAAGCGCGGCCTGCTGAAACAGCTGAGGAATGAGACTAAACTCGTCCGATTCTCTCTTTTTTTGGAATCCAGCCAATGTCTCGAGCCGAGCCCACCGCTTTTGAAGCCGCTTATTTTGAATTCGACCGTCCGGGAGACGAGGGCAAACGAATGCTCTGCTTTGCGCTTTACGGCAAGGGCGGCATCGGGAAGTCCACCACGTCGGCGAACGTCGCGCTTGCGCTGGCGGAATCGGGCCTCAAAGTCATGCTCGTCGGCTGCGACCCGAAGGCCGACTCGACGAAGCTTCTGAGAGGCGGCGCCAAGGTGGAGACGGTGCTCGATCTTCTGCGCACGCATCACCGCTCGACGCTCCCCCTGGAGCGGATGGTGACCGTGGGCGAGGGAGGCGTCCTCCTCGTCGAGGCGGGCGGCCCGCGGCCCGGGGTCGGCTGCGCCGGCCGAGGCATCATTGCGGCCTTTGAAGCGCTCAAGGCGCGCCGCGCCTTTGAAGTGCACCGGCCCGACGTCGTGATCTTCGATGTCCTGGGCGACGTCGTCTGCGGCGGCTTCGCGATGCCGATCCGCGAAGGGTGGGCGAAGAACGTCTTCATCGTCACGTCCGGGGAAAGCATGGCGCTCTATGCGGCGGCGAACATTGCCGAGGCGGTCGACACCTTTGCCGAGCGCGGCTACGCGAAGCTCGGCGGCCTCATTCTCAACCGTCGCGATGTCCCGGAGGAGCGCGAAAAGGTTGAGGCGGCGGCAGCGGCCCTCAAGACGACGATCGTGGGCGATCTGCCGCGCTCGCCCCTCGTGCAGAAGGCCGATGAGGCGGGCCGCGCGCTGCTTCTCACCGATCCCGAGAGCGACATGGCTGAAAGCTACCGCGCGCTCGCGCGCTCGATTCTCGCCATCTGCCGCGAGAATGCGCGCGCAGGACTCGTGGGCGAAGGCCGGCGCGCCTTCGGCGTGATTCCCGAAACGGAAAGCGATTTTCTTTGAGGCGCCCCGGAGAGACTGATGACGGAAGAAAAAAACGCGGCGAAGCCCGTATTCTTGAAGCCCCTTCACCCTTCGATCCGCCGCCGCTCGGCGGATCCGGCGGAGAATCCGACGCTGCCGCTTCCAACCTCCTCGATCGCCGAGGCCGGGTGGCCCAAGCCCTTTGCGGGCGGCATTGAATATTCCCCGCCCGCGCGCGGGCCGTGGACGATCGTTCACATCGGGATGCTCCTTCCGGAGATGCACGAGATCTTTGTCTGCGCGCAGGCGTGCCTGCGCGGCGTCGTGCTCTCAGCCGCTGAAATGCAAGTGCAGGACCGCTTCTCGACGATCACCGTGACGGAAGAGCATTTCCGGGACGGCCGTCTTGAAGAGACGATGATCGAAGGGACGACCCACATTCTCAATTCGCTCGAAAAGCGCCCGAAGGCGGTGCTGCTCTATACGAGCTGCGTGCATCACTTCACGGGCGCCGATGTCGAATGGGCGATGCATGTGCTCAAAGAGCGCTTCCCCGACGTCGTCTTCATCGATGCCTACATGACGCCCACCTTCCGCAAGAGCGAAATGCCGCCCGACAACAAGATGCGCATGCAGCTCTATGCGGGGCTCGAGCGCCCGGCGCAGCCGGCAGGGGGCCTTCTCCTCGCAGGCACGCTCGAGCCCTTCGGCGCGGCGTCCTACTTCGCAAAGATTGCCGCGCGCGCGGGCGTGCCCTTCTATGAGCTCGCGGGCCTCGAGCGCTGGGACGACTATCTCGCGATGGCGAATGCCGCGCTCGCCGTCACCATCAATCCGGCCGCAAAGCAGGCGGGGGACCTCCTCGAGGAGCGCCTTGGCTTGAAGCGCCTCTCGCTCAGCCTCAGCTACGACGAGGCGGAAATCGACGCCGAGAACGCGAAAGTGGCCGCCGCCCTCGGGCTCGACCCGAATGCAGCCGAGCTTCTCGAAGCGGCAGAAGCCGCAAAGCGCGGCGCACGCGAAGCGCTCGACGCCGCGCGCGAGGCGCTCGACGGGCGCGCCGTCGCGATCTGCCAGAGCGCCACGACGCGCCCCCTCGGGCTCGCGAGGCGCCTTCTCGATGCGGGGATCTGCGTGACCGACATCTTCGCCGACGGCTTCCTCACGGCCGACAAGCCGGACTATGAGGCGCTCCGCCGCACGCACCCCGCGCTTCGCATTCATCCGATCACCTCGCCCGAAATGCGCTTTGCGCCGCGGGACTTCCCCGAGGGGCTTGTGGCCGTCGGCCAGAAGGCCGCTTGGTTCACGGGCGCGAAGCACATGGTGAACCTCATCGAAGGCGGGCCGCTCTGGGGGCATGAGGGCGTCGCCGAGCTAGCGCGCCGGATTGCGCAGGCGTCAAAGCACGAAACGGACGTCGCGGCGGTGATCCGCATCAAGGGCTACGGGTGCTTAGGCGGCGTCTGCGAAAGCGAAGCCGCCTGGATTTGAAGGGACGGATCCGCACGGACCTCTTGAGAAACGTCAGATATGAAGAACGAAGACATTTTCGCCGCGCCCGACTATGCGCAGGTCACGATGACCACCTACACGGCTGATGTGTCGGGCGTTGCGAGCGCGCTTTACGAGCTGGGCGGCATGACCGTCATCCATGACGCTTCGGGCTGCAACTCCACCTATTCGACGCACGACGAGCCGCGCTGGGAAACGATGAATTCCGCCGTCTACGTGTCGGCCCTCAATGAAATGGACGCGGTTCTCGGCAACGAAGCCATCCTCACCGAAAACCTCATCGAAGCCGTTGAAAGCCTGGCGCCCGCCTTCGGCGCGCTTGCGGGCACGATCATTCCGATGATGACGGGCTCCGACCTCAAGGGGATCGCGCGCGACGTCGAAGCGGCGACGGGCGTCCCTTTCTTTGCGCTTTCGACGAACGGCATGCGCGCCTATTCGATCGGCGCGGCGCAGGCCTGGATCGAGCTCGCCCGCCGGTTCATTCCGCAGGCGGCGCCGCGCGTGCGCAGGGCTGTCAATCTGCTCGGCGCAACGCCGCTCGACTTCTCGATCTGCGGCGAAATCGACCGCATTCGTTCGATTCTTGCTGCTGCGGGGATTGAAGTGAACGCCTGCTGGGCGATGGGCTCGAGCCTCGAAGCGCTCGCGAAGACGCGCGAAGCGGCGCTCAACATTGTGGTTTCGAGCGCGGGCCTGCCGCTCGCGCAGGTGTTTTCGCGCCATTTCGGCATGCCGTTTCTCGCCGCGCTCCCGGTGGGCGAAGCGGGCGAGGGTGAGTGGATCAGCACGGTCCGGACGGCGCTCGATCGCATCAGCCGGGCGGGCGGCGCGGACCTAGCCGAAAGCGAGCGAGATCTTTCGGGGATTGTGGGGCGCGCCCCTGAAGCAATCGACCCGCAGCTCGCGGCCGATGCGGACGTGCTCGTCGTGCACGAGCCGCTTCGTGCCGTTGAAATCTGCCGCGCCCTCAAGCGCGACCTGGGCCTGCGGGCTATTGCGCTTTCGGCGCTCCCTTCGCTCGGGGTTGCGCCGAAGCGCGAGGGCGACGGCTGCCGGGCGCTCGTGCCGGCGCTCGCCGAGACGGACTTTGACCGCCTTTTTCGCGCGGCTCGGAAAGAAGCGCGGCTGCTCGCGGATCCGCTCTTCTTTGCGGGCGCTCGTCGCGCGGGCCTCTCGCGCCTTGTGCCACTCCCTCACGAAGCCGCCTCCGGGCGCATCTGGCGCGACGCGACGCCCAATATTTTCGATGGGGCCGACTGGTCCGAGGTGCTTCAGGCGCTTCAAGCGCTTCGCTAGCGGGCGCAGGATCGCGGTAAAGTTATAAGCCATATTCACTTAAACGAGAAAGATAATCATTTCTTCAAGAAGGAGGAGCAAATGGAGAGCATCACGAAGCTCGCGGCGGTGAGCCGGCGGACTGTTCTGAGCCTGATGGCGGCAGCGGCTGCAGCCGGGGTCTCGCCGATTGCGGCGGCAGAGCAGAAGGGCAGCCGCCCCGGCACGCGCATCGTCGTCGACGACAACGGCGACAAGGTGGAGGTGCCTGAAAAGATCGAGCGCGTCGTCGTCACGAACATCCTGCCGCTCGCTTCCGCCGTTGCCGTCTACCTCAACGACGGCTCCCGCATCGTCGGCATGCATCCGGCGAGCTACTCTGCTGCGAAGAACGGCCTTCTCGGTGAGCTCTATCCGGAAGTGCTCAAGGCGGACACGGGCTTCATTCAGGGCGCGAGCCTCAACATCGAGGCGCTCATGGCGCTTCGGCCCGACGTCGTGCTCGTCAATGCGCCCGACCGCCGCATGATCGACATGATTCGCGGCGCAGGGCTCGCCGCCTTCGGCATCAGCCCGTCGAAGTGGCACTACGACGTGATTGAAACGCACAACCGCTGGATGCAGTCGCTCGCGCAGCTCTTCCCCGAAGCCAAGGGCAAGGGCGAGCTGATTGAAAAGAAGTCGCGCGAAATCGCGAAAATGGTCGCCGACCGCACGAAGGACCTCCCGCGCGAGGAACGCGCCCGCATTCTCTTCATCTTCCGCTACGATGCGAAGTCGCTCGTCACTTCCGGGAAGAACTTCTTCGGCCAGTACTGGTGCGACGCGGTGGGCGGCATCAACGTCGCCGAAGGCATCACGGCCGACAACTCCAATGCCGTGATCGGCATGGAAGAGGTCTACGGCTACGACCCGGACGTCATTTTCATCACGAACTTTACGGCGGCGCTGCCCGAAGACATCTACGGGAGCAAAATCGGCGGCGACGACTGGTCGCCCGTCAAGGCCGTGCGCGAAAAGCGCGTCTACAAGATGCCGCTCGGCATCTACCGCAGCTACACGCCCTCGGCCGACACGCCCTTGACGCTTCTCTGGATGGCAAAGCGCGTCTATCCGGAACGCTTCAAGGACGTCGATCTCACGACCGAAGTGAAGAAGTACTATCAGACAGTCTTCGGCGTTTCGCTCACCGAGAAGCAGATCAGCCGGATGTTCTCGCCCGAGGCGGCCGCGAGCCGCGGCGCGACGGGAAAGACCCGCACGAACGAATAAGGCTGGGGCATTCCTGAGCCCGTGCCGGCGAGGCGCCGCCCCGGAGAGGACGGCGCCTTCGCTTTAGGGACTCACCCGCCCGTGGCGCGGCTCGCTCTGCTGCTGCGGGCTGGCAGTCCCAGCAAGAGCGCCGCCAAAAGCAGCGTCAGGCACTCGGCCGCCGGGACGGCGAGCCAGAGGCCGTCGGCTTCAAAGAGAAGCGGCAGCGCAAAAAGGGCGGCTGTCGGCAGGACGAACGTGCGCACGAGCGAGAGCCCGGCGGCGCAGTGGCCGCGCTCCGTCGCGCTCAGCACGTACGCGAGGAAGAGGTTGAGGCCGAGAAAGAGAAGCGAAAAGGCATAGGCCGGATAGTGCGCCGTAAGGAGCGCGCGAAGGGCGGCGTTTTTGGGCGCAAAGCGCCGGATGATGATGTCTGCGCCTGCGTTTGAAAGCAGAAAGGCGGCGGCCGAAACCGCGGCAATCGCAGTCGTGCCGGCTCGGATCGCACGGCGAAGCGCCGCCATGTCGCCTGTTCCGGCCTTGTAGGCAATGATGGGGCCGGCGGCTTCGCAGAAGCCGTGATAGGCCGCATTGAAAACATAGGCGGTGAAGGTGGCGGTCGCGAGCGCAGCTACGCCGTCGACGCCGTAGGCGGCGAGGAACGCGCGGTTGAAGAGCCGAAGCGTGGCAACGACCGAGAGATTGCTCACGAACTTGCCGGTGCTCGGCGCTTTGTTCTGGCAGTCCGATTCCCTGGTGACGGCGCCGGGCGCGAACGCCGCGCCCGTCGTGCTTGCGCTCGAGCAGTTTTCGCGCCCTGCTGCGGAGCCGGCAGCGGATTCCAGTGCCGCGCCGGCAAGCGGAAGGACGCCCGAAAGAGCGGCTGAAAAGAGGGCTCAAGGCGCAACTGAAAGAGTGACTGAAAAGCCCAAAGAGATGCCGAGCCGGGAGGCGGAAGACGGCGCGCCGAAGTCGCTTTCGGATTCGGCGCTCGACCCGGTGAAGACTTCCGCCAACGCAGCGCAGGCGCGCAGGCTGAGCGAGCAGGCAGAGCAAAAGCCGAAAGCGCACGCGAAGGTGAAGGCAAAGGCAGCGGCAGATTCAGCGCAGAAGCCGCCGGAAGCAAAAGCGCCCCGGAAGACCCAAAAGGTTCCATCGCCCGACGTCGCGAAGAAGCTCGAGCGCACGCAGCGCGCGAAGGCGACCTCGGCCGCATCGGATGAGCATGAGGGCGAGCGGGCGGCCGGATCTGAGGCGCCTGCGCGCTCGGCCGCTTCGCGCTCTGAAGAGGCCGGCGCCCCTGCACGAGCAGTCCGCACTGTCGTCTACGGCAGCGCTGATGATCCGTTCCTCGCCGCCGTCATGAAAAGCGTGGAAGGCGCGCTTCGGTTTCCGCGCAGAGCACGCGCTCGAGGCTGGTCCGGGACCGCCACGCTGCAGGTGACCGTTGCGGCCGACGGCACGGTCGGACCGATCGAGGTGATCGAGTCTTCCGGCCGGGCGCTCCTCGACGAAGCAGCCGTCGCCGCTGTTGAAAGGTCGCGGCGCACCTGGCGCAAGCCCAGCCATGCGCTTCGGCTCCAGTTTCCGGTGCGCTTTGCGCTCACGCCGTAGCCCAAGCTTCGACGCCTTATCCTTTTTGCTTTGAAAAAGAACAAACCGTCGCTCGGCTGATCCGGGCGGCGGTTTGTGCTTGGGATGCTTTTTGAATTGTCTGCGAAGCGCCCGACATTGTCGCGGCGCTTCGTTGAGGAAGAAAAAGCTGCGTCCTTAGGACATCGCAATCTTCTTCGCTTCTTCGCGGTAGAGGCCTTCTTCGCGCTGCTCTTCGAGGCCGGCGAGAAGGAACTTCACCATCGAGAAGCGGTTGAGCATTTCGCGCGTGAAGATGAGCTTGCCGAGGAAGAGTTCGGACTTTCTGAGCGAAATCTTTTCCGCAGCGAACTGGGCGAGGTACTCGTTCTGCGCTTCTTCAATGAGCTCGTAGGCGCGGCGGCATTCATCGGGCTTCATCGCCGGATCCATCGTGCGAAGCTGCTCGGCGAGCTTTTCGAGGCTCGCTGCCATGCTGCCCGTCATCGGCGAATGGCTGTTGGCGACATAGTTTTCCGAAACGCCGACCTGGTCGCGCAGCTCATGCGCCACTTCCTTCATGTTGGTGCAGGCGCGGTAGTAGAAGTTGCGTGCGTCGCGGTCGGCCTTGGGCGCGTTGGCAGAAGTCGACATCGTGTAGTACTCGCCGCGCTGCTCGGTGGTTTTGTCAAAGAGCTTCACGGCGTCGCTCTTGAGCTTGCGAAGCGAACCGACATCCTGGTGCAGCAGTCCTTCGATGCCGCCCGCAGCGATGCGAAGCGAATCGCTGACGTTTTCGTGCACGGCCTTTTCAAGCTTCGTGAAGATGGCGTCGCGGTTGCCGACGCTGATTTCGCGGCCTTCGTCGAGGTCGAGCCCTTCTTCCTTCGTGAAGAAGTTCGACTTGACGAGGAGCGCGGCGGCAATGACCATGCCGGCAATCATGAGCCATTCGCCGCCCCAGAGGAAGAGAAGCGTGGCGACGGCGCAGGCCGTGGCGGCCGAGAAGGCCGGGAGGAACCAGCCGGAGATGACGGTGAGGACGCCCGAGACGCGGTAGACGGCGCTTTCGCGGTCCCACGCGCCGTCGGCAAGCGACGAGCCCATGGCGACCATGAAGGTGACGTAGGTGGTCGAGAGCGGCAGCTTCAGGCTCGTCGCGCTCGCGATGAGCGCAGCAGCAAGCACGAGGTTCACCGTGGCGCGGATTTCGTCGAAGGGCAGCTCCATTTCACCGGGCTTGTAGCGGCGGGCGACGTAGCGGCTGCCGAGGCCGCGCAGGAACGAAGCCGGGAGGAACTGCTGAATCATGCTGCTCGCATGGAGCGACGTTCTCACGAGAACGCGCGCCGGGAGCGACGAGCCGAACTGTTCCTTGCCGCCGCGCGAGGACGAGGAGAGCTTCACCGAGGTGATGATCACGCGGCGGGCCTTCTTCGAAATCCAGAGGGTGACGACCATGACGACGCCCGAGAGGAGCAGCCAGGTCGAGCTTGCGGTCGAGGGCTCGGCAAGCTTGTCCATCATGAAGGTCGAGGGATCGGCGCCTTCGGCCGCGGAGAAGATGTGCCAGGCGTCAAGCGCAGCGAGCGGGACGCCCACAAAGTTGACGAGGTCGTTGCCGGCGAAGGCGAAGGCGAGCGAGAAGGTGCCGGCGAGAATGACGAAGGGGAAGATGTTGGCGTTGCGAAGCAGAATGGCGCCCTGCATCACGACGAAGGAGATGCCGAAGACGGCGAGAAGAATTGGGTCGTTGTTGGATTCGAGCCAGGCGAGCATCTCGGGCGTCATGAAGGAAGCGCCCTTGGCGCCCTTCATCACGAGGAAGTAAATGATCGCCGTCATGCAGAGCGCGCCGAAGACGCCGCCGAGAACCCGGTACGTGCGCTCGTAGTTGAACGTGAAGAGCACGCGCATCACGAACTGCACGACAAGACCTGCGACGAAGGCGACGACGACCGAAACGAGAATCGCCATGATCATCGAGAGGGCCTTCGCGGAATTGACGAAGAGCGCGAGGTCGTTGATCGGGAGCTCGTTCGACCAGACCTTGAGGCAGGCGAGGGCCATCGTGCCGCCAAGGAGCTCAAAGACGATCGAAACGGTGGTCGAGGTGGGGAGCCCGAGGGAATTGAAGACGTTCAAAAGCAGCACGTCTGTCACCATCACCGCCGAAAAGATCACAAGCACTTCGGCGAAGGTGAACTGCGAGGGAACGAGCACGCCCGACTTGGCGATTTCCATCATCCCCGAGGAGAAGGTCGCGCCGGTGAGAACGCCCACGCTCGCAACCGCCATGATCACGTAGAAAGGTGCGGTGCGGGAACCAACCGCGGAATTGACAAAGTTCACGGCGTCGTTGCTGACGCCGACGTAGAGGTCGAAAACGGCCAGAAGGCCGAGCAGACCCAGACAGGTAATGATTAGCGGATCCATGATGGTATGGGTTTGATGCGTGCGGACTGAGGGCGGCCCGCGCGCTCTTTCGTGAAGGATGGCCGCATCCTATGTTCGGCAGGTAACAGCCTTGTGACGGCTTTATGACATTTTGATGACAAAGCTTTCAGGTGAAGATGTCCGGCGAACGCGATTCTGGGTGCTCTCGGCCAGAGCCGCAGGCCGTTGGCTGCGCTTTGAACGAAATTTTTGAGCAGTGCGTCGCCTGCTCGGTAAGATACGCAGCAGGCTGGGACCAATCGGGCCTGTGCCGCGCTTGCGCGTTTTCCGCAGCCAATTCCCAATCTTTTTCCGCATGACTGATCGCTCGCATCTGCACGGCATTGCGCTCGCCTGCGCGGCCGGCTTCTTCTGGGGCTCCATGGGCGTCGCTGCGCAGTATCTGCTGCAGCGCGCGTCCTTCGAAGTGCTTGACCTCGTCTCGATCCGGCTTCTCGGGGCGGGCGGGCTGCTCCTTTTTTACGAAGCCTTCGCGGCAAGACGACTGCGGCCGGCGCTGATTTTCGAAAAGCGCAATGCGCTCGACATCTTCATCTACGGCCTCGGCCTTCTCGTTTCGCAAATCACATTCTTCCTTTCGATAGAAAAGGCCAATGCAGCAACAGCGTCCCTGATGGTGACGACGGTGCCGCTCTTTGTGACAGGCTGGACCGCCTGGTCGGAGCGGCGCGCCGTGACGAAGCGCGAATGGCTTTCGATCGCGATGGCCGCGGCAGGCGTTGCGTGCATCGTCACGAAAGGGCGGCTCGACGCGGTCGACTTTTCTGCGGCGGGCGTCTTCTGGGGGATCGTTTCGGCGGGCTTCGTCGCCTTCGGGACGATTCAGCCCAAGCGCGTGCTCACGAAAATCCCCGTCGGCGTTGTGGTGGGCTCGGGCATGCTTTCGGGGGGGCTGGTGCTCTTCATTATTTCGCCGCCGGACCTTGCCGCCATGCACTGGACGGTCTTCACCGCCGCCGTCTATTTCTATATTGCTGCTTTCGGCACGGTGGCTGCCTTCTGCTGCTACTTGAGAAGCCTCGCCTTCATTCCGGCCCCTGTGGCGTCGCTTCTGGCCTGCATCGAGCCCTTGTCGGCCGTGATCCTCGGCGTCGTGCTGATGGGTCTCACCCTCAACGCGGTTGAGATCGTCGGCATCGTCATCATCTTCACGATGGCGGTGATGCTCGCGCGAGCGCCCAAAGCGCAGCGGCCGGCTAAGCGCACAGACTAAGACGCCAAAAGAATCCCAAAAAAAGACCGCGCCCGGCGGAGAGCCGACGCGCGGTGCTGCTGCGCTTGCGCGTGAAGCGCAGGGAGCGCTTATTTCTTCCGAATCACGAGAATCGGCTTTTCAGAACGTGCGGCCAGATGCATCGCAGTCGAGCCCATCACGGCGGCCGTGAAGTTGCCGTAGCCGTGCGAGCCCATGACGACGAGGTCGAGCGACTCGTTCGCGTAAGCAGGAATCACTTCGCCGGCTTCGCCGAAGAGGAGCTTCGTGCCGAGCGTGACGCCCGCCTTCTTGAAGCATTCGACGACGGGGGCGGCCGCTTCGCGGAATTCCTTGCGCTGGCTTTCGTCAAGCTCTTCGCGCGAGAGCACAGGCGTCATCGGGCTCATCGGATTGGGCGCAATCGGATCGGGAAGCGGCTCGGCCGCATGGATCACTTCAAAGGTCGCTTCGCGCCCGAAGAGCGAGAGATGCTCGAGCACGAAGTTCGCCGCGGCTTCGCCGTATTCGGAGCCGTCGACGCAGATCCCGACGCGCAGCTTGTCCGTGAGGGGCGGCGTCTTGTCGCGCAGGAGCAGCATCGGCACCTTCGTGTTGGCAAGCACGGAATTGGAGACTGAGCCGAGAAAGAGGCTCTTCATCGGATTGAGGCCGCGCTGCCCCATCACGATGAGGTCGGCTTCCGTTTCGTTGGCTTCCTGGGCGATCGTGCGGCCGGTTTCGCCGTAAAGCACCTTTTCGACGGCATGAAGCTTGTCGATGTCGACGTCGCGGCGCAGCGCATCGAAGACCTTCTTGCCTTCCTCGAGGTAGTAGGTGCGCACGGACGTCATGTTGAAGAGCTCGATCACCTTTTCGGGGACCGAGTACTGCACGTTCACGAGCTCAATTTCAGGCTTGTCGCCCAGAAGCGTTTCGCGGTGGGCAAGAAAGTTGATGACGTGGCGGCTGTGGGAGCTGTTGTCGACGGGAACGAGAATTCGCATGTTGAAATGTTCCGGTGGAATGAAGTGAGTGTCTCAGGGGCGCTGCGGCAGCGGTTCACGGGGCCGCCCGGCAGGCTGGGCGCCGGGCAGCTTCCCGCAGAAGAATGCCGTCAGTGCCGCACGATCAGAATCGGCAGTTCGCACGAGGAGGCGATCTTCATCGCCGTCGAGCCGAGCACGGCCGCCGTAAAGTTGCCGTAGCCGTGCGAGCCCATGATGATGAGGTCCGCGTTGTCCTTGGCCCAGGCGGTGATCGATTCGGCGGGCTCCCCTTCAAGCCGGACGGCCTCTGCCGCAATGCCTTCCTTCTTCAGTTCTGCGATGACCGGATCGGTGGCGTCGCGGAAGAGCTTTTCCTGCTCCTTGGCGAAGATTTCAGGGGTGTTGACCGGGTTGACGAAGTCCATTTCGCTGCCGGCGACAATGCTGCGGAAGTCGGGCGAGACATGGACGACCGCCACCGTCGGATCGGCGCCGAAGAGTGCGTGATGCTTCGCGATGAAGCGCGCGCCTGCGACGGCATAGTCGGAGCCGTCGGCTGCGATCGCCACGCGCAGGTTCGCCTTGACGGGCGGCACGACGTCGCGGATGAGCAGCATCGGACGGGTCGTGTACTGCAGCGTCGTGTTGGAGACGGAACCAAGGAAGAAGCTCTTGATGGGAGAGAGCCCGCGCGTGCCCATCACGATGAGGTCGGCGTCGAAAGCGTCCGCTTCGCGCGCGATCGCCTTGCCGAATTCGCCGTAGAGGACCTTTTTGCCGCACTTCAAGCCTGCGGCTTCAAGCGCCGGAGCGAGCGCGTCGAAGACGCGGCGCCCTTCGGATTCGTAAACCTCTTTGACGGCCTCCATGCCGAAGCGCTGAACGATGCCTTCCGGAATGGAATACTGCACGTTGAGAAGTTCGATTTCGGGCTTTTCGCCGGGAATCGAAACACGGGAGCCAAGAAATTCAATGATGCGCTTGCTCGAAGCGCTGCCGTCGACGGGTACCAGAATGCGCATGAGACCTCCTTCTCAGGTGACGCAGCTCAGGAAAGGCGCTGCGCGGGCATGGCGCGCGGGCTCTGCCGGCTCTGGGCCGGCGCGTCCGCGTCAGAAAGCGCCCGGCGCTTTCGGGAGCTTGGTTCTCGAGGACCCGATCCGTGTGCCGGGGACGCCGGCGCAGCCAATCTGCGCCGCTCCATCGGCGCCCGCGGTCGGGCTTCCTGATTCCATTATTGCAGAGGCTGTACGTGAAAATATTGACGTGCGATCGGTTTCCGCTTGGTTTTCCCGCTTCTTTGTTGCGACTCGTTTCGGTTTAGGCGGGAAGCCTTAGGCCGAGGGCGGATGTCCGCGCATGGCCTGGGAAGACGGACGCTGCTGCTCTTGCCGCACCGCTACAATGTGCTGCCGCTCCGATGGGGCGCAAGTGGGCAACGCGCTCTTCGGCCTCGCTTCCGGCGATTCTTGCCGCTGCATCACCGCTGCTTTAATAAGTAAAGGACCTTCATGAGCCGCTTTTCGTTCGATTGGCTTGAGGAAATTCCGCCTTCGCACAGTGCGACGCGCATTTCCTTTTTCCTCGCGGGCTTCTTCATGGCGCTTTGGGCCTCGCTCGTGCCGTTTGTGAAGTCGGCGCTCGGGCTCGATGAAGCAGCTTTCGGCGCCGTGCTTCTTTCGATCGGGCTCGGCGCGCTCGTCACCATGCCTTATTCGGGCATTCTGATCGCCCGCCGGGGCGCCAAGTGCATTCTCGCCGCGGCCGTTCCCGCGACGGCGGCGCTCCTTGCAGCCGTTGCGCTTCTTTCAGCTGCGGCGCCGAGCACAGCCGCCACCGTGGCGCTTTTGTTTCTTTTCGGCGCCTTCTTCGGCGCGATCGACGTCGGCATGAACATCCATTCGGTGGTCGTAGAGGCCCGAAGCGGCCGCAAGCTTCTTTCGGGCTTTCATGCGCTTTATTCCATCGGCGGCGTTGCGGGTGCGGGCGTCATGACGGCGCTTCAGTCGGCTGGGATCCCGGGGGCGGCCGCGGCGAGCGTGCTGAGCGCGCTTTGCGCGGCCCTCTGGATGAAGGCGGGCGCCTGGATGCTCCCCGACGCAGGGTGCGCCCCCGATGCGGACGGCCATTCGGGCCCGAAATTTGCGATCCCGAAAGGCATCGTGCTGCTTCTTGGCGCCGTCTGCTTCATCATGTTCATGGTCGAGGGCTCGATTCTCGACTGGGGCGCGCTTTTCCTGATGGAGGACAAGGGCGCGGCGATCGAGCACGCTGGCATGGGCTTCGCCGTCTTTTCGGTCGCGATGACCCTCATGCGACTCTTGGGCGACCGCGTCATCATGGCGATCGGCCCGCGCAAGACCGTTGTCTTCGGCGCGGCGGGCGCCGCTGCCGCCTTCGCGCTTGCCGTCCTTTCGCCGGGCTTCTGGGGGTCGCTCGCGGCGTTCTTCCTGATTGGCCTCGGCGTCGCCAATCTCGTGCCGATCGCTTTTGCGGCGACGGGCGAGCAGAAGGAAATGCCGATGAGCCTTGCCTTGAGCGCCGCGACGACGATGGGCTATGCGGGGCTCCTTGCGGGGCCGGCCGGAATCGGCGCGCTTGCGAAGGCAACTTCGCTCTCCTTTGCCTTCCTTTGCGAAGCGGCGCTTCTCGTTGCAGTCGCGGCAGTTGCGCTTTTCACGCGCGTCTTCCGCAGCAAGGCCTAGGCCGACGAGTCGGACGAGGATCCTCAGGCGCGCCGGCCGGCTCTCAGCCGAGCGCCGTGTCGAGCGCCATCATGAGCGCAAAGCCCGCGATCACGGCAAGCGTCCCGGCGTCGGAATGCTCCGAGAGGTGCGCCGCCGGAATGAGCTCCTCAACGACGACATAGATCATGGCGCCCGCCGCAAAGGCGAGAAGGAAGGGCATCGCCGGGAGGAAAACCGGAATCGCGAGCACCGTGACAATGGCGCAGACAGGCTCTACGGCGCCCGAAAGCGCGCCGTAGAGAAAGGCCTTCATCCGGCTCATGCCCTGCTGCGCCATGGGAAGCGAAACGGCGGCGCCTTCCGGAATGTTCTGAATGCCGATCCCGAGCGCGAGCGCAATGGCCGTGGTGAGCGCGGCGGGCGACTCGGAGAGGCCCGCAAGGCCCGCAGACAGTCCGACGGAGCCGCCTTCAGGCATGTTGTGCAGCGTAATGGCGATGAAAAGAAGCTCTGCGCGATGGAGCTTCGACTTCGGCCCCTCGGGCGCAGCTGCACCCGGGTGCAGGTGGGGCATGGCGGAGTCAAGAAGCTTCAGAAAGAGGGCGCCCGCGAGAAAGCCGCCTGTTCCCCAGAGCCAGGGAACCCCGCCCGAGCTTTCCACCATGTCGAGGGCTGGAATGAGAAGGCTCCAGACCGCTGCCGCAATCATGATGCCGGCCGCAAAGCCGAGCGAGATCGTTTCCATGAACTTGGCGCGCGAGGCGGAGGCGGCGGCGGTGGCGGGCTTCACGAGAAAGACTGCGGCGGCGCCCAAGGCCGTGCAGAGAAACGTCACGCCCGTGCCGAGCCCGGCGTAGAGGAGCGCGTTGAGGTTGATGGCGTCGAGCATGAGGAGACTTCCTTTATTGATAATTTCTAAGAGAATACTACAACCTATAGCGAATTACTACTATAAATGAGAATGGAAATCATTAACTAATAAATCGCTTGTTAAAACAGGCCGCAAGTGCGCGGCGCGGCCGGCGCCAGGTTGTTGCATTTTCCAGGAAGCGGGCTTTTGGAAAATGAGTATGAGTCGATCGATAGCCGCAATTTTGGCGAAAGGCCTGCGTACGTAAACTTTTGATCCAAAGGAGAAGCCCATGGTACAGCCCACTTTGGACGAAAGCGAGCTCACGTTCCTCACCACGCTCAGCAAGACGCAGTCGCTCCCGATAACAGTCAATCAGCGGTCCTTTAGGGTCGCGCATCGAGCGGTAAAACCCACGAAAAAACGGCTGTTCCAGGGATTCTTTGGAGGCAGCCGTTTTTACAGCCTCATGAGTTTTTCGCGCTTTCAGCTTCCTGTCCGGGTGCAGGATGCGCTGGAGCCACGCAGTCTTCGCGTCCGTCCCGAACATAAGGCTTCGACATCAGCTTGCGAAGCTTCTGCATCTCGTGCGGCGGCATCGGCTTTTCGATGAAATCAAGGAGCGCGTTGAATTCTTCGCTCCTCAGCGTGGCGCTTTTCTGCTAGAGCGCCTCAGCAAATAGATGTTCGAGCCCTTCAACGATCAATTCGTCTTTCGATCGATGCGTCCTTCGGGCGAGTGTCTCAAGCTGCCGGGCCGTGAAATCGGGCAAACGAACTGAAATCGTGACGGACATGGCCTTTTTTCTTCAGCATTGTGAATTGCACTTCATTAGGAAATGATCAGCCAAAACGTCATCAGGCTTGAGCGCTCGGGCAGAGGCGCCGCAGAGCGCTGATCGGCAAGGCTGCTGCGCCCTGAGAAAAAGGAGAAAAAGCGCCTTTTCGGAACTGCGTCTTCGTTCTCTCGTCTCATGCGTTTGGCTTTTTTCTGCTTTTTAATTGGGCGCGGCCTGCGCTGGTTCAAAGAACGTAGGCGCGCTCTCTTAGGGTAAACGTCGCAGGTTTGTGTTAATCCGCCGTCGTCTTCGCTACGCTCGAAAAACGGGCGAAAAAGAAACCTGCCCCTGAAGAGGACTGGCGCGCATCGGACGGATCCCATAAAGCCAGGAAGCCTCAAACAATTCAAAACGAAAAACGCACGACCGAAAGAGGAAAACATCATGAAGGCTTCGCACGCGAAGAAACAGCACGGGAAAGCGGCAGCCGCCTTTGTCGCTCTGCTTGCAGGCATCGGCCTGCTCTCGGGGAGCGCCGCCCTGGAGGCGCGCACGATCACGGTCGCCGTCGCAACGAGCTTCACGACGCTCGACCCGTACGACGCGACGGATGCGCTTTCGCGAAACGTCGCGAAGTCGTTCTACGAAGGCCTCTTCGCCTTCAACGACAAGTTGGAGCCCAAGCCCCAGCTCGCCGAATCCTATGAAGTGAGCGACGACGGGCTCACCTACGTCTTCAAGCTTCGCGAGGGCGTGAAGTTCCATGACGGCACGGAATTCACTTCGGAAGCCGTGAAGATCAACTTCGAGCGCGTGCTCGACCCGAAGAACGCGCTCTCGCGCCGCACGTTCTTCAACTTCATTGACTATGTTGAAGCGCTCGACAAATACCATGTGAAGTTCGTGCTGAAGACGCCGATGTCGGCCTTCATTGCAAGGCTCGCGAACGGCACCGGGCAGATGATCTGCCCGAGCGCGATCAAGCAGCACGGCAGCGACGGCCTCGCCTTTCACGCCTGCGGCACGGGCCCCTACATTCTCAAGGACTTCAATCCGAGCGAGCGGCTTGTCGTTGAGAAGAATCCGAACTACCGCGTGGCGGGGCTCCCGAAGCTCGACGGCATCCGCTGGATTCCAGTGCCGGAAAACAGCACCCGCGCGCAGATGGTCCTCACGGGCGAAGCCGACTACGTGCATGCGATGCCGCCTGAGCTCATGAAGCGCGTCGAGGAGAGCGACATTGCCGACGCGCTCAACAAGCCCTCCATTCAGCAGCGCTACCTCACGATGAACACGCTCCAGAAGCCCTTCGACGACATTCGCGTTCGTCAGGCGATTGCCTACGCGATCAACAAGGACGCTTTCTGCAAGGTGGTCTACGGCGGCTATTCGCGGCCCGCGACGGGCGTGCAGCCCCCGGAGGTGCCGGGCGGCCTCAAGCTCGGCCCCTGGCCCTACGATCCCAAGAAAGCGCGCGAGCTTCTGAAGGAAGCGGGCTATCCGAACGGCTTCCGCACGCAGCTCTGGGGCGCATTCAATACGTCGACGAATGCCAAGGCCGTGCAGTTCCTGCAGCAGCAGCTCCGCCAGGTCGGCATTCAGGCCGAGACGCGGCTCCTTGAATCCGGGCAGCGCGTTTCGATGGTCGATTCGCACCCGGATCCCAAGACCGCGCCCGTGCGCCTCTATCTGATCGGATGGTCGAATTCAACGGCGGAGCCCGACTGGGGCATCCGGCCGCTCTTTGACTCGCGCGAAGCGCCCCCGCAGCTCGGCAACTACAGCTACTACAGCAACAAGGCAATGGATGCAGCGCTCGACCGCGGCATGGCCGAAACGGACGAAGCACGGCGCAACGCCGCCTACGGCGAAGCGCAGAAGATGATCTGGAACGACGTGCCGGCAGTGTTCTTGACGTACGAGAACAATCTCGCGGCCGTGAACAAGCACCTGAAGAACTTTCGGCCGCTCCTTGACTCGACCTTCGAGTTCTACGAGGCGAACTGGGCGGAAAAAGCCGGACCCTGCAGCTTCCGGAGCGGTTAGCGCGCCGGAAGCCCGCGCCGCTCTGCCTCCAGCGCAGGCTGCTCGATCTCAAGCAGCCTGCGCTTCTCCGTCTGAACTTTCATCACATCTCCGCCATGACCGTCCGCTTTGACTTTGATTCGCTCAACTTCCCGTACGCTTCGAGAAGAAGCGTTGTCTTCGCGAAAAACGGCGCTGCCTGCGCCGGCAACCCGCACTGCGCGTCCGTGGGCCTTCAGATTCTCATGGCGGGCGGGAACGCCGTGGATGCGGCCGTCGCGATGGCAGCGTCGCAGCCGCTTTTTGAACCGACGGGGAACGGACTTGGCGCCGACTGCTTTGCGATTCTGTCCTTCAAGGGACAAATCTACGGGATCAACGGCTCCGGTCCGGCGCCCGCGGCCGCTTCAATCGAAGCACTGAAGGCGCTCGTTCCGACGGAAGGCGATGCGCCCTTGGCGATCCCGCCCTACGGCGTCCTCCCCGTCGACGTGCCGGGGGCCGTGGGCGCCTGGGCTGCGCTTCACGAGCGCTTCGGGCGGCTCCCTTTCGAAGCGGTGCTCGCGCCCGCGATCCGCTATGCCGAAAACGGTTATCCGGTCTCGCCCAACGTCGCCCGCTGGTGGCAGGTCGCCTACGGGCGGTACGAGAAATATGCGGACCAGCCGGCTTTCCGGGGGCTCTTTGAAACCTTCATGAAGCCCGACAAAACCGGCAAAACCTGCAAAACCTGGTATCGGCCGGGCGAAATCTTCCGCTCGCCCGACATGGCGAAGACGCTGCGGCTCATTGCTGAAACGAAAGGCGAAGCCTTCTACCGCGGCGAGATCGCCCGGGATATCGACGGCTTCATGCGAAAGGAAGGCGGCTTCCTACGAGCATCAGATCTCGCGGCTTATCGGCCCGAATGGGTGACGCCGCTTCATGCCGACTTCTGCGGCCATGAAATTTGGGAGCTGCCGCCCAACGGCCAGGGCATCACGGTTCTGATGGCGCTCCGGATGCTTGAGGCGCTGCCGTCCGCGAGAGAGAGCGTCGAGCGGCTTCACCGAACGATCGAAGCCGTGAAGCTCGCGCTCGCCGACGGCGCGGCGCACGTGGCGGAGCCCGCTGCGATGCGGCTTCAGGCTGAAGCGCTTTTGTCGGCAGACTACGCTCGAGAGCGGGCGGCCCGCATCGGGCGCGAGGCGGTCGACGCCGAACCCGGGATGCCTGCCTCGCCCTCAACCGTCTACTTCTGCGCGGCCGACGCCGAAGGCACGATGGTTTCGATGATCCAATCGAATTACCGCGGCTTTGGCTCGGGCATCGTCATCCCCGGCACAGGCATTTCGCTCAATGACCGCGGGCAGTGCTTTTCGCTCGACCCAGCGCACCCGAATGCGCTTGCGGGCGGCAAGCGCCCTTATCACACCATCATTCCGGGCTTCATCACGAAGGCGGGCGAGCCTTTCGGCGCTTTCGGGATCATGGGCGGCCTCATGCAGCCGCAGGCGCACGTGCAGGTGCTCGAGAATCTTCTCGCGCGCGGGCTCAATCCCCAGGCGGCGCTCGATGCGCCGCGCTGGCAGTGGATGGGCGGGCGGCGCGTTGCCTTCGAGCAGGGCTTCCCCAATCATCTGCTTCTCTCGCTCGCGCGCCGCGGGCACGATGTGAGCGTGAATCCGGACGACGACGTGATGGGGCGAGGGCAGATGATTCTGCGCGACGGTGCGGGCGTCCTCTGCGCCGCCACCGAGCGGCGCACGGACGGCCAGATCATGGCCTTCTGAAGGCAAAGGGCTTCGGGCGAGGCTACTCAAAATGTCTGACTGGGCACGTAAAGCATCAATAAAGCATCAAGAAGCGGTGAGAGTCTCCGGGAATGCACGGCGAGCGCCGCGTCCCTCAGCAGCGGGCGCGCCTTATAGTTTCCTAATTACGCGGAAGAAGCGCGTCCCCAGGGTGAAAGGCATGTCCCAGCTCTCTCTCGGACGCTGCGGCGCTTCTCCGGCAACCGATCAATAGCAACAAGTGAGCGAAGAATAAAGGAGAACGCATCGTGAATATGCTCGAACAGGTTTTCAACCATCTTGAACCCATGCCGGACGATCCCATTCTCGGGCTCAACGACCTTTTCAAGAAGGACGAGCGCCCGGAGAAGGTGAATCTCGGCGTCGGCTGCTACCTCAACGAGGCGGGCAATCTGCCGCTGCTCGATGTGGTCGAGGAGGCCGAAGGGCGCCTCGCCGCCCGGAAGCTTCCGCACGGCTACATGCCGATGTCCGGGATTCCGAAGTTCTGCGAGGCCGTCAAGCACCTCGTCTTCGGTGAAGTCGCGCCTGCCGTGACCGAAGGCCGCATCACGACCGTTCAGACGCTCGGCGGCACGGGCGCGCTGCAGCTCGGCGCTGCTTTTGCGCGCCAGTATCTCGGCGTCGCCAATGCGGTTGTGTCGGATCCGACCTGGGGCAATCACATTGCGATCTTCAAGGGCGACGGGCTTGCCGTCACGAAGTACCCGTACCTCAATGCCGCCAAGGACGGCATCGACTTCGAAGCCATGACCGCGGCGCTTGAAAAGCTCGACGAGGGCACGCTCGTGCTCATGCACGCCTGCTGCCACAATCCGACGGGGCTCGACCTCACGCATGAAGAGTGGCGCCGCGTGCTCGAAATCGTGAAGGCGCGCGGACTCCTCCCGATGCTCGACATGGCCTATCAGGGCTTCGGCGACGGGCTCGAAGAGGATGCCTACGCCATCCGCCTTTTCGCCGACAGCGGCATTCACTTCCTCGCCGCCACGTCCTGCTCGAAGAACTTTGCGCTCTACGGCGAACGCGTGGGTGCGCTCCACGTCGTCTGCGCCGACAAGAAGGAAGCCGACACGGCAACGACGATCCTCAAGGCGCTCGTGCGTGCCGAATACTCCAACCCGCCTGCCCACGGCGCGAACGTCGTCGCTGAAGTGCTCGCCGACGCCGAGCTCCTCAAGGCCTGGAAGAAGGACGTCGTCGAAATGCACGACCGCATCTGCGAAATGCGCCGCGCGCTGGCGGAAGCCGGGAGCGCCGAAGGCGCCGACCTCTCCTTTGCGACGAAGCAGAAGGGCATGTTCTCCTTCACGGGCCTTTCGCCGGAAGAAATGGACCGCCTGCGTGAAGAATTCGCCGTCTACGGCGTGCGCAACGGCCGCATCTGCGTTGCCGGCCTCAACCACCGCAACGTCACGCACGTCGCGAAGTCGATTGCTGCCATTCTGAAAGCGCGCAGCTGATCCTTGAAAGGGGCTTGGGCGGACGGGCTTTCACGCCTGCGTCCGCCGCCCGCAAGGCGAAAAAAAATCCCGCTTCGGCAAAAGGAGCCGATCGCGGGATTTTTTCTGATGGCGTCCGCTCCCTTCACTCTGCAGCGTCCTGCCGAAGCCGAAATTCGAAGTCGGCCTCCTCGTAGCGCACTTCCGGATAGCTTTCCGTAGCGGCGCGGATGGCGCGAAGGGGATTCTCGTGAAGAACGGGCCACTTCATGAGAACGGCGTCCGCCGCCAGGTCGACGAGCTCAACGGCGCGCACCATCCGTTCGAGGTCGCGCGAAAGGAAGCGCGAGAGGGACTCCCGGATTTCTTCGGGCGTTTCCACGCCGTAGGTGGTGCGGATCCATTCGGAAAGCGCCTCGATGTCGGCCAGGAGAAAGCCCGCGCTCGCGAGCCCCCAATCCGGGGCGCCCCCGACATCGGGGAGCGCATCCGGCGGCGAAACGAAGACGTCGCAGCCGTCGGCGTTGAGAACCGGATTCACCCAGAGGCGCAGGATGCGGTCTTCGGGAAGCGCGGCAAATTCGGCCGCGCGTGCGGCCATCACGTCTTCGGGCACGGGCTCAATGCCAAGGCGCTTGGCGAGGAGCCGGTCGGCGACGACGAATTCGCCCGGAAGCGTCGAGAGCGCCTCTTCGCGCGATAGCGGCGCGACGGCGAGCATCAGCGTGCGGCGGGCATCGTAAAGCTGAAAGCGTTCAGGATCAAACATGGCGGGAAGGACCTGCGGAGAGCCGCGCCCGGCGCCCGAAGGGGGCGCAGGGCGCGAATGCGCGCGCTTGGTCGAGCTTTTCCGGAATCAGCCGAGCTTCGCCGCATCAATTTCGATGCGGCCGTCGACTGCGATCGGTTCGCCCGTCTTTTCCGAAATCATGAGCGGATTGATGTCGAGCTCCTTCACGGCGGGGAAGTCCGCCACAAGCTGCGAGATGCGAAGGAGCGTCTCCTCGACGAGCGGGATTTGCGCGGGCGTCGTGCCGCGGGCGCCTTCGAGAAGCTTGTAGGCCTTGACGCTCTTCACCATTTCTTCGGCGTCGACGTCGGTCAAGGGCGCAAGGCGGAAGACGACGTCCTTGAGCACTTCAACGAAGACGCCGCCCAAGCCGAACATCACCATCGGGCCGTACTGCGGGTCGGTGGCGATGCCGCAGACCATTTCGCGCTTGCCTTCGACCATTTCCTGAATGAGAACGCCTTCGAGCCCGTCGAGAAGCCCCTTTTCTTCGAGCTTCGCAACGAGGTCCGCATATTCGCGGCGAAGCGCCTCGGCCGAGCGGATGCCGACGCGCACGCCGCCCACGTCGGTCTTGTGGGAGGTGGTCTTCGAGGTCATCTTCATGACGACCGGGAAGCCGATGCGCTCGGCGATTTCAACCGCCTCGTCGACCGTCTTCGCCATGCCGCTGCGGCAGATGCGAACGCCGTAGGCGTCGAGCACCTCGAGCGATTCGCGCGTCGTGAGCTCTTTGCGGCCTTCGCCGGCCGCCGTGCGGAAGATCGCGGCGGCGCGCTCGCGATCGACCGCAAAGGCGGGAAGCTTTCCTTCGGGGCGCTCGATCCAGCGGCGCTGCATGTCAAGGCGCGAGAGCGCGTCGACCGCCTCTTCGGCGTACATGTAGAAGGGCACCGTGACTTTCTTCTCGGCAAGCTCGGCAAAGAAGCGGTTCGTCGTCATGAAGACGCCGACCATGGGCTTCTCGGGGTGCGCGGCCTTGATCGCCATGAGCGCGTCGGCGACGTCCGTGTCGGCAAGCCCGAGGAAGGGGAGGTAAATCACCATCACCATGTCGACCCCCGGATCCGCGAGCACCGTTTCAACGGTCTGCCGATAGTGCTCGAGCGGCGCGGAGGCGATCATGTCGACGGGGTTCTTGACGGAAGCGGCAGCCGGCAGGAAGCTGCGAAGCTTCGCCTTCGTTTCTTCGGAGAGCTCGGCGATGCGCATCCCGTGCGCGCAGACGGCGTCGGTTGCCATGATGCCGGGGCCGCCCGAATTGGTGACGATCGCGACGCGGTCGCCCTTCGGAATCGGGCAGTTGGCGAAGACCTTCGCCGTCGAGAAGAGCTCGCGAAGCCCGAGCTCGCGGATGACGCCCGACTGCTTCAGAAGCGCGGCGGCCGCGCGGGCTGCGCCCGCGAGCGACCCGGTGTGCGAGCTCGCGGCGCTCGCGCCCGCGGCGCTGCGCCCGGCCTTGAGGGCGAGAATCGGCTTCTTCTTCGAGATGCGCGAGGCGAGCCGGCGGAAGTTCGCCGGATTCGCGATCGATTCCATGTAAAGCAGAATCTGCTTCACGTCCTCGTCGTCTTCCCAGTTTTCAAGCGCCGTTTCGGCGTTGACGTCGGCATGGTAGCCGATCGAGACAAACAGCGCGAAGCCGAGGTTGAGGTCCTTCAGAATGTTGAGAATGCCGCCGCCGAGCGCGCCCGACTGCGAAACGAAGCCGATGTCGCCGCGCTCTGGGAGGCTTTCCGCAAAGCATGCGTCGAGCCGGTAGTCGGGGTGCGTGTTGACGACGCCGAGGCAGTTCGGGCCGACCATGCGCATGCCGTAGCGGCGCACGCGCTCAAGGAGCGCTTCCTCGAGGGCGCGGCCTTCCGCGCCCGTTTCCTTGAAGCCCGCGGAGATGACGACGAGGCCCTTGATGCCGCGGCGGGCGCAGGCGTCGACCGTCTCGAGAACGCGCTGCGCGTTGACGATGATGACGGCAAGGTCGATCCCGTCGTGAAGATCGCCAACGGTCGGCGTCACCTTGAGGCCGAGCATTTCGCCGCCCTTGGGGTTGACGGGATAAATCGCGCCCGTGAAGCCGTATTCGACGAGACGCTTCATCAGGTCCGAGCCGATCGTGTGCGCGCGCGTGGATGCGCCGACGACGGCAACGGATTTGGGCTTCATAATGCTCGCAAAGGACATCGGAACAACTCCTTCTGGAATTTCTTTTGAGGGTCCGGGTGCGCCGCGGCCCGTGCGCGAAGCGCACGGGCGGCGCCAGATTTCAAGTGCGAGGAAAAAGCTATCACAGGCGCCGCACTTTTTGGGGCCTCGGGCGGCGGGATTTGCGAGGATGATGCCGCAGGGGCTCCCGGCATCCGCCCGCCAAGCGGGCGCCAAGCGCAAAGAACTGCAAAGATCGGCAAATTTCGGAAAATAGCGCATTTGTTCTCTTTCGGCCTGAAAACGCGCGTCATATGATGATCTCAAGGGATGCGCCCGGGCGAGAAGGGCATTGCGGCTCATTCCCGCGTTCCCCGGGCGACCGAGATTCGCTTCGCTTGTGCGAAGAAAGGAGGTTTCCGTGTTGAACAGAAGAGCGTTCATTGCCGCTGCGGCTGCTGCCGCGATCTTTCCTGCCGTGAGCCAGGCTGCCGACGACAGCAGCATTTTCGGCGGCATCCTTCAGGGCATCAAGGACAAGAAGGAGCGCGAATGGTTCGAGAAGAACCGCAATGAAGGCCGCTGGGACGGCAAGTACTACTACGACCGCGAGGACGGCAAGCGCTACACGCGCGACGAGTGGCAGAAGGAGCTTCGCTGGCGCTACAACGAAGAGAAATCCGGCCGCGACTGGCGTTCGCAGCGCGGGCGCAAGTCCGCGAAGAAGGACGACCGCCGCAGCGAGAAGCGCGATGAGAAGCGCGGCGACAAGCGAGACAACCGCCGGGATGACAAGCGCAGCGACAAGCGGGACGACCGCAGGAATGACCGCCGTGACGACCGGCGCGACCGCCGCGACTGATGCAGCGCATGGGGCTTGCGCCCTGAGTAGCGGCTGGCAATAGCAGCCAATGATGCGCCGCAGGCGAGATTTGCATCGCCTGCGGCGCTTTCGTTCAATGGCGGCGCCTTGTTCGGCCGGCGTCATTCATCGGACTTCTTGTACCGGATCCGAAGCGGCAGCCCCAAGTAGCAGGCCATGCGCACGATGATGATGCCGAGGACGCAGACGACGCCCGAGATCGACACGGGCATGTCGAGCCAGCGCGTCATGATGTAGAAGACCCACGAGCCCGCAAAGGCAAGGCTCGCGTAGGGATTCGTGTCGGAGACGACCGCCGGCACCTTCCCCGTGAAGACGTCGCGCAGCATCCCGCCGAAGACGCCCGTTGCAACGCCGATCAGCACGGCGACGATCGGCGCGGCGCCTGCTTCGAGCGCGCGCGAGCAGCTCGAAACGGCAAAGAAGCTCAGACCAACCGCGTCGGCGAGCTGCACGATGAAGCTTTCGAACTTCCCCGAGAGGAGCCGCACGATGTAGGGCTTCAGAATGGTGATCGCCAGGCAGAACCAGATCCAGTGCGTGTGCGTCGTCCAATAGAAGGGCCGGAAGTCCAGGAGCAGATCGCGCACGATCCCGCCGCCGAAGGCGGTGACAAAGACCGCGAAGAAGACGCCTACCGGGTCGACCTTGCGGCCGCGAACGGCAAAGAGTCCTGCCACGGCAAAACCCACCATGCCGATCGCGTCGGCGATTTCCGAAAGGAATACGGTGCTGATCATGCAGAGCCCCCGTGCGCCTCGCGCGAGGTGCGCGCAAGCCGCGGGTGAAGTTTTTCTTTTTTCGGCGCACGCCGTCCGCTGGTCTTTCTTTCCAGGGAAAAGATCCCGGAAATCCGAGGAAAAGGCCTGCGGCAGAGCGCGTATTCAGTTTCTGAAAACAATTTTAAATGCGCCTCGGCCGCGTGAGAATTGGTCTTTTTATTACGCGGGGACTTGCAAGCGAAAGGGCGCCTTTGGGGGTTGGCCGGACTTCCCTGGCATTCGCGCCCTGCGCGCCCGGGCTCGCGGCTGGCGCCCTGGGTGATGCGAGCCCCCGCGAGCGGGGCGCCTGAAGCGCCTGGCGCAGTCCTGAACTGACGCTTTCTGCGCGCATCTTCTCCTCAAGTACTCGGTAATTCGGCTTATCTCGTTTATTAGGAGATGTTTTCACGTGTTTTCGCCCGCATGGCGGACGCGTTTTCATGTACTCTTCAAAGAAACGTAAAGAGAGATCCCTCTCTTTGACATTCTTCAAAAGGAGAGACCTTATGCCCCTCCACAAATCCACGCTCGAAATCGATGCCGTACCCAATGCGTCGAAAGTCTGGGCCTTCATTGTCGGACCGCTGCTTGCGCTCGCGGTGTACTTTCTTCTGCCTGACGCCTTCGTGAACGTCTCGGGCGCGGAAGTCCCCTTTACGAACGCGGCGCGCGCCTGCGCGGCCGTGACGACGCTGATGGCGTTCTGGTGGTTCACCGAAGCGCTCCCGATCGCCGTGACGGCAATGCTGCCGATCGTGCTCTTTCCGCTTCTTGAAGTCGCCTCGCCCGGCAACACCATGAAGCACTACGCTTCCGGGACGATCTTCCTCTTCCTGGGCGGCTTCCTCATTGCCGCGGGCGTGCACCGCTGGCACCTCGACCGGCGCATTGCGCTCCTCACGATTTCGCTCTTCGGCACGAAGCCCAACCGCATGGTGCTCGGCCTCATGGTTTCGACGGCGCTGATTTCGGCCTGGGTGTCCAACACCGCCACGGCCGCGATGATGGTGCCGATCGCCATTGCCGTCATGGGCGTCGTTCGTGCCGCGCAGCCGGCGCACACCTTGGAAAAGGACACGCACAACTTTGAAGTCTGCGTTCTTCTTTCCATTGCGTACGCAGCTTCGATCGGCGGCCTCGCCACGCTCGTGGGCTCGCCCCCCAACGGCCTCTTCGCGCGCTTTGTCGAAGACACCTACGGCTCGTCGGTTTCGTTCCTGAGCTGGATGAAGGTGGCGCTGCCGATGACGCTCCTCCTTCTGCCCGCCACGTACTTCCTTCTGACGCGCGTCCTTTTCCGCATCAACCTCCCGGGCATCCCCGGCGGGCGCGACTGGGTGAAGTCCGAGCTCGAAAAGCTCGGCCCCATGTCGAAGGGCGAGCGCGCCGTGCTCATCGTCTTCCTCTTTGCGGCGGTCTTCTGGATGGGCGGCCCTCTCATCCGCGCGATTGAAGTGGGCGGCGTGATGCCCTTCAAGACCTTCTCGGACGAAGCGATCGCGATGACGGCCGGGCTCGTGCTCTTCATGATTCCGATCGACGCCAAGCGCGGCATCCATGCGCTCGACTGGAATTCCGCCAAGGACGTCGTCGCCTGGGACGTGCTCCTTCTCTTCGGCGGCGGCCTTGCGATGGCCGACGCCATTCAGAAGACGGGGCTCGCCGACTTCATCGGCTCGCAGGCCAATGTCTTTGCCGGCGCGAGCGAGCTCGCCATGATGTTCGGCATTTCGACTCTCATCACCTTCGCTTCTGAAGTGACGTCGAACACCGCGCTCACGGCAACGATGATGCCCGTGATCGCCGCAGCGGCCGAAAGCCTGCGCATCGACCCCGAGGCGCCGCTCTTTGCGATGGTCTTCGCTGCCTCCGCCGCCTTCATGATGCCTGTCGGCACGCCTCCGAACGCCATCGTCTTCGGCACGGGACGCTTGAAGATCGGCGAAATGGTCCGTGCGGGCTTCTGGCTCAACATCATCGCGATCATCATCGGCGTGCTCTGCAGCCACTTCCTCGGGCACGGCCTCATCGATCTTTCTACGAAGATCGCGGGCGGCTGATCCCAAGGGACGCCGGCTTCAGAAGCCCCGGCAGACAAGGCCTCGCAGACGACTTGGCATTCGCTGCGAGGCCTTCGATTGAAAATTTTTTTCGTTTTCGATCGAAAATCGCCCCCGAACCGCGCCGCTTTCTGTACAATTCACCCCTCGGCGCGCCCTTAGCTCAGTTGGTTAGAGCAGGCGACTCATAATCGCTTGGTCGCAGGTTCAAGCCCTGCAGGGCGCACCAGAGCCGATTTCAAAGCCTCCGCAGCGTGATCGCACTGCGGAGGCTTTTCTCTTTTTCAGCGTTCGGAATTCTCAGCGGGCGAGCGCCTTGAAGCCGCGCTCTAGGTCGGCGATGAGATCCGCCGGATCCTCAAGGCCGATCGCAATGCGTACCATGCGGCCGAAAGGCACGTTTTCAATGTCGCGCTTGCCGTAGCTTTCAATCAGCAGGCTTTCGTAGCCGCCCCAGGAGTAGCCGCGGCCGAAAAGCTCGAGCGCATCGACGAAGGGGTCGAGCTTTCCTTCGTATTCGGGCTTGAAGCGCACGGCAAAGAGGCTTGTGGCGCCTGTGTAGTCGCGCTTCCAGATGGGGTAGGAAGGATCCGACTCGAGCGCAGGATAGAGCACGCGCTCGACTTCGGGGCGCGTGAGAAGCCAGTCGATCACGGCGCGCGTGTTGCGAGCCGCCGCTTCAACGCGAACCTTCATCGTGTGAAGGCCGCGGAAGGCGAGGTAGATGTCGTCGGGCGAAGCGGATTCGCCGAATTGCGTCACCGTGCGGTAGACCTTGGGCCAGGCGCGCTTGTTGCAGATGACGACGCCCATCGTGAGGTCGGAGTGGCCGGCAATGTACTTCGTCGCCGCATGAATCACCATGTCGACGCCGACATCCAGGGGCTTGAAGTAGAGGGGCGTCGCCCAGGTGTTGTCGATCGCGCTCCAGATGCCGCGCTCGCGGCAGGCCTTGGCTACGGCCGGCACGTCCATGAGTTCGAACGAGTGCGTGCCCGGGGATTCCATCATGACGAGCGTCGTGTTGGGGCGAAAGAGCTCGCTGATCCGCCCGCCGATGTCGGGCGGGAAGAATTCCACCTCGACGCCGAAGCGGCGCAGGATCTCTTCGGCGAATTCACGGGTCGGGCCGTAGATCGAGTCGACGAAGAGGGCGTGGTCGCCCGCCTTGAGGAATGCCATGAGGGGCGTCGTGCAGGCGCCGAGCCCCGTCGAGAAAGCCCAGGCGCCGGCGGCGTTCGGGCCTTCGAGCGCCATGAGCGCGTGATAGAAGGCTTTGTGCGTTTCGGTGCCGTGCGTGGCGTAGCCCGGCCGGTCCGGGCGCATCAGGGCTTCGGATTCGCCGCGATGAAGCATGTCCGCCACCGAGTCGTGCAGCACCGTTGAGGCGCGGATCACCGGCGGATTGACGTAAATCCAGTCCGGGTTGTCGTGACGGCCCGCGTGCACGAGCTTCGTTGCGGTCTGAAGCTTCTCAATGTCGATCGGCATCGTTTTTCTCCTTGGTTCCTAGGGCGCCGGACCGGGTGCCGTTCTTCTTCGCCAATGCGGCTTCGGGGTGAGCAGGGCGGCCGGACGCATGCGTATCTGAATATACGCCGCGTCTGGCGAAAGCAATGCCGGCGGGGACGCTTTTGTAGAAAAAGATGCGGCTCGCGGCTGAAATCAGCTCGAAATCGGCTGAAAAAAGGGCGATATCGGCCTTCTGCGCTCGCGCGCGGCGCGCGAGGCTCGTATCATAGGGGCCTTCGCGGCATCCCCGCCCGAAGACCCTCTTATTTCCCTTCAGGAAGAATTCAAAGTGAAGTACTTCGATTTCGAAATCTGCGGCTTGAAGCGCAAGCTCCCCTTTGTTCAAATTGCCGACAAGCTCGCCCTCGCGAGCTTCGTCTGCCTCTCCGATACGGAGCTTGTTCAGGCTGTGGCCCCTGAGCTCGTGAAGCGTCTTCCCGAAGTCGACTACCTCATGACGGCCGAAGCCAAGGGCATCTGCCTCACCTACGAAATGAGCCGCCTCATGGGCATGAAGGAATTCATCACGGCGCGCAAGAGCCGCAAGCCCTACATGGTGAACCCGGTTTCGCACACGGTGCATTCCGTCACGACGCAGAAGGAGCAGACGCTCTGGCTCGACGGCTGCGACGCCGAGAAGATCCGCGGCAAGCGCGTCGCGCTGATCGACGACGTGATCGCCACGGGCGAGTCGCTCGCCGCCATTGAAAGCCTCGCGAAGTCCGCCGGCGCCGAAATCGTCGCCCGCGCAGCGATTTTGGCTGAGCTCGGCGCCGTGCACCGCAAGGACATCATCTTCCTCAAGGAGCATTATGTCTTCCGTCCGAATCCGGACGGCACCTTCACGCCGATCTCGAGCCTCGACGAGTAAGCGCAAGGAGCGGTTTTCCTGACCGCGTCCGTTAGCTGCGCCTTGAGCGCAGAAAGAGCCGCTTCCCGTGTCCTGCCTCAGAGCAGCACCGAAGCGGCTTTTTTGCGCCCGCAAGGCGCAGTGCGGTTCCGCTTTCCGCAGCCTTGGCTGATTAGTGATTCCCCCCAAATGTAGCCGGGGCTACAGACGGTGGCGGCCGGCGCCCATTAACGTTGGCCGCGCTGCTTCGGAGCAGCGTGCTGCGGCTTCGCGGCTCGCCTGCTTTCGAAAGCGCATCCGGCGCAGCGCCTCTTCGGACGCGGCCCGAATACATCAAAAAAATGAGAAGCGCAGCCGATGCACGCATGCGAACGGCGCTCCGTCCGGACGCAAGGAATGACGGTGCGCGGCGCGCTCAGCCAAGGAGAACCACAAGATGAAGACGCGATTTGTCATGACGGCGGCGGCTGCCGCTGCGGCGATTGTGATGACGCCCGCCTTCGGCGCGGACCAGACGCTCACGACCGACATCGTCGTGATCGGCGCAGGCGCCTCCGGCACGGCGGCAGCGTGGGCGGCAGCCGAAAAGGGCTTCAACGTCATCACGCTCGAAAAGCAGGCCTTCCCCGGCGGCACGGGCCAGTTCAGCGAAGGCATCTTCGCTGTCGAGTCCAAGATGCAGAAGGACTGGAACTACGGCCTCACGAAGGACGAAGCGTTCATGAAGATCATGAACTACGGCCACTGGCGCGGCAACGCCCGCATGGTGCGCGCTTTCGTCGAGCGCTCCGCCGACACGATCGACTGGATGCAGAAGAACGGCGTGAAGTTCGAAAAGCTCTTCTCGAACTATCCGAACGGCCTCTACACCTGGCACATCTATGAAGGCCGCGGTGCGGGCTGGATCAACCTCTTCCAGAAGAAGTACAAGGAAGCCGGCCAGAAGCTCCTCACGGAAACCTGGGGCGAGAAGCTCATTGAAGAAAACGGCCGCATCGTCGGCGTTGAAGCGACGAACAAGGCGGGCGACAAGATCACGATTCGCTCGAAGGCGACGATCATCGCCACGGGCGGCTTCTTCGCCAACAAGGAAATGCGCGAAAAGTATCTGCGCTTCCCGAATGCCGACGGCCTTGCGCAGACCGGCAAGACGGGCGACGGCATCCGCATGGCCTGGGCTGTGGGCGCCGGCCAGGAAGGCACGGAAGTGCAGGCTTCCTATCGTCCGGGCCCCCGCGGCGTCGGCACGACCAATCATGTGAGCGCCACCGCCAAGCAGCCGCACCTCTGGCTCACGCCCAAGGGCGAGCGCTTCTGCAACGAAGAGATCATGCTCGAGTGGCCGTTTGCCGGCAATGCGCTTGAACGCATCGGCGGCACGATGTACGTGGTTTACGACCAGGCCACGCTCGACCACATGGAAAAGAACGAAGGCATCGACCTCGGCGTCGGCGTGATGGTGCCCGTGGGCACGAAGCTTGCGAACTTCGAAAAGGAATGGGCGGACGCCGCCAAGGCCGGCTGGGCCTTCAAGGCAGATACGCTCGAAGGCCTTGCCAAGGCGACCGGCATGGATCCGAAGAAGCTCGAAAAGACCGTTGCGGACTACAACAGCTACTGCGCCGTCCGCCACGACGCGGAATTCGCGAAGAATCCCAAGTATCTGCGCGAAGTGAAGACGGGGCCCTTCTATGCGATCAAGTCCGTTGCGAGCACCCTCGGCACGCTGGGCGGCATCAAGGCGAACGAACGCTTTGAAGTCGTCACGCCCGATGAAGAGCCGATTCCGGGCCTCTTCGCTGCCGGCAACGACGTGGGCGGCATGTATGGCGACAGCTACGACCTGCTGATGGCGGGCTCCACCGTGGGCTTCGCCGTCAACTCCGGCCGCATCGCGGTCGACTCGGCTGCCGACTACATCAAGACGCTCAAGTAAGCGTCTTTGACGCAAAGCGTCCGGCCTGCGCCTTCCTGGAGGGCGGCAGGCCAGGACGCGGCAGCGCTCAAACGGCAAAGGCCGTCCGGGTTTCGGGCGGCCTTTGTCATGCGGGGCGGGCAGAGACGGGGAAAGACGGGCAAGGCAGAGAAAGCAGAGAAAGCAGAGAAAGGCGCGTGGTCATTCTTGCCTGTGTTAGGCTGCCTGGAAGACCGCATATGCCTTCAACACTTCTTCCTCCCGCCTGCCGCATCATGGAACCTCAACTTATCGCGGATGAGACACTGAAAACGCTGGAATCCTCGCTCACGACTGCCTTTATTGACAGTCAAGCGGATTCCTCTCTCAAAGAGCGGCCGGTGTTTCTGCGAAACGTGCCCGAAGAAGGCGAGAAGTTCTTATGCGCGCTTGAGGACGAGCTCAGGGACTGCAAGCACTTTTCGATCAGTGTTGCGTTCATTTCGCTCTCGGGCATTACGCCGCTGCTGCAGGTTCTGCGAGAGGCGAAAAAGCGAGGCGTCACGGGCCGGATCCTCACGACGGATTATCTTGGCTTCACGGATCCGGCCGCTCTCAAAAAGCTCGGGAGCCTCGGGAATCTTGAGGTGCGCCTCTTTCGGACAAGCGAGGCTCATGCGGGCTTTCACACGAAAGGCTATTTCTTTCAGCATGGAAACGGCATTCACAACCTGCTTCTCGGCAGTTCCAATCTCACGAGCGGCGCACTCACCGTCAACCGCGAATGGAACGTCAAGCTCGCTGCAGCAGGAAATGGCGAGATTGCAAAGAGCGCCCTGGCAAATTTCAATGCGCTCTGGAACGCGAGAGAGTCAAAGCCGCTTGCGAGTGCACTCCCAGCATACGAGGCTGCATATAAGCGGCGCCGGCCGATTCTTCATGAAGTGCTCGGCAAGGATGCCGTGCGCCAGGCCGAACGCCTTTCGCCCAATCGGATGCAGCGGCGCTTTATTCGCAACATCCTGCAATTGATTGGCAATGGCGAAAAGCGGGCGCTTCTTATTTCAGCGACCGGGACCGGAAAAACCTATGCTGCCGCCTTTGCAGTTGAGGCAGCAAAGCCGAAGCGGTTTCTCTTTGTGGTGCACCGCGAACAGATTGCGCGGCAGGCGATGAAGAGCTTTCGCCGCGTTTTGGGCGGCGCTTATGCGTACGGCGTTGTTTCCGGCACGACGCCGCAGAAGGATTTCGGCCCAAGCGCCGTCTTCACGACCATGCAGACGCTCTCGCGGCCCGACATGCTTCGGGAAGCGAAAAAAGCGAACTTCGACTGGGTGATCATTGACGAGAGCCACCGCGCTGGTGCCGAGAGCTACCAGCGCATCATGTCGGCGCTCGAGCCCTAGTTCTGGCTCGGCATGACGGCAAGCCCCGACCGCATGGACGGCTTTGACGTCTATGCCCTTTTCGACCACAACATTGCCTGCGAAATCCGGCTTGAGGAGGCTTTGCGCGAAGACCTCCTGTGCCCGTTCCATTACTTCGGGATCGCAGAGGCAGTCGATCTGCCCTTTGAAGCGCGTGTCGACGCCCTCATCGATAATGCCGACTATTACGGCTACAGCGGCAGCTGCGTCAAGGGCCTCATTTTTGCCAAAGACCTTCAAGAAGCCTCCCGGCTCGAAAGTGCGCTCAACGCGCGAGGACTTCGCACAAAGGCGCTCTCCGGAAAGGAAACAATCGACGCGCGTGAGGCAGCCATTGCACGGCTGGTGATGGACGAAACCGAAGACGCGCTGGGCGTGGACGAAGAGCCTAGCGCCGCCGGCAGGGCGGCGCCGTCGAAAGAAGCGGACTCAGGGAGCGGCAAGCTCGACTATCTCATCACCGTCGATATTTTCAATGAAGGCGTTGACATTCCCGAAGTCAACCAAGTGATCTTCCTGCGCGAGACGCAGAGCGCCGTTGTCTTCATTCAGCAGCTCGGCCGGGGTCTCAGGAAGGCACGAGAGAAGGACTTTGTCGTCATTCTCGACTTTATCGGCGCATACGAAAACAATTATTTGATTCCAATTGCGCTCACGGGCAATCGAACCTACAACAAAGACGACATTCGACGCGGGCTGCTTTTGGAAAACCGCGTGATGCCCGGCGCCTCGACAATCCATTTTGATGAAATTTCGCGCGAGCGAATCTTCAGGTCGATCGAGACGGCGAAGACAAACAGCATCCGGCTTTTGAAAACACACTTTGAAATGCTGCGGCGCAAGATCGGCCGCCGACCGCAGCTGACGGACTTTCTCGACCATGCGTCGATTGATCCGGTGAAGTATCTTCGGCCAAAAGGCTGTGCTTCCTATGAATCGTTTGTCGCTAAACACTTTCCGGATGCGGCGCTGAAGCTCTCGGGCGAAGGCGTCTTTGACAGACTTGCCGGACTTGCGCGCATCGGCAGCGGCCTGCGCGAAGCTGAGATACTGCTTCTCGAGGCGGCGATGGCGAGCTGTCCCTCGGTGCTCAGTGCAGCCAAAGCACGTTATGCGTCGCTCGCTCGCCGCCGTCCGATACCAGAAGCCGAATGGGCTTGCGCAATCCGAGTCCTGACGAATGCATTCACGCAGAAGCGAGACGCCGGCCTTCCGAACTTCAAGTGTGCCGTGTTCCTCGAGCCCAATGATGCTGGGGACTGGCGAAAGGCGGCCGATTGGCAGACTTTGCTTCAAACGCAGCCAGATTTCGCCGCGGCATGCAGAGAATTCCTGGCGCTTATGCGGCGGCTATTTGAAGAGCGCCGATGTGGACGCGAGTATCGGGATACGGCGTTTTGCCTTTATGAAAAGTACACGTATGAGGAGGTCTGCCGCCTGCTCAATTGGCCGTGCAACGTCAACGCCCAGCTGATCGGCGGGGACGCGTACGACAGCGCCACGAAGACGCTGCCCGTCTTCATCAACTACGAGAAAAAAGTGGATGCCATCCAGTATGCCGACCGCTTCCTCTCCAATGCGGTTTTGATGGCGTGCTCGAAATCGAGTCGCAGCGTCACGAGCGTGGATGCAGACCGTTTCTTCAAGCGCGGTCCTGCGAATGCGGAGAACCGGATTTTCCTATTTGTGCGCAGAAGCAAAGACGACAACGAAGCCAAGGCGTTCTATTTTCTGGGCGAAATCGAAGCGCAAGGGGAGCCGATTCCCGTTTCGATACCGTCGCCCGCCGATCGGTCGGGCGTCGTCCATGCGTTTGAGGTGAAATTCCGTCTCGAAACGCCGGTGCGCTCGGATATCTACGATTATCTTCGCGGAGCGCTCGAAGGCGGCTTGCGCGATGGCGGCCCAGGCGCGTGAAGCGGCTGCGGTTGCTGAGCAAAACGAAGCAGCGAGCTTCTCGAGCCGAAAGGCGTTCGCCTAGGCAATGGCGGCCCTCGGCCCGAAGCGCTTTTGGTCAGTCATTTTGGCGTGCCGCAAGCAGCGCCCTGACATCCGTCTTCATGTCCATCAGCGAGAGCCCGCCGAGATGAACGGCTTTCTCTCGCAATTTCGGATGCTGCGTGAGAAAAGCCTCAGACTTCTGCTCAAGTTCTTTCAAGTTGATCTTGCTTCGGTTTCGTTTGATTTCGAAAATGAATACCGAGCGCTCATCTTCGGCGATGAGGTCTATTTCGTTTCCGCCTTTTCTATCCCACCAGCCGCCGAGCGTGATGAAGCTTCCTTCAGCACGGAATTTTTCCGTGAAATACTGTTCCAATGCTCGGCCAGAGAAGGTTTCGTAATTCGAGAGAAAAATCCGCTTTGCTGCGGCAAAGTCATTGCATTCAATCAGCCGCCGGTTGCTTTGAACGAAAGTGAACCAGAACATCAGGTATCGGTCACGCATCTTGTAGCGGGATTTCCGATAGTTGTGCTCCAGCACGGGTGCATTCTTTGCAATCATTTCATACTGATTTTCAAGCCTGGACAGTGCACCGGCGATTTGGATGGAGCTGAATCGGTTTTGCAATTCTTCTCTTTTGGTAACGCCTTCTGCAATAGCCTGCAATATGCCGCGGTTGAGATTGGCATCCGCCCGAAATTCGTTTGCCAAAAGGATTTCGCCATCCATCATGAATTTCGAGCCGGAGGAAAAGGCAACGTCCGCCATATCCTCGAGGCGGAAGGCGCCCCGTTCCATCAGATCTTCCACAAACCAGGCCACGCCGCCCGTCAGCGTGTAAAGGGCCAAGAGGTCGTCCGGATCAAAAGAGGGCGAGTAATCATCGAGAATTTCACAGAGGACTTTTGCGCCGAAAGGCCGGACCTGAATGAAGCGGTCCAATCTGCCGTAAAGCGGCTCGCTGTAGTCTTGGAAAATATTTCTCATCGCCGAAGCGATGGAGCCGCTCATCATCAGGAATAACTGAGAATCCTTGCGCTGAAGATCCCAGCATTTCTGCACTTCAGACCAAAATGACGGTTCGATGTAGGAAATATCCTGGCATTCGTCAATCGCAACGTTGATTTGACAATCTTTTGCTAGGAAAAGGAGATACTCGATTAATTTGGACAATCGGTCGAATTTTGGCGGGAATGCAATGCCCAAAGCGTCGCAGCTCGTCTTTGCCCAATCTTCGATGAGCGTTTCCTTTTGCGTTCTGGTGCTGAAGAGATAGATAAAAGTCCCCGGCATCTCTTTGGCTGCATGCAAAAGCAGCTCCGTTTTGCCGACTCTTCGCCGGCCGGTAATGACAGCGAGGCGTGACTTTTTGTTTTTGGCGACGAGCCGGCTTTCTTCGGCGAGAACACGCAGCTCTTCTTCCCGATCGTAATATCGCTTCATCCGCTCGCCTCCATGGAACAAAGTACTGGCAGAAGTTTTTTAGGCAATACATGGGACGCTTGGCTGCAAATGGCTCAAGCGCCCAAAATTCATCCTGATGACTGCATTCTATCGAAGAACGTTCTCGTTGCGAACGTTCCCTATAAGAACGTTCGCTCAGCGAACGCTAATAAAGAATCTAAAAAGCACAAGCGCACGGCGGCCTTGGTTTTAGTTTGCTCTCTGCACCCAGCGCAAAAGCGCTCCCGAGCGGCTCAGCGCATCTGCGCGCCCAAGGTCATAGGCCCTCTTGGCTTCGACCGGATCATGCGTCAGGCGGCCGACCGGAATGGGCGCGGCGGGGCGAATCGTGAAGACGCGGCCCTCGGCCTCGCGCTTTTCAACGAGCTGCTGCGTCGCTTCGTAGCGGTCGGCGCTTCCTTGGAAAGCGGCGACGAATTTGGGATAGCGTCTGTAGAAGAGCGGGGCGAGCGCGGCGTCGCGGTCGCGGACGCGATGCTCGCGCGGATGGGTCATCACGACGATGTTCCGCTCGTAGCCCATGGCTTCAAAGGCGGCGAGCGGCACGCGGTCCGTGCAGCCGCCGTCAAGAAGCTTCATGCCGCGGTATTCGACGGGCTTCGAAACATAGGGGAGCGACGCGGAAGCAATGAGCGCGTCGATTTCTTCGGTGCAGCGCTTCATTCGGAGGTATTCCGCCTCGCCTGTCTCAAGGTTGCTTGAGACAGCGTAGAAAGCGATGCCCGCGCGCTCGAAGGCTTCTTCGTCGAATTTCTCCAGATGCGCCGGAATTTCGCGATAGCAGAAGTCGTTGTCGACAATGTTCCCAGTTCGAAGGAGCGTGCGGAGGCTGAAGAACCGCGGATCGCGCAGAAAGCGCATGTAAATGCGCAAGCTTCGCTCCTTCTGGCCCGAGACGTAGGAAACGCCGTGAATGGCGCCCGCAGAGACGCCGATCACGCCCGAGACGGGAAGCTTCAGGTCGTGGAGCACGTCGAGGACGCCGGCGGCGTAGAGTGCGCGCACGCCGCCCCCTTCGACGACAAGGCCGAGCGGCGGATTGCTCGGAAGGGGTTTTCGGAGCTCGGGACGCTTTGACTGCGGTGCAGCTGCGGGCATGACGGTTTCCTTTGGCTTCGCCAATGTGCCTGACTTCGACAATGGGTCGGACTATGTTGGGCGTCCTTTTCGGGAAGCGCCTCGGAAGAGGCATTTTAGGCGAAGCGCCGCCCGCAGATGCGGGAGGCCTTTGTTGTGTGCTTTTGTTGGAGTGCCTTTCTCGGTCTCGGCCAGGCACTCGACCGAACTTATTTAAGACTGCGGCGTCATCCAGTCGTCGATGCCCGAAAAGAGCGACAGATCGAGGTAGAGCGCACGGTTGCGGCGAAAAGCGCGGCCGGCATGCTGCCAGCCGCTGATGATCTTGGCAATGCTGACGCGGTTGAGGTTGAGCGTTTCGCCGAGGCGCTCGGCGCTCGGCATGTGCGGGAGAACAATGAAGTGAGCGGTGTCGGGCCCAGCGTTTTCGGTGCTCGCCGGCTTTTCGGCAGCAAAGCGCTCGGGCGGCGTGCCCGTCATGAGGAGAAGCGTTTTCGCGTAGATGAGTAGCCTTTCTTCGGGCGGACGGGTGAAGTTCGCAACCATCCCTTCGATGAGCGACTCTTCCTTGGCCGTAATGTTTTTGAGCTGCAACGCTGCGAGCGTCGGGCTGTTGGCAATGGCCGACTGAAAGACGTGCGGATCGAGCTCAATCACGACCGAGGGCGCGAGCGCCGCCGTATGAACGTTGCAGCGCGTGCCGACCGCCGCCGTCATGTCGCCCATGATCCGGCCCGGCAGGATCGTTGAGAGAATGGTGGGCCGCCGCCCGAAGCCTTCCCCCGCATAGTAGGCGCAGACGCCGGAAGCGAGGAAAAAGACCCGCGGCCCGCCGCCGCCCGCTTTGAGCGTGCCGCCTTTTTCGATGGTGCGGCGGCGCCCGCCGGCAAAAAGCGCGGCGATCGGCTCAGGATCGGCCGGAAGAAAATAAGGATAGGAACGGAAGATTCGGCGCATGGCGGAAAGTCGAAACGCGGATGGGCGGCGGAACCAGACAATGATGCACGTTCGCAGAGGGCGCCGCAATGCCCGCAGCGGTGCACGGCGCCGCCGTGCGCGTCGGCTGCGCAGAAGTCCTGGCAGCCGGGCGGCTCCTGGTATACGCCAGATACTCCCATGAAAGCGTCTGTCCAAAGGAAGTCTGAATCACCTGTTCACGCCTTAAGCGCCCTTCTGACACATCAG